>NZ_JACKSH010000097.1 GCF_025821625.1 Mycolicibacterium pyrenivorans
AGCCCCAGCCCCCGTGGCGGCCCCCGCCGTCGCCGTACCGGAGGCGCTGCCCGCCTCGCAGCCGATCGCCGAGCCGGCTGGGCCGGTCGACGTGTTCGAGCCCGTCGCCGAGACGATCGAGGTGTCCGGGCCGATGGAGGTGTCCGAGCCGATCGCCGCATGGCAGCCCGCCACCAGCGCTCTCGAGCCGGAGTCCGTCCCGTTACCGGAAGACGCCACCCACTTCGCCGTGGATTCGATTGGGCCGGAATCACTTTCGGCCAGTGTCGGGGTACCCCACCTGCCCGCCGCGGCGCCGGCCGCCGGACCCGTCGAGGCGCCGGTGACGGTCACCCCCCAGCCCGTCACCGCGCCGCAGCCGCTGCCGCCGCCGCTGTCCAACGTTTTCGGCGCCCTGCCCTGACCGCCACCCGGCCCGCTCGGATGGGGTAGTTCTACTCATCCGCGGGGCGCTGCCGCCGAGGCATGCTTGCCGTATGCCAACAACCCCACCCGGGCGCGACCGCGCCGTGGACGTCGCCCGGCTCGCCGCGCTGGTGGTCGTGATGTTCGGGCACTGCGCGCTGCTGCTCGCCACCATCGACAGCGGCGGTCTCCGCATCGGAAACCTGATCGGCCAGGTCCCCGCCGTCGCCGCGATCACGTGGATCGTGCAGGTGATGCCGCTGTTCTTCCTCGCGGGCGGGGCCGCCGGAGCCTACGGGCACCACGCGGGAGTGCCGTGGGGGTCGTGGTTGTTCGCCCGCGCGCAGCGGCTGTGCCGCCCGGTGTTCTGGTATCTCGCCGCCTGGTCCGTGGGCCTGGTCGTGGTGGCCCTGACGCTCGGCCCCGAATCTGCCGCCGGCCTCGGACGGGAGAGCGTGGCGCTGCTGTGGTTCCTCGGCGTCTACCTCGTCGCGCTGGCCTTCGTCCCGCCCCTCACGCGCCTGAGTTCCGGCCGGGCCGTCGCGATCCTGCTCGGCTGCCTTGTCGTCGCCGCCGCGGCGATCGACGGCATCCGCTTCGCCGTGGGCACACCCGGGGCGGGCGTCGCGAACTTCGTCGTCGTCTGGCTGATCCCCGTGGCGATCGGGGTCGCCTACGCACGCCGCCTGATCGCGGCCCGCGCCGCCCTCGCCGTCGCGGTGTCGGCGTTCGTCGCACAGGTGATACTCGTCGCGGCCGGCCCCTACGAGGTCTCGCTCGTCGTCACCGGCGCCGAACGGATCTCCAACGTCTCTCCGCCCACCCTGGTGCTGGCGCTGCACTGCACCTGGATGTCGTGTGCCTTCGTCCTGGCCGCAGGCGCGATCCGCAGATGGGCCCAGCGGCCGCGGGTCTGGCGCGTCGTCGCGACGGGCAACGGGGGAGCGATGACGCTCTACCTGTGGCACATCCCGGGATCGCGATCGCCGCGTTCAGCCTGCACGCCGTCGGGCTGGACGCCTACGACGTGCACGCCGCCGACTTCCGGGCCCTGCTCGCGCTCCGCGCGGTCGTCTTCGCGGTGGTGATGCTGGCCCTGTTCCACGCGCTCGCACCGCTGGAGCATCGGCCGTTGCCGTGGTGGGACGGCCCAGTCGGGTCCACCGGGTCCCGCACGACCGCTGCCGGTGTGCTCGTCTGCGCCGCCGGTGTCGCGCTGGTGATGACGGCGAAGTCCGGGCTCGGCGACGCACCCGGATGGTGCATCGCTCGGCTGCTTCCTCGGGGCGGCCGCCGCGGCGCGGCTCTGCGCGCATGCCCCCGCGGCCGCCCGGCGGGAACGCGCCGCGGTCTGCGCCGCGCAGCCCTGAAGGTCTGTTCGCCATCCTGACCGACTATCCACGAAACGAAGCGTGCTCTGCTGAACGGCAACATTTTTCGCCAGAAATCTTGATCATCTCCAGAAAGCGGGCCAGGATCGAGAAGATGGCCGACAACCCCGACTACGCGGACGCGCTGAAGTCAGCTGCCCTGCGCGTCACGCGGCCCCGCATGGCGGTGATGCACGCCGTCGAGCAGCATCCGCACGCCGACACGGAAATGATCATCGACGCTGCGCGCCAACGCCTTCCCGACGTTTCCCGCCAGACCGTCTACGACGCGCTCAACGCCCTCACCGGAGCCGGCCTGGTGCGCCGCATCCAGCCTGCCGGCTCGCTGGCGCGCTACGAATCCCGCGTGGGCGACAACCACCATCACATCGTGTGCCGCTCCTGCGGGGTCATCGCCGACGTCGACTGCGCCGTCGGCGAGGCGCCGTGCCTGACCGCCTCCGACGAGCAGGGACTGCTGGACGGCTTCGAGATCGACGAGGCCGAGGTCATCTACTGGGGCCTGTGCCCCGACTGCTCGATCCAGCACGCTTCCAGGTCGCACCCGTGACCACCGCCCAACCACCAAATGATGAATGAAATCCAGGAAGGTAACACCGTGTCCTCCGATACATCCGACAGCCGCCCACCCACCCCGGACGCCTCGACCGCCAGCAACAGCGAGAGCGAGAACCCGGTCATCGATTCCCCCAAGCCGAAGGCCAGCGCGCCGCTGACCAACCGCGACTGGTGGCCCGAGCAGGTCGACGTGTCTGTGCTGCACCGGCAGAACGAGAAGGGCAACCCGCTCGGCGGGGACTTCGACTACGCCGAGGAGTTCAAGAAGCTCGATCTCGAGGCGTTCAAGGCCGACGTCCAAGCGGTGGTCAGCACCTCCCAGGACTGGTGGCCCGCCGACTACGGCAGCTACGCCGGCCTGTTCATCCGGATGAGCTGGCACGCCGCGGGCACCTACCGCATCTTCGACGGCCGCGGCGGCGCGGGTCAGGGTGCCCAGCGCTTCGCCCCGCTCAACAGCTGGCCCGACAACGCGAACCTGGACAAGGCGCGCCGACTGCTGTGGCCGCTCAAACGCAAGTACGGCAACAAGATCTCCTGGGCCGACCTGATCGCGTACGCCGGAAACGCCGCCCTGGAATCCGCGGGCTTCAAGACGTTCGGCTTCGCGTTCGGCCGTGCGGACATCTGGGAGCCCGAGGAGATGCTGTGGGGCCAGGAGGACACCTGGCTGGGCACCGACGCGCGCTACGGCGGGACCAACGACAAGGACCGGAAGCTGGCAGAGCCCTTCGGCGCCACCACGATGGGCCTCATCTACGTCAACCCCGAAGGGCCCGAAGGCAAGCCGGATCCGCTGGCCGCCGCGCACGACATCCGCGAGACGTTCGGCCGGATGGCGATGAACGACGAGGAGACCGCCGCGCTGATCGTCGGCGGCCACACCCTCGGCAAGACGCACGGTGCCGGACCGGACGAGGGTATGGGGCCCGAGCCCGAGGGCGCTCCGATCGAGCAGCAGGGTCTCGGCTGGAAGTGCCCCTTCGGCTCCGGCAAGGCCGGCGACACTATCACCAGCGGCCTCGAGGTGGTCTGGACTGGCACGCCGACGCAGTGGAGCAACGGCTACCTGGAGATCCTCTACGGCAACGAGTGGGAGCTGACGAAGAGCCCGAGCGGCGCATGGCAGTTCGAGGCCAAGGACGCCGAGGCGAGCATCCCCGACCCGTTCGGCGGACCGCCTCGCAAGCCCACGATGCTCGTCACCGACGTCTCGATGCGGGTGGATCCGATCTACGGCCCGATCACCCGGCGCTGGCTCGATCACCCCGAGGAGATGAACGAGGCGTTCGCCAAGGCCTGGTTCAAGCTGATGCACCGCGACATGGGGCCGATCAGCCGCTACCTCGGCCCGTGGGTTCCGGAGCCCCAGCTGTGGCAGGACCCCGTTCCCGCCGTGGATCACGAGCTGATCGACGACCAGGACGCCGCACAGCTCAAGGCGAAGCTGCTGGACTCCGGCCTGACCGTGCAGCAGTTGGTGAAGACGGCCTGGTCGTCGGCGTCGAGCTTCCGCGGCACCGACAAGAGGGGCGGCGCCAACGGCGCGCGGGTTCGGCTGGAGCCGCAGCGCAACTGGGAGGCCAACGAGCCGTCCGAACTGGCTCAGGTGCTGCCGGTGCTCGAGCGCGTCCAGCAGGATTTCAACGCCTCCGCCTCGGGCGGCAAGAAGGTCTCGCTGGCCGACGTGATCGTGCTGGCCGGTTCCGCGGCGGTCGAAAAGGCCGCCCGCGACGCCGGTTTCGAGATCAACGTGCACTTCGCGCCGGGCCGCACCGACGCCTCCCAAGAGGACACCGATGCGGAGTCGTTCGCGGTGCTCGAACCGCGCGCGGACGGGTTCCGCAACTTCGTGCGCCCGGGTGAGAAGAATCCGCTGGAGCAGTTGCTGGTCGAGCGGGCCTACATGTTGGATCTGACCGCTCCCGAGATGACGGCCCTGATCGGCGGTCTGCGGGCGCTGAACGTCAACCACGGCGGCAGCAAGCACGGTGTTTTCACCGAAAAGCCGGGCGTGTTGAGCAACGACTTCTTCGTCAACCTGCTCGACATGAACACGGAGTGGAAGCCGTCGGAGTCGGCCGAGAACGTCTACGAGGGCCGTGACCGGTCGTCGGGCGCACTCAAGTGGACGGCGACCGCCAACGACCTGGTGTTCGGGTCGAACTCGGTGCTCCGTGGCATCGCCGAGGTGTACGCGCAGGACGACAGCAAGGACAGGTTCGTCGAGGACTTCGTCGCCGCGTGGGTCAAGGTGATGAACAACGACCGGTTCGAGCTGCGTTAGGCACCGCGCCGCCGGCCGGTTCACCGTCGACGGCGGTGCACCGGCCGGGGTGCGCGAATCCCGAGCGCCGCGGCCGTGTCAGGGCGATGTGTGTCGCACCCGTTCGGTAGGGTCCTGCGCGTGAAATCCGGCGCCGCTGCAAAGTCTGTGAATGCCCGTCTCGCCGAGGAACTGGCTGTCGGGGAAGGCCAGGTCGCCGCGGCGGTGCGGATGCTCGACGACGGCGCCACGGTGCCGTTCATCGCCCGCTACCGCAAGGAGGCGACCGGCAGCCTCGACGACGGCCAGCTCCGCACCCTGGAGGAGCGCCTCGGATACCTACGCGAACTCGACGACCGGCGGAACGCCGTCCTGACGTCGATCAAGGAGCAGGGCAAGCTCACCGCCGAGCTCACCGCGGCGTTGCTGGCCGCCGACACCAAGGCCCGGGTCGAAGACATCTACCTGCCCTACAAGCCCAAGCGGCGGACCAAGGCGCAGATCGCCAGGGAAGCCGGCCTTGAGCCGTTGGCCGACCGGCTGCTCGCGGACGCCGGGCTGGACCCGGTCGACGCGGCGTCCGGGTTCGTCGGGGAGAAGGTCGAGGACGCCGCCGCTGCGCTGGAGGGTGCGCGCCACATCGTCGTCGAACGTGCGGCCGAGGACGCCGAGCTCGTCGGCGCGCTTCGAGAACGGTTCTGGCAGAACGGTTCGCTGCGTTCCCGGCTGCACCCCGACCTGCCCGACAGCGGCCAGGCGGCGCAGAAGGCGCAGAAGTTTCGCGACTACTTCGACTTCTCCGAGTCGCTGGCCACGATGCCGTCGCACCGCGTGCTGGCCGTGCTGCGCGGCGAGAAGGAACAGGTTCTGGCGCTCGGCCTCGACGGCGGGGAAGACGCCGGGTACCAGGCCATGATCGCCGGCGCGCTCGGCATCGACCTGTCCGCGGCCGGTGCCGCGACGCCGTGGCTCACCGCCGCCGTGGGCTTCGCGTGGCGCACCAGGCTGTCGATCTCGGCGTCGGTGGACGCGCGCGTCCGGCTGCGGCTGCGCGCCGAGGAGGATGCCGTGGCGGTGTTCGCCAAGAACCTCAGGGATCTGCTGCTCGCCGCCCCCGCGGGAAACCGCGCCACCCTCGGCCTCGATCCCGGCTTCCGGACCGGCGTCAAGGTCGCCGTCGTCGACGGCACCGGCAAGGTGGTGGACACCTGCGCGGTCTTCCCGCATCAACCGCAGAAGCAGTGGGATTCGGCGAAGGCGACGCTGGCCGCGCTGGTGGCCCGGCACGGGGTCGAGCTGATCGCCGTCGGCAACGGCACCGCCTCCCGCGAGACCGACGCGCTGGCCGCCGAACTCATCGCGGACATCCGCGCGGCCGGGGCGAAGCCGCCGGCCAAGGCGATGGTGAGCGAGGCCGGCGCGTCGGTGTACTCCGCGTCGGCCTACGCGGCCCACGAACTGCCCGACCTCGACGTGACACTGCGCGGGGCCGTGTCGATCGCGCGGCGGCTGCAGGACCCGCTGGCGGAGTTGGTCAAGATCGAGCCGAAGTCGATCGGGGTGGGGCAGTACCAGCACGACGTGTCGCCGGGAATCCTGGCCCGCAGCCTCGGCGCGGTCGTCGAGGACGCGGTCAACGCCGTCGGCGTGGATCTCAACACCGCCTCGGTGCCGCTGCTGGCGCGTGTCTCGGGAATCACCGAGTCGCTGGCCGAGGCCATCGTCGCGCACCGGGACCGCGCCGGACGGTTCCAGAGCCGCCGCGCGCTGCTCGAGGTTCCGCGGTTGGGCTCCAAGGCTTTCGAACAGTGCGCTGGTTTCCTGCGGATCCGCGACGGTGACGATCCGCTCGATGCGTCCGGAGTCCACCCCGAGGCCTACCCGGTGGTCCGGCGCATCCTCGACCGCGCCGGGGTCACGCTCGCCGAGATCATCGGCGACGGGCGTGCGCTGCGGACGCTGCGTCCGTCCGAGTTCGCCGACGACCGCTTCGGCGTCCCGACGGTGACCGACATCCTGGCCGAACTCGAGAAGCCGGGGCGTGATCCGCGCCCGGCGTTCACGACGGCGACATTCGCCGCCGGGGTCGAGAAGGTGGCGGACCTCGAGGTCGGCATGGTGCTCGAGGGCGTGGTGACCAACGTGGCGGCGTTCGGCGCCTTCGTCGATGTCGGCGTGCATCAGGACGGCCTCGTCCATGTCTCGGCGATGGCGGACCGCTTCGTGTCCGATCCGCACGAGGTGGTGCGGTCCGGCCAGGTGGTGAAGGTGAAGGTCGTCGACGTCGATGTCGAGCGCCAGCGGATCGGGCTGACCCTGCGCCTGAACGACACCCCGCCCCGCGAGGCCGGTACCCGGCGACCGGAACGCTCGCGGGGACCGCGTCCCAATGCCAAGAAGGACCGGAAGCCGTTGCGTGGCAACAACTCCGGCCCGCGGCCAACGAACGCAACGGGAGGCTCGATGGCGCAGGCGCTGCGGGAGGCGGGCTTCGGAAGGTGAGCACGGCGGTGCGGCATCGTCCGATCACGGCGGCGGTCGTGACCGGTGTGGCCGTCGTGGTGGCCACCGGTTGCACGCAGACCGTCGAGGACGCGACCCCCACACCCGCCGCGCTGGCCGCCCCGATCACGGCGCTGCAGGTCGTCGATCTGCTGAGCCCCAAAGTCCTCGGCGAGGACGGCAATCTGTTCGTCACCGCCGAGCCGGAATCGTGCAGCGGGCTGGCGCGCGAGGTGGATCCGCCGTTCATCGACGCCCATCACCCACTGGCCACCGACGGCGGTCACTGGACCACCGCGGACGGCGCCGTGTACGTCGAGGAGATGGTGGCCGTCTACCGATTCGACTTCGATCCCGCCGCGGCGCTGGCCGACGCGCGAGCGGCCATCGAGTCCTGCCGCGGCACCCAGTTGACCGTCACCACGATGGGTGAGCGCACGTACCTGTTCGACGTGCTGCCTCCAGCCGGCGGCGGCCCACAGGGCAGCGTCGTGTGGTCGCTGCGCGCGGTCGACTGGAATTGCGACAACACGTTCGTCGCCGCGCACAACGCGGCGATCGAGATCACCGCCTGCGGTGCTGCCGGCGGATTCGACGTGGCGGCGCTGGCCGAGGACGCGCTGCGCCGCATCGATGCGCTGGCCAACACCACCGCGTAGCCGTTCCTCAGGCGGTGATCGGTTCGGGTCCTCCGGCGAGTTCCGCGCGGGAGGTGTCCTTGAGGTCCACCCCGGAGCGGCCCAACCGACGGGCCCCGGCAACCAGGGAAGCCGTGATGTGCGCCGCCCGCTGGTACCCGAGACCGTCGGGCGGGTGGATGTTGGAGATGCAGTTGCGGTCGGCGTCGGAGCGACCCGGTCGCGGCAGGTGGGTCAGGTAGATGCCCAGGCTGTCCGCCACCGACAACCCCGGGCGTTCTCCGATGATCACGATGAGGGTCGCGACGTCCAGTGCCGCACCGATGTGATCGCCGAGAGCCACCCGCGCCTGCGTGGCGATCACCGGCGGCGCCAGCCGGTAGTGGCCGGTGAACTCGGCCGCCAAGGCGGCCAGCAGCCCGGTTCCGTGGTCGGTCAGCGCGCGCGGCGAAAGCCCGTCGGCCAGCACGATCCCGATGTCGGCGCCGGAGCGTGGCAGCCCCGCCAGGTCCGCGGGGGTGCGGCCGAGGTCGGGTCGCCGCAGGTACTCGCTGCGGTCCGACGCCTGGCTGCGCACGTACAGCGGAACGCCGAGGCCCACGGTTTCCACGGCCCGGCCGAACCCGTCGGCGTCCAGCGGCTCGTGGACGGCGTCACGCGCGGCGGAGTGCGCGGCCTTGAACTCCAGAACCCGTTGCGACGGCAGCGAGTTGCCCGCCCGGCCCAGGCCGATGCGGGCCCGCGTGGTGCGGCGCAGCGGCGCCCACACGTCCTCCGCCGGCGACCTGTCCTGGGCGGTCACTGCCCGGCCGCCAATCCGAGCAGCGGCGAGCCTGCCGGGTCGACCGGCAGGACACGTCCGGCGTCGTCGGCCATCCCCAGCTGTGCCAGCCACGCCTCGAACTCCGGTGCGGGCCGCAGCTGTAATGCCTGGCGGACATACAGCGCATCGTGGAACGACAGGCTCTGATAGCCGAGCATCACGTCGTCCGCGCCGGGCACGGTGATGACGAACGCCGCCCCCGCGACGCCGAGCAGCGTCAGCAGGGTGTCCATGTCGTCCTGGTCGGCTTCGGCGTGATTGGTGTAGCAGACGTCGACACCCATCGGCAGGCCGAGCAGCTTGCCGCAGAAGTGGTCCTCCAGCCCCGCCCTGATGATCTGCTTGCCGTCGTAGAGATACTCCGGGCCGATGAAGCCGACCACGGTGTTGACCAGCAGCGGGTCCAGCGCACGCGCCACCGCGTAGGCCCGTGTCTCCAGCGTCTGCTGGTCCACCGGCCTGCCGCCGACGCCGAGATGGGCATGCGCCGACAACGCCGAACCCTGCCCGGTCTCGAGGTACATCACGTTGTCTCCGACGGTGCCGCGGCCCAGCGACCGCCCGGCCTCGTTGGCTTCCGCGAGCATCGGCAGGGTGATGCCGAAACTCGTGTTCGCACCCTGGGTGCCCGCGATCGACTGGAACACCAGATCGACCGGTGCGCCCCGCTCGATCAACTCCATCGTCGTCGTGACATGGCTGAGGACACACGACTGCATCGGGATGTCGAAGCGCTGCCTGATGTCGTCGAGCAGGTTCAGCAGGTCCGACGTGTGCTGCGGGGAATCGGTGGCCGGGTTGATGCCGATCACCGCGTCGCCGCAGCCCATCAGCAGCCCGTCGAGCGTGGCCGCGGCGATACCGCGCGGATCGTCGGTCGGATGGTTGGGCTGAAGCCGGGTCGCCAGGGTTCCCGGGATCCCGATCGAGGTGCGGAAGGCGGCGCTGACCGTGGTGGCCGCCGCCACCGCGATCAGATCCTGGTTGCGCATGATCTTCGACACCGCCGCAACCATTTCCGGCGTCAGGCCCGGCACCACCGCCGCGATGGCCTGCGCGGCGTGTGGCTGCGAAGACGCGTCGAGCAGCCAGTCGCGGAACCCGCCGACGGTCAGGTGCGAGACAGCCGCGAACGCGTCACGGTCGTGGGTGTCGATGATCAGGCGGGTGACGTCGTCGGTCTCGTACGGCACCACCACCTCGGTGAGGAACGTCGACAGCGGCAGGTCGGCCAGCACCCAAGCGGCGGCGGCCCGTTCGGCGTCGGAGGCCGCTGCGCAGCCGGCGAGCTCGTCACCGGAACGCAGCGGGGTCGCCTTCGCCATCAGTTCGACGAGCCCGTCGAACTGATAGGTGTGGCCCGAAACCTGCTGGCTGTACGTCATCTCATTTCATCTCAGCTCGTCCTCGGCGGCGGCCAGCGCGGCGAACTCCTCGTCGGGCGAATTGGCCACCAGACGGTGCCTGCTGTACAGCCCGAAGTAGGCCATGAACGCGGCGAAGACGATCAGGCAGCTCAACGCGGCGACGCTGTCGACCAGGAAGGTCGCGATGACCGCCAGCACCGCGATGACGAGGGCGAAGCCGGTTGTGACGACGCCTCCAGGGGTGCGGTACGGCCGGTGCATCTCAGGTGCGCGCCGGCGCAGCACGATGTGGCTGACCATCATCAGCACGTAGCTCAGTGCGGCCCCGAACACCGCCATGTTCAGCAACAGGGCGCCCTGACCGGTCAGCGACAGGATGAAGCCGATGACGCCGGGCACCACCAGCGCCAGGGTCGGCGCCTTGCGCGAATTCGTCACCGACAACAACGTCGGTAGGTAGCCGGCACGCGACAGCGCGAACAACTGCCGCGAGTAGGCGTAGATGATCGAGAAGAAGCTCGCGATCAGGCCTGCCAGCCCGATGTAGTTGACGACCTTGGCCATCGTGCCGTCGCCCAGCGCCTCGACCAGCGGGTTGCCCGACTCCGACATCGCGGCCGCGCCGCCGGCGCCGGTGGTCAGCACGAGGACCGTGACGCAGGTGCACAGCAGGACGGCCATCCCGGCGATGATGCCCCGCGGCACGTTGCGTTCCGGGTTGGCGGCCTCCTCGGCCGCCAGCGGGACCCCCTCGATCGCCAGGAAGAACCAGATCGCGAACGGGATCGCGGCCCAGATGCCGATGAAGCCGTAGGGCAGGAACGAAGAAGCTCCGGCGGCGTCGGTCACGGCGATGTCGGTCAGGTTGTTCGCGTCGAACTGGCCGATCGCGGCGATCGCGAAGATGACCAGGCCCACCAGCGCGATGCCGGTGATCACGAACATGACCTTGAGCGCCTCACCGACACCGGCGAGGTGGATGCCGATGAACACGGCGTACACGGCGAGGTAGACCCACCAGCCGTCGGTGATCCCGAAGATGTTCAGCGATTCGACGTAGGCGCCGATGAAGGTGGCGATGGCGGCGGGCGCGATCGCGTATTCGATGAGGATCGCGGTGCCGGTCGCGAACCCGCCCCACGGGCCCAGCGCGCGGCGCGCGAAGGTGTAGCCGCCGCCTGCCGCGGGAAGTGCCGACGACATCTCGGCCATGCCGAGCACCAGCGCCAGGTACATGCAGGCGATGATGACGGCGGCGATCGCGAGGCCGCCGAAACCGCCTTCGCCCAGTCCGAAGTTCCAGCCGGAGTAGTCACCGGAGATGACGTAACCGACGCCGAGACTGGCCAACAGCAACCAGCCTGCGGTTCCTCGCTTCAGTTGGCGCTTCTGCAGATACTCGTCCGATTCCCGATGTTCTTCGACACCGCGCCCGGTGTGGATGGGATGACTGTCGCTACTCATGACATGAGACTCCATTCGATGGTGTGAGCTAACACACTATGCCCCACATGGTTGCGTCGACGTTGCATAATCACACCAAAAGCATTGGCGCGCAACGTAATTTAAGTAGCAAAACGGACAGCACGGCCCGGCGCGACGACGTCGTCGCGGTCGGCGGCGCGCGCGACGCGCGACTCGGCGTTACGCTCCTGCCGATCTGCCGAGCACCCGGGCCAGGGTTTAAAGGTCTCCGTACCAACCTTTAAAGCGGGAGCTTATGGGCTGGTCCGAGCGTTGTCCAGTCCTCACTTCTGTAACAGCACCGCAGGCGCGCTCGATAGATCGCACACACCGGTTCGAGGGAAGGGATCGCCGTGAGCGCAGTGCTGGGCCTGTCCCTGACCGCCGACGATGTCGTCTGGGCGCTCGTGGACGCCGACGGCGCGCTGCTCGACCACGACGCACTCGACGTGGACCCCGCAGGCGAGACCGCCTGCGCAGCGGCGCGCGGCGCCTGCGCCATCGCCCGGGCGATCGGTGTGGAGATCGGGGGCGTCCGGCTGACGTGGAAGACCGACGCCGCGCACGACGGTCTCGGGCTGCGAACGCGATTGGAGCATCTCGGCTTCGACCACGTCGAGGCGGTGCCCACGGCGGCTGCGATGGCGGCCCCCGTTCACCCCGACGCGATGGACATGGCACCGCGGCTGGCATTGGCCTATGGCGCCGCACGAGCCGAGGTCGATCCCGGCGACACGCAGACGGTGGCGGTTCCGGAGCCGCGACGAGGACGAGCGCGGCGCCGGGTCGTCACCGCCGTGCTCAGCGCGGCCGTCGCGGCGGGCCTGGGAGTGCTGCTGCTCTCCGCGGAACCGGCGCCACGGATCGAGCCGGCCACGGCGATCGTCACCGCCGAACAGGCCACGCCGGCCGATCCCGGTTGGGTGGCCGTCGCGGCCCCGTCGGCCACCGCGGCGACGGACCGCAAGGTCGTCGTCACCCCGGTCCCGGTCCAGGAGCCGGCCGTCGTCTCGCCACAGTTCTACGAGCCCGTGCAGCAACCGGTCGCCGCGATCGGCGCCGACCCGGCCCCCGAAGTCGCCGCCGTCGCTGCCGAACCTGCGCCCGCCGCGCTCCTCGAGGCGGCCCCCGACCCGGGCCAGGCATCGAGCCCGGCGTCGGCCGAACTGCCGCACCTGCCCGAAACTCACCTGTCAGAAACGCATCTGGCGGCCGCCACCGACCCCGCGGCGGCGCCGCTGCCCGGACCCGACATGACAGAAATGGTGAATGTGTTCACTGCGTTGCCCTGACCGCGTACGGTCGACCCGTGACGCCGGTATCCCAGGTTGCCCACGCCCCTGACCACGTCGTCGGACTGGCCCGCGAGATGCGCGATCTGGTCTTCGCCGAGGCTGCCGAATCCGAACGAAACCGCACGCTGACGGCGGCGATCGTCGAATCGATGTGGTCCACCGGCCTGATGTCCGCCTTCAACCCTTCCGCCGCGGGGGGGATGGAGCCCTCGTTCGCGGAGATGATCGAGACCTGGATCGAAATGGCTTGGCAGGACGGGTCATTCGGCTGGGTGGGGATCGCCAACCTGCCGTCGGCATTCGCCGCGGCAACGTATCTGCCCGACGACGGCTTCGTCGAGGTGTTCACCGCGAACGAAAACCACGTCACGATGGGCGGGCAGTTCTTCCCCAACGGTCAGGGTACCGCCGTCGACGGCGGTTACCGGCTGACCGGATCGTGGAGCTTCGGGTCGGGCACCGGCCACGCCGAGTACGTGGCGGCGGGGTTCCTGCCGATGGTCGACGGCGAGATCCGCTGGATCAGCGAGGGCGTGCCCGACATGCAGGTGGCCGTGGTGCCGCGTGACGAGGTCGAGTTCAAGGACGGCTGGCATGTGCAGGGGCTCAAGGGAACCGGCTCCTACGACTACGCCCTCGACGACGTGTTCGTCCCGCACCGCCGCACCTTCGCGCTGTTCAGCCGCGAGCCCCGGCGGGGGAGTTCACCGGCCACCCGGATGGGGATGATGCCGGTGACCGCTGCGGGCCATGCCGCGTGGGCGCTCGGGGTCGCCAAGAGCATGCTCGACGACGTGGCCGAACTGGCGGCGACGAAGTTCCGGATGAGCGACATGGCGGCGCTGGCCAGCCGACCCACGTTCCAGAAGGGCCTGGCCCACCACGTGGCGGCCTGGCGGGCGGCGCGTCTGCTGGTGCTCGACGCGTTCGGCACCGCGGAGGCGGCCGTCGCCGCCGGTGGCGAGCTCACGCCGACGCTGCGCGCCGACATGCGGGTGGCCGCGGTGTTCGCCACCGACACCGCCCGCGGGTGCGCGGAATGGGCGCACCTGGTGGCCGGCACCAGCGCGATCCGGGAGGGCAGCCGCCTCGAGCGGGCGTTCCGCGATGTCTACACCGGGACCCAGCACGCCTTCATCAGTGAGAAGGTGGCCATCGACGCGGCGCAGGTGTGGTTGGGCGTCATCGAGGACCAGTTCGGTCTCTGATCAACGCTGGACGGCGGCCTGGGGATCCACCACGATTCCCCGGATGAACAGTCGGCTCGCGACCAGGTAGCTCGCGATCGCCGCCAGGTGCATCACCGGCACGACGACCAGCAGGGCGCGTTGCAGTGACATGTTGCCCAGGTCGGCCTTGAGGGCGTCGCTGATCAGCCCGGTGACGAACGGCCCCGCGGAACCGACGATGGCGCTGAAGAACAGGAAGATCGCCGAGGCTGTCGCGCGCTGCTCGGCGGGCACCAACCGCTGGATCGCGGCGATCGACGGCGCCATGTAGGCCGTGCCGACGACATAGCTCAACGCGATGAAACAGACCGCGAGCCCGCTGCTTCCCACCACGAACCCCAGCGTGGAGAACGGCAGCAGCGCGGCCGTCATCGCGGCGACCAGCCACAGCAGCCAGCGTGGGTCGACACCCGACAACCGGTCGGCCACCCGCCCGACGACGAGCAGGCCGAGGATGCCGGTGACGCCGCTGGCGATGCCGTACTGCAGGCCCACCTCGCCCAGCGACATACCGCGGGCCCGCATCAGGAAGGCCGGCGCGAACGTCGTCAACGCGTAACCGGCCACCGAGACGCACGCCGCCCCGGTGACGATCGCCAGATAGCTCGGCTTGCGCAGGATCTCCCACCACGGCCCGGCCTGTCGGGGTGAAGGGGACGGGTCGGGGAGGGGGCTCTGCCGCCGGCCCATCACCGCCAGCACGACCGGGACGAACGCCACGCTGAGTGCGCCCATCACCACGAAAGCGGTGCGCCAGCCCAGCGCCTGGGCCAGGAGCCCGCCGCCGATAAGGCTGGCCGCGCTGGCCAGCGGGATGGCCAGCGTGATGACCGCCAGTGGCGCGGCGCGACGCTCGGGCGCGAAGTTGCGGGCCACGTAGGCGTGCGCGGCGGGCGTCGACCCGGCTTCGCCGATGGCGACCCCCACGCGGGTCAGCGCGAGTTGGAGGCCGGACTGCACGGCTCCGCCCAGCATCGTCATCACGCCCCACAACGACAGGCACCCCGAGATCACCAGCCCGTACGCACCCCGGTCGGAGATGCGGGCGATGGGTATGCCGACCAACGCGTAGACGGCGAGGAACCCGAACCCGTTGATGACACCGATGGCGGTGTCGGACAACGAGAGATCTTCCCTGATGGGTTCGGCCAGGACCGCGGGCAGGAAGCGGTCGGCGTAGTTCAGTGTGCCGACGACCGCCAGGGCAGACACGGCCGCCCACGCCCGGCGGGGACGGTGGGTCCCATCCGCGGGGTCGGCGGTGTGTACCGGCGACGGTGTGGACATCCCGGACTCCTTCGCGACAGACGCCGTCGAGCGTTACAGACGACGATCAGAATGTCACGCGTTCGAGGGTGTCGCGGCCGAATGACACGGCTTCGCCGAAGACACCGAATCGAACCCGGGCGGTGACGCAGTTATCGCGCGACGGGCCAGTGCCACACCGACATGTCGCCGCGCGGATAGTTCATGCACACGTCGGTGGCGTGGGCCACGACGCCCTTGTTGTTGAAGAAGATCTTCGCCCAGTTGCCCCAGCGCGTGGCCACCTGCTCGTAGAAGACGTTGGTCGCGGTGTTCTCGGAGTACTGGCGGCGTCCCACCGCATCGAGAGAGAAGAACCAGTGGATACGGTCGAACGCGGCCTGCTGGACGTCGGCGGGCCGGTTGGCCCGGTCCATCATGTACCGCTCGTAGTACACCGGGCTGGTGTCCCGCACCGCCGCCAGATACTGCTCGACGTCGCAGGTCGTGTGGATGATCCGCCTCGGGATCGGATAGTCCTCGGTGGAATCGGCGGCCGCCGGGCCGGTGAGGCTCAGACAGACCGCCGCCGCTCCGAGGAAACCGAGACCCACCCGCGCGACGCGACTCACCAGTCCAGTCATCATTCCTCCTGCCTCATCGTTCGGTTGGCGATGCCTCATCGGATCAGCCGCCGCCCGTCACCGGATTCGACGTCAGTGAGATGAAGCCGCCGTTGATCCACACGCCCCACCGTCCACCCCAGGCCGAGTTCCACACGACGGGTTGGCCATTCCAGTGCTCGGCGGGCTTCGGCGGCGCCCAGGCGGGTGGCTGCTCACCCTGGACGGGCGCCGGCGGCGGAGGTGGTTGTGCGCTCGCCACGCCCGAATGCAGGCTGCCGACGGCCAGCCCGCACGCGACCGCTGCGGCACACGCCGCGGACTTGATCGAGGTCATCGCGTCCCGCGTCACTGTCGCGGTGCTTGATCGAGGACGTAGAGCTTGTCCGGGCAGTACGTGCGCAACCCCGCGGCCAGGAACTGCCATGCCTGCTCGGTGGTGGCGTCCTTGTCCAGCTGGTTGTGCACGAAGTGCGCCGCCTCGAAGGCGTTCGCGTCGAGGTTGGTGGCCAGGCGCTTGCACGTGATCTTGCCGATCCAGGCGTTGTAGTCCTTCTGACCGTAGATGCCGTAGGTGTGCAGTTCGTTGGAGAAGGCGGTGTCGGGGTCGGCCGCCGCGGGCGCGGCGAACCCGAGCCCCACGGCCAGCGCGGCGATTCCTACCAGGACCCGCTTCATGGCCTCACTCCCTCTGCTGGATCTGTCTGCAGCCGTTCAGGTTTCGGCCAGGGCGAGGGGACCGGTCTGGTGCGCACCCGTTGCGGCCACCAGAACCACGGTCCCATCAACGCGGCAATGGCCGGGGTCATGAACGCGCGGATCACGAGTGTGTCGAACAGCAGACCCAGACCGATCGTCGTACCGACCTGGGCGATCACGGTCAACTCGCTGACCGCCATCGACATCATTGTAAAGGCGAAGACGAGTCCGGCGGCGGTTACCACCGTGCCGCTGCCACCCATCGCGCGGATGATGCCCGTGCCGACCCCGGCGTGAATCTCCTCCTTGAGGCGCGAGACCAGCAGCAGGTTGTAGTCGGCGCCCACGCCCAACAGGATGATCACGGCCATGGCGAACACCATCCAGTGCAGTTCGATGCCCAGGATGTGCTGCCAGAACAGGATCGACAGCCCGAACGACGCGGCGAGGGACACCACGACCGTGCCGACGATGACCGCGGCGGCGACCACGGCGCGCGTGATGATCAGCATGATGATGAAGATCAGGCCCAGCGCCGAGATGCCGGCGATCAACAGGTCGTAGTTGTTGCCGTCCTGCATGTCCTTGAAGGTTGCCGCCGAACCGCCGAGGTAGACCTTCGACCCCTCCAGCGGAGTGCCCTTGATGGCCTCCTTCGCAGCGGTCTTGATCGCGTCGATCTTCCTGATGCCCTCGGGGGTCAACGGATCACCCTCGTGGGCGATGATGAAACGCACCGCGTGGCCGTCGGGGGACAGGAACTGCTCCAGCCCGCGCTGGAAGTCCTTGTTCTCGAAGATCTCCGGCGGCAGGTAGAACGAGTCATCGTTCATCGAGTCGTCGAACGCCTCGCCCATGGCATCGGCGTCCTCGGACATCGCCGCCATCTGATCCTGCATTCCCTTCTGGGACTGGTACATCGTCAGCATCATCGTACGCATGGTCTTCATCGTCTCGATCATCTCGGGCATGAGCGCGACCATCTGCGGCATCAACGTGTCCAGGCGCTTCATGTCGGGCAGGATCTCCCGGAAGTCATCGGTCATCACGTTGATGCCGTCGAGGGTGTCGAACACCGACCTCATCGCCCAGCACACCGGGATGTTATAGCAGTGCGGTTCCCAGTAGAAGTAGTTGCGGATCGGGCGGAAGAAGTCATCGAAGTTCGCGATGCTGTCGCGCAGATCCTCGATGTCGGTCAGCATGTTCTCCATCTTCGAGACCATGCTGTGGGTGATCTCGGACATCTGCTGGGTCAGGTCCGACATCTTCTCCATCGTGGCGATGGTGTTGCTCATCTCGTCGGCCTGCACCAGCATGTCGGCCATCCGGTCCTGCATGTACTTCTCGTTGAGCCGCTGGGTCGTGCCCTGCATGCTCATCTGGAACGGAATCGACGTGTGCTTGATCGGTTTGCCGTCCGGGCGGGTGATCGCCTGAACCCGGGCGATGCCCTCGACCCGAAAGAGCGCTTTGGCAATCTTGTCGATCACCAGGAAATCGGCCGAGTTGCGCAGATCGTGGTCACTTTCGACCATCAGCAGTTCAGGGTTCATCCGGGCCTGCGAGAAGTGGCGGTCTGCGGCAGCGTAGCCCTCGTTGGCGGGCAGATCGGCAGGCAGATAATTGCGGTCGTTGTAGTTGGTCTCGTAGCCGGGCAGGGCGAGCAGTCCGACCAGCGACAGCGCGACCGTCGCCACGAGGATCGGGCCCGGCCAGCGGACCACCGCCGCACCGATCTTGCGCCACCCCCGAACCCGCATCGTGCGCTTGGGCTCCAGAATCCTGCCGAAGCGGGTGACGACGCTGATGATGGCGGTCATCAGCACGACGCCGGCCATCACCACCACGAACATGCCGATCGCCAACGGAATGCCCATGGTCTGGAAGTACGGCAACCGAGTGAAGCTCAGGCAGAACGTCGCACCGGCGATGGTCAGACCCGAGCCGAGAACCACGTGCGCGGTGGTGTCGAACATCGTGTAGAAGGCGGTCTCTTTGTCTTCGCCGGCCTCGCGCGCTTCCTGATAGCGCCCTGTCAGGAAGATGGCGTAGTCGGTCGCCGCGGCTATCGCGAGCGTCACCAACAGGTTCGTCGCGAACGTCGACAGGCCGATGATCTCGTGATAACCGAGGAACGCCACCACCCCGCGCGCGGTGGTCAACGACAGCACGACCATCACCAGCGTGATCAGCACGGTGACGATCGACCGATAAACCAGCAGCAACATGATGATGATGACGGTGAACGTCGTCGCCTCGATCAACCGCATGCTGCGGTCGCCGGCGATGTGCTGATCGGCGGCCAGCGCCGCAGGGCCGGTGACATAGGCCTTCACGCCCGGCGGCGGTTCGAGGCTGTCCACGATGTTCTGGACAGCCTCCACCGATTCGTTGGCCAGCGCCTCGCCCTGGTTACCGGCCAGCTTCACCTGGACGTAGGCGGCCTTGCCGTCGGTGCTCTGCGAGCCCGAGGCGGTCAGCGGGTCGCTCCAGAAATCCTGCACGGACTGCACGTGGGCGGTGTCCGCTTCGAGCCGGTCGACCATCTCGTCGTACCAGGCGTGCGCCTCGTCGCCCAGGGGTTCCTGGCCCTCGAACACGATCATCACCGAGCTGTCCGAGTCGCCTTCCTCGAACAGCTCGCCGACCTTCTTCATCGAGATCATCGACGGCGCATCGCCGGGGCTCATCGAGACGGCCTGCATCTGGCCGACCGTCTCCAGCTGGGGCACAACGACATTGACCACGACGATGAGCGCGATCCAGCCCAGGACGATGGGCACGGCGAACGCGCGGATCATCCGGGGAATGAACGGGCGCGACGGCTTACGGGCGGGCGGGAACGCGTCGGTCGGCGTGTCGGTGACCGGAGTGCTCATGCGGACTTCACAAAGCAGAAGGTCTGGGCGTTCAAGCCGTCCGTCGTCCTCTCGTCCTTGAGTTCATCGTCGACGAAGATGCGGCAGGTGATGGTGCTGCCGTCACCCTGGGCGACGATGTTGGGCGCGGCCGACGGTTCGGTGGTGCTCAGCATGAGCGACCACGGCAACGCCGCGCCGTCGACGCGCTGCGGTTTGGCGTCGAGATCCAGATAGTTGATGTCGGCGTAGGACCCGCTCCCGGAGATCTCGTAGCGGACCTCTTTGGGGTCGTAGGGCTCGGGCAGATCGGCGAAGTTGCGCGGCGTCTCGATGATGCCCTCGGAGCCGAAGAACGTCCGGATACGCGAGACGGTGAGGCCGGCGACCACCACCACGAACACGATGAGCAACGGAAGCCACACCCGCTTGGCGATGCCGATCACGTCGCCTGACCCTGACCCTTGCCGCGCAATTCTCAACCCTCTGATTTCGTTCCGGATGTTCTGCCGATCGTAACTTAGCCCGTATAAGTTCTCATCCGACCCGCAGATTGGCCAAGTAACTGTGTCGCTGCTAACTGCTTACACGTCGGTGCGGGCCAGGTCACCCCGCGCGGGCCCGGTCGCCGTGCGATCCGCGCCGATTCGGCCCTTGACCGCCGGTCGAGCCCGCTGCTAGACATAGCCACAGCAGAATGCTGAGCGATCGCCCAACAGCGCTTGTGCGGTTGCCGCCGAGGAGGAGCGTGCCGATGGCGGACCCGAGGGGAGCCACGACCGCGCCCGCAGACTCGGCGACAGTTTATTACGACCCGTACGACGTGCGGATCACCGCCGACCCGTATCCCACCTATGCGCGTCTCCGCGACGAAGCGCCGCTGTACTACAACGAGCGCTACGACTTCTGGGCGCTGTCGCGGCACGCCGACGTCGAGAAAGCGCTCTCGGATTGGGAGACGTTCTCCAACAGCCGCAGCGACATCCTGGAGCTGGTCAAATCGCAATTCGACATGCCCAAGGGCGTGATGATGTTCGAGGACCCGCCCGAGCACACGATGCTGCGCGGTCTGATGTCGCGGGTGTTCACGCCGCGGCGGATGGCCGAGATCGAAGACCAGATCCGCCGGTACTGCGTGAGATGTCTCGACCCGCTGGTGGGCTCCGACGGGTTCGACATCATCGCCGAACTGGCCTCGATGATGCCGATGCGGGTGATCGGCATGCTGCTGGGAATCCCCGAGTCCGAGCAGGTCTCGGTCCGCGACGCCAACGACGCCAACCTGCGCACCAAACCGGGTGCGCCGATGAAGGTGATGAACGCCGACAAGATCGCCGACGGCAGCATCTACGCCGACTACGTCGAATGGCGATCGGACAACCCTTCCGACGACCTGATGACCGCCCTGCTCAACGTCGAGTTCGACGACGAACACGGCGTGCGGCGAAAACTGACCCGCAAAGAGGTACTGCACTACACGCAGGTGGTCGCCGGGGCGGGGAACGAGACGACCGGCCGGCTGATCGGTTGGCTGGCCAAGGTGCTCGCCGAGCACCCCGACCAGCGCCGCGAGATCGTCGCCGACCGGTCGCTGTTGCTGCGCGCTGTCGACGAGACGTTGCGATTCGAGCCCACCGGTCCGCACGTGGCCCGCTACATGGCGCGGGATTTCCAGTGCTACGGGCAGACCGTTCCGGCCGGGTCGGCCATGCTGCTGTTGTTCGGCGCGGCCAACCGCGACGAGCGCCGATACCGGCAGCCCGACACCTTCGACATCCACCGGGACAACATCAGCCACCTCACCTTCGGCAAGGGTGTGCACTACTGCCTAGGTGCCAACCTCGCCCGACTGGAAGGCCGGGTGGCGCTCGACGAGTTGCTCAACCGCTGGCCCGAGTGGGACATCGACTACGGCACCGCGAGGCTGGCGCCCACCTCGACGGTCCGCGGCTGGGAGCACCTGCGTGTGGTGGTGGCCTGACCGGCAGGTCAAACCTAGTCTCCCGGTGACTCCACGCCCTCGGTGGCCTCGGGTCCGTCGGTGGGACCGTCGAGGACGCTGACCGCGATGCCGTAGGGCAGGAACCGGACCCGCCGGGTGGGGTCGGTGTTGTTCTTGTTCGCCCTCAGGGCATCCAATTCGGTGGGATACACCTGCTCGATGTGGGCGCCGCCGCCGTCGTCGACGGTGTAGATGGCCCACACCCCGTCGCCGGTCTCGCCGGTGGTCTCCGGCCGGGTGCGGGCTCGGGTGCCGCGGGTGAACTCGTCGAACAACACCGACCATCCCGCGCGCTCACCCGAGGTGTTCACGAACCGGCCAAGACCGTCGAACGCCTCACGCAGCCCTTCGCCCGCCTCCCGCACGACGCGGTCGAAATCCTCGGGGTCGAAGCCGAACGGCCCCCCGGAAGAACTGTTGCCCATGGTGGTCCTCCTGACGGCTGTGCCCGCAGCACAGCGGATAGTGACCAGTGTGCCCGCGTCAGCACAACTAGTCGACTGTCGCGAGACGGAAGTGGTAGGCAACCTATATGCCCATGACACGAGCGGACCTGCTGGCCACTGCGCAGCGGTCGCTGACCGCGGCCGCAGCACACGACCGCGAGGGCTGGATCGGCCTGTTCACCGCCGACGGCAGGGTCGAGGATCCGGTGGGCTCCCGGCCGCACCGGGGGCGCGTGGCCATCGGTCACTTCTATGACACGTTCATCGGCCCGCGTGCCATCACCCACCATCCGGGCGTGGACCTCGTCGTCGGCACCACGGTGCTTCGCGACCTCGAACTCGAGATCCAGATGGCGTCGGCGCTGACGATGCGGGTGCCCACCTTCATTCGCTATGACCTCAAGACCGAGAACGACGAGCTGCGAGTCGCCGCGCTGTCGGCCTACTGGGAGCTGCCCGCGATGATCGGGCAGTTCGCGCGCGGCGGGCTCGCCGCCGTGCCCGCCGGGATGTCGCTCGGCAGAACCATGTTCGCCAACCAGGGGCTGTCCGGCAGCCTCGGGTTCCTCAGCGGATTCCAGGGCCTCGGCACAGGTGGCAAGGGATTGTTCGCGCGGTTCCTCGACGAGGCGTGCGGCGGGGACGAGATAGGCGTGCGCCGGCTGGCCGCCGACGGCCCGATCACCCTCGGCGACACCGAGGCGTTGACCACCTCCGACTTGGTCAAGCACCTCTCCGGCGGGACCTGGGGCAAACTGATCCGGTCGGGGCGTGCCGTGGCTGCGCGGATCGACCGCGACGGCCGCCGCAGCGTGCTCATCGCCGACCTCGGCGCCGACCGGGTGGCCCTGTCCCGGATCCGGCTGTTCGGCGAGATGCGGTGATCGTGTCGAATCGGCCACGTCGCTTCGATCGGCGCCGCGGACGTGAGAACGTAGCAACACCATGACAGACGGCTTACCCACCGATTACGTCACCTACGAGGAGTTCGGCCGCCGGTTCTTCGAGATCGCCGTGACCGAAGACCGCGTGGGCGGCGCGATCGCCGCGATTGCCGGAGACGCGTTCGAGATCGGGCCCATCGCCCAGGGGCCGGGCAAGATCGCCAAGGTGACGGCAAAGGTGCAGATCCTGGAACCCCGGGTCCGCCGCCACGTCGGCGATGCGATCACCTTCGCCATCCGCATTCCGCTGGAGATCGACATGGTCGTCGACCTGCGGATCGACAAGCCGAAGTTCATGGTGTTCGGCGAGATCTCGTTGCGCGCCACCGCGAAAGCCGCAGAACCGCTGCTGCTGATCCTCGACGTCGAGAAGCCGCGGCCCTCCGACATCGCCATCCACGTGACGTCCAAGTCGTTGCGTGCCGAGGTGGTGCGCATCGTCGGCGGGGTGGACGCCGAGATCAGACGCTTCATCGCCGCACACGTCGCAGGTGAGATCGACAGCCCGGAGTCGGTGCAGGCCAAGATCATCGACGTCGCCGAACAGGTCGCCGAATCCTGGGGCACCTAGTCCGTCAACTGCTGCAGCGCCGGTCGCCGCGGAGCCCGGCCCTCACCGCTCGACCGGCCGCGCAGGTGTCGCCACAGCCACGGCATCAGCATGTTCCGCGTCCACAGCACCTGCGAGTAGGTGCGTGACCGCAACGAGGGTGGCGCCGCGGCGGGATCGGGTCGCGCCCAGTCGTGACTGCTGCCGGGCAGCCCGAGCGCCTCGGCGGCGGCGGCGAACAGCATGTGGCCCCTGGCCGAACCGTGCACCCTGTCGGGACTCCAGGTGTCGGGCTGGGTCATCGACGGTGCGTGATAGAGGTCGACGAGGCGGAAGCCGTGCCGGTGCGCGGCGCCGCGGATCTGGTCGTTGATCCGCACCACGCGCGTGGCCAGGACCCGCCCGATGGGCAGGATCCTGGTCAGGTCGGGAAACGTCGTCGTCACCACCGTCGCGCCCGTCCCGGCCAGGTGCTCGTAGAGTTCGTCGAGTTGGGTCAGCGCGTCGTCGAAGCCGGGGCCGGGCCGCGTCACGTCGTTCATCCCGATGCACACCGTGATCAGGTCCGCCCGCATCGCGACCGCCAGCGGTAGTTGCTCGGAGAGCACATCGCGGATCTGTTTGCCCCGCACCGCCAGGTTCGCGTACCGCAGTCCCGGATGGTGGGTGTCCACCAGCGCGGCCAGCCGGTCGGCGAAACCGGTCAGCCCGGCCGCGTCGTCGCCGTCCCACAGTCCCTCGGTCTGACTGTCGCCCAACGCGACATATCGGGTGTAGCCGAGCACAGAGGGGACTCTAGGACACCGCGTCACCGCAGCAGGCCCAGCCTGGTCAGATTGAGCGCGACGCCTGCGACGCCGAGTTGGGTGACGATGTCCTCCAAGCGTTTCCGTGGCAGCTCGGTGCGCCACTGCGGCAGGGTCCCCGTCAGCCGCACCACACCTGGGGCGAAGGTGATGCCGGTCAGCGCCAGCCCGTGGGTGAACTCGGGCAGGCGCACCGGATAGGCCGGAGTCCGCGCGGGCAATCGCCAGCGCGAACCGCCGATCGTCACCCCGCGGGGCCGCAACCACAGCGTCGAACCGTCCAGCGTGGCCTCCACGTCAGCGTGACCGATCCGCGGCCGCCGGGCCATCCGCAGTCGCGCCACCCCGTCGGGCCCGATCTCACCACGCAACCGGGGGGCCACCCAGGTGAAGAGGTCGTCAAGGGCGGCGGCGGGCACCTCGAGGGTCAGCTCCACCGGTGCGGCCACCAGCACAGGGGGAGCGCTCGGCTTTACCTGCACGTTGTGCAGCACCACGGTGGCTCTCTCGAAAGAGCTTGTCCGCCAATTGATGTCGTTGACCGCCAGGGTGACGTCGCTGAGCTGGCCGACCGAGAGCCCCCGCACGTCCAGGCGAGAGTCGAACGCCGTGACGGTCATCGTCAGGTCACCGTCGTCGAGGCGCACGGTGAACCGCCGCCCGACGACCAGCCTGCGCATCGTCATGAAGAGCGTGCGGTAGGCGGCCGCGGCACCGCTGTTCACCGGCACCATGGCGGTGGCCGACCACAGTGACGTGAGAGTGTCCAGCGACCGGAGGGGATCGAACCGGCGGGTCATGATGACCTCATCCTCCCACGGCCACCCCACGCGTCCGGATCGCCGGGTTATCGTCCACCCGTGCCCAAGCTCAGCGCCGCTCTGCTGCTGTACCGGGTGACCGACGGGACCCTCGAGGTGCTGATCGGGCACCCCGGAGGTCCGTTCTGGGCACGCAGGGACGACGGAGCATGGTCGATTCCCAAGGGCGAGTACGCCGAAGGGGAGGATCCGTGGACCGTCGCCCGGCGTGAGTTCACCGAAGAGATCGGGAAACCACCGCCCACCGGGCACCGGATCGACCTCACGCCGGTGCGCCAACCCGGCGGCAAGGTCGTCACCGCCTTCGCCGTGCGTGGCGACCTCGATCTGGAGGGCACGTTCAGCAACACCTTCACGTTGGAATGGCCAAAGGGCTCAGGCACTCTCAGGGAGTACCCGGAGATCGACCGGGTGGCGTGGTTCGACGTGACGACCGCCCGGTCGAAGCTGTTGAAGGGTCAGCGCCCACTGCTCGACCAGCTCGAGGACGCGCTCGGACACCGCGGAACGTAGAGGAGCACTCGGATACCGCGGAACGTAGAGGAGCACTCGGATACCGCGGAACGTAGAGGAGCGCTCGGACACCGCGGAACGTAGAGGATGCGCTCTGACACAGGGCCAGGTACACCTCGCCCGTGCCGCTAGAGATCCAGGGTCAGTCCGGATTCCCCGGCAGCCCGGGACACGCAGGTCAGCATCATTCCTGCGGCGCGTTCGGGTTCGGTCAGCAGCGTGTCGCGATGGTCGACCTCGCCGGCGAGCACCTTGGTGCGGCAGGTCCCGCAGAACCCCTGCTGACAGGAGTACGGTGCGTGCACCCCGGCGCGCTGCAGCGCGCCGAGCAGCGTCTCCTCGGCGGAAACGCCGACCGTCTCGCCGCTGGAGGCCACCGTGGCACGGAACGGCCGGCCGTCCACGACCGGCGCTGCCGCGAAACGTTCGAAGTGCAGTTCGACATCGTCACGGTCGGCCAGCGCCGCGCGGATCGAGGTCAGCATCGGAGCGGGACCGCACGCGTACACCGCCGTGCCGTCGGGGCAGTCGCCGAGCAGCTCGTCCGCCGAGGGCAGACCGAAGCGGTCGTCGGTGCGAACCTCGACCGCTGCGCCGAACGCCTCCACCTCCTCGACGAACGGGAGGCTGTCGCGAGTGCGTCCGGTGTAGATCATCGACCAGTCGACGCCCCGGTCCCGGGCCAGATCCAGCATCGGGAGGATCGGCGTGATCCCGATGCCGCCGGCGATGAACCGCAACCGTCGCGCCGGGGATCCATATCCGGGCACCGTGAGGGGAAACGCGTTGCGTGGGCCGTGGGTGTGGACGGTCGCGCCTTCGGCCAGCGCGTCGTGGATCTCGACGGACCCGCCGCCGCCGCCGGGAATGCGGCGCACCGCGATGCGGTAGTGCCCCGTCGACGCCGGGTCCCCGCAGAGGGAGTATTGCCTCACCAGTCCGCTGGGCAGGTGCACGTCGAGGTGCGCGCCCGGATACCACCGCGGCAGCGGGCCACCGCCCGGCGACACCAACGTCAACTCGATCACGTCCTGATCGCGGGCCACCACGCGGCGTCGTTCGACGACCAGTGCGAGGGTGTCGGCCCCGCCGCGCGGCGGCCGGACCCGCCGCACCGCCACCGAGGTGGCCAGCATGCCCGAGATCGCCGCGCCCGCCAGGCTCAGCGTCAGATCGTGCCTGGTGCGCCCAGAAGCGCTGGGCGGTGTTTGCCGGTAGTGGTCGAAAAGCCGCATCACAGGTGTGCGGCGCGGGCCGCGGGGGAGGCGGCGAGGTAGGCGACGGCCTGAGCGGTCGAACCGAACTGCTCGGGAGTGAAGCCCGGCCGGAAGTAGGCCAGCGTGCTCGAACCGAACAACGTGCGGTAGCGGGGCAGCAGACCGAGCTTGGAGTCGCGCATCCGCAGCCGGTTGAACCTCCACCAGCCGGCGGTGACGTCGGGATCGGTCCTGACCAGGTACCACGCGGCACGCTGGAAGAACACGAAAAGCATGGCCGCCGCCACGGACATGGCACGGATGCGGCTGAGATAGCTGTCGTTGAAGTAGACGGCGACGTCATGGGCGACGCTGCGGTGTTCGACCTCCTCGCTGCCGTGCCAGCGGAACAGATCGACCAGCGTCGGGTCGGCGCCGTGGTCGTCCCACGAGCAGTTGAGCGCGAAATCGCCCATGACCGCGGTGTAATGCTCGATCGCGGCGATCAGCCACAGGCGCTCGCAGAGGTGGTTCATGCGCCGAACCGGGTCGGCGGTGTCCAGTGGGCCGAGCACCGCGGTGAAGACATGCTCGACCTGGCTGAGGATCGGTGCCGGGTCGACGCCGTGCTCGATCATGAACTCGTGCAGCACCTTGTCGTGCACGTCGGCGTGGGTGGCTTCCTGGCCGATGAAGCCGCGGATGTCGTCGGCCAGCTTGGCGTCCTTCACCAGGGGCAGCGCTTCGTTGAACGTCTCCACGAACCAGCGTTCCCCCGCAGGCAACACGATGTTGAGCAGGCTGACCACGTGTGAGGCCACCGGATGACCCGGGATCCAGTGCAACGGGCTGTCCGCCACGTCGAAATGCACCTTGCGGGCCTGGATCTGTACCGGACCTGGGTCGATCTCGTCGGTGAATCGGCGCGGTCGCAACATCTGCGGGCTCCTGCTCGTCGGGAACACCCGCGAGTCTAGAACGACAGGGCCGAGTAGGTGGGAACGCGGGTCCCGGATAGCTGCGCGCGTCAGGCGGGCGGCGGCGTTCCCGCTCCCGGCGCGCCGGCGATCGGCACCAACGGGGTCGGGGTCACGGTCGTGACGCCGTTGGCGCCGACGGTCGGGCCACCGCGGGGGCCCATGGACTTGATGACGTCGGCTGCCGCCTGGGTGCAGTCCAGCGTCAACAGCATGCGCCCGCCGCTGGTGACCTTCTGCTGGTCGACCAGGCATGCCGACTGGGGCAGAACGCTGCCGGTGGACCCACCGAAATACGCCTTGACGCCCTGGCTCTTGAGGATGGCCAACGCCCGGCCGTACTGCTCACCGGTGACGTTGTAGGGCGATTCCTGCGCAGGCTGGGAAATCGCCACGCCTGCGCCGATCAGGGCGGCGGTTCCGGCGGCGACGAGACCGCCGCTGAGTACAACGAGCTTTCTCACGGCAACAATCTCCTCGACTCGGCGGTGCGGTGCGAACATATCGCAGATGTGACACCGCTGCAGACACGCGCAGCGTTACATGCACCGATGCCGCCGTGGCATCCCGGCTCACACCGGCGGCTTGACCGCCGCCCGCATCGCCTCGCACAGCGCGATGGCGCGCGGATCGGTGAACACATCCTCGAGCAGCACCTGCCGTCCCCCGGGATCACCGAGCGGGACGCGCCAGTTCGGATATTCGTCGGTGGTGCCCGGCTGGTTCTGGGTGCGCACCTCGCCGACGGCGTCGGCCAGCGACAGCGACAACAGCCGTGACGGCGTCCGTCCGAGGTAGCGGTGCAGCGCCAGCACCACCTCGTCGACGTCCACACCGGCGCCGTCAGCGTCGTGACCGTCACCGCCGAGCAGTCCCACCCTGCGCAGTTCGGCCAGCCAGGCCCGCTGCTGGGCGCGGTCACTGGCCAGTTCCTCCTCGGCGGGCCGGGTCAGCAGGCCGAGTTCGTCGCGCAGCCGGACATGCTCGCCGGCCAGGTATCCGGCCGTCGGGGGCAGATCGTGGGTCGTGACCGCCGAAAGGCAGTACTCCCGCCACTGCTCGGCGGGCAGCGGCCCGCCAGTGGCATTCGGGCCGTCGCGGTCCAGTTCGAACCACAGGATCGAGGTGCCGAACAGGCCGCGGTCGCGCAGGTAGTCGCGCACCCACGGCTCGACCGTCCCCAGGTCCTCACCCACGACGACCGCCCCGGCGCGCTGCGCCTCCAACGCCACGACGCCGATCATCGCGTCGTGGTCGTAACGCACATACGTGCCTTCGGTCGGGCGCGCGCCCTTCGGTATCCACCAGAGCCGGAACAACCCGATGATGTGGTCGATCCGGACGCCGCCCGCGTGCCGCAGCACGGCGGCGACGAGCGCGCGGAACGGCTCGTAGGCCTCCTCGGCGAGGCGGTCGGGCCGCCAGGGCGGCTGCGACCAGTCCTGCCCGAGCTGGTTGAACTCGTCCGGCGGCGCGCCTGCGGTGACCCCCAGGGCCAGAACGTCCTGCAGTGCCCAGGCGTCGGCGCCGTCGGGATCCACCCCGACCGCGAGGTCGTGCATGATGCCCAGCTCCATCCCGGCCTGCACGGCGGCGGCCTGCGCGGCGGTGAGTTGCTCGTCGACCAGCCACTGAAGCCAGCGATGGAAGTCCACCTCGGCGGGGTGGGCCTCCACGAAGGCGGCGACGGCCCCGGACTGCGGGTGCCGCAGCTCCTCCGGCCACCGGTGCCAGTCACCGCCGTGACTCTCGGCCAGCGCGCACCAGGTGGCGAAGTCGTCGAGGCTGCGACCCTGCCGCGCCCGGAACGCCGCGTAGGCGATCTCGCGGCCCGCGGACAGCCCGATCGGGTAGATGCTCGCCAATGCCTGCCGCTTGACCTTCCATACGGCGTCGCGGTCGATCTGATCCGCGCGATCGGCCCGCGACTGCAGGTGCTGCTTCGCCTTCCGGATACGGCCGCGGTGCCGCAACTCGGCGAACTCGGGGACGGCCTCCACCCTCAGGTACATCGGGTTGACGAAACGGCGGGAGGTCGGCAGATACGGCGACGGCTCCATCGGCGCGGTCGGCGCCGCCGCGTGCAGGGGGTTCACCAGCACGAACCCGGCGCCGTGACAGGCCGCCGACCAGACCGCCAGGTCGGTGAGGTCGGTCAAATCCCCGATGCCCCAGGACTTCCGGGATCGCACGCTGTAGAGCTGGGTGGCCAGGCCCCAGGTGCGGCGCGAGCCGGGCCGCGACGGCGGCTCCAGCGTGGCCGGCGACACGATCACGGTGGTGCCGATGTCGGAGGAACCGACCTGCAGGTGCAGCCGGTGGTAGCCGACCGGCAGATCGGCGGGCAGCTCGAAGCTGGCCTCACCGATCAACCTGCCGTCGAGATCGAAAGGGTCCCTGTTGTTCTCGAGCTGCCGCAGGCCGGTGCGCACACTGCCGTCCTCGAGCCGCAGCCACAGCCTCGCCGGGTCACCGTGGGTGACGTGCACCCAGAACGGGGTCGCGGAGCCGCTGCGGCCGACGATCACCGGAGGCAACGGCCGGGCCCAGTGGCCCCGGTCGTGTGCCTCGATCGCCGCGACGCGGTGCTCCTCGGTGGCGGCGGAAACGCCGAGAGCGTCCAGAACGGCGATCAGCGTCGCGGCGCCTACCGTCACCGCCCTGCCGGTCCAGTCCGCGTACCCGGTGGCCACCCCGTACCGGTGCGCGAGCTCGATCAGCGAGGCGGGCGGATCAGTGTCATCGGACATGGCGCCAATCTTGCCCCGTCAGCGGGATTCGCAAACGTCGAAGGTGCCCGCCGGCGGCCTCGCACGGTCGGTGACCCCGTCACACATTTCGGTAGGGTCGCAATTCATGCCGCCCGAACCGATCGACGGCGCCGTGACGCGCGACCGGCGGGCGCGGATCGCGGTCGCGGCGCTGTTCCTGACCAACGGCGCGCTCTTCGCCAACATGCTGCCCCGGTTCCCGGAGATCAAGTCCGATCTGGCGATGTCCAACGCGGCCTACGGCGGTGCGGTCGCGGCCTTCTCCGCCGGTGCCCTGATGGCCGGGCTGACCGCGGCTGCGCTGATCCGAAGGTTTCAGTCCGCACGCGTCGCGCTGGTCACCACCGTGTTCCTCGCCGCGTTCATCCTGGTGGCCAGTGTGGCGCCGTCGCCGCTGGTCTTCGCCGCCGCACTGTTCGTCGCGGGCGCCAGCGATGCCATCACCGATGTGGCGCAGAACGTCAACGGCTTACGGCTGCAACGCAACTACGGGCGATCGATCATCAACTCGCTGCATGCCGTGTGGGCCGTCGGCGCCATCCTCGGCGGCCTGATGGGGGCCGCCGCCATCGCGCTGCACGTCCCGCGCCCCGTGCACCTGGGGGTCGGGGGTGTGGTGTTCTGCGCAGTGGTCGCCGTCGCCTACCCGTACCTGCTGCACGGCCCCGACCACGACGACCACCCGTCGGCGCGGAACAACGGCGGGCGAGACGTCAGCGCGGTGGTGTACCTGTGGCTGCTCGCCCTGGTGGGTATCGCGGTCGCGGGCGCCACCGTCGAGGACGCCGGAAGCTCATGGGCCGCGCTGTATCTGCGTGACAGCCTCGGCGCACCGGGAGCGGTGGCTCCGCTCGGATACGTCGCGTTGGTCGGCTGCATGTTCCTCGGGCGCATGGTCGGCGACAGGCTCGTCGACCGTTTCGGGGAACGCGCTGTCGCGCGGGCGGGCGGGCTGATCACGGCGGCGGGCATGGGCCTTGCGCTGGCGCTGCCGTCGGTGCCGGGAACCATCGCCGGGTTCGCGGCCGCCGGCCTGGGGGTGGCGACCGTGATCCCCGCCGCGATGCGCGCCGCCGACGAACTGCCGGGCCTTCGCGCGGGCACCGGGCTGACGATGTTGACCTGGCTGATGCGGGTCGGATTCCTCGGCGCCCCACTGGTCGTCGGCGTGATCGCCGACGCGACGAGCCTGCGGATGGGACTGCTCACCGTCCCGGCCGCCGGTGTCACGCTGATCCTGCTCGCCGGCGTGCTCAGTGGGCGAGCGCGTTCCTGACCATCGGCGTCAGCACCGCATGCGCGAAGCGGCGCAGTTCCCGGTCGTCGCCGAAGTCGGGATCCGACGGCGGCATCGACAGATAGGTGAAGAACAGGCGCGCGAAGACATCCGCAACCCAGCGCACGGGTTGTGACGGCGGGCCGGGCGCATCGCCGTGGATGTAGTTGGCGATGAACGCCGACCCCATGTCGATCAGATCGGCGGATTCCGCGGGCGGCGCCGGGTCGGTGTGCGGGGCGCGCCGCAGGATCGGATGACCCCGGGCGAACGTGACCGCCGCGATGAAGGCGTTCGCGACCCCTTCGCCGGCACGGTCAGGGTCGGCGGTGCCCTCGACGGCATCGGCGACCGCGGCCAGAAACCGCTGCGTCTCCCGGCGGATCAGCGCCGCGACCAGATCGTCGCGGCGCGGATAGCGCCGGTAGGCGGTCATCCGGGAGACACCGGCCTTGCGCACCACCTCCTCGACGGTGAGGCGGTGCAGGCCCACCGATGCCGCCTCCTTCAGCGCCGCATCCAGCAGCCGCTGGCTGGTCCGGTCGGCGGAGTCGTCCATCCCGTCATCCCGGAAGAGCCTGGCCGCACCGCCGACGATGACGACGAGCTCGGGGTCGATCACCGGGTGAGTGCCTCGGCCACCGGAGCGCCCGCCGCCCTGGCGCGGGCGAGCTGGACGTAGCGGGGGGTGCCGAACGCCCACCGGTGCAGCCGCGCGTCGAGCGCCAGCGCCGGCGCGTAGAGCCTGCGGGTGAGCGCAGCCGGACGGTCGTAGCCGGACAGTTCCCGAGCCCACCGCGGGGCCCGGATCATGCCGGCGTGCACCGCGAACCGGCCAACCGGGCGCTGGATCACCCCCGGTAGATCGGACAGGAACGGCGAGCAGACCAGGAAGTCGAGGAAGGCCCGGGTCTGGGCGGTCACGCTCAGCACCGGGCGCATCCGGGTGACGAAGTCGTCGAGCTCGGCGACGCTGGCGGGCACCCCCTCGCCGCCACCCATCCGGCCGATCACCGCCTGCTCGGCGAGGTAACGGTCGCGTTCGTCGGGCGTCAGCGCCCTGTTGGTGGCCTCGAACGTCCGCATGATCATCCACGGAATGCAGGTGTGCACCCAAGCGATCAGCTCCGGATCCAGCGCGCGGTAGGGGACCCCGTCCGGCCGGGTGCCGTTGACGAACGAATGCATGTGGCGGACATGATCGATGAGAGCCGTTGCCGCAGTGGTGTTTCCGAAGGTGGTCGCCAGCACGTAGCCGAGGGTGGCGCGCGCCCGTTGGAAAGGGTCCTGACGGTAGTCCGATAGGTCCTCGACTCCGGCCACCACCGAGGGGTGCAGCACCTCGAGCACGATCGCCGCCAGGCCCGCCTGCGTCACGGCCGCCAGGTCCGCGTGCACCTCCCAGGACACGCTGTCGGGCCCGATCAGGCCCGGGTCACCCGGCGGGCCGCCGTAGACCGCGGGGTCGTCGTGCCTGCCGACCTGGCGTTCGAAGTCGGCGACGATGCGGTGGCGCAGTGGTTCCATCGTGTCCCTCCGGTGGTATAGATGTGACAGTCAGACCCCTATCTATACCATCGCGGGTCGGACCTGGCCAGGTCGCGACGGCTTTCGGCAATTCGGGCGGACTCGGCGGCCTACGCTGAAATCTGCAGGTCGGGGAGCGATTGCCCGGCAACGCCCGCCCGCCGGCTGGTACAGTTGCGTACCAATAGCGGTCACGTACCAGAACCGACCGAAGGAGTTCGGCATGACGGCCGAGGCCAGTACCCGCGACACCGCAGGCGAGCGGCCCGTGGTGGACACCACCTACGGCCCGGTCCGAGGCGTGGACGACGGCACCGTCAAGGCGTGGAAGGCGATCCGCTACGCCGCCGCCCCGGTCGGCGAGCTGCGCTGGCGGGCACCCCAGCCGCCTGCCGCCTGGTCGGAGCCCGCCGACGCGGGACGGGTCGGGCCGGTATGCCCTCAGCCGACGGATCCGAGGATCCCGATCGACCTCGGCGCACCACAGGGCGAGGACTTTTTGTCACTCAACGTGTGGGCGCCGCCGGACACGAAGCCCGGCGACGGCAAACCGGTGATGGTGTGGGTTCACGGCGGTGCATACATCCTCGGTTCAGCCAGCCAGCCGCTCTACCACGGGCGCAGGCTGGCCGCCGACGGCGACGTCGTGGTCGTGACCGTCAACTACCGACTCGGCGCCTTCGGGTTCCTCGAACTGTCGACACTGGGCGCCGACCCCGAGCGGTTCGCGACCAACCTCGGGCTGCGCGACGTGTTGGCCGCACTCGGGTGGGTGCGCGACAACATCGCGGCGTTCGGCGGGGACCCCGACAAGGTCACCCTGTTCGGCGAGTCGGCCGGTGGGGGCGTGGTCACCACGCTGCTCGGCAGCCCCGCGGCGGCCGGACTGTTCAGCGCGGCGATCGCCCAGAGTTCGCCGGTCACGTCGTCGTACGAGGCCGACCGGGCCGGCCGGGTGGCACAACGCTTCCTTGACGTGCTCGACATCGGACCGCGGGATCTCGGGCGCCTGGCCGAGTTACCGACCGCGGCCATCGTGGCGGCGTCGCGGACGGTGTTCGACGAGGTGCCGGTGCGCACGCCGGGCCGGCTGGCGTTCGCCCCGATCGTCGACGGGGACGTCGTGCCGGACTACCCGGTGAACCTCGCCAGGAAGGGCTTGACGCATCCGGTGCCGCTGATCATCGGCACCAACAAGAACGAGGCCGCACTCTTCCGCTGGATGAAGTCGCCGCTGATGCCCATCAAGCCGGAATCCATCAGGGCGATGTTCGCCGAGATCGCCGCCGAGCAGCCGAGCCTGCAACTGCCCGACCAGACCCGCCTCGGTGGCGCCTACCGGGGCCGCGAGACGATCAAGGGCCTCGGATTGGCCAGCGACCTCGGTTTCCGGATGCCCTCGATCTGGTTCGCCGACGGTCACCGCGCCGTCGCGCCGGTCTACCTGTACCGCTTCGACTTCGCCACCGCGATGCTCCGCCTGCTTCGCCTGCACGCCGCCCACGCCACCGAGCTTCCCTTCGTGTGGGGCAATCTCGGCGCCGTGCGCAAGGACCCGATGTTCGCACTCGGTGGCCGCAAGGTCGGCGCGGCGGTCTCCCAACGGGTGCGCACCAGGTGGACGAGCTTCGCGGCACACGGTGAACCCCGCGGACAGGCCGGTGAACCGACCTGGCGTCCCTACGGTGCCGACGACCGCGCCACCATGGTCATCGACAAGCAGGACTCGGTGGTCGACGACCTCGACGCCGACGTGCGGCGCGCCTGGGGTGACGACGTCCTGAGCTTCCTGTAGAGATCCAGACTTCCCCGGAGGTGCCGCCATGGAGTTCCTCGACATACTGCCGCCGCAGATGCGCGACCCGGTGCTGTTCGCCGTCCCGTTCTTCCTGCTGCTGCTGATCATCGAGTGGACGGCCGCCCGCAAGCTCGAGCACCTGCGGGACCCCGCCGATTCGGCCCGTCCGGGCACCGGGGCCTACCTCACGCGCGACTCCTGGGCCAGCATCTCGATGGGGCTGGTGTCGATCTTCACGATGGGCGCATGGAAGTTCCTGGCGCTGTTGGGTTATGCGGCGATCTACGCCTACCTCGCCCCGTGGCAGCTGCCCGCCACCCAGTGGTACACGTGGGTCATCGCGATCGTCGGTGTCGACGTGCTGTTCTACGCCTACCACCGCACCGCGCACCGGGTGAGGTTGATCTGGGCCACCCACCAGGCCCACCACTCGAGCCAGTACTTCAACTTCGCGACCGCGCTGCGGCAGAAGTGGAACAACAGCGGGGAGATCCTGATGTGGATTCCGTTGCCGCTGTTGGGGGTTCCACCGTGGATGGTGTTCGTGAGTTTCTCGATCAGCCTGATCTACCAGTTCTGGATCCACACCGAGCGCATCGGCACACTCTGGCGGCCAATCGAATTCGTCTTCAACACCCCGTCACACCACCGGGTGCACCACGGCATGGATCCGGAGTACCTCGACAAGAACTACGGCGGGATCCTGATCATCTGGGATCGGCTTTTCGGCACATTCCAGCCCGAGCTGTTCCGGCCGCATTACGGGCTGACCAAGCCGGTCGACACGTTCAACATCTGGACGCTGCAGACGCGCGAGTACGCCGCGATCGGCCGCGACGTGCGCGCCGCCCGGGGAATCCACGACAAGCTCGGCTACATCTTCGGGCCGCCCGGGTGGCTGCCCGAGGGTGCGCGCCGTGCCGGGGACCAGCCGCGGACCTATGTCCCCCGATAGCGTGGCTGAACGACGAGCAGGCCGTAGGGTCCGCGGTGTGGAGACGGTCTTCGATGCGCACGTCGACCCCGCGCTGGTGGACAGATCGCTGGCGGACAGCACCCTCGGGTCGATGTGGCTGGACACGGCGCGTCCCGACCACCCGGCGCCGTCCGGGCCGGTCACCTGCGACCTGCTGGTCATCGGCGGCGGCTACGCAGGCCTGTGGAGCGCACTGCACGCCGCGCGCCGCCACCCCGACCGGCGCATCGTGCTCATCGAGGCGGACCGCATCGGATGGGCAGCCTCGGGACGCAACGGCGGTTTCGTCGACGCCAGCCTGACCCACGGATTCGACAACGGAAAGTCCCGCTGGCCCAACGAGATTGACACCCTCGAGGCGATGGGCATGGAGAACCTCGACGGGATGCAGGCCGAGATCGCCGAACTCGGACTGGACGCCGAGTGGCAGCGCACCGGCATGCTGTCGGTGGCCACCGAGCCGCACCAGGTGCAGTGGCTGGAGCAGGCCGCGGCCGAGGGCCAGGGGCAGCTGCTCGACCGGGAGCAGATCCGCGACGAGGTGCGCTCGCCCACCTACCTGGCGGGCCTGTACAGCCCCGACACGTGCGCGGTCGTCAACCCCGCCAAGCTGGCGCTGGAACTGGCGCGGGCCTGCCGTGACATCGGCGTCGAGATCTACGAACACACCACCGCCACCCGGATCGATTCCGGCGGCGCCGCGCTGCGCGTGCTCACCGACGGGCAGGCGATCACCTGCCGGCAGGTGGTGCTGGCCACCAACGTGTTTCCGAGCCTGCTGACGCGCAACCGCCTCTTCACGGTGCCCGTGTATGACTACGTGCTGGCCACCGAGCCGCTGACCGACGCCCAGCTAGACCGCATCGGGTGGCAGCGCCGGCAGGGAATCGGTGACTCCGCCAACCAGTTTCACTACTACCGCCTGTCGATGGACAACCGGATCGTCTGGGGCGGGTACGACGCCGTCTACCATTTCGGTCGGCGCGTCGACTCCGCCTACGAGGCCCGCCAACAGACCTACCGCCGGCTGGCCGCGCATTTCTTCATCACCTTTCCGCAGCTGGACGACGTGCGATTCACCCATCGGTGGGCCGGCGCCATCGACACCAACACCCGGTTCTGCGCGCACTGGGGTCTGGCCCGCGAAGGCCGGGTGGCCTACGTCAACGGGTTCACCGGCCTCGGCGTGGGCGCCGCGCGGTTCGCCGCCGACGTGTGTCTGGACCTGTTGGACGGCGCCCGGACACCGCGCACCCGGTTGGAGATGGTGCGCAAGAAGCCGCTGCCGTTCCCGCCCGAGCCGCTGGCCAGCGTCGGCATTCAGGCCACGCGATGGTCGCTGGATCGCGCCGATCACTGCGCGGGGCGCCGCAACCTGCTGTTGCGGGGGCTCGACGCGCTCGGTCTCGGCTTCGACTCCTGAGCTGCGGTCGGCTTCGGCTCCTGAGCCCGCGCGTGAGCCCGCGCGGGCATGCGCGAATGTAACGCCCCTTTTCCCAACCGCGATGAGCCTGTTACGCAAGCCGTGAGCGGGTATCTCCGGCGGGAAAGAAGCGAGGGGGCGCTATGTCTGATCGGTCGGCACCACGATCGCCACGTCGAGGGCTGCGACTGCTGCTCGCGGTCGTCGCTCCCGTCGTCGCGCTGCTGTTGCCGTCGGCACCGGCTCACGCCCAGCCGGGGGTGGTGGTCTACCCGGGCATGGAGATCCATCAGGACTCGGTGCTGTGCACCCTCGGCTATGTCGACCCACAGACGCGGCTCGCGTTCACCGCCGGCCACTGCCGCGCGTCGGGGACGGTCTCGGACAAACAGGGCAACGTGATCGGCACCCAGGGTTCGTTCCGGGACAACACCCCCGACGGCACCACGGTCGACACCAACCACCAGATCACCGACTGGGAGGTGATCCATCTGACGCCCGAGGTCGTGATCAACAACGTGCTGCCCGTCGGCGGCCGCGCCCTGGTCACCGATCCCGCGGTGCTTCCGGTCGTCGGCATGCCCGTCTGCCACTTCGGCGTGGTGACCGGGGAGAGCTGCGGGACGGTCGAGGCCGTCAACAACGGCTGGTTCACGATGGCCAACGGCGTGGTGAGCAAGAAGGGCGACTCGGGCGGGCCGGTGTACACGCCGACGCCGGACGGGCGCACCGTGCTCATCGGCATGTTCAACAGCACCTGGGGCACGCTGCCCGCCGCGGTGTCGTGGCAGGTCGCCAGCCAGCAGGCCCGGCAGGACACCGTCTCCGCGGCTTCGGCCAGCCTTCCCGCCGCACCCACCGCTCCTTGATCCGCGCCTAACGGACCAGCTCGAACACCGGGATCGACGGGGCCGCCGCGCGCCGCTCGGCCACCGTGGAGGCCGGGCTCAGCCCGCCCACGTGACCCTTGACCTGCCAGTACCACCGATCGATGTAGCGCTCCAGAAGTGCGGGCTTGGCGTCGTCGGGAATCTCGACGACGCGGCGCTCGGTACGCCGCCTTCGCGGCCCGACCTCCACCACACCCGCGGCGCGCACGTTGCGCGCCCACTGGGTGTTGCCGCGCGGCGACACCAGGTACTGGCTGCCGTCCACCGACAACAGGTTCACCACCCCCCCGCGGGGTTCGCCGGTGGCGCGGCCGCGGACCCGCAGGGCGGTGGTGCCCGAGATGCTCACGCCCAGTTCGGCGAGCCTGCGGATCGCGGAGTTGAACAGCCGGGCACCGAGCCCGGGAACGTCGTAGCGCTGTGTCATGGATTCTTCCCTTTCAAAACGTGAGCGGTGCTCTCGACTCACGATCCCACGACACGCATCAAAATTCAAGAGCACTGATCTCGTTTCGTGCGAGACTTGGCGCGTGGGCAAGCGACAGGACTCCCGGGACCGGATCGAACGCCGCATCGTCGAACTCGGCCGCCGCCAACTGGTGACCGAGGGCGCGGCGGGCCTCTCCCTACGCGCGATCGCGCGTGACCTCGGCATGGTCTCGTCTGCGGTGTACCGCTACGTCGCCAGCCGCGACGACCTGCTGACCCTGCTGCTCGTCGACGCCTACACCGACCTCGCCGACTCCGTCGAGCGGGCCCGCGACGCCGCGGGGCACTCGTGGCGCGGCCGGCTCGCCGAGATGGCCCGGGCGGCCAGGGCCTGGGCGGTGCACCAGCCCGCCAGCTGGGCACTGCTGTACGGCAGCCCGGTGCCCGGCTACCACGCCCCCCGCGACCAGACCGTCGGGCCGGGCACCCGCGTGGTCGGCGCCCTGTTCGGCGTCGTCGCGGCCGGTGCCGCAGCGGGAGACATCAGCGCCGCCGAAATTGTTGTGCCCCAGTCGTTGTCATCGGACTTCGACGGGATACGCACCGAATTCGGCTTCGCCGCCGACGACGCGGTGGTGGCCAAGAGCCTCGTCCTGTGGGCCGCCCTGGTCGGAGCCATCAGCCTCGAGGTGTTCGGCCAGTACGGCGCCGACACGCTGACCGATCCCGCGGTCGCGTTCGACGCCCAGGTGGAGCTGCTGACGGCCTTCCTGGCCCCGAACTAGAACACGTTCTAGCCAGCGCGCTCCGCTGGCGATATTCTCGAAGAGATGCTTGACCAGACACCTGTCCAGATTGCGTGGGTCACCACGGACCTCGCGGCCACCGAGACCGCGCTGACCTCGCTGTTGGGCGCCAAGAAGTGGGTACGCATGCCCGGAGTCCACTTCGGCCCGGACGCCTGCACCTACCGCGGCCGACCGGCCGACTTCACCGCCGACATCTCCTTCAGCTACGCCGGCGACACCCAACTGGAACTGATCAGCCCGATACAAGGGGAGAGCATCTACTCCGAATTCCTCGACCGATGCGGGCCGGGCCTGCACCACATCTGCATCGAGGCCGCCGATGTCGGGCGATTCGACACCGCGGTCGGCGATGCCGAACGCAACGGCACACCTGTGGTGATGGCAGGCACGATGCCGGGCGGGATGAAGTTCGCCTACGCGTCGGCCGAGAGTTCAGGCGTTCCCTACATCGAATTCGCCTACATCCCGCCCGAGATCCACGCGTTCTTCGACCATGTAAAGCGGGAAACCACGTGACACAGGAGCAGAATTGACCATGCAGCACATCCCGGAAACCGTGAGCGCGGGCGACGTCACGTCCTGGTCCGACGAGGCCGACGTGGTGGTGCTCGGATTCGGCATCGCCGGCGGCTGCGCGGCCGTCAGCGCCGCCGCGGCCGGCGCCCGGGTGCTGGTCCTGGAGAAAGCCGCGGCCGTAGGCGGAACGACATCGATGGCGGGCGGCCACTTCTATCTCGGCGGCGGCACCGCCGTCCAGCAGGCCACCGGGCACGAGGATTCCCCCGACGAGATGTACGCCTACCTGGTGTCACAGTCCCGTGAGCCCGAGCTCGACAAGATCCGCGCCTACTGCGACGGCAGCGTGGAACACTTCAATTGGCTTGAGGCGCTTGGCTTTCAATTCGAGCGCAGTTTCTACCCAGGTAAGGTCGTGGTGCCGCCGGGCACCGAGGGTCTCTCCTACACCGGCAACGAGAAGGTGTGGCCGTTCTGCGAGCAGGCCAAGCCGGCCCCGCGCGGGCACTCGGTGCCCGTCCCCGGTGAACTGGGCGGCGCCGCGATGGTGATCGATCTGCTGCTCAAGCGCGCCGCCGAACTCGGCGTGCAGATCCGCTACGAAACGGGAGCGACCGGGCTCGTCGTGGACGACGACGGCGCGGTGGTCGGGGTGCGGTGGAAGCACTTCACCGAGACCGGCGAGGTGCGGGCCGGCTCCGTCGTCATCGCCGCGGGCGGTTTCGCGATGAACGCCGAGATGGTGGCCGAGTACACGCCCGCGCTCGGCCAGGAACGCAAGACCAAGCACCACGGGACGGTGGCCCCCTACATCCTGGGCAACCCCAACGACGACGGCCTGGGCATCCGTCTGGGCGTCTCGGCGGGTGGCGTCGCCACGAACATGGATCAGCTGTTCATCACCGCCGCCGCCTACCCACCCGAGATCCTGATCACCGGCGTCATCGTCAACTCCGACGGGAAGCGGTTCGTCGCCGAGGACTCCTACCATGCGCGCACTTCGGCTTTCGTGCTCGAGCAGCCCGACCAGGTCGCCTACCTGATCGTCGACGAGGCGCACATGCAGATGCCCGAGATGCCGTTGATCAAGTTCATCGACGGCTGGGAGACGGTCGCCGAGATGGAGGCCGCGCTCGAGATCCCGGCGGGCAACCTCGCCGCGACACTGGACCGCTACAACGCCGACGCCGCCGACGGCCACGACCCCGACTTCCACAAGCAGCCGGAATACGTTGCCGCCCAAGACCATGGGCCCTGGGCGGCATTCGACCTGTCGCTGGGCCGGGCGATGTACTCCGGTTTCACGATGGGCGGGCTGAAGGTGTCCATCGACAGTGAGGTGCTGCGCGAGGACGGCAGCGCGGTCCGCGGTCTGTACGCGGCGGGCGCGTGCGCGTTCAACATCGCCCAGGACGGCAAGGGCTACGCCAGCGGGACCCAGCTAGGCGAGGGCTCGTTCTTCGGGCGGCGGGCGGGAGAACACGCGGCGCGGCGGGCGGGAGAACACGCGGCGCGGCGGGCGGGAGAGGACGCGGCACGGGCCTGACCCGGCATCTCAGGTCCGGACGGGCTCGTCGCCGACGTCCCCGAGATACCACCTGCCGTCGCCGAGCAGCTGCAGCTCCTTGGTGTGGTGCTGCTCGACGGTGCTGCGGTGGCTCACGCTGACCAGGATGGTGTCCGGGAGCTCGCTGCGCACCAGCCGGTAGAGCATCAACTCCAGACCCTCGTCGAGCGCAGACGTCGATTCGTCCAGGAAGACCGCCTGCGGCTTGGTCAGGAGTATCCGGGCGAACGCGATGCGCTGTTGCTCACCGGGGGAGAGCACCTTGGCCCAGTCCTGCTCCTCGTCGAGCCGATCGGCCAGGTGCGGCAACGCAACCCGCTCGAGGACGGCGCGCAGGTCGTCATCGGTGATCGAACCGGTCGCGTTCGGGTAGGACACGACGGCGCGCAGATCGCCCAACGGCACGTAGGGTAGCTGCGAGAGGAACAGCGTCTCGTTCTCGTCGATCGGGTACTTGAGGGAACCCGAGGCGAACGGCCACAGCCGTCCGAGACTGCGCAGCAGCGTGGTCTTCCCGCTGCCCGACGCCCCGGTGATCACCAGCGCCTCACCGCGCCGCAGGGACAGGTCGAGTGGCTCGATCAGCTGGCGCCCATCCGGGGTCCGCACCTCGACGTCGTCCAGTTCGACACCGCCGTCGGGGGAATCCTCCGCGGCGAGAGACGGCAGCGCCCGGCCCTCCTCGTTGGCGATGACCAGTCCGTGGAGACGGATGATTGCCGCGCGGTAGCCGGCGAAGTTGTCGTAGGCGTTTCGGAAGAAGGACAGCCCGCTGAGGATCTCGCGGAAGGCACTGGCGGTCTGCGACAGCTGCCCCAGGGTGATGTCGCCGTTGTAGAACCGGGAGAACTGCACGATGTAGGGGATGAGTTCCTGGGCCTGGGTGATCGACAGGTTCCAGCCCAGGAAGCCGGCCAGCCTGTTGATGTACTTCTTGTAGTTCTCGACGATCGGGGCGAAGCGGCGCCGCAGCCCGGTCCGCTCGGCGATCTCACCGCGGTAGAACGCCACCGCCTCCGCCGCGTCGCGCAGTCGCACCAGCGCGTACCGGAACACGGCGTTGAACTTCTCGTTGTTGAACGACAGCGTGATGATCGGCCGGCCGATCCAGAACGCGACGATGGTCGCGAACAGGATGTAGACGATGCCGATCCAGAACATCGCCTTGGGAAGCTCGACGCCGACGAACGGCAGGGTCACCGGTCCCGAGAGATTCCACAGGATCGCGGTGAAGGAGATCATCGCGGCGATAGAGGAGATGGCGCCGAACAGCAGCGTGGAGCCCGACGTGTTGTTGGGCGTGTTGGGCAGGGCGCCGACCCCGGCGGTGAAGATGTCGATGTCGGCCTGGATGCGCTGGTCGGGGTTGTCGATGGTGTCGTCGATGAAACGCGACCGGTAGTAGGCCTTGCCGTCGAGCCAGTCGCCGGTGAGCTGATCGGTGAGCCAGGTACGCCACCGCAGCATGAACCGCTGGGTGACGAAGAGGTCGAGCATGATCGTGGCCACGTTGATGACGGCCAGCACCGCGAAGACGCCCATCGACAGCCAGAAGCCGTCCCTGCCGGATTCCCGGACCGTGTCGTCGCCGGCGCCGACCCCGGACGCGATGACCTGGAAGCTGGTCATCATGTCGTTGCCCTGGAAGCTGAAGAGCACCGACAGCCGCACGCTCGCGATGACCAGCAGCAGGATGCCGGCGAGCCAGAGCCACACGACGACGCTCTCCGGGCCCGTGAAGTACCCCCGGGTGATGCGCCAGAACTGCCGTCCCCACGTGGTGAACCGGGCGATCAGCGTCAGCGCCACCATGGTGGCCACCGCGGCATATCCCCAGCCCTTGGCGATCCACACCAGCGAGGTCCAGACCTCACTGCTCCAGTCGAGGGTTGGGGTGAACAGTTCCATCCGGGCAAGGTACCGCGACAGTCGAGCTTCAGCGTGTTGGCGGGGCTATCCCGACGAGGCGAGTCGGTCCAGCCGCCATTGCCCGTCGGCGACGAGTTCCAGGCACCGACCGTGGAACTGGCGCACCGTCGCCCGGTGGCTCACGCTCACGACGACGGTGTCGGGCAACTTCTCCCGCAGCGTGGAGTAGAGCAGCGCCTCGAGGGCCTCGTCCATCGCCGAGGTCGTCTCGTCGAGGAACACCGCCGAGGGCCGGCTCAGCAGGATGCGGGCGAAGGCGATGCGCTGCTGCTCACCGACCGACAGCACCTTCGCCCACTCCTGGACATCGTTGAGCCGGATCATCAGCTGCGGCAACCCGACATCGAGGAGGGCCTGCTGGATGTCGCGGTCGCGAACCGCGCCAGGCTGCCGCGGATAGCACACCACGGTGCGCAGGTCACCGATCGGTAGATAGGGCAGCTGCGGGACGAACATCGCCGCGTCGCGGCCGTGCGGGAAGCGCACCCGCCCCGACGCGAACGGCCACAGTCCCGCCACGCTCTGCAGCAGCACCGACTTGCCCACCCCCGACGGACCGGTGATCAGCAGTGTGTCGCCGGGTGCCAGATGCACGTCGAGAGTGCGCACCAGCGCGGTTCCGTCCGGCCTGCGCACCTCCACGCCCGTGACATCCAGGCCGTCGTCGTCCGAGACCTCGGCGTGCACCCCCTCGAAGCTCGCAGCCGAGACGTTCTGATCGGCCAGGCCGTCGAGGCGGATGATCGCCGCGCGATAGCTTGCGAACTGGTCGTAGGCGTTGCGGAAGAACGACAACGAGTCGTGGATCGCGCCGAACGCGGTGGAGGACTGCCACACGTCGCCGAACGAGATGCGCTGCGCGAACAGCCCCTGCGCCTGGACCAGCCACGGCAGCGGGTTGATCGCCTGGCTCACCGACACGTTCCAGCCGAAGAACAGCATCATCCGGTTGAGCCAGCCGCGGTAGTTGGCCATCACAGCGTCCAGCCGGTCCTTGAGCAGCGACCGCTCGGCAGGCTCGCCGCGGTAGAGCCCGATCGCGGCGGCAGCGTCACGGACCCGCACCAGCCCGTAGCGGAAACCGGCGTTGCGCAGCTCGTTGAGGTAACTGAGCCGGATCAGCGGCCGTCCGATCACGAACGCGACGATGGTGACGACCAGCACGTAGACCACCACGATCCAGAACAGCGCCCTGGGCAGGGTGAGGCCGCCGAGCGTCACGGACTCCGACAGGCGCCACAGGATCGTGCCGAACGACAGCACCGACAGCACCGCCTCGACTGCCCCGAACAGCAGGGTGTTGCCCGAGTTGTAGATCGGGTTGTTCGGGTCGCCCCCGACACCGGTGGTGAACACGTCGACGTCCTGCTGGATCCGCTGGTCCGGATTGTCGATCGGCCTACCGCAGAACTGCGCGCGGAAGTACGCCAGATCTGTCAGCCAGCCGTCGATGAACCGGTGGCTCAACCAGATCCGCCACCGCATGATGAACCGCTGGGTCAGGTACATGTCCAGCAGGAGCCGCACGATGTAGCAGCCGGCGAGCACGGCGAACACCGCCATGGTCGCCCAGAAACCGGCGATACCGCTGGCCCTGCCGGCGTCCCCGTCCGCGCCCTGGAAGGCGACCTGCAGCGCGGTGAACAGATCATTGACGTAGTAAGTCAGCAGCACGTTGATGCGGACCGAGACGACCACCGACAGCAGCAGGACCGCGAACAGCGCCCACACCGTCACGCTCTGGCGGCCGGTGAAGTAGTCGCCTGTGACACGCCAGAACTGACGTCCCCACTCGGTGAACCGGCCGATCGCCGCGAGAATCACCAGCAGGCAGATCGCCGTCAGCACGAACGTCGCGGCGACCCACAGCGCCGAGTTGGGCAGCTCCCGGCTCCAATCGACCGACGGCTCGAACGTCCCTGTGTCCACGGTGTCTGCCCGCCCGTCAGGCGAATGTCGTGCGCAGGGCCGACACCAGGGCGTCGGCATCCAGCGCCTCGCCCCGGTGCGTGTAGGCCACATAGCCGTCGGGCCGCACCAGGAACGCCGCCGCACCGGTGGCGCCGTACGCGCGACGGAAATCGTCGTCGTCGTCGACGATGAGCGGCAGGACCGTCGCCGTCGCATCGACTCCGGTGGCGGCGACCAGGTAGACGTCCAACGCGCCGTGCGCCGCCCGGACCGCCGCCGCAGCGGCGTGCTCGTATTCCGCGACGTCGACGCCGCCCGCGATGTCACCGGCGTAGAGCAGCAGCGTGTGGTCGCGGGCGCTCAACAGGGAGAACAGCCGAATCGGCGCGGTGACCGCGGCACGGGTCAACCCGCGGGCATCGGGCGCACGCTTGCCGGCGGCTCCGGATCCTGATGTCGCCGCCGGGGCGGCTCCGGGTCCTGATGTCGCCGCCGGGGCGGCTCCGGATCCCGACGTCACCAGCGGACTGCCCGCGAAATCGATCAGCAGCTGCGCCTCGCGCCGGATCACGTAGTCGGGGTCGGCGGAATCGGCGCCGATGCCGTCGCGCGCACTGCGCACCGTTCGCGCGACGATCTCTTCGCCGACGGGGCGCCGTTCGGCGTCGTAACTGTCGAGCAGCCCCGGCGCGGCCACACCCGACACCGCAAGCGCCAGCTTCCATGCCAGGTTGTGCGCGTCCTGGATTCCGGTATTCATGCCCTGCGCGCCGGTCGGTGGGTGGATGTGTGCGGCGTCGCCGGCGACGAACACCCTGCCCCAGCCGTAGCTGTCGACGATCCGGTGGCTGATCTTGAACACCGACGACCACCGCAGGTCGCGGGCGACGGCCGGTTCGGGGGCGAGCCGGTCCACGACCGCCTGGATGTGACGCAGCTCCGGAGCGCGGCCGCCCGTGAAGCCATGCTCGACACCGTCTCTCGGTTTGCCGTCAGGCCCGTGAGCGGCCAGCTCGTCGGGCACCAGCATCGACATCCGGTAGCGGCCCCGGCCTGGGAGCGGAATACACACCAGCAGGTCGTCGGTCGTGCCGTCGGTCTGGTGCATCGACCGGATGCCGTAGCCGCGCGGCATCGACCAGTCCACCTCGACGTCGCCGAGCATGTACTGCTCCTCGAACGCCGCACCCTCGAACGTCAGCCCGAGCGTCTTGCGCACGATGCTGTGCGCACCGTCGGCCCCGATGAGGTAGTCGGCGCGCACCCTGCGCTCGCGGCCGTCGGAGGTCAGCGTCGCGGTCACCCCGTCAGCGTCTTGTTCGAAACCCGTCACTCGGCACCCGCGCTGCACCCGCACACCGTGTAGCGCCAATTCCTCGCGCAGGATGCGTTCGGTCTCGTACTGCGGGATCGAGAAGAACGCGAACGGGACGTCGGCGGGCACCGGGAACTCCATCCGCGCGACCTCTTGGCCGTTGACGTAGACGAGCTGCCCGTTCATCTCGATGCCCGCGTCCCGGATGCGCCGCAACACGCCCATCCCCTCGAAGATCTCCAATGTGCGCGGTTGCACCCCAACAGCTTTGGCGTAGCGCGGGGGATCGAGCAGCGGATCGACGATCGTGAAGTCGATGCCGCGGCGGGCCAGCTCGATGGCCGCGGTCAGGCCGACGGGGCCCGCGCCGGCGATGAGGACGGACGTGTCGGCGGTGGTGGCGGTCACCCCGGAGAGTATGGCGGCGGTCCCAGCTCGGCGGGCGGATACGTGGCCAACACGCCCGCTCGGCCTCCGGGCGAGCGCCCGACGCCGGCCGCGTACCGTAAACATGTGGCTCGGACCTCTTCGAATACTTCGCCGAACCCCAAGACTGGGCCGAATCCCAAGACGGGGCGGCTGTCCAACCGATTCTGGAAGCTGCTCGGCGCCAGCACCGAGAAGGACCAGACGCAGTCGATGGGACTCGTCGAACGGTCCGCCGAATACGCCCCCAAGGCGGCCGAACTCGACGACGAGCAGCTGCGCAAGGCCGCACAGCTGCTCGAACTCGAGGACCTCGTCGACGCCGCCGACATCCCCCAGTTCCTGGCCATCGCCCGCGAGGCGGCCGAGCGCACCACCACGTTGCGTCCCTTCGACGTACAGCTGCAGGCCGCGTTGCGGATGCTGGCCGGCGACGTCGTCGAGATGGCCACCGGTGAGGGCAAGACGCTGTCCGGGGCGATCGCCGCGGCAGGCTACGCGCTGGCGGGCCGCAGCGTCCACGTCATCACGATCAACGACTACCTGGCCCGCCGCGACGCCGAGTGGATGGGGCCGCTGATCGAGGCGCTGGGATTGACGGTGGGCTGGATCACCGCCGACTCCACCGCCGCCGAGCGCCGCGCGGCCTACCGGTGCGACGTCACCTACGCCTCGGTCAACGAGATCGGCTTCGACGTGCTGCGCGACCAGCTGGTGACCGACGTAAAGGACCTGGTGTCCCCGAATCCGGATGTGGCGCTGATCGACGAAGCCGACTCCGTCCTCGTCGACGAGGCGCTGGTGCCGCTGGTGCTGGCGGGCACCAGCCACCGGGAGACGCCCCGCGTCGAGCTCATCCGACTCGTCGGCGACCTCGTCGAGGGCAAGGACTACGCCACCGACACCGACAACCGCAACGTGCACCTCACCGAAGCGGGTGCCCTCAAGGTGGAGGCGGCACTCGGAGGTATCGACCTCTACTCCGAGGAGCACGTGGTCAGCACGCTGACGGAGATCAACGTCGCGCTGCACGCGCATGTGCTGCTGCAGCGCGACGTCCACTACATCGTGCGCGACGACAAGGTGCACCTGATCAACGCGTCCCGCGGCCGCATCGCCACCCTGCAGCGCTGGCCCGACGGCCTGCAGGCGGCGGTGGAGGCCAAGGAGGGCATCGAGACGACCGAGACCGGCGAGGTGCTCGACACCATCACCGTGCAGGCGCTGATCAACCGGTACCCGCGGGTCTGCGGGATGACCGGCACCGCGCTCGCCGCCGGCGAACAGCTCCGACAGTTCTACAAGCTGGGCGTCTCCCTGATCCCGCCCAACACCCCCAACATCCGCGAGGACCAGACCGACCGGGTGTACGTCACCGTGGCCGCCAAGATCGACGGGATTCTCGAGTACATCGCGGCCGTGCACGGAACCGGCCAGCCGGTGTTGGTGGGCACCCGGGACGTCGCCGAGTCCGAGGAGCTGCACGCACGCCTGGTCAAAGCCGGTGTTCCCGCGGTGGTCCTGAACGCCAAGAACGACGCCGAGGAGGCCGCGGTCATCGCCGAGGCCGGCAAGCTGGGTGCGGTCACGGTGTCCACGCAGATGGCCGGCCGCGGCACCGACATCAGGCTCGGCGGATCCGACAGAAACGACCGTGCCGCAGCAGAACGGGTTGCCGAACTCGGCGGACTGCACGTCATCGGCACCGGCCGCCACCACACCGAGCGCCTCGACAACCAGCTGCGCGGCCGCGCCGGGCGCCAGGGTGACCCCGGATCGTCGATCTTCTTCTCCAGCTGGGAGGACGACGTCGTCGTCGCGCATCTCGAGCCGAACAAACTGCCGCTGGAGTGCGACGAGGACGGCCGCGTGCTGAGCCCGAAAGCGGCCAGCCTGCTGGAGAACGCGCAGCGGATCGCCGAGGGCCGCCTCCTCGAGGTGCACGCCACCACCTGGCGCTACAACCAGCTGATCGCCCAGCAGCGGGCGATCCTCGTCGAACGGCGCAACACGCTGCTGCGCACCGCGGCCGCCCGCGAGGAACTGGCCGAGCTGTCGCCGCAGCGCTACGAGGAGCTCAGCGAGCAACTCGGCCCGGACAGCGAGGAGAAGCTGGAGCGGATCTGCCGGCTGATCATGCTGTACCACCTCGACCGCAGCTGGACCGAGCACCTGGCCTACCTCGCCGACATCCGGGAGAGCATCCATCTGCGCGCTCTCGGCAGGCAGAATCCGCTCGACGAATTCCACCGGATGGCCGTCGACGCGTTCGCCTCGTTGGCCGCAGGCGCCATCGAAGCTGCCCAACAGACCTTCGACACGGCGCCGTCCATCGATCTGGAGGAAGGACGACCTGGCCTAGACCTCTCCAAGCTGGCACGTCCCACCTCGACGTGGACGTACATGGTGCACGACAACCCGCTGGCCGACGACTCGATGTCCGCGCTGAGCCTGCCCGGGGTGTTCCGCTAGGTTCTACTGCATGGCCGAGGCCTCGGGCGGGAACGCTGCGACCCCGAACGCGGCACCGCAGGATCGGGTGCTGACGGTGCCCAACGTGCTGTCGGTCGTCCGCCTGGTGCTGGTCCCGGTCTTCCTGTATCTGCTGCTGGTGGCCGACGCGACCGGTTGGGCGGTCGGCGTGCTGATGTTCAGCGGGGCGTCCGACTGGGCCGACGGCAAGATCGCGCGCCTGTTCGACAACCAGTCCTCCCGGCTGGGCGCACTCCTCGATCCCGCGGTGGACCGGATCTACATGGTCGTCGTCCCGGTGGCGCTGGCGCTGGCGGAGGTGATCCCGTGGTGGCTCGTCGCGGCGCTGCTGGGCCGTGACCTGGTGCTGGCCGCGACGCTGCCGGTGCTGCGCGGCCGCGGGCTGACAGCTCTTCCTGTCACCTACATCGGCAAGGCGGCGACGTTCGCGTTGATGTCGGGCCTGCCGCTGGTGCTGCTCGGCCAGTACGACGCGCTGTGGGCACGGGTCGTGCTGGCGTGGGGGTGGGGCTTTCTCATCTGGGGCCTGGCCATGTACCTGTGGTCGGGAGTCCTCTATCTGATCCAGGTGGCCATGGTGGTGCGCACGATGCCGCCCAGAGTGCAGGCCGCATGAGCCGATGAGCACGCTGGGGGGGTACGACCCCGCCTCGGGGCACAACGCCCACGAGGCGGGCAGGCCGACGCGCATCCCCGTGCCGTCGTTGCTGGCCTCGCTGCTCACCGACCACCTCGACCCCGGCTACGCCGCGGCGGCGGAATCGGGCCGAACGCGTGCGAAACCAGCCGAGTGGACCTGGCAGATCCTCGCGGCGGTGGTGGTGGCGGCCGTGTTCGCGCTGGCCTGGGCGCAGGCGCAGGCCACCGCGCCGGGGGTGCGTGAGTCGCAGCAGGTGCTGGTGGGCAGCGTGCGCGCCGCCGAGACGAACACCGAGGACATCGCAGACCGCAGGGACCGGCTGGCCACAGAGGTGGACGCCGAGCGGCGCAGCCGCCTCGAGGGCGACACCACCGGCAGACAGTTGCTCGCCGACCTCGACCTGGCGGACTCCGCCGCGGCCGCCACGGCGGTGATCGGTCCCGGCCTGACCATCACCGTCACCGATCCGGGGCTGTCGCGCGACCTCACCGATGTGTCCGGAGGGCGCGTGGCGGGCAGCAAGCAGGTGATCCTCGACCGCGACCTCCAGCTGGTCGTCAACTCGCTGTGGGTCAGCGGCGCCGAGGCGATCTCGGTCGGGGGCGTACGCGTCGGGCCGAACGTGACGATTCGGCAGGCCGGCGGCGGCATCCTCGTCGACAATCAGCCGATCACCAGTCCCTACGTCATCCTCGCGGTCGGCCCCCCACGCGCGATGCAGGACACGTTCGACCGCAGCACCGGCCTGCAACGTCTCCGGTTGCTGGAGAAGTCCTACGGCGTCGGCGTCGCCGTGAGCGCCGGCGACGGGCTGGCGCTGCCTGCGGGGTCGGTCCGAGAAATCAACTTCGCCAAACAGATTGGGCCCAATTGATCGGAATCGTCGCCCTCGTCGTCGGCATCGTTCTCGGTGTCGTCTTCCATCCCAGCGTGCCGGAGTTCGTCCAGCCCTACCTGCCGATCGCGGTCGTCGCGGCACTCGACGCCGTGTTCGGGGGACTGCGGGCGTACCTGGAACGGATCTTCGACTCGAAGGTCTTCGTCGTGTCGTTCGTGTTCAACGTCCTGGTGGCCGCGTTGATCGTCTACGTCGGTGACCAACTCGGCGTCGGCACCCAGCTGTCCACCGCGATCATCGTCGTGCTCGGCATCCGGATCTTCGGAAACGCTGCGGCGCTGCGACGCAGGTTGTTCGGGGCATGACGGCATGAGCGACCACCCGCACCACCACGCCGCCGGACCCCACCACGGACGGCACGAACTGCCGCCCGACCAGCCGCCGCCGGAGATCGGCGACCTGCACGCCGGCGGTGTCACCGGGGTGGTCTCCCGCGGACGGTCCCAGGTCGTATTCGGGGTGCTGGGTGTCCTGCTGTGCCTGCTGCTGGGCGTCGCGATCGCCACCCAGGTCCGCCAGACCGAGTCGGGCGACTCGCTGGAGACCGCGCGACCCGCCGACCTGTTGGTGCTGCTCGACTCGCTGCAGCAACGTGAGGCGGCGCTGAACACCGAGGTCGCCGAGCTGCAACGGACGCTGGCCCAACTCCAGGCCTCCGGCAGCAGCGATCAGGCGGCGATCGAGAACGCCAGAGCACGGCTGGCGGCCCTGTCGATACTGATCGGCGCCGTGCCTGCCACCGGACCCGGGGTGACGCTGACCATCGAGGACCCCGCGAAGGGGGTCTCGCCGGAGGCGATGCTCGACGTGATCAACGAGTTGCGCGCGGCGGGCGCCGAGGCGATGGAGATCCGGGGCCGGCAAGGCGGTGAGCAGGTGGCGGTGCGGGTCGGGGTGGACACCTGGGTCGTCGGCGTCCCCGGTGCGCTGATCGCCGACTCCACCACCTTGAATCCGGTGTATTCAGTTCTCGCGATTGGGGATCCGCCGACCCTCGCCGCGGCGATGAACATTCCGGGCGGCGCGATGGACAGCATCGAACGCGTCGGCGGCACGATGGTGGTACAACAATCCGACCGGGTCGACGTCACCGCCTTGCGGCAACCGAAACCCCGCCAATACGCTCAGCCCGTCAAGTGAGCGACCGCAAGGCCGCCGAGAAATGCAAGGAGCGCCGTGAGCGAGATTCCCGCCGACCTGTCCTACACCGTCGAACACGAGTGGGTGCAGCGGACCGGCGACGACACGGTGCGTGTCGGCATCACCGACTTCGCGCAGTCCGCGCTGGGAGACGTGGTGTTCGTCCAGCTTCCCGACGTCGGAGCAGACCTGACGGCGGGAGAGTCGTTCGGCGAGGTGGAGTCGACGAAATCGGTCTCCGACCTGTACGCGCCGCTGACCGCCAAAGTCGTTGCGGTCAACGGTGATCTGGAGGGCGACCCACAGCTGGTCAACTCCGATCCCTACGGCGGGGGCTGGCTGGTCGAACTGCAGGCCGATGGGGGCGCGCTGGAGGCCGGTGTCTCCGAACTGCTCGACGCGGAGGCCTACCGCAGCCACGTGACGGACTGAGGTGTTGTTAGGGTCGAGCAGACCGGAGCGCAATCGGCGGATCCGGCTGTGGTGGACACAACTGAGTCCACTGCGCGGTACGGTCGACACCAGCGGCGCGACGGCTGGGCCTTCCGGCCGGATATCGCCACAGCAGCCAGTGAGGAGCAGCGGGTGACGGACAAGGACTTCAACTCTGGGGCTGACTCTGACGAGGTCACCGTGGAGACGACATCGGTGTTCCGCGCAGACTTCCTCAACGAACTGGACGCCCCGCCGGCTCCGGGTGGCGAGAGCGCGGTTTCCGGGGTCGAAGGCCTTCCGGCCGGCTCGGCGCTGCTCGTCGTCAAGCGCGGGCCGAACGCGGGTTCGCGGTTCCTGCTCGATCAGCCGACGACCTCGGCAGGCCGCCATCCCGACAGCGACATCTTCCTCGACGACGTCACCGTGAGTCGTCGGCACGCCGAGTTCCGACTCGAGAGCGGCGAGTTCCAGGTCGTCGACGTGGGCAGCCTCAACGGCACGTACGTCAATCGCGAACCGGTCGATTCCGCGGTGCTCGCCAACGGCGACGAGGTTCAGATCGGCAAGTTCCGCCTCGTGTTCCTCACCGGGCCGAAGGGCCCCGACCTTGCTGACGGCGCCGCGGGCTGAGTGACGCCGCCGAGTAGCCGACACCGCCGAGTGCCTCCGCGAGCGACGAGATGACACAACCCGACGCAGCTGGGCTCAACGGGATGTCGATCGGCGTCGTCCTGGATCTGCTGCGGGGCGACTTCCCCGACGTGACCATCTCCAAGATCCGTTTCCTGGAGGCGGAGGGGCTGGTCACCCCCGAGCGCACCGCATCCGGATACCGGCGGTTCACGGCCTATGACTGTGCGCGACTGCGGTTCATCCTCACCGCGCAGCGCGATCAGTACCTTCCGCTCAAGGTCATCAAGGCCCAGCTCGACGCCCAGCCCGACGGTGAGCTGCCGCAGACCGGATCCGCGTACGGGACACCGCGCCTGATGACGGTGACCGAAGGGCAGGCCGACCGGGCGGGCGGGCCGCCGCCGGCGCCACCGACGCAGGTGCGGTTGAGCCGTGACGACCTGCTCGAGCGCTCCGGCGTCGACGACGAACTTCTCACCTCGCTGATCAAGGCGGGGGTCATCACGCCGATCTTCAAAGGTGGCGGCACGGTGCTTTTCGACGAGCACTCCGTCGTCATCGCCCAATGTGCCCGCGCCCTGGCCGACTACGGGGTCGAACCGCGGCACCTGCGGGCTTTCCGGTCCGCCGCGGACCGGCAATCCGACCTGATCGCCCAGATCGCGGGCCCGGTGGTCAAGGCGGGCAAGGCCGGAGCGCGCGACCGTGCCGACGACCTGGCCCGCGAAGTGGCGGCCCTGGCAATCACGTTGCACACGTCGTTGATCAAGTCGGCCGTACGCGACGTTCTGGATCGCTGAGGACTAGACTCGGCCTGACGAAATTTCCAGCGGAGGGCAGGCACAAATGGGTGAGGTCCGCGTGGTCGGCATTCGAGTCGAGCAGCCGCAGAACCAGCCCGTCCTGTTGCTGCGGGAGTCCAACGGCGACCGTTATCTGCCGATCTGGATCGGCCAGTCCGAGGCGGCCGCCATCGCGCTGGAGCAGCAGGGCGTGGAGCCGGCGCGGCCGATGACTCACGACCTGATCCGAGATCTCATTGCCGCGCTTGGCCATTCACTCAAAGAGGTGCGCATCGTCGACCTGCAGGAAGGCACCTTCTACGCCGATCTGGTGTTCGACCGCGACATCACGGTGTCGGCGCGGCCCTCGGACTCGGTGGCCATCGCGTTGCGTGTGGGTGTGCCGATCTACGTCGAGGAGGCGGTGCTCGCCGAGGCCGGGCTGCTGATCCCCGACGAGAGCGACGACGAGCCCACCGGCGCGGTGCGCGAGGACGAGGTCGAGAAGTTCAAGGAGTTCCTCGACAGCGTGTCGCCCGACGATTTCAAGGCCACCTGACGCCGAAGACCGGCCGGTGCGGGCCCTCCGTGGCACCGCAGGTCTTGGTCACGGATGCGTCTCGTCGCGTTCGACACGCGGTGCGCGTTTCTCCCGGCGCGGAAACGGGCAGCCATACTTGGTCGCGACGGGCAGTCACGGCAGGCCCTCAAGCGTATGCTCGACACAGTTCGAGCCGGGGCGAACGTGCGCCATGTAGGCCGCGGACGCGGGTTCGAAGGCGCTTCAAGGCGAAGGGATTCGACAAGTGGGAGACACGCCACGCCAGGAGGAACTGGACCTGACTACCGGTGCGTCGCACACGGACGGTCTTCCCCGGGTGGCCACCGAGCCCGTCCAGGCCGGTCTGTTCCCCGACGATTCGGTTCCCGACGAACTCGTCGGCTACCGGGGGCCCAGCGCCTGCCAGATCGCCGGGATCACCTACCGCCAACTCGACTACTGGGCCCGCACCTCGCTTGTGGTGCCGTCGATCCGGGGCGCGGCGGGTTCGGGCAGCCAGCGGCTGTACTCGTTCAAGGACATCCTGGTTCTCAAGATCGTCAAGCGGCTGCTCGACACCGGTATCTCGCTGCACAACATCCGGGTGGCGGTCGACCACTTGCGCCAGCGCGGCGTCCAGGATCTGGCCAACATCACGTTGTTCTCCGACGGCACCACCGTCTATGAGTGCACCTCGGCGGAGGAGGTCGTCGACCTGCTGCAGGGTGGGCAGGGCGTCTTCGGGATCGCGGTGTCCGGAGCGATGCGGGAACTCACCGGGGCGATCGCCGACTTCCCGGGGGAGCGCGCCGACGGTGGCGAGTCGATCTCGGCTCCGGAGGACGAACTGGCGTCCCGCCGCAAGCACCGCGACCGCAAGATCGGCTGAGCCGGGCAACCCGTCCGCCGACTGAACCGCCGCCGGCTCCCACGTCCCGGTAGACTCGGGCGCGCATCGCCCTCACGCGGGAGAGTTCCGTGACCGCCAGCCACGGACGCCGAAGGAGCAACACCTCTCCGTCAACCTCTCAGGCACCCAGGACCGCGCGAAGCCACGATGCCTCTGGAAAGCGGTGCGCTCGCCCTCGGGGTTCCTGTGGGCAGGCCCACCCGCCCATGGGGAAAGGCCCTGCCGTCCGCTCGCGCGGTTGCTGCCGGCCGAATCTCTCAGGCACCCGGTCCGGGTCGACGACAGAGGGGGAGGAGCCGGTTCGCATGCGCTCCTCGCGCCCGCGGCAATCGTCGGGAGATGTCTGTCAGTGTCAGATAACAAGTCCGATTCAACGTCCGGACACCCCACCTCCGAACTCCGCTTCGTCGACCGGCACATCGGGCCGGATGCGCAGGCCGTCGCCACGCTGCTGAGGACGATCGGCGTCGAGTCGCTCGACGAGCTGGCCGCCAAGGCAGTGCCTGCCGCGATCTTCGACCCGGTGACCGACGACGGCATCGCGCCGGGGCTCGGGCATCTGCCGCCTGCCGCCTCGGAGACCGAGGCGCTGGCCGAGCTGCGGGCACTGGCGGACTCCAACACCGTCGCGGTGTCGATGATCGGTCAAGGGTATTTCGACACCCTCACCCCACCTGTGCTGCGGCGCAACATCCTCGAGAACCCGGCCTGGTACACCGCCTACACGCCGTACCAGCCCGAGATCAGCCAGGGCCGGCTCGAGGCGCTGCTGAACTTCCAGACGATGGTCACCGACCTCACCGGCCTGGAGGTCGCCAATGCCTCGATGCTCGACGAAGGCACCGCTGCCGCCGAGGCGATGACGCTCATGCAGCGCGCGGTGCGCGGGTCGGCCCATCGGCTGGTTGTTGACAGCGACGTCTACGCGCAGACGGCCGCCGTGCTGGCGACCCGCGCGGAACCGCTGGGAATCGAGATCGTCACCGCGGACCTGCGTGAGGGGCTGCCCGAGGGTGAGTTCTTCGGCGTGATCGTCCAGCTGCCGGGAGCCGGCGGCGCCGTCGTGGACTGGAGCGCACTGGTCTCGCAGGCCCACGAGCGCGGCGCCCTGGTGGCCGTCGGCGCCGACCTGTTGGCGCTGACGATGATCACCCCTCCCGGTGAGATCGGTGCCGACGTCGCCTTCGGCACCACCCAACGCTTCGGTGTGCCAATGGGTTTCGGTGGCCCGCATGCGGGCTACCTGGCGGTGCACTCCAAGCACGCCAGGCAACTCCCGGGACGGCTGGTCGGCGTGTCCAGGGATGCCGACGGGTCACCGGCGTACCGGTTGGCGCTGCAGACCCGCGAACAGCACATCCGCCGCGACAAGGCCACCAGCAACATCTGCACCGCGCAGGTGCTGCTGGCCGTGATGGCGGCGATGTACGCGAGCTATCACGGCGCGGACGGCCTGCGCGCCATCGCCCATCGGGTCCACGGGCACACGCGCGCGCTCGCCGCCGGCCTGGCCGCCGCCGGGGTGGAGGTTGTCCACGACGCGTTCTTCGACACGGTGCTGGCGCGGGTGCCCGGTCGGGCGCCCGAGGTGCGGGCGGCGGCCAAGGAGCGCGGCATCAACGTCTGGCTGGTCGACGACGACCACGTGTCGGTGAGTTGTGACGAGGCGACGACCGACGGACACGTCGCCGCGGTGCTCGAGGGATTCGGGGCGACAACCGGTTCCACGGATTTCGCCGGCCCCGGCATCGGCACCAGGACGTCGGAGTTCCTCACCCATCCGGCGTTCTCGAAGTACCGCACCGAGACCGAGATGATGCGCTACCTGCGGTCGCTCGCGGACAAGGACATCGCGTTGGACCGCAGCATGATCCCGCTCGGATCCTGCACGATGAAGCTCAACGCGGCCTCGGAGATGGAACCCATCACCTGGCCCGAGTTCGCCCGTCAGCATCCGTTCGCCCCGGCGTCGGACACCCCCGGCCTGCGCAGGTTGATCGCCGATCTGCAGTCGTGGCTCACCGGAATCACCGGATACGACGCGGTGTCACTGCAACCCAACGCCGGATCGCAGGGGGAGTACGCGGGCCTGCTCGCGATCCAGGCCTACCACGCGGCGCGCGGGGACACCGGTCGCGACGTCTGCCTCATCCCGTCCAGCGCGCACGGCACCAACGCCGCGTCGGCCGCCCTGGCGGGCATGAAGGTCGTCGTCGTCGGGTGCCGCGCGAACGGCGATGTCGACCTCGACGATCTGCGCGCCAAGGTGGCCGAACACGCCGATCGCCTGTCGGCGTTGATGATCACCTATCCCTCCACGCACGGCGTGTACGAGCACGACGTCGCCGACATCTGCGCGGCCGTGCACGATGCCGGCGGACAGGTCTATGTCGACGGCGCCAACCTCAACGCGCTGGTCGGTCTCGCGCGCCCTGGCCGGTTCGGCGGCGATGTCAGCCACCTGAACCTGCACAAGACGTTCTGCATCCCGCACGGCGGCGGTGGTCCCGGCGTCGGACCGGTCGCCGTCCGCGAGCACCTGGCGCCGTATCTGCCGGGCCACCCGCTGGCCGACGAACTGTCCGACACGCTCACCGTGTCGGCCGCGCCGTACGGTTCGGCGTCGATCCTGCCGATCACGTGGGCCTACATTCGCATGATGGGGGCGCCGGGCCTGCGCGCGGCGTCGCTGGTGGCCATCGCGTCGGCCAACTACATCGCCCGCCGGCTCGACGAGTACTACCCGGTGCTCTACACCGGCGAGAACGGCATGGTGGCCCACGAGTGCATCCTCGATCTGCGGGGCATCACCAAGGCCACCGGCGTCACCGTCGACGACGTGGCCAAGCGCCTGGCCGATTACGGCTTCCACGCCCCGACGATGAGCTTCCCCGTCGCGGGCACGTTGATGGTCGAGCCCACCGAGAGCGAGTCACTGACCGAGGTCGACGCGTTCTGCGAGGCGATGATCGCGATCCGCGCCGAGATCGACCAGGTCGGCTCCGGGGCCTGGCCCGCCGACGACAACCCGCTTCGCGGTGCGCCGCACACCGCGGAGTGCCTCGTGGTCGGCGACTGGAACCACCCGTACACCCGGGAGCAGGCGGCCTACCCGCTCGGCACGTCCTTCCGGCCGAAGGTCTGGCCTCCAGTGCGTCGGATCGACGGCGCGTACGGCGACCGCAACCTGGTCTGCTCGTGCCCACCGGTCGAGGCCTTCGCCTAGCGGCCGGTACCCTGACCCGCATGACAGAAGGGGCTTCGGGCGCCACGCCGCGGTTGTTCATCTTCCCGCACGCCGGCGGATCGCCGCAGTACTACGTCCCGTTCGCGAAGACCTTCGCCACCGACATCAAGAGGGTCGCGGTGCAGTACCCCGGGCAGCGGGGCAAGCAGGACTTCGCGTCGTTCACCAGCCTGCCCGCGCTGGCCGACGAGGTCTGCAAGATGGTCTCTCCCGACAAGAACCACGGCGGGCCCGTCAGCTTCTTCGGGCACAGCATGGGCGGGTTGCTGGCGTTCGAGGTCGCCCGCCGCTTCGAGGAGGCCGGGAATCCGATCACGGCTCTGTTCGTCTCGGCGTGTGCGGCGCCCGGCCGGGTCGGTTACCAGGACATCCCGGAGACCGACGACGGCCTGCTGGCCGCGGTCAGCACGATGACCGGCGCCAGCCCGGAGTTCATGCAGAACCCGGAGTTCGCCGCGGCGATCCTGCCCACGCTGCGGGGGCTCAAGGCGATCGCGAACTACGACTGCCCGCCCGAGGTCACACTGTCGTGCCCGATCCACGTCTTCTACGGAGACGACGACGAGATCGCCACCGCCGACAAGGTGAGCGGGTGGGCGCAGCGGACGACCGCGGGCGCCACGTTGCGGGAGTTCAAGGGCCACCACTTCTATCTCAATGACCATCTGGGCGACCTGGTGCCCGACCTCGAGCAGAAGATTTGGGCGCGCTGCGGCGTCTGACCGGGTCAGACGGTGTGGTGTTCGCCACACCTGCGAACGTCGCTGTGGGCGGCTCGGAGCACACCTGCGCACACCGAATAAGGCCCGTGGGCGAGCCCGCGTCAACGCCATACGACCTGGTTCTTACCGGGGAGTCAGAAAAAAACTCGACACGGTGCTGCGATCTCGGCAAACCGTTTACGCACGCGTCAAGGCGAGACGAGCACTGTTTTAAGCCCCCGTGCCCGCGTACTCGCGCACCCGGCACTTGCAGGGTGGAGCAACTAAAAACCCCGGGACTAGGTGGGCCGTTACAGTACGTGGCAAAACTGTGAACGCGCTGTCGGGAATAAATTGCACACCCGCGTTGTCACTCTGCCGGCGAAATATGGCGGAAACTGCCCGCTTCCCTCTGGCAAGCAATTCGTGGTCTAATCCTTCCTCGGATTAGCCAACATTATTGACGGGGCGGTGCTAGCCTTCGGGGCGAGCGGGGGATGCGTGGCCATGAGCTGCAAGTCGGTTTGCCACCACGGCAACGAGGCCGAGGCGCAGAGACATTTGATGAAAGGACGTCGCCATGCCGTTGCTTGAGTCGACCATTCCTGGCCTGCTTGCCGATCGAGCGCGGCAGCAGCCCGATGATGTGGCCTATACCTTCATCGACTACGACGTCGATCCCGCCGGCTACGCGGAGAGCCTGACCTGGTCTCAGATGTATCACCGCGTCCAGGTCGTCGCAGAGGAACTTCTGCGCCACGGATCCAAGGGCGACCGCGCGGCGATCCTCGCGCCCCAGGGCCTCGAGTACATCATCGCCTTCTACGGCGCGATGACGGCCGGCTTCATCGCCGTGCCGCTGCCCGTGCCCGCCATGGGCCAGCTCGACGAGCGGGTGAACGGCGCGCTGCGCGACTGCCAGCCGGTGGCTGTGCTGACGACCTCCGCCGCCGTCGGAGAGATCATGACCTACGTCGGGGCGCAACCGGGCAGTGCGGCACCCGCGGTGATCGAGGTCGACGCGCTCGACTTCGACTCGCCGCGCACCGTCGAGGTCAACGTCGGGCCGCTGCCCAAGACGGCCTACCTGCAGTACACCTCGGGGTCGACGCGTGCGCCCGCCGGCGTGATCATGACCCACAAGAACGTGATCAGGAACCTCGACCAGATCTTCACTGACTACATGGAACACCGCGGCGGTGTGCCGCCGCAGGACACCACGATGGTCTCCTGGCTGCCCTTCTACCACGACATGGGCCTCATCCAGGGTGTGTTCGCGACCCTGCTGTGCCCGCCGGACGGCCCGGACGGAACCTGGGGCCGACCCGCGGTGCTGATGAGCCCGGTGGCGTTCCTGCAGAAGCCGGCCCGCTGGATCCAGCAGCTCGCGATCAACACCCATGCGTGGTCGGCTGCGCCGAACTTCGCGTTCGAGCTCTCCGTGCGCCGGACGTCCGACGCCGACCTGGAGGGCATGGATCTCGGCGGCGTGCTGGGGATCATCAGCGGCAGCGAGCGGATCCACTCCGCCACCATCAGGCGGTTCAACGAGCGCTTCGCGCCGTTCAACATGCCCAGCACCACCGTGCACCCCTCCTACGGCCTGGCCGAGGCCACGCTGTACGTCATCTCGGCGCCCACCGGCCACTCGCCGGCGACGGTGCGGTTCGACTACGAGAAGCTCTCGGCGGGTCACGCCAAGCGATGCGGTGCTGAAGGCGGCTCGGAGCTGGTGAGCTACGGCGCCCCGCGTTCCTCGACGGTGCGCATCGTCGATCCTGAGACGCGCCTGGAGAACCCGGACGGCAAGATCGGTGAGATCTGGGTTCACGGTGACCAGGTGGCGATGGGGTACTGGCGCAACCCGCAGGCGACCGAGCGCACCTTCGGCGGCGAGATCGTCGACCCGTCCCCGGGGACCCCGCCGAACACCTGGCTGCGCACCGGCGACCTCGGCGTAATGTCCGAGGGCGAGATGTTCATCATCGGCCGCATCAAGGATCTGCTGATCGTCGACGGGCGCAACCATTACCCGGACGACATCGAGGCGACCATCCAGGAGATCACCGGCGGGCGCGTCGCCGCGATCTCGATCCTCGACGAGACCAGCGAGCAGCTGGTCGCGGTCGTCGAGATGAAGAAGCGCGGCAGCTCCGAGGCCGAGGCGCTCGACACGCTTCGCGCCGTCAAGCGTGAGGTCGCCTCGGCGATCAAGAAGTCCCACAGCGTCCGGGTGTCCGATCTGGTCATGGTGGCACCCGGCTCGATCCCGATCACCACCAGCGGAAAGATACGGCGCTCGGCCTGCGTAGATCGCTACAGGCAGGACGAGTTCAGCCGACTGGACGTCACTACATGACCTCTGCTTTCGACGAGGACGCTCTTCGGCATTGGTTGGTCGACTATCTGGTCACCAACATCGGTTGCAGCCCCGACGAAATCGATCTCGATGCACCACTGAACGATCTGGCCGTCGGCTCGAGCGATGCGGTGGTGCTGACCGGCGAGCTGTCGGAGTTGCTGGGCCGCACGGTCTCGCCGGTGGAGTTCTGGCAGTACCCGACGATCAACGCGCTGGCCAAATTCCTCACCGGCGGTGAAGTCGAACCGGTGGCGGAGGCGGTCGTGAGTCGCGACTACAACACCGACGACGAGCCGATCGCGGTGATCGGTCTCGGCTGCCGGTTCCCGGGCGATGACGGCAACATCGAGGGCCCGGAGGCGTTCTGGGAGTTTCTGTCCGAGGGCCGCTCCGCGGTCCGCGAGGTCCCGGCGGAGCGCTGGGAGTCCTTCCAGGTGGATTCCCCGGAGGCTTCGGCCGCACTGGCGGGCACCACCCGATGGGGTTCGTTCCTGCGCGACATCGACGCCTTCGACGCGGAGTTCTTCGAGATCTCGCCCAGCGAGGCCGACAAGATGGACCCGCAGCAGCGGCTGCTTCTCGAGGTCACCCAGGAGGCGCTGGAGAACGCCGGCATTCAGGCCCACACGCTGCGGCATTCGCAGACCGGGGTGTTCGCGGGCGCATGCCTCGGCGAGTACGGGTACCTGTCGACCGTCGATCTCGGCGACGTGGACTCCTGGTCGGGCACCGGGGGTGCGCTGAGCATCATCGCCAATCGGGTGTCGTACTACTTCGATCTGCGCGGACCGTCGGTGACGATCGACACCGCGTGCTCGTCGTCGCTGGTGACCATCCACCTGGCTTGCCAGAGCCTGCGAGCGGGCGATTCCAACCTCGCGCTGGCCGCCGGGGTGAACCTGCTGCTGTCACCCGCGGTGACGCGCAGCTTCGATCAACTCGAAGCGATGTCAAAGACGGGCCAGTGCCACTCCTTCGACGCGAGCGCCGACGGGTTCGTCCGCGGCGAGGGCTGCGGCGTGACCGTTCTGAAGCGGCTATCGGACGCCCAGCGCGACGGCGACCGGATCCTGGCGGTGATCCGCGGTTCGGCGGTCAACCAGGACGGTCGCTCCAACGGCCTGATGGCGCCCAACCCCGCCGCCCAGATGGCGGTGCTGCGCGCGGCCTACGCGACCGCGGGCATCGAGCCGCGCGACGTGGACTACGTCGAGACCCACGGCACCGGCACGCTGCTGGGTGATCCGATCGAGGCGCGCGCGCTGGGCACCGTGCTGGGCCGCGGCCGTGCCGCCGACGCCCCGCTGCTGATCGGGGCGGTCAAGTCGAACCTCGGGCATCTGGAAGCCGCGGCGGGTATCGCCGGGTTCACCAAGGCCGTGCTGGCGATGCAGCACGACACGATCCCGGCCAACCTGGGCTACGAGAAACCCAACCCGCACATCCCGTTCGACAACCTGAGGCTGAAGGTCGTCGCCGAGCACACCGACTGGGCACAGGCTGGGCGCCCGCGCCGCGCCGGGGTGTCGTCGTTCGGGTTCGGCGGCACCAACGCTCACGTGGTGATCGAACAGGCACCCTTCACGCCATTGCCTGCCGAGGTGCCCGCACCGGCGGTCACGACGTTGGTGGTGTCGGGCAAGACGCCCGAGCGCATCGCCTCCCAGGCCGGCATGCTGGCAGACTGGATGGCCGGCGAAGAGGGGTCCCTGACGTCGTTGTCACAGGTGGCCCACACCCTCAACCACCACCGCTCCCAGCACTCCCGGTTCGCGACCGTCGCTGCCCGCGACAAGGCGCAGGCCATCGCCGGGCTGCGCGCCCTGGCCGCCGGCCAATCCGCGCCCGGCGTCGTCGCCCCCCACACCGGGTCGCGCAAGCGGGGCGTCGTGTTCGTGTACTCCGGACAGGGCTCGCAGTGGCCGGGCATGGCGCAGCGTCTGCTCGCCGACGAATCCGCGTTCGTGGCGGCGCTGGCCGAGATCGAGCCGGTGTTCGTCGAACAGGTCGGCTTCTCGCTATACGACATCATCGCCAACGGCGAATCCATCAGCGGTGACGCGCAGGTCCAGCCGGTCCTGATGGGTCTGCAGCTGGCCCTGACCGAGCTGTGGCGCTCCTACGGTGTGCACCCCGACGCCGTCATCGGCCACTCCATGGGCGAGGTCACCGCCGCCGTCGTCGCCGGCGCGCTCGGCCTCGCCGACGGTCTCAAGGTCATCGCCCAACGCTCGGCCATCATGTCCCGGCTCGCCGGCCAGGGCGCCGTCGCGCTCGTCGAGCTAGACCCCGATGCGGCGGAGGCGTTCGTCGCCGGCTATCCCAGCGTCGAGGTGGCGGGGTACGTCTCCCCGCGCCAGACCGTGATCGCAGGCCTGCCCGAACAGGTCGACGCCGCCATCGCCGCAGTCACCGCGCAGGACAAGTTCGCGCGCCAAGTGAACATGGAGGTGGCCTCGCACACCGCGCTGATGGACCCCGTGCTGCCCGATCTGCGCGAGGCCCTGGCGGACGTGACACCCAGGGCGCCGAGCATCCCGTTCCTGTCGACCGTCACCGACCCGGACGGCGAGCCCGCGCTGGACGCCGACTACTGGGTGGCCAACGTGCGCCAGCCGGTCCAATTCAGCCGCGCGATCACAGCCGCGGCCCAGGAGATCGGCACGTTCATCGAGGTGAGTGCCAACCCGATCCTGACGTACGCCATCAACGACACGGTGGACGCGGATCAGCACCACAGCTCGGGCACGCTGATCCGCGACACCGACGACACGCTGACGTTCCACACCGCTCTGAACGCGACGTTCACCAGCCATGCGCCCGAGACCCTGCATCTCGACGAGCCGCACACCCCGCTGCCGACCACGCCGTGGCACCGCACCCGGCACTGGGCGATCAAGAAGCGCGCACCGTCGTCGGGTGCGTCGGCGCCGCGTCCCGGCACCGTCCTGGGCTCCCACACCGCGGTCGCCGGTCCCCGCGCGGGACATCTGTGGCAGGCGCGGCTGGTGCCGCAGGCCAAGCCGTATCCGCACTCCCATCGGTTCGCCGGGGCGGAGATCGTCCCGCTGTCGGTGTTGCTCCAGACACTGTCGCTGGCCGCGGCGGAGTGCGGGGCGTCCGCGCTCAGCGATGTGCGGTTCGACTTCCCGATCTCCGTCGACCAGCCGCGCGTGGTGCAGGTCTTCACCGAGGGCGACGTCATCACCGTGTCCTCGTCGTCCCACGCGGGGGAGACGTCCCACAGCGCGCGTGATCCGCACTGGGTCCGCCATGTCTCGGCTCGCGTCTCCTACGAGCCGCTCCCCGAAGCCGGCGGCGGGGCCGCCGGTGATCAGGAGGACGTGGCCGGCTACGACCCGTCGGCGCTGTCGGAACTGCACACCGCCTGGGGCATCGACGGGCTCGCCTACCCGTGGTCGGTCAGTTCCCACGAGTCATCGCCGGGACGGCTGCGCGCCGTCGTCGACCTGCCGGACGAATCCCCGGTGGCGCTGCTCGATGCCGCGGTGAACCTCGGCCGTCTGGTCGACGCGTCCGGCCCCGGGCTGAAGGTGCCGTCCTCGGCAGAGGCCGTCGTCTTCGGCACCGGATCGCCGGTGGCGCAGGGAGTCGTCGACGCGCGCCTGCGCGCTCGGGACGGGGACGACCTGCTGGTCGACCTCGAGATCAGCGCCGCGGACGGCACGCCGTATGCGGAGATCCGCGCGTTGCGCTACACGGCAGTGGAAGCGGGAGCCGTCGCGGCGGTCGACGCCGAGCCCAAGCGCGTCGCCCACGTCCTGGACTGGCAGCAGTGGAGCGCCGACGCCGCGTCAGCACCGTCCGACGCCGCGTCCATCGCGGTTCTCGGTGACAGTGACCTCGCGGGGACGGTCAGGGACGGGTTGCTCGGTGCGGGCCACCGCAGCGCCGACGTCGCCGACGCCCGCCATGTCGTCTACGTCGCCGATCCGGGCTCCGGCGGCCCGGAGTCCGATCTCGACGTCTCCGTCCGCCTCACCACCGAGGTGTCCGACCTCGTCGGCCGCCTCACCGACCGGGACGCACGCGACCCGGTGACACTGTGGGTCCTCACCCGCGGGGTCCACGAAGCGGCCTCCGACGCGGCCGTGCGCCAGAGCAGCCTGTGGGGCCTGGCCGGGGTCATCGGCGCGGAGCAGCCACAACTGTGGGGTGGCCTGATCGACCTGGCCGCCGACGACGACGTGGCCGACGCTGCGGCCGCGCTCGCCGCAGTGCTGTCGACGCCCATCAAGACCATCGCGGTGCTTCGGGACGGACGGTTCCTCACCTCGACGCTGGCCGAGATCACGGCCGAACCGGTCCGGGAGACACTGCGCTGCCATCCCGACGCCGCCTACCTGATCACCGGCGGTATGGGTGTGCTCGGCCTGCTCATGGCGGACTGGATCGCCGACCGGGGCGCGCGGCGCATCATCCTGGTGGGCCGCACGGCCTTGCCGCCACGCAGGCAGTGGTCCGCTCTCCTGGGGTCGGAAGCCGCCGGCACCGACGCCGACACCGCGCGCAGGATCGCCGCGATCCGCGCGCTCGAGCGGCGCGGGGTGTCGGTCGAGACCGTTGCGCTCGACATCGGCTCCTGCGACGCATTGGGTGCTCTGCTCGACAAGCGCGACGGCGAGGGCGCACCGCCGATCCGCGGTGTCCTGCATGCCGCAGGCGTGACGGAGGCGCAGCTGCTCACCGAGATCGACGAGCAACGGGTGCACCGCACCCTGTTGCCGAAGGTCGCGGGCGCGCAGGCACTGCACCGGGTCTTCCCCCCGGGCAGCCTCGACTTCCTCTATCTGGCCGCCTCGGCGGGCGCGGTCTTCGGTATCCCCGGGCAGGGTGCCTACGCCGCTGCCAACGCCTATCTCGACGGTCTGGCGCGCGCCCGCCACCGGCAGGGGTGCAACACCGTCAGCCTGGACTGGGTGGCCTGGCAAGGCCTCGGGTTCGGAGCCGAGGCGCAGATCGTGATCTCCGAGCTCGAACGCGTGGGGTCACGACCGGTCGTCGCCTCCGAGGCGTTCGCGGCCTGGGACTTCGTCAGCCGCTTCGACGTCGATCAGGTCGTGATGGCCCCGATGCGGTCCGCCGAGGATGCCGCGGCAGTCACCTCCGACGCCCATCGCCCATCGGCACCCACCCGCGCGTGGGCGTCGATGGCCCCGGAGGAACTGCTGGCCGAACTGCAGAGCGGGCTGCGCGCCATTCTGGCGGCCGAGCTTCGGCTGCCCGAGAGCGACGTGCACACCGATCGCCCGTTCGCCGAGATGGGGCTCAACTCGGTGATGGCGATGTCCATTCGCCGCGAGGTCGAGCGGTTGGTGGGGCTGGAGCTGTCGGCGACGATGCTGTTCAACCACCCCACCATCGCCACGTTCGCGACCTACCTCGCCAACCTGCTGGTACCCGGCACCGACATCGACGACGCGGCGGCCGAGGATCCAGGAGACAGCCTTCTCGACTCGCTGTTCGACAGTGTCGAGTCGACCTGAGGCGGTGCGACGAATTGCCCTCGATTTCTCGGATTCACCCGATGCGCGAGACCATGTCGGGAGTCTGTTCAGAAAGGACCACTGATGCCAGCACTGACGGCGCCGTCCGTGGCGACCATTCCCGCGCTGCTCGCTGAGCGCGCGCAGCAGCAGGCCGAGGACACCGCCTTCACGTTCGTCGACTACGAATCCGACCCGGCCGGCGTCTCCGAGAGCCTCACCTGGTCCGAACTTCGTGACCGCGTGCTGGTGGTCGCCGAGAAGCTCGCGAAGCTCGGCTCGCCCGGCGATCGCGCCGTGATCCTCGCCCCGCAGAGCCTCGAGTACATCATCGGGTTCCTCGGTGCCATCGAGGCCGGCTTCATCGCCGTGCCGTTGACGATGCCGCAGCTGCGCCAGCACGACGAACGCGTCACCGGAGCGATGAAGGATGCCGAGCCGGTCGTCGTGCTGACGACGTCGGCCGTGGTCGACGACATCCGCAGGTACGGGGCCGACGCGCGGCAGCGGGCGCCGAAGTTCCTCGAGGTCGACACGCTGGACTTCGATTCACCCGCCAAGCCCGCGGCGCCGGTCGCGCTGCCCAAGACCGCCTACCTGCAGTACACGTCGGGCTCGACCCGGACGCCCGCCGGTGTGGTCATCAGCCACAAGAACGTGCTGATCAACGTCCACGAGTTGCTCACCGATTACTACGAGAGCTTTCCGGACGGGCCTCCCGAGGACAGTACGGTCGTCTCGTGGCTGCCCTTCTATCACGACATGGGGCTGATCGTCGGGGTGTTCATGCCGATCATGCTGGGCTGTCCCGGCGTGTTCATGAGCCCGATCGCGTTCATGCAGAAGCCGGCGCGCTGGATGCAACTGCTGGGGTCGAACCCCAACGCGTTCACCGCGGCCCCCAACTTCGCGTTCGAGTTGGCGGTCAAGCGCACCACCGACGAGGACATGGCGGGCAAGGACCTGAGCACGGTGGCCGTGTTGATCAACGGCGCCGAGCGGGTGCACGGGACGACGGTGCGCCGCTTCAACGAGCGGTTCGCCGCGTTCGGTCTGGCCGACCATGCGATGCGCCCGTCCTACGGTCTGGCCGAAGCGACGGTGTACGTGGTGGCCTCGGCGGGGGGGGCGTCCGCCCACCTCGGTGCGGTTCGACTACGAGAAGCTCGCCGCCGGGCACGCCGAACGCTGCGACGACGACGAGAGCTTGCGCGCCGAGAATTCGCCCGACAGCGGCGCCGAGCAGATCGGTCTCGGCGCGCCGCGGTCGACCACGGTCCGGGTCGTCGATCCGGACACCTGCGTGGAGAACCCCGCGGGAAAGATCGGTGAGGTGTGGCTGCACGGTGAGCATGTGGCCGGCGGTTACTACCGGAACCCGGAGCTGACGGCAAAGCTGTTCTCCGGGCAGCTCGCGGAGCCGACCGCGGACACACCGAAGGGTCCGTGGCTGCGCACCGGCGACCTGGGCGTGATGTTCGACGACGAGCTGTACATCATCGGCCGCATCAAGGACCTGCTCATCGTCGACGGACGCAACCACTACCCGGACGACATCGAGGGCACCGTCGCCGAATTCACCGGCGGCCGGGTCGCGGCGATCTCGGTGCCCGACGACGCCAGCGAGCGCCTGGTGGTGATCGCCGAGCTGAAGAAGCAGATCGACCACGCCGCGGCGAGCCGCGACTACCACGCCGAACTGGAGTCGGTGAAACAGCAAGTCACAGCGGCGATTTCGATGACACACAGCGTGCGGCTGTCCGATTTCGTGTTGGTCGCCCCCAGCTCGCTGCCCCTGACCACCAGCGGCAAGGTGCGTCGCGCCGTGAGCGCGGACATGTACCGCGACGGCGCGTTCAACCGGTTGGACGCCATGAGATGACCTCCGCTTTCGACGAGGCTGCTGTTCGTCGGTGGTTGGTCGACTACCTGGTCACGAATAACGGTTGCAGTCCCGAGCACATCGATCGCGGGGCCTCGATGCACGACCTCGGCGTGGGCTCCCGCGACGCCGTGGTCCTCACCGGGGTGCTGTCGGAGTACCTCGGCCGCACCGTGTCACCGGTCGACTTCTGGCAGTACCCCACCGTCGATTCCCTGGCGAAGTTCCTGACCGGCGGCGAGGTCGAGCCCGCGTCCGGCTCCGAGGACGCCAGGCCCGCCTCGACCGACGAGCCCATCGCGGTGATCGGTCTGGGTCTGCGGTTTCCCGGCGGCCCCGACCTCGACGGCAACATCGAGGGACCGGACGCGTTCTGGGACTTCCTGACCGAGGGCCGGTCGTCGGTGGTGGAGGTGCCCGCCGACCGGTGGGCGTGGTTCGACGACGGCACCGCCGAGGGTTCGGCGGCGCTGGCGGGCACGACGCGCTGGGGCTCGTTCCTGCGTGACATCGACGCGTTCGACGCGGAGTTCTTCGAGATCATCCCGCGTGAGGCGACACGGATGGATCCGCAGCAGCGACTCCTGCTCGAGGTCACCCACGAGGCGCTGGAGCACGCGGGCATCCCGGCCGATTCACTCGCCGAGACCCGTACGGGCGTGTTCGCCGGGGCGAGTGCGGGGGACTACGCCCAGATGGGCTCGACCGACCTGAGCCAGGTGGACGCGTGGTACGGCACCGGCGGTTCGATCAGCATCATCGCCAACCGGGTGTCGTACTTCTTCGACTTCCGGGGACCGTCGGTGACGATCGACACGGCGTGTTCGTCGTCGCTGGTGGCGATCCATCTGGCCTGCCAGAGCCTGCGTTCCGGCGACTCCGAGGTGGCGCTGGCCGCCGGGGTGAACCTGCTGCTCTCGCCCGCGGGCACCCGCAGCCTCGACCAGGCCGAGGCGATGTCGAAGACCGGACGGTGCCATGCGTTCGACGCCGGTGCCGACGGGTTCGTGCGCGGCGAAGGCTGCGGTGCGGCCGTGCTCAAGCGGCTGTCCGACGCGCAGCGTGACGGAGACCGGGTGCTGGCGGTGATCCGCGGTTCGGCGGTCAACCAGGACGGCCGCTCCAACGGCCTGATGGCACCGAATCCGTCGGCGCAGATGGCGGTGCTGCGCGCCGCGTACGCGACCGCAGGGGTGGATCCCCGCGAGGTGGACTACGTCGAGGCGCACGGCACCGGCACGCTGTTGGGCGACCCGATCGAGGCGCGCGCGCTGGGCACCGTGCTCGGCAAGGGGCGTGGCGCCGACAGCCCGCTGCTTCTCGGTGCGGTGAAGTCAAACCTCGGCCACCTCGAGGCCGCCGCCGGGATCGCCGGCTTCGCCAAGGCCGTGCTCGCGTTGCAGCACAACACGATCCCGGCCAACCTCGGCTATCAGAACCCGAACCCGCACATCCCGTTCGAGAAGCTGCGGCTGAAGGTCGTCGCCGAGCACACCGACTGGGCCCCCGCGGGCCGACCCCGTCGCGCGGGCATCTCGTCGTTCGGGTTCGGCGGCACGAACGCCCACATCGTGATCGAGCAGCCCCCCGTGACGGTGCCCGCACAGGCAGACCAGACCGAACCGGCGGTGACGACGCTGGTGGTCTCGGGCAAGACGCCTGAACGCATCGCCTCCCAGGCCGGCATGCTGGCCGACTGGATGGCCGGCTCCGAGGGGTCCCTGGCCTCGTTGTCACAAGTGGCCCACACCCTCAACCACCACCGCTCCCAGCACCACAGGTTCGCCACCGTCGTGGCCCGGGACAGGGAGCAGGCCATGGCCGGGCTGAAGGCCCTGGCCGCCGGCCAGTCCGCACCGGGAGTGGTCACGGCCGCGACCGGCAATCCCAAGCCCGGGACGGTGTTCGTGTACTCGGGCCAGGGTTCGCAGTGGGCCGGCATGGCCCGCCGGCTGCTTGCCGACGAACCCGCCTTCGCCCGAGCGGTGGCCGAGATCGAGCCGGTGTTCGTCGAACAGGTCGGCTTCTCGCTGCACGACATCATCGCCAACGGTGAATCCATCAGCGGTGACGCGCAGGTCCAGCCGGTCCTGATGGGTCTGCAGCTGGCCCTGACCGAGCTGTGGCGCTCCTACGGCGTGCACCCCGACGCCGTCATCGGCCACTCCATGGGCGAGGTCACCGCCGCCGTCGTCGCCGGCGCGCTCGGCCTCGCCGACGGTCTCAGGGTCATCGCCCAACGCTCCGCGATCATGTCCCGGCTCGCCGGCCAGGGCGCCGTCGCGCTGCTCAATCTCGATCCCGAGGCCGCCGCCGAACAGACCGCCGGTCATCCGAGCGTCGAGATCGCGGGATACCTGTCACCGCGCCAGACGGTGGTGGCCGGTCTGCCCGACCAGGTCGACGCCGTCATCGCCGCGGTCACCGCGCAGAACACCTTCGCCCGGCGGGTCAACATGGTGGTCGCGTCCCACACCGCCCTGATGGACCCGGTGCTCCCGGACATCCGCGCGGCGCTGGCCGACGTGGTGCCGAGCGTCCCGACGCTGCCCTTCCTGTCCACGGTCGCCGATCCGGGCTCGTCGCCGGTGCTCGACGCCGACTACTGGGTGGCCAACGTGCGCAGGCCCGTCAAGTTCAGCCAGGCCATCACCGCCGCCGCCGCGGACCACGGCACGTTCATCGAGATCAGCCCGCACTCCACGCTGGGCCAGCCGATCGCCAACACGCTCGCCGCCGAGACGGACGTCCTGACCATCGGCACGCTGGCCCGCGATACCGACGACACGGTCACGTTCCACGCCAACCTCAACGCCACCCACACGACCCGTCCGCCGCACACCGTGCACCACGGCGAGCCGCACGTGGTGTTGCCCGCGACGCCGTGGCACCACACCCGCCATTGGGTCGACGTCCGGCCGGTGCGCCGCGCCGGCGGGCAACGCACAGGCGCCCTGCCCGCCGATAACACGGTGCCCGCCGAGTGGTTCTGTGAGTTGACCTGGCCCGCCAAACCCCTTGCCGGACAGGCGGAATCGACCTCCAGCGGCGACAGCTGGCTGGTGATCGGTGACGCCGCGATTGCGAGCGAGATGGGCCGGCTGCTCGACGGATCGGCGGTGACGGCGCTTCCCGCCGCCGACGCCGGCCTTGCCGAGGCCCTCGCCTCCGCCACCCACGTGCTGTACGCGCCGGGTGCCGATGACGGCGACGAACTGGGCTACGAGTTGTTCGAAGCGGGGCGCACGATCGCCGCCGCGGCGAGCCGCGCAACGGACCCAGCGGCGAGCCGCGCAACGGACCCGCCCAAGGTGTTCCTGCTCACCCGCAACGCCCAACCGGTCAGCGAGGGCGACCGGGCCAACCCGGCGCACGCCGTGCTCTGGGGGCTGGGCCGCACCCTGGCGCTCGAGCACCCCGAGATCTGGGGCGCGGTCATCGACGTCGACACCTCCGTGCCTGCCCCTGTGGTGGCCCGCTGGGTTCTCGCCGAAGCCCATGACGGCGACGGCGAGGATCAGCTGGTCTACCAGGCCGGCACACGCCGGGTGGCCCGCCTGGTGCATCAGTTGCCGCGGACCGCGGCTCCGCCGCCTGCGCTGAACCCCGAGCGGGCCCACCTCGTCATCGGCGCCACCGGAAACATCGGTCCCCGCCTCGTCGAGCAGCTCGCGGCGATGGGCGCGACCACCGTTGTCGCGGTGTCCCGCAATCCCGGTTCGCGCCTGGACGAACTCACCGACCGGCTCGCCACCACCGGCACGACGGTGGTGACCGCCGCCGCTGACGCCGCCGACGAGACCTCGATGCGCGCGGTGTTCGACCGGTTCGGCGCCGACCTGCCGCCGCTGGGTGGCGTCTACCTGGCCGCGATGAGCGGGGGACCGGTGACGCTCGCGGACATGACGCACGACGACGTCGTCGCGATGTTCCGCTCGAAGATGGATGCGGTGGCGCTGCTGCACACGCTGTCGATCGGCCACCCCGTCGAGCAGTTCGTGGTGTTCTCGTCGATCTCGGGAGTGCTCGGTTCCCGCTGGCTGGCGCACTACGCGGCGACGACGACGTTCCTGGACACCTTCGCGTTCGCGCGGCGCGCCGCGGGCCTGCCCGCCTGCGCCATCAACTGGGGCCTGTGGAAATCGCTGGCCGACGTACAGACCGGGTTCGAGCGGCAGGCGACGGAGGAGTCGGGTCTGGAACCGATGGACGACGCCGTCGCCATCTCGGCACTGCGGCTGTTCGTCGGGCCGGACGCGCCTGCGCGCGCCACGGTGGTCGCCGCCGACTGGCCCCGGCTGGCCGCGGCGTACCACACCCGGGCCCGGCTGCACATCCTCGACGACCTCCTCGCCGACGAAACCGAGAGTGCGCACGCGGCGCTCACCGGCGACACGAAGTTCCGAGAAGCGCTGCGCGACACCGACGCGGAAGGCCGCATCGATTTGCTGACCGACCACGTGCGGGCCCAGGTCGCGGCCGCGATGGGCCTGGCCTCGGCCCACACCCTGGAGTCCACGGTCGGGTTCTTCCAATTCGGCATGGATTCGCTGATGAGCGTAACGTTGCAGCGTTCGCTGAGCGAAAGCCTTGGAGAGGTACTGCCGGCCTCGGTGGTCTTCGACTATCCGACGGTGGAAGCGCTCACCGATTATCTGGCGTCGATCCTGCCTGAGATAATCGAGACCGCCGGTAACGACAACGAGGTCGCGGGCGGCGAGGGCACCCCCACGAACGCCGCCGAGGACGCGGACGAAGACGCCTACGACGACCTGGCCGAGGACGAATTGCTTGCCAGACTTTCGGAAAGATTGAGTTGACTGAGATGACTGCTGCATCCCCAGCGTCGCCCGCCACGCCGGACCGGCGGGCGATCATCACCGAGGCACTGCGCAAGATCGACGATCTGACCGCGCGGCTGGCGGAGGCGGAGAAGACCGAGACCGAACCCATCGCGGTGGTGGGCATCGGCGCCCGGCTGCCCGGTGGCGTCGACAACGCGGGCGACTTCTGGCAGTTCCTGGTCGACGGCGGCAACGGCGTGGTCCGGGTGCCCGCCGACCGGTGGGACGCCGACGCGTTCTACTCGCCCGACTACACCGTGCCCGGCACCATCTGCAACCGCGAGGGCGGCTTTCTGACCTCGTGGCAGCCCGACGAGTTCGACGCTGAGTTCTTCTCGATCGCTCCGCGCGAGGCCGCCGGGATGGACCCGCAGCAGCGGCTGCTGCTCGAGGTCGCGTGGGAGGCCCTCGAGGACGCCTGCATCAATCCCAGGACGTTGCGCGGCTCGGCGACCGGTGTGTTCATCGGCCTGACGGCCAACGACTACTACCACTCGGTGGTCGGCAAGCTGCGCCCCGCGGACATCGACCCCTACATCCCGTTCGGCAACGCGTCGAACTTCGCCGCCGGACGGCTGTCCTACTTCCTGGGCGTGCGCGGTCCCGCCGTGGTCAGCGACACCGCGTGCTCGTCGTCGCTGGTGTCCATCCACCTGGCCTGCCAGAGCCTGCGCCGCGGTGAGAGCGACCACGCGCTGGCCGCCGGCGTCAACCTGATCCTGAGCCCGGAGAACAACATCGCGTGCTCACGCTGGGGCATGCTCGCCCCGGACGGAAAGTGCAAGACGTTCGACGCAGGCGCCGACGGCTACGTCCGCAGCGAGGGCTGCGGTGTCGTGGTGCTCAAACGCCTCACCGACGCGCTGCGCGACGGAGACCGGGTGCTGGCCGTCGTGCGCGGCTCGGCGGTCAACCAGGACGGCGCGAGCAGCGGCCAGACCGTGCCCAACGGCCCGGCCCAGCAGGAGCTGATGCGCAAGGCGTTGCAGACGTCGCGGTTGGCACCGTCGGACATCGACTACATCGAGGCGCACGGCACCGGCACCGGGCTGGGTGACCCGATCGAACTCGACGCGCTGGCCGCCGTGTACGGCGATCGCAAGGACTCCGCGCCGCTGGTGCTGGGCTCGGTCAAGACGAACCTGGGCCACCTCGAGTCCGCCGCCGGCGTCACCGGATTCATCAAGACCGTGCTGAGCGTGCACCACGGGTTCATCCCCAAGCAGCTGTACTTCACGAAACTGACCCCGCAGGCCGGTGAGGGGGCATCCCGCTTCAAGATCGCCTCGGAACCTCTCGACTGGCCCGCGGTGAGCAGGCCGCGCCGTGCGGCGGTGTCGTCGTTCGGTGTCAGCGGCACCAACGCCCACATCGTGATCGAGCAGGCCCCTGAGGCGGAAGCCGTTGCGGCCCAACCGGAACCGCCGGTCAGCACGCTGATCGTGACGGGCAAGACCCCGGCCAGGATCGCGTCGCAGGCCGGCAGCCTGGCCGACTGGCTGGAGACGCCCGCCGGGCAGGCCGTCAGCCTCGCCGACTTCGCGGAAACCCTGAACCACCGCCGCGCCCAGCACGCCAAGTTCGCGACCGTCGCCGCGGTCGACCGCGCGCAGGCGATCGCCGGCCTGCGTGCCCTGGCCGGCGGGTATCCCGCGCCGGGCGTCGTGGCCGCGCACGACGGGGCCTGCACGTCGGGGACGGTGTTCCTGTACTCCGGGCAGGGCTCGCAGTGGGCCGGCATGGGCAGACGGCTGCTGGCCGACGAGCCGGCGTTCGCCGCCGCCGTCGATGAGCTGGAGCCGGATTTCGTCGCACAGGTCGGGTTCTCGCTGCGCGACGTGCTGTCCTCGGGCGAGACCGTCGTCGGCATCGACCGCATCCAGCCGGTCCTGGTCGGCGTGCAACTCGCGCTGACCGCGCTGTGGCGTTCCTACGGGGTCAAGCCCGACGCGGTGATCGGACACTCGATGGGCGAGGTGACCGCCGCGGTGGTCGGCGGCGCGTTGAGCCCGGCCGACGGACTGAAGGTGATCGCGACACGCTCGCGGCTGATGAAGCGGCTGTCCGGCCAGGGCGCGATGGCGCTGCTCGAACTCGACGCGAGCGCGGCCGAGGAGCTGATCGCCGGCTACGACGGATTGACCGTCGCGGTGTACGCCTCGGCGCACCAGACCGTCATCGCCGGGCCGCCGGATCAGGTCGACGCCGCGATCGCGGTGGTGGACGCGCAGGATCGGCTGGCCCGCCGGGTCGACGTCGACGTCGCGTCGCACCACCCGATCGTCGATCCGATCCTCGACGACCTGCGTGCCGAACTGGCGACGCTGCAGCCCAGACAGCCGAGCGTGCCCGTCATCGTCACCACCGACCAGCGGCCCACCGACGGCACGTGCGTGTTCGACGCCGACCACTGGGTGGCCAACCTGCGCAACCCGGTGCGATTCGCCAGGGCCGTGGCCACCGCGGGCGCCGACAACGCCGTGTTCGTCGAGGTCAGCCCGCATCCGCTGCTCGGCTACGCGCTCAAGGACACGCTGGCCAGCCCTGTCGGAGACGGGAATCCGGCCAGCCCCGTCGGAGACGGGAATCTGGCCAGCCGCCATCACCACAGCATCGGCACGCTGCAACGCGACGCCAACGACACGCTGACGTTCCGCACCAACCTCAACGCCACGCACACGGTGCGCCCGCCCAAGACACCGAAACGGCCGGGACCGCGGGTGCAGATCCCGGCAACGCCGTGGCACCACACCCGCCACTGGATTCACACCGCTCAGAAGCCGGAACCGTTGCAGCACAACGGCGTTGAGGTCGCCACCGGCAAGCCTGACGGCGGCTACCACGAGTGGTTCCATCAGCTGAGCTGGCCGGTGCGCGAACTCGGCCTCGCCGCACCACAGGGTTCGTGGCTGGTGCTCGCCGACGACTCCGGAACCGACCTCGCACAGCTGCTCGGGCCGAATTCCCGCGCGCTGCCGCTGTCCGCACTCGACGACGCCGCATCGCTTCGCGCCGCACTCGGCGGCGTCGACCACATCGTCTTCGCGCCGCCGTCGCCGTCGGGACGTCTCGACTCCGCGGCGAGTTATCGCGTGTTCGGTGAGTTGCGCCGCCTGGTGGTCGCGTTGGCCGCAGCGGCGACTGCGCCGAAGTTGTTCGTTGTCACCCGCAACGCCCAGCCGATCGCCGAGGGTGACCGGGCCAATCCCGCGCACGCCGTGCTGTGGGGGCAGGGCCGCACGCTGGCGCTCGAGCATCCCGAGTTCTGGGGTGGTCTGCTCGACGTCGACGACATGGTGCCGCCGGAGCTGCTCGCGCAGTACCTGCAGGCCGAGGCCGAGCTCGCCGCGACCACCGACGGCACCGACCGTGACGACCAGGCCGTGTACCGCAGCGGGGTGCGCAGGGTGCCGCGGCTGGAGCCTCGCCCGCTGCCCGCGGTCCCGCTGACACGGTTGGAGAGCGGGACCAGCCACCTGGTGATCGGCGCCACCGGCAACGTCGGCCCGTATCTGATCCGCCAGCTCGCCGAGATGGGCGCCTCGACCGTCGTCGCGGCGTCGCGGCGCGGCACCGGGCTGGCCGACCTCGCCGACGAACTCGCCGCACGCGGGACGACGCTGGTCGAGGTCGCCGCCGACGCCGCCGACGAAGCCTCGATGGCGGCGGTGTTCGACCGTTTCGGCGCCGACCTGCCTCCGCTGGAGGGCATCTACCTCGCCTCCCTGGCCGGCGGTGAGGCGCTGCTGACGGAGATGACCGACGACGATCTGGCGCCGATGTTCCGGTCGAAGATCGACGCCGCGGTGGTGCTGCACAAGCTGTCGCTGACCTGCCCGGCCGCCCAGCCGGTGCGCCGATTCGTGCTGTTCTCGTCGATCACCGGGCTGCTCGGGTCCAGGGCGGTGGCCCACTACACCGCGGCCAACGCCTTCTCCGACACGTTCGCCTACGCGCGCCGGGCGCTCGGCCTGCCCGCGACGGTCGTGGACTGGGGCCTGTGGAAGTCGTGGGCCGACGCGCAACCGCAGATGACGGCGGCCGGGCTGGAACCCATGCCCAACGACGTCGCGATCCGGATGCTGCCCGCCGTGCTCAGCCCCGACGCCGGTGTGCAGTGCGTGGTGGCGGGCGCCGACTGGCCCCGGCTGGCAGACGCATACCGCATGCGCGCGGCGGTGAAGGTGCTCGACGGTCTGGTCGCCGCACCGGGAACCGACAGCGGCGACCTCGACTCGCTGCCCGCGCCCACGTGGGGCACGGTGCTCGGCGATCCGGTCGACGGCAGTGTCCACGATCACCTGTGGCGTGCCCGCCTGCTGCCCGACGAGCGGTCCTACCCTGTCGCGCACCGAGTCCGCGGTGTCGCGGTGGTGCCCGTCTCCGTTCTGCTGCAGACACTTTCGGCGGCGGCGGCGCAGATCGGCGGGACGGGCCCTCTTGACGGTTCGACCGTCGTCGTCGGAGATGTCCGGTTCGAGTACCCGATCGTGGCCGACCAGCCGAAGGCCATCCACGTGGTCGTCGACGGCACCACGCTGACCGTGTGGTCGAGCTCGGGGCCCGACACCCCGGAGCAGCGCTGGACCAGACACGCAAGCGGTGAGCTCAGCGCGGCGCCGACCGGCACCCCGCAGGGCGACCAGAGCCCGGGCGCCGACACGTTCGACGGCGCGTCCATCGCCGCCATGCAGCAGGCGTGGGGAGTCGAGGGCCAGCCGTTCGCGTGGACGGTCACCGGCTGCACCGCCACCGCCGCGGGGGCGCGCGCCGACGTGGAGCTGCCCGAGTCGACGGAGTCGCCCGCGGCGGCGCTGATCGACGCCGCCGTACACGTCGCCCGGCTCGCCGACGCCGCCGACGAGCAGCTGCTGCTGCCCGCGGCGGTCGGGAGCATCGCAGTGGCGGCCGACGCGACGGCAGGTCGCGGTGTGGTCGAGGTGTACCGGCGGGAACACAACACCGACGGGCTCGTCGTGGATGTGCTCGTCACCGGTCCCGACGGGACCACCTGGGTGGACATCCGCGGGCTCACCTACACCCCGGTGGAGTCCGCATCCGCCCCGGCGGCCGACGGAACAGGTTCGGCCACAACGGAGTTCATCGACTGGTCGGCGATGACGCGCAAGGAGACGGTGCACGAGCTGCGGGAGCGGCTGCGTGCGATCCTCGCCCGCGAACTGGGAATGCCGGAAGGCGCCGTCGATTTCGACGCCCCGTTCCCCGAGCTCGGGCTGGACTCGATGATGGCGATGAACCTGCTGCGCGACGCCAAGGCGCTGGTCCGCATCGACCTGTCCGCGACGATGTTGTGGAACCATCCGTCGGTCTCGCAGATGTCGGAGTTCGTGGCCGACCTGCTGGCACCGCAACAGCAGAGCGCCGGTGAACCGGAGGAACCCGAAGAGGACGGCTCCGAGGAGTTCAGTGTGCTCGACGAGCTGTTCGACAGTATTGAATCCGAAGTCGATTCGGCCACGGCCGGTAGTGAGGGCGCTATCTGATGAAGACGACCTTCGACAGGATCTCGGGCATGACCGCCGAGCAGCGCGACAAGCTGGCGGAGCAGTTCGAGAAGGCGTCCCGCGTCGCCGGCGCGGAGCCGATCGCCGTGGTGGGTATCGGCTGCCGCCTGCCCGGGGGAGTGACCGGTCCCGAGAGCTTCTGGGAGCTGCTGGAGAACGGCACCAACGCCGTCACCGAGGTGCCCGCGGACCGCTGGGACGCCGAGGCGTTCTACGACCCGGACCCGATGGCTCCCGGCCGGATGCCCACCAAGTGGGGCGCCTACCTCAACGACATCGCCGGGTTCGACGCCGACTTCTTCGGGATCACGCCGCGCGAGGCCGCTGCGATGGACCCCCAGCAGCGGGTGTTGCTCGAAGTGGCCTGGGAGGCACTGGAGAACGCCGGCCTGGCACCCGATCATCTGGGCGAGACCCGCACCGCGGTGATGATGGGCGTGTACTACACCGAGTACCAGAACTCCTCGGCCGGCGACCCCGACACCATCGACGCCTACTCGGCGACGGGGAACGCGCACAGCGTGACGGTGGGCCGGATCTCCTACCTGCTCGGCCTCAAGGGCCCCGCCGTGGCTGTCGACACCGCCTGCTCGTCGTCGCTGGTCTCGATCCACCTGGCCTGCCAGAGCCTGCGGATGCGGGAGAGCGACCTCGCGCTCGCCGGTGGCGTGAGCCTGAATTTGCGTCCGGAAACCCAACTGGCGCTTGCCAAGTGGGGCATGCTGTCGCCGCACGGCCGGTGTTACGCGTTCGACTCGCGCGCCGACGGCTTCGTGCGCGGCGAGGGTGCGGGCGTCGTCGTGCTCAAGCGACTGACCGACGCGGTCCGCGACGGGGACCGGGTGCTCGGCGTGGTACGTGGTTCGGCGGTCAACCAGGACGGCCGGTCCAACGGCCTGACCGCGCCGAACGCCCCGTCGCAGCGCGACGTGATCACCCGGGCGCTGCGCTCGGCGGACGTTCCGGCGGGGTCGGTGAACTTCATCGAAACCCACGGCACCGGAACGGGTCTGGGCGATCCCATCGAGTTCGACGCGCTGGCCGCGGTGTACGGCCGCGGCGAGGTCCCGTGCGCGCTGGGCGCGGTGAAGACGAACATGGGCCACCTCGAGGCCGCCGCCGGCATCGCAGGTTTCATCAAGACCGTGCTGACGCTGCAGCACGGCAAGATCCCGCCGAACCTCAACTTCGAGAAGTGGAATCCGACGATCGATCCGTCGGCGACGCGGCTGTTCGTGCCCACCAAGGCAGGCGAGTGGCCCGAAAGCGAGCATCCGCGTCGCGGGGCGGTGTCGTCGTTCGGCATGGGCGGCACCAACGCGCACATCGTCGTCGAGCAGGGCCCCGAATACGCCCCCACCGCAGTCGATTCCGCCCCGGCGGTGACGACGCTCGTGGTGTCGGGCAAGACCCCGGCCCGCCTGGCGGCTGCCGCCACGGCGCTGGCCGACTACCTCGACGGCGACGGCGCCACGGCGGCCCTGGCCGACGTCGCCCACACCGTCAACCACCACCGCAGCCGTTACAACACCATCGCCACCGTGTGCGCCCGTGACCACGCCGAGGCGGTCACCGGACTGCGCGCGCTGGCGGCCGGCCAGCTCGCCCCCGGCGTGGTGCCTGCGCACGACGCGAGGAACGGCGTCGGCGCGGGGAGCGGCACGGTGTTCCTGTACTCCGGGCAGGGTGCGCAGTGGGCCGGGATGGGACGCGAACTGCTGGTCTCCGAACCCACGTTCGCCGCAGCCGTCGACGAGCTGGAACCCACCTTCGTCGACAAGGTCGGCTTCTCGCTGCGCCAGGTGCTCGAAGCCGGTGAGCCGGTCGTGGGCATCGACCGCATCCAGCCGGTCCTCGTCGGGATGCAGCTGGCGCTCACGGCGCTGTGGCGGTCCTACGGCGTGGAACCCGACGCGGTGATCGGTCACTCCATGGGTGAGGTGACCGCCGCGGTGGTCGCCGGCGCGCTGACCCCGGCCGAGGGCCTCGATGTCATCGCCACCAGGACGCGGCTGATGAAGCGGCTGTCGGGTCAGGGTGCGATGGCGCTGCTGGAGCTGGACGCCACAGCCGCCGAGAAGCTCATCGCCGACCGTCCCGACATCACGATCGCGGTGTACGCCTCACCGAAGCAGTCGGTGATCGCGGGTCCTCCCGATCAGGTCGACGAGCTCGTGGCGATGGTCGACGCGCAGGGCAAGCTGGCCCGCCGCATCGAGGTGGACGTGGCCTCGCACCATCCCACGATCGACCCGGTCCTGCCCGAGCTGCGCGAAGCCCTTGCCTACCTCGCTCCGGCGGCACCGAAGATCCCGCTGATCTCCACCGTGGGGTATGCCGGATCGTCGCCGCTGTTCAGCGCGGACTACTGGGCGACCAACCTGCGCAACCCGGTCCGATTCAGCCAGGCGGTGCACGAAGCCGGCGCCGAAAACAGCAACTTCATCGAGATCAGCCCGCATCCACTGCTGACGCACGCCATCACCGACACGCTGGCGGCGCAGACCACCAGCCGGAAGTTCCACGTCGGTGCGACGGTGAACCGCGACCATCCCGAGATGCTGGCATTCCACGCACAGCTGGCCGCGGTCCGCCCGCCGGCTGTCGCAGCCCCCGAGGAAATCCACGCCCGGGTGACCGACGCGCCCGGAAACGCTTGGCAGCACACGTCCTACTGGATGGCGGACCGCTCGGCCGGACGCGAGTTCTCCGGTGCGCACCCGCTGCTGGGCCTGCACGTCGAACTGCCGTCGGGTAGCGGTCACGTCTGGCAGTCGGACGTGGGCCTGGAGGCGCACCCGTGGCTCGCCGACCACATCGTGCACGGCCTGCCCGTCATGCCGGGTGCCGGTTTCGCCGAGATCGCGCTGGCCGCGGGATGTGAGGCCCTCGGCCTGCCCGCCACCGGCGTCGAGGTCGCGGTGGAGGTCGAGCAGATGCTGCCGCTGGACCCGCACACCAGGCTGACCACCCAGGTGGTCCGCGACGACAGCACGGGCGAGCAACGCGTCGAGATCCATTCCCGCTCGGATGCGGGCGGCTGGACCCGCCACGCCGTGGGCACGGTCCGGGCCGCCGACGCGGCCGAGTCGGCCCCCGCCAGGCTCACCGCATCATCCGGCGACGGCACCCCGGTTTCACCGGCAGCAGCCGGATCGCCGGTTTCACCGGCAGACTTCTACACCGCGTTGCGCCGCACCGGTGCCCATCACGCGCACGCGTTCGCCGCGCTGACCCGGATCGTGCGCGGCAGCGGCGCGGCCGACACCGAGATCGTGCTGCCCGACGAGGCGACGCCGCACCGCGGCATCGTGCTGCATCCGGTGATGCTGGACGCCGCGCTGCAGGGGCTGGCCGCCGCGATGAGCGATGAAACGCTCTCGGATTCCACCGATGTCACCTATCTGCCGGTCGGGTTCGGCTCGATCCGGGTGTTCGGCGAGATCGGGCGCCGAGCCCGGTGCCGCGCCGAGCTCGTCAGCGTCGTCGAGGACAGCGGCGACGCGGTGGGCCGGGTCACCCTGACCGACGACACCGGCGCGGTGCTGGCCAGGGTCGACGACGTCCACCTCAAGCGCATCCAGCGCCGCACGGTGCCACTGCCGTTGTCGCAGAAGATCTTCGACTCCGTGTGGGTGGAGTCGCCGGTCCCGTCGGGCGCTGCTCCGACCGGGAGCTGGCTGGCGTTGGCCGACACCGCCGCGGCGCTGGCCACGGCCCAGGACTTCGCGTCCGGGTTCGGTGCGCCGGAACGCCGGGTGCTCACCGCCGATCTCGGCGACGAGAACGCCGTGCGGGAGGCGTTCGCCACCGCGACGGCCGATCCGGACCTGCCGCCGGCGGGGGTCGTCGTGTTCGTCGACCATCCCGACTTCGACGGCACCGACGCGGCGGCCGGTCTGGCACATGCGCGCGACGTGATCTGGGGTGTCGCGGGTGCCGTGCGCGCGATCGTCGGTAGCTGGCACGGCAAGGCGCCGCGGCTGTGGCTGGTCAGCAAGGGCGGCCTGGTCGTCGGCGACAGCCGAGAAGATCCGGATGGGGCGGGCAACCCGGGCACCGGCAGCCTCAAGGGCCTGGTGCGGGTGCTGGCCTATGAGCATCCGGACCTCAAGACGACCCTGCTCGATGTCGGCGCCGACGGTGACGCGGCCGCGACGCTGGCGACCGAGATCGAAGGCGGCAATGCCGCCCCGACGGACGACGTCATCGCCTGGCGTGGGTCCACCCGCTTCGTGGAGCGACTCTCCCGCGCCAAGCTGCCTGCGACGCCGGGCGACGTGGTCGTGCGCAAGGACGGCTCCTACGTGGTCACCGGCGCGCTCGGCGGTGTCGGCATGGCGGTGGTCCGCTGGCTGGTGGACAGGGGCGCAGGCCGCGTCGTCGTCAACGGCCGCAGCGAGCCCTCGGAGGAGGTGCAGGCCGAGCTCGATCAGTTGTCGGAGCGCGCCGAGATCGTCGCCGTGCTGGGTGATGTCGCCCGGCCGGGTGTCGCCGAGCGGCTCGTCTCCGCCGCGGCGGAGACGGGCAAGCCGTTGCGTGGCCTGATCCATTCGGCGGCGGTGCTCGAAGACGAGATCTTCGTAGGCCTCACCCGCGAGAGCCTGGACAAGATCTGGGTGCCGAAGGCCGCGGGCGCGCTGCGACTGCACGAGGTGACCGCCGGCCTCGACCTCGACTGGTGGGTCGGGTTCTCCTCTATCGTGTCGCTGCTGGGCTCACCGGGCCAGGCGGCGTACGCCTGCGCGAACGCCTGGCTGGACTCGCTGGTCGCGTGGCGCAGGGCGGCCGGTCTGCCCGCGACCGCGATCAACTGGGGTCAGTGGGCCGACGTCGGCCTGGCCAGCTCGCTGCGGTTCTCGGTGCTCGACCCGATCACCCCGGCCGAGGGCGTCGACGCGCTCGGCGGTGTGCTGGCTGCGGGCTTCTCGCGGGTCGGCATCGCCCGGCTGCGGCTGGACCGGGCCGCGGCGGCGTTCCCGGAGATCCATCAGATCGGCTTCTTCGCCGACCTGGTGGGTGAGCTGGAGACCGACGACGTCGACGAGGACTGGGGCGGACCCGACGCGCTCAAGGAGCTGGACGCGGCCGAGATCAACCGCGTCGTCGTGGCGAGGCTGCGGCGGCGGATCTCGGCGATCATGGGGTACTCGGACGACGGCGCGGTCGACGTCGCGCAGCCGCTGACCGAGCTGGGGCTGGACTCGCTGATGGCGGTGCGGATGCGCAACACCATCCGCGGCGACTTCGGCGTCGAGCCGCCGGTGGCATTGTTGCTGCAGGGCGCCTCGCTCGCCGACCTGGCGCTGGATCTGATCCGGCAGCTCGGCCTGGCCGAGGAGGACACCTCCGAGCGCCCCAACGCATTGCGGGACCGGGCGCAGCAGCGTGCCGCAGCCCGTCAACGTGCCGCATCGCGGCGGAAGGTGGGACCACGATCGTGACGAGCAGTACAGCGGATTCGTTGTCCGGAGACGCTCCGGGAAACGCCATCGCCGTCATCGGCATGGCCGGACGATTCCCGGGAGCGAACTCGGTGTCGGCGTTCTGGCGCAACCTGCGCAACGGCGTCGAGTCGATCGTCGACCTGTCCGAGGAGGATCTGCTCGCCGCCGGTGTCACCGAGCGGGCGCTGGCCAACCGGTCCTATGTGCGGCGTGCGGCGCTGATGTCGGGAATCGAGGAGTTCGACGCGGACTTCTTCGGGCTCACCCCGCACGCTGCCCGGATGCTCGACCCGCAGCACCGGCTGTTCCTGCAGACGACCTTCCACGCGCTCGAGGACGCCGGCTACGACCCGGTCGGCCTCGAGGCCACCGTCGGCGTGTTCGGGACGACGTCGGCCAGTGGATATCTGCTGCACAACCTGATGTCGAACTTCGACCCGATGATGGTCATCGGACAGGGTGCGAGCTTCGACATGGTGAACCTGTCGCTGTCCAACGACAAGGACCATCTGGCCACCCGGGCGGCGCATCACTTCGACTTCCGCGGTCCCGCGCTGTCGGTGGCCACGGCGTGCTCGTCGTCGCTGGTCGCGGTGCACCTGGCCTGCCAGTCAATCCTCAACGGCGAGTGCGACATCGCGCTGGCAGGCGGCTCGTCGCTGCGGGTTCCGCATCGTGTCGGGTACTGGTACGAGCAGGGTGCCATGGTCTCGCCGACCGGGCACTGCAGGCCGTTCGACGTCCGCTCCGACGGCACCATTTTCGGCAGCGGTGTCGGCGTCGTGGTCCTGAAGGCGCTGCAGGACGCGCTCGACGACGGCGACCACATCCACGCCGTCATCCGCGGGTCGGCGCTGAACAACGACGGTGCGACGAAGATGACGTACGCCGCACCCAACGCGATGGGCCAGGCCGAGGTCATCGCCGAGGCCCACGCGGTGGCCGAGGTCGACGCGTCGACGATCGGCTACATCGAGTCACACGGCACCGGCACCCCCCTCGGCGACCCGATCGAGATCGAGGGCCTGCGGCAGGCCTTCGATCTCGCCGAGGAAACCCGAACCGGCCCTTGCTATATCGGGTCGGTCAAATCGAACATCGGCCACCTCGAGACCGCCGCGGGCATCGCGGGGCTGATCAAGGCGATCCTGTGCCTCGAGCACAAGGCGATCCCGGCCACCCTGCACTACACCAGCCCGAACCCGGAGCTGCACATCGACCGCGGACCGTTCCGGGTGCGCAGCGCCGATGGGCCGTGGGAGTCCGACGGTGTCCGGCGCGCCGGGGTCAGCTCGTTCGGCGTGGGCGGCACCAACGCCCACATCGTCCTGGAGGAGGCGCCCACCGCGCAGCGGCAGGCCGAAACCCCCTCCGGGCCGCAGGTGTTGGTGCTCTCGGCGAAAACCCAAGAGGCGCTTGCCCAGTCACGCGCCGCCCTGGCAGACGAACTCGCAGCCGAAGACGTCAACCTGGCCGACGCGGCCTACACGCTCACGCGGCGCCGCAAGGACCCGATCCGGCTGGCCGCGGTCGTGCACGACCGGCAGGATGCCGCCGCGGTGCTCGGCGCCGACGAGACCGACAGCGTCTTCATCGGAACGGGGGAGCCGGACTGGGACAGCTCGGCCACCTCCGGCGAGCGGGTCGCCTTCCTGTTCCCCGGTCAGGGTGCTCAGCACATCGGCATGGCGCGCGGCCTGCACGACAGCGAACCCGTGTTCGCCAGGCACTTCGACGAGTGCGTCGCGGCCTTCAACGAAGAGATGGGCAGCGACTCGAGGGGCTACGACCTGCGCGCCGAGATCTTCGACGGCGTCGGGCGCAACCTCGAGCACACCGACCGCGCCCAGCCCGCGCTGTTCACCGTCGAGTACGCGCTGGCCAAACTCATCCAGTCCTACGGCGTGCAGCCCTCGATCATGGCCGGGCACAGCATCGGTGAATACCCGGCGGCCACCCTCGCCGGGGTGTTCGACCTGGACACCGCCGTCAAGGTGGTGTCGATGCGCGCCCGGCTGATGCACGCCGCACCGCGTGGCGTCATGGTGGCCGTGGCGCTGAGCCCCGAGGCCGTCGCCGAACACCTCACCGCCGACGTCGATCTCGCGACGATCAACGACCCCGGCAGCAGCGTGGTGGCGGGCAGCGAGGAGGCGATCCGCACATTCCAGGCCGGTCTGGCCGAGAAGGGCATCGTGGCCCGGCGGGTTCGCACATCCCACGCGTTCCACTCGCGGCTGATGGACCCGGTGGTCGGCGAGTTCACCGCGTTCCTGTCCCGGATGACGTTGCGGGAACCGCAGATTCCGTTGCTGTCCAACATCACCGGCACCACCATGACGGCGGCCGAGGCGACCAACCCGGGGACCTGGTCCCGCCAGATCCGGGCCACCGTGCGCTTCGCCGACGAACTCGACCTGCTGCTGTCGGACCCGAACCGCGTCCTGATCGAGGTCGGCCCCGGCGGCACGCTGACATCCTCGGCGGGACGTCACCCGCGGTGGTCCGAACGCCACCGCGCCGTGCGGTTGATGCGCCACCAGGCCCAGAACCGCAGTGACCACGACACGTTCCTGCTCGCGCTCGGTCAGTTGTGGGCGGCAGGGGTGGACGTCGACTGGAATCCAGCCTGGACGCGGGGCGCCACCGCGGCGCCGTCGCTGGTGTCGTTGCCGGGCTACCCGTTCGCCAGGCAGCGCCACTGGGTCGAGCACAACGCCAGCGCGGCGTGGCTGGCCGGGGCCGGTGCGCCCGCCGGGGTGCCCGCCGCGGGCACCGGTGCCGCCACCGCTCCCGCCACCGCCGGTGGCAAGTCGCAGGTGGAGGCGGCGTTGCTGCGCATCTGGACGCAGTGCCTCGGTCTGTCCGACATCGACCGCAACGCCAATTTCTTCGAGCTGGGCGGTGACTCGCTGATCGCGATCAGCGTCGCGATGACCTCAGGCCACGAAGGGCTCGATCTCACCCCGCAGGATCTCTACGAGAACCAGACGGTGGCCGCGCTGGCCAAGGTGCTGACCGCCCGCTACGCCGAGGGTGGGCTGGCCCGCCAGTCACTCGACGATGCGACCAACCCGCCGCTGCCACCGAACGTGACGTACTTCCTCGAGCACGGCCTGCGTGACGTGGGCCGCTGGCGGACGCCGGTGATCCTGCACCTGCGCCCCGACGTCGGCGAGGACGACGTCCGTGCGGTGCTCACCGCCGTCACCGACGTCCACGATGCGCTGCGCGTGCACCTCGTGGAACGGGCAGGCACGTGGGACCAGCACATCGCAGATCCGGGCGAGTTCCCCGGGCTGGTCACCCGGCAGCTGCCCGAGGGCGTCGAGGCGGGAAGCCCGCAGGAGCGCGAGACCGTGCAGGCGATCCTGGCCGAGCAGATCCGCGAACACCAGGTCGTGGTGCCGCTGTCGGCGACGTTCGTGCGCGGCTCGGCCGGTGGCCCGTCCTACCTCGCGCTGAGCGTGCACGGTATCGCGGGCGACATCAGTGATCCGGCCTCCCGCGACGTGCTGCTCACCGACATCTTCACCGCGTTCAACCAGCGGATGGCGGGGGAGGAGATCGTGCTGGCTCCGGTGGCCACGTCGTGGCGCGAATGGTCGCAGCGCTGCGCCGGCCTGGCCAGCCATCCCGCGGTCCTCGACAGCCGTGACTACTGGCTCGAAACCGCGAGGAAGGCCACGCTGAGCGTGGCCGGACCGGTTGCCTCGGAACCGCCGGGCGCCGATGACCTGGTGCGGATGTCGTCGACGCTGTCGGCCGCCGACACCGGTGAAGTCGACGACGCCCGGCGCAGGCTGCGGCTGCCGGTCGAGGAGATCCTGCTGGCGGTGCTCGGACGTACCGTCGCGGCCGCCGTCGGGGAGGGCACCGTGGCCGTCGACATGGGAGGACGCGGCCGGTCGGTGCTCAAGCCCGACGTCGACCTGCAGCGCACCGCCGGCTGGTTCACCACCGTCCACCCCGTCGCGCTGACCGCGGCGGCTGCCGGGCAGGCCGGCGCCAGGCAGTTGCTCGACGACGTGCGGGACACGCTGAAAGCCGTGCCGCACTACGGGATCGGCTACGGCCTGCTGCGGTACATGTACGCCCCCACCGCACGTGCCCTGGGCGCCACCCGGCCCGCGGATATCCTGTTCACGCACGTCGGGACCATTCCCGACGCGCCCGTCGACCAGCCGGAGGACGCCGTGGTGCGGTTCGACTCCGACACCGCGATGCCGATCCGCGACGCGCTGCCCGGCCTCGGGCACGCCCTGGAACTGCGCGCCTACCGCACCGCGGGCGTGCTGCATCTGGACTGGTGGTACGACAGTCGGCGACTCGGTCCCACCGATGTGGAATCCTTTGCCCGGCAGTACTCGGCCGCGCTCCTGGATCTCGTGCGGGAGGCGCTGGCCGAGGAGGACGTCGCTTCGGCGGGCGACGAGCTGGCTCTGGTCGATCTGTCGTGATCACGACGGGTCGATTTGCCGTCATCACGACGGGTCGATTTGCCGTGATCGTTACCGGGTAGGAGGAGCGCATGGCCAGCTCTGACAAGGCGGTGATCGTCGCCGGGATCAAGAAGTCCTTCGGTGACGTCGCGGCCCTGCGCGACGTCAGCTTCGAGGTGGAACGCGGCGAGGTGCTCGGCCTGCTCGGACCCAACGGCGCCGGCAAGACCACAACGGTGAACATCCTGTCCACGCTGATCACGCCGGACAGCGGCCGCGCGCTGATCGCCGGGCACGACGTGGTCAGCGATCCCGCAGGCGTCCGGCGTTCGCTGATGTTGACCGGCCAGCACGTCGCACTCGACGAGCTGCTGACCGGACGCGAGAACCTGCTGATGTTCGGCCGGCTGCAGGGCCTGAAGAAGAGGGTGGCCAAGGAGCGGGCACAGGAGCTGCTCGAGCAGTTCGACCTCGTCGACGCGGGCGATCGCGCGGTCGGCACCTACTCCGGCGGCATGAAGCGTCGCATCGACATCGCATGCGGGCTGGTCGTCCGGCCCGAGGTGGTGTTCCTCGACGAGCCGACCACCGGACTCGATCCGCGCAGCCGCCAGGCCATCTGGGAACTGGTCACCGACTTCAAGGAGGCCGGGATCGCCACGCTGCTGACGACGCAGTACCTCGAGGAGGCGGACCTGCTCAGCGATCGCATCATCGTGATCGACAAGGGCACCGTCATCGCCGAGGGCACCGCCGATCAGCTCAAGGAGCGTACCGGCGGCACCTACTGCGAGATCGTCCCGCGACACCTGCGCGACATCCCGGCCATGGCCCAGGCCCTGGGCTCGATGCTGCCGGACAGCAACCGGGCGGCGCTGAGCGAGTCCTCGGACCGGCTCTCGATGCCCGCGCCCGACGGTCCGAAGACGCTGATGGAGGCCCTGCACCGGCTCAGCGAGGCCGACATCGAGCTGATGGACATCGCGTTGCGCAGGCCTTCGCTGGACGAGGTGTTCCTCGCGCTCACCGGTGGCGACAGCCACGGGGGCGATCAGCGCCGGACCGATGTGTTCGAGGCAGCGGACGCGTACGCGTGATCGACCAGTCCGCCGTCCCGCACGCCGCGCGGCCCGCGGTCTCCACCGTCCAGCAGTGGTGGGTGCTGACGGTCCGCATGATCACCCCGACCCTGCGCAACGGTGAGCTGGCCACCCAGATCATCGGGTCAATCGTCTTCACGATCGGCTACTACCTCCCGCTGAAGCAGTTGATGGGTGCGGTGCAGCCGCTGAGCAGCTACGCGCAGTACCTGACCCCGCTGATCGTGCTGCAGGCGATCTGGTTCGCGGCGGTCTCGGCGGCGTTCCGGTCGGCGACCGACTCCGTGCAGGGCATCAACCGGCGGTTCCGGGCCATGCCGATCAACTCGCTGACGCCGTTGGCCTCCCGCATGACCGCCAGCATGTACCGCTGCTGCGTCGCGCTGGCGGTGTCGGTGATCTGCGGCCATGTCATCGGTTTCCGCTTCCACGAAGGACCGCTGTATGCGGTCGGTTTCGTGGGCCTGGCGCTGCTCATCGGCGCGGCGCTGGCGTTCATCGGCGACCTGATCGGCATCGCCACGGAGAACCCGGAGGCGACCGCACCGCTGATGCTGGTGCCCCAGTTGACCTTGGGACTGGCCTCTGTCGGCCTGCAGCCCGTCGAGAACTTTCCCGAGTGGATCCAGGGATTCGTGCGCAACCAGCCGCTGTCGCAATGGGTTTACGGGTTGCAGGCGTTCGCCGGCGACAGCACCGACGCGGCGCCCGAGGTGACCTGGTCGGTGCTCGCCCCCGGTCTGGCGTGGGCGGTGGGCTGCATCGTGGTGGCGGTCGCGCTGCACGCGATGGTGAGCAGGAGACGTCGCTCATGACGGTCGCCGCTCAGCCGTCACCGGCCCGGGCGCCTCACCGTCCCGGTGGCAGGCACCGCATGGACAAAGTGTGGGAGAACTCGCCCAAGCGGCTGATCCCGCAGACGTGGGTGCTGACGGCCCGCATCCTGCGACGCTGGAGCCGCGATCCCGCGACGCTGGTGCAGTCGCTGGTGATGCCCGCGGGCTTCCTGGTGGCGCTCGACATCGTGCTCGGTGACGGCATCGAGAAGGTCACCGGGAACAGCGGCCTGTACGGGCAGGTGCCGCTGGTGGCGTTGGTCGGCGGCATGACCGGTGCCATCATCGGTGCGGTCAACATCATGCGGGAACGCGAAGTCGGTCTGCTGTCACGGTTCTGGGTGGTGCCCGTGCACCGCGGCGCGGGTCTGCTGGCCAGGCTGACGGCCGACGTGGTGCGCATCGTGGTGATCACGCTGGTCGTGCTGTGCGTGGGTCTGGCCCTGGGGTTCCGATTCGAGCAGGGCCTCCCCGCCGCGATCGCCTGGGTGTTCATGCCTGCGCTGTTCGGCGTCGCGCTGTCCGCCGCCGTGCTCACCCTCGCGTTGTACTCGTCGAACACGATCGTGCCGCAGGCCACCGAGATCGTGATCGCGATGCTGATGTTCTTCTCGATCGGTTTCGTCCCGCTCGACCAGTACCCGGGCTGGCTGCAACCGATCGTCGAGCATCAGCCCGTCAGCTATACCATCGAGGCGATGCGGGGCCTGGCCCTCGAGGGGCCGATCGCCGAACCGGTCCTGTGGACGGTGGCGTGGTCGGCGGGCATCGCCCTGGTGTGCGCGGTGCCGCTCGCCATCGGGTACCGCCGGGCCAGCAAACGCGGTTGACCACAGCCACCACCGATCTCTTGCAAGGAGTCTGACACCCATGTTTCCTTCCTCGGGAATCCGGAAGCTGGCGCGCAGCGAGGAGATGTTCGCCGAGACGCACAACTTCGTCGGCCTCGCGGCGCACGCGGAGGGCCCGGTCGACACCGACGCGCTGTCCGAGGCGTTCGACGCGCTGCTGCAGGCGCATCCGGTGCTCAACGGTCACCTCGAGCAGGGACCCGACGGCCGCTGGGAGATCGTGCTCGACGACCTGATGCACCCCGGCATCGAGGTGGTGGAGTTGACCGGCGACGCCGAGGCCCCGCCGCTGATCTTCGATCAGACCGCGTCGCTTGTGCATTTCCGGTTGACCCTGCGGGACGGTAAGGCCCAACCGACGCTCTACATCCATCACAGCCTGGCCGACGGCCACCACCAGTTCAGCCTGATCGAGGAGTTGTTCTCCACCTACACCGATCTGGTCACCACGGGGACGACCCGGCCGGTCACGGTCCATTCTGCTCCGGAACCGCTCGAAGTCATCCTGGCCAGCCGGGGGGTGGAGAAGAAACCGCGGTCGGGGCTCGAGCGTCTTCTGGCTGCGATGTTCGTCTACGACCTGCCCCCGTCGCGGCGGGCGCCGTCCGACGTCAACCCGGTACTGCCACAGCGCGTCCCGATGGAGTACTGCACACTCTCCGAGCAGGACACCGAGAGCATCATCGGGTTCTGCCGCGCCAACAAGCTCGGCTTGAACAGCCTGTTGTCGGCGGCCGTGCTGATGGCCGAATGGCAGCTGCGCCGGACACCGAACATCCCGGTGCCCTACGTCTACCCGGTCGACCTGCGCTACCTGCTCTCACCCCCGGTGTCGGCCACCGAGTCCACCAATCCCGTCGGCATCGCCACCTACCTCGCCGAGATCGGTGAGGGCAGCGACGTCGTCGCCCTTGCCCGAGACATCAACGACACGTTCAAGAAGGACATCGCCGAGGGAGTGATCCAGCAGAGCTTTCTGCATTTCAGCCCGCAGTACGTCGGCAACCCGCCCGGGCTGCCGGATGTCGTGATGTTCACCGACAACGGCATCGTGCCGCCGATGCGGACCCCTCCGGAGATGAAACTGACCGCCAGCCACGGCGAGTTCTACTTCGCGGTGGGCGCAGGCATCGAGATCTACACCAGCAAGATCTTCAACGGCCAGCTGATGATCGAGTACCACTCGCATGGTCCGGAACCCGAGAAATCCGTGGCCGCCATCAAAGCCCAGCTGCGCAGCATCGCCGACAAGCATGCCGCCGCCGTCGGCTAGCGGATCAGCGCTGTGGGGCAGGGGGTCCGAACGCGAAGCGGTGGTACTGCAACGCCGTGCGCAGCGGCGGGATCAACCGCACCGCGCGTTTGAGCGCCTGCAGGCCCTTCGAGCCCCTGCTGTAGGTGCTGGCGCTGAAAAACGTTGCAGCGGCCAGCAATCGGATGTCGGGAAGCTTGGCGAGGATGTCCTGCGGGCTGTTGACGGCCCAGTAGAGCCTCGAACCCGACGTGCGGACGAGCGACTGGGACTTCTGGGATTTGATCGCCAGCCAGTTGAAGAAGTCGATCTGCAGTTCGCCGGTCCCGAAGCGGTCGACGAAACGACGCAGCAGCGCGATGCCTTCGTCCTCGGTAAGGTACATGCTGATGCCCTCGGCGATCAGCAATGTCGGCCGGTCGGCCGGGATCTGGTCCAGCCAGTTCGGCTCGGTCGCGGGCGTGGCGATGAGTTGGTAACCGGGCCGGGACGGGTAGATCTGCTCGCGCAGCGCGATCACCTCCGGGAAATCGACGTCGTACCAACGCACGTCGGCTCCCGGGTTGATCCGGAACACCCGGCAGTCCAGGCCGCATCCCAGATGCACGACGGTGCACTGCTTGTGGGCCGCGAGGAACTCGCGCACCCAGATGTCGTACTGGGCGGTGCGTACGGTGAACAGCGGCGCCCACTTCGGGGTGATCTCGAGCTCACGCCAATCGAAATCGAGCTTGTCGATCGCTTCCTTGGCGAACGTGTCGCCGAGGATCGGGCGGTCGAAGTCGGCGTCGAGTGCTTTGAGATACAAGGTCGACAGCATCGTCTTCGCCGGACCGCTGAGATTGACGGAAACTTTGTTGGCCACGTATGTGAGGCTAAGCGCAACAGTCCCCGCACGGCACGTCGGGGCGAGTTTGACCAGGGTCCGAGGACAGTAGAGGAGAGCGCACCATGACGGAAGCCGCCGACGAGAAGCCGCCGGGCCGGCCGCCACGCGTTCTGCTCCTGTACTACACCTACACCGGGCAGTCGCAGAAGGTCCTCGAGGCCGCTGCGGAAGTGTTCCGCGCGCGCGGGTGCGAGGTGACGAGCGCCCCGATCGAGTTCACCGATCCGCGGTACGCCGAACGGTTCTCCCGGTTCCCGATGCGTAGCGTCTGGCCGGAGTTCCTCGGGATGCTGCCCGCCCAGACGCTGCAGAAGACGGGGGACATCCGGACCCCCGATGCGGTGCGCACCGGGGATTACGACCTGATCTGCATCGGCTCACCCACCTGGTGGGACACGGTGTCGATGCCGCTGCGGTCGTTCCTGAGGTCCCACGAGGCGCGGAACCTGCTGGACGGCAAGCGTTTCGCGGTGTTCGTGGTGTGCCGACGCAAATGGCGGAAGAACCTGGCCGGGGTTCGCAAGCTCGCCGAGAAGAAGGGCGGCCGGTACGTCGACGGCATCCACTTCACCTACCCGGGCGGCCAGCTGCCCTCGATGCTGTCGCTGACGAGCTACCTGGGGTCGGGGGAGTACAAGGACCGCAGCCTCGGCGTCAAACTGCCGCCGACGAACATCAGTGACGAACAACTCGAGGAATCCCGGCGGTTCGCCGCCCGCATCGCCGACAAGGTGTTCGGCAAGCAGGCACAGGACAAGTAGCGGACATGCCCCGCTTTTTCGACGTGACGACCGAAGCGCCCGCCGGTGTGGCCGACGTCCTCGCCGCGTTCAGCGACAAGGACTACTGGTTGGCCCGGCTTGAGGCGTACGGCGGCGACTCGATGACACTGGATTCACTGGTCGTCGTCGCCGACGGCACGGTGGTCGTACGAACCTCACAGGATCTGCGCCAGGACATGCTGCCCGGCGGGATCGCCCGGATGCTGCCGGGTGATACCACGATCATGCGGACCGAGACGTGGCGGGCCGTCGGCGACGACGCAGGCGGCGAGGCCCACGGTGACTTCACGATCTCTGCCCGCGGGGTTCCCAGTTCCGGGGCGGGCACCATGGTGCTCGAGCCCAGCACTGCCGGGTCCTCCCTGCTGCGTATCCGCGGCTCGCTGGAAGTCCGGATCCCAGTGGTGGGCGGACGGATCGAGCGCTACGTCGTCGACCTGATCGCCAAGGAGGTTCCGCAGATGCAGCGGTTCACCGCCGAGTGGATCGCCGGGAAGGCCTGATGGCCGAGCCGATCCCCACCACGGCTGAGGCCCTGGCCCGGCTGAACATGCCGCTGGTCGAGGCGATGATGACCCAGCGTGCGATCCGCCGGGTGCTGCCGGATCCGGTCGACGACGAGATCGTGCTCAAGTGCATCGAGTTGGCGCTGCGCGCACCGACCGGCGCCAACGGGCAGAACTGGGAGTTCATCGTCGTCAAGGACCCCCGCATCAAGAAGAAGCTGGCCCGGCGCTACCGGCTGGCCTGGCGGGTGTTCCATCGCACCTCCATCCGCGACATCGCCTCCTACGACGAGGAGATGGCCAAGAGCGTGCGGGCCATTCAATGGCAGGTCGACCACTTCACCGAGATCCCGGTCCTCGTCGTCGCGTGCCTGCGGTTGACCGCGCGCGAGGGTCGCGTGCCGTACCTACCGATGCCGCACGCGGCGGCGTCGGCATTCTTCGGCTCGATCTATCCGAGTGTGCAGAACCTGTTGCTGGCAGCGCGGTCCATGGGACTGGGCGCCTCCTTGATCACGTTGCCGCTGTGGAACCTGACGTCGGCGAGGCGGGTGCTGAAGCTACCGACCTCGGTCACCCCGTGCGCCGTGGTGCCGCTGGGCTGGCCCCGCGGCCGCTACGGACCGACAACGCGTAGGCCCGTAGACGAAGTCGTGCATCTCGACGGTTACGGCAACCGTGCCTGGTTCGGCCCGAAGTGACACAGATATCTGACGGCACCGTCAGCGAGCGGGGGTGCCGCCGGCAAGGTTCGCGCTTTGCTGGACACCCGAAGAGTTATTGGATACGTTCCTTGCTGTCGGGGACCGTAGACAGCAATTGTGAACCTTTGAGAGGGGCGTCATGCCTGCTGCCATAAGGCCCTATGTGACGGCGGGCGTGGCCCTGGTGGGGGCCGGCGTGATCACCGTGACCCCGATCGAGCCGCCCTCGGTCACCGAGCGCATCTCCAACGACGAGTACAGCCTGACGGCCGCGGCGACCACGGTGTGCGGGCCGGGGTATGCCGCCGAGCCGCTGTGCGGCACCCTCGGCGGACCGAACACCGATCTGACGACGAACGCGGTCCTCGGATCCGGCCCGTCGCTGTTCTACATACCGGTGAACCTGTTCAACGCGATGTTGAGCATCCCGGCGTGGGAGATCCAGGCGATGGACCGCTTCGCCGACGCGATGATCGCCACCGGCAGCTGGCAGGTCTGGGGCCCCACCAACGTCTTCGGGTTCGACGAGCAGGATCCGCCGAAGCTCGAGGCGTTCGTCGACATGCTGATCCCGTTCAAACCGTTCTCGTCGGTGCTCGGCGAGGAGCTCAGCTGGTGGGCGCGGGCCAACCTGCCGATGAACTCCGGTTGCGCGGCGCTGCCCGGCGCGTGCCCGAATCTGGGCGCCCTGTTGGACAGCATGTTCAAAGTGCCGATGTCGCAGCTGTATGCCGGCTACACGTTCCCGGCAGCCGGCGAGGAAGGGTCGACCAACCCCTTCACCGGTGAACCGGTGTCGTGGGCCGGTGAGACCCCGGAACTCGAGCCCTTCGGTCCCTTCAAATCAACGTGGGAGTACCTGACCGCGCCGCCGACCGGCATCGAGACCGTGTCGCTCGGCGAGGTCTTCGCCACCACGGTCAAGTTCGGGAAGGCGATGTTCGACGCGTTCTACCCGTTCGTGCAGAACAGCGAGTGGTACAACGACGACCAGACGAGCCTTGCGCCGCTGTTCCGGGCGCTGGCGCCGCTGCTGTGTCCGTCGTGCGATCCCGACAACCCGTACGACAATCCGTGGCTCTACGAGAACTATCCGCCGAACCAGCACGCCGCTGACGAGGCGGCCGCGGAATCGACGGACACCAGCGGACTCTCGCTGTTGACGGCTGACCCCGAGATCCCCGCAAACACCGAAAGCCCCACCGGCGGTGACGAGATCTCCGAGACGCCGGATTCCGTGACGGCCGCCGTGACCAACCTGAAGAAGAAGTTCGGGTTTGCCGGTGCGGCCGAGGAGCCCGCTACTGAGACCGTGACCGAGGTTGCCGAGGACGTTGCTGAGACGGTGGCTGATCCGGTCGCCGTCGACCCGGCGGAGGCCGCCGGAGAAAGCGGTGAGGAGAGCACCGAAACCGAGGGCTCCGAGACGGTCGAGACCGACGCGACTTCCGAAGAGGCTTCCGAAGAGGCTGCGGCCTCTGAAGAAGCCGGGGCCACCGGCAGGCACCACAAGTCCGACGGCGACGACTCCAACTCGGTCGAGTCGATCCGGGACAAGGTGAGCTCGGCGGCATCCGGCACCGACGGCGGGTCCACCACGGACTCCAGGAAGACCGACTCCGGGTCCTCGGACAAGGGGTCGTCGGACAAGTCCGGCGGCACGAGCGGCGAGTAGCACCGGCGCTGCCGCGCGCCGCTAACGGCGGCGTGCGGCAGCCTTGCGAAGGGCAGGCAGCAGCAGTGCCCTCGGGGTGAAGCGGCCGCCCAGTCCGGTCAGCTTCGGCACCAGCCCGGGCACCACGAGGCGCTTGCCACCGAGCATGCCCTCGATGCCGGCTTCGGCGACGTCCTGCGCCGAGACCTGGACCATTCCGCCGGGAGGCTTCTCGCCTGCCACGTCCCACCACTCGGTCGGCACCGGGCCGGGACACAGCGCCGTGCACGACACCCCGGTGCCCCGCAGGCCCTCGTGGACGGCTTCGGAGAAGGTCTGGACGTAGGCCTTGGTGGCCGAGTACACAGCGGCGCCGGGGAGCGGCTGGAATCCGGCGATCGACCCGATGTTGAGTACGGCTCCGGACGCGCGGTCGACCATCGCGGGCAGTGCGGCGTGGGTGAGTTCGGTCAGCGCAAGGACATTGAGGACGATCTGGTCGCGCTCGCGGTCCAGTGGCATCGTGTGGAACAGGCCGTTGGTCCCGAATCCCGCGCTGTTGACCAGGCCGGCCACCTGACCGCCGCGCAGCAGGTCGGTGACGCTCCCTCTGGCGGAGGCGTCGTTCAGGTCGACGGCCACGACATCGACCGAAATCGAACGCCCGGTGCGCAATTCGTCGGCCAGCGCGTCGAGGCGGTCACGCCTGCGCGCCATCAGGGTGAGGGAGTAGCCGCGCCGGGCCAGTCCGCGCGCGATCTCCTGGCCGATGCCCGAGGAGGCACCGGTGATGACGACGGTGCTACCCGCACTCGGACTGGGAAGGCTCATGGACGGCGATAGTACCCACGCACCCGTATACGCTGAGCCCGATGCTCGAGGTTATCGACAGGGGCGCCGAAAGCGAATCCCACCCTGTCCCATTGCTCTTCGTCCACGGCGCCTGGCATGCCGCATGGTGCTGGGACGAACACTTCCTCGGCTACTTCGCCGGCCGCGGCTACCGGGCGCTGGCGGTGAGCCTGCGTGGGCACGGTGGCAGCCCCACGGACAAGAGGTTGCGGGACCTGTCGTTCGCCGACTTCGTCGAGGATGTCACGACCGCTGCTGACGCGCTGCCGGTCCGTCCCGTGATCATCGGGCACTCGATGGGCGGGGTGTTGGTGCAGAGGTACCTGGAGACGCGCGAGGCGCCGGCAGGTGTGCTGATGGCATCGATGCCGCCCCAGGGGTATCTGCGATCCGGCGTGCGCTGGATCAGGCGCCACCCGTGGCACTTCGCCAAGCTGACGGCGACCGGGCGGTCGTTGCCCTACGTGAGCACGCCCGAACTGGCACGGGAGCGGTTCTTCTCCGAGCACACTCCCGACGCCGTGGTGGCGCGCTACGCCGCCCGCCTGCAGGAGGAGAGCGCCCGGGCCGGACTCGACGGGCTGGTGAGGTTGCCACATCCGGCGAAGGTCCATACGCCGCTCCTCGTTCTCGGCGCGGCGGACGACGGCGCGGTCACGCAGGACGAGGTGCGGGCCACCGCGCGGGCCTATGGCACGCAGGCGCAGTTCTTCCCGCGGATGGGTCACAACATGATGCTGGAGGCGGGCTGGGAGGACGTTGCGCACCGCATCGATTCATGGCTGATCCAGCGGGGGCTCTGAGCAGCGCCGCGGCCAGCGCGCCACCGGTGGGTGGCCGTCCGTGGCAAACCCGACCAACCGTGGCTGGCGGTGTGACGCGGCACGCCGCGGATTCGCTGGACAGTGGCGCCGCCCACGACAAAGGGTAGTGCTCTAGGATAGCGGGAGCCTTGGCTGCCGATGCCGTCAGCAAATTCAGAGAATCGTGTGAAACGCATCGATTTGCTAGACACATGATCACTTTTTGGATACCTTCTTCGCTGTCGCAGAGTTCGATCAGCAACTCAGAAAGGGGCGTCATGCCTGCTGCCGTACGTCCGTATGTCACGGCGGGCGTGGCGCTGGTGGGGGCCAGCGTCATCTCCGTAACCCCCATCCAGCCGGTCGAGCCCCAGGCCAGGGCCGCCTATGACGCCTACAGCCTGACCGCGTCGGCTTTCGGTCCGCTGCCCGGCGGCGCCTACGACGGCTCCGGCGACGGCGTCGCGTGCTCCGGGTACCACACCGACCAGTGCGACATCAACGCGCCGCAGACCTACACGCCGATCGTGGTCGACACGAACGACTGGGCGTTCAGGAACGTCCTGCCCAACCTCGTCAATGCGGTCATCAGCGTGCCGCGGGCGTATCTGGACGCCCTCAACGACGTGGCGTACTCCATGGAGGTCACCGGCAGCTGGTGGGTGTACACGCCGACCAACGTGCTGGGTTACGACCCCGCTGACCCGCCGAAGATCACCTCGATCACCAACCTGCTGATCCCGTTCCAGGCGCTGTCCAATCCGCTGGGCGAGCACCTCTCGTGGTGGGCCAAGGCGAACCTGCCGATGAATGCGGGCTGCACCGGCACCGCCCCGCCGGTGTGCCAGGACGCCGATGAGATCCTCGGGCACATGTTCACGGCACCGATCTGGACTCTGATCGCCGGCTACATATTCCCAGCTCTCAACAACCCCGTGAGCGGGGAGGAGGGCGAGGCCGGCGAGGAGATCCCCGGCTCCGAGGGCACACCGGTGCCGTGGTCGGGTGAGCACATCCAGATCAACCCGTACGACCCGGTGTACAACGTCATCAACTACCTGTTCCGGGATCCCGAGTTGAACCGTCCGGAACGGATCACGTTCAGCGAGGTGGCCGAGACGCTGGGCCGGCTCGTCAGGGGGGTGGTGCAGAACTTCTACCCGTTCGTTCCCGGCAGCTTCCTGTGGAAGGGCTACCCGTACACGCTGGTGACGCCGTTCATCAAGCCGTTCGTCAAGATTCTGTGCCCGAACTGCGATCCCGAACACCCCGAGGATCCGACGCCGTTCGATGGTGAGTTGCCGCCGAGCAGCGAGGACGACGAGGCCGACACGACGGTGACCTCGTTGCTGGCGTCGGCGAAGCTGGCCCCGGAGGCGACCGCCGAAGCCGCCACCGAAGCGGAGGCGGCCACCGCCGAGGTCGCGCCCGCCGAGACCGCGCCGATCGAGGTGGCCCCGGTCGAGGAAGCACCGGTCGAGGAAGCACCGGTCGAGGAGACGGTCGGACAGAAGCCCGACGTCGTCTCGACCGCTGTCGCGAACCTGCTGCAGAAGTTCGACAAGGCCCCTGCCGAAGCCCCCGTCGAGGAATCTCCGGTCACCGAGGTCGAGTCCGACAAGCCCACCGGCGAGGACACCGAGAAGGGTGCCGACGAGGAATCCGGCGACACGAAGGACGCCGACACCGACTCGGAGACCGAGTCGGACACGGAGAAGAAGGCGACCATCGGCGGCAAGGACGACGACAGCGAGTCGAAGAAATCGACGTCGCAGGACAAGTCCAATGACTCCGGTTCCGACGGGGCCAAGAGCAGCGCGGGTGCCAGCAGCGGCGGCAGTGCCGGCGGCGCCGATGACTAGGAACCCCCGTAGTATCGCCCCGTGAGTAGTACGGAGCAGTTGGACGCCGTCATCGTCGGTGCGGGATTCGGCGGCATGGGCGCCGCCATCCAGCTCAACCGGCTGGGTTACCAGAAGATCGTCATCCTGGACCGTGAGGACGACCTGGGCGGCACTTGGCACGTCAACCGGTACCCGGGGTTGACCGTCGACGTCCCGTCCACCACGTACTCCTACTGGTTCGAGCCGAATCCGTACTGGTCGCGGCTCTATGCGCCGGGCACCGAGCTCAAGACCTACGCCGAGCACGTCGCCGACAAGTACGACCTGCGCCGCTACATGCGCTTCAACACCACGGTGGAGGGCGCCCGTTGGGACGAGGAGTCCCAGGTGTGGCTCGTGTCGCTTGCCGGTGGTGAAACGCTGAGCACGCGGTTCCTGATCCTGGCGACGGGTTATCTTTGCCAGCCCAAGAAGCCCGACATCCCCGGAATCGACGACTTCGCGGGCACCGTGCTGCACGCGCAGGAATGGGACGACGACTATTCGCTACGCGGCAAGAGAGCGGCGATCATCGGCACCGGGTCGACCGGCGTGCAGCTGATCCCGAAGCTGGCCGAGGACGTCGCCGAGCTCACCGTGTACCAGCGGACTCCGATCTGGGTGATGCCGAAGTTCGACCTCGCGTTCGGCCCGGCCGCCCAGCGTCTTTTCGCGAGATTCCCTGTGACACAACGGCTTCTGCGCATGTCCAGTGATCTGTTCATGGACGTCATGGTGACGATCGCGATGTGGAAGTTCCGGCAGTTCAAACCCGTGAACACCGCGGCGGCCCGGATCGGGGCCATGCACCGGTTCCTGGCGATCCGCGACAAGGAGCTGCGGCGCAAGCTGACGCCGGATTACGACTTCGGCTGCAAGCGCCCGACGCTGTCAAACGTGTACTACCGCACGTTCAACAAGCCGCACGTGCACCTGGAAACGGCGGGCATCGAGCGGATCGATGCCGACGGCATCGTCGGCACGGACGGCACCAAGCGCGTGATCGACACCCTGGTGCTGGCCACCGGGTTCGACGTGTGGGAGTCCAACCTTCCTGCCATCCCGGTGATCGGCCGCGAAGGCCGTGACCTCGGAAAGTGGTGGCGGGAGAACCGGTTCCAGGCCTACGAAGGCATGACTGTGCCGATGTTCCCGAACATGGTGACCCAGGCGAGCCCGTACGCGTGGGTGGGCATGTCCTGGTTCGACACCGTCGAGTACCAGATGCGCCACATGAACCGGCTGTTCGGTGAGCTACAGCGCCGGGGTGCCCGCACCTTCGAGGTCACCGAAGAGGCCAACGCCCGGTTCCTGGACCGGATGCTGACGCTGCTCGACGACTCGGTGTTCCGCCTCGGGGACTGCACCAACTCGCGGTCGTACTGGTTCAACAGCTCAGGGGAGGCCCCGTTGTTCCGGCCGACGTCGATACGTCAGGCCGTCAAGGAGCAGGAGCACTTCCCGCTGAGCGACTACGCGATAGCCTGACGTTCCAGCACCATTGATTCAAGGGGTGACAACATGACAGCGGCCACCACAGAGCCGGTGAAGCTGCCACCGGGCCCGCGGATACCGAAACTCATCCAGGGTGCGGCCGTGCTGACCGCGCGCTACGGCGCGATCGCCGCGCTCGGCCGTCGGTACGGCTCCACGTTCACGCTCAACATCCCGGTGTTCGGCGAGACCGTCGTGATCAGCGACCCCGCACTGGTCAAGGAACTTTTCAGCTCCAGCCGGGAGCTCATCGGCCGGCCCCAGAACAACCTGGGCGGCGACGTGCTCGGGCCTGGTTCGATCTTCAACCTCGAGGGCGACGAACTGCTCGCCCGCCGCAAGCTCCTGTTGCCGCCGTTCAGCGGCAAGAACATGCGCGCCTACGAGAGCATCACCGAGGAAGAGGCGATCCGCGAGATCCGGACATGGCCGGAAGGCACCGAGTTCGCGACGCTCGAGCCGATGATGCGGATCACGCTCAACACCATCCTGCGCGCCGTGTTCGGCGCCGAGGGCGCCGAACTCGACGAGCTGCGTGTGCTGATGCCCAAAGCCGTGGAGTTCGGCTCCAAGATCGCGTTGATGCCGTCGATCGTGCGCAAGGACGTCGGGCCGTGGAGCCCGGGCGGGAAGTTCGCGCAGTACCGACGCCGGATGGATGAGCTGCTCAAATCCCTGATGGCGCAGGCCCGTTCCGATCCGAAGTTCACCGAGCGCGGCGACGTGCTGTCGCTGCTGCTGCAGGCGCGCTACGACAACGGCGAGCCGATCTCGGACAGCTACATCGTCGACGAGCTGCTGACGATGCTGGTGGCCGGGCACGAGACGACGTCGACGCAGCTGGCGTGGACCATCGAGAGGATCCGGCGCCACCCCGACCTGCTGACCCGGCTGACCGAGGAGGTCGACGCGGGCGGCAACGAACTCCTGTTGGCGACCATCGCCGAGTCACAGCGCACCAGGCCGGTGCTGACCGCCGCACTCCGACGGACGAAGGCTCGAATTCGCCTGGGGGAGTGGGTCATTCCCGAGGGTGACACGATCCTGGCGAGCACCCAGTTGGCCATGGCCGCCGAGCAGAGCTTCCCCGATGCGGAAAAGTTCAACCCGGACCGATTCGTCGGCAACCCGCCGAATCCCTTCGCGTGGATTCCGTTCGGCGGGGGCATGATGCGCTGCATCGGTGCGTCGTTCGCGACGATGGAGATGGAGGTGACATTGCGCGCCATGCTGCGCGAGTTCCGCCTCGAGCCGACCACAGAGCCCGACGAGAAGCCGCACAGCCGTGGTGTCACGGTGACACCCGCGCGGGGCGGACGTGTCGTCGTGTACCGCCGCAAGGATGTCGTGCCCCGTGACGCCGACTCGGTGTCGGTGGCCGACCGCACCGGTTAGGCGCGGTCAGAAGCGGTACTGCAGTATCCGGGCCTTCCGGGCGATGGCGGGCAACCGGTAGGACAGCCGGCTCGCCAGGCGCAGGCCGGGCGGAAACATCTCGGCCTCCGGCCGCTGCATCACGCTGGCCTCTTCGAACAGATCCAGGGCCGGGTTCCAGGTCTCGGGATGGTGGGCATCGGAGAATCCGGGAAAGTTCCACTGGCTGTGCGGTGAGTTCGTCTTGCGCGACGTGGCGAGCCGGCCCATCAGCCGGTTCGCTCTGCCGACCGGGCCGTAGTCGTTGAACGCGATCATGCCCGAGGCGAAATGGCTTGTGATGCGGCGCAATATCGCCCTCACGGACGGCTCGTCGAGGAAGGCGACCAAACCGTCGGCGAACACCATGGCGGGCCGGTCAGACGGAATGCCGTCCACCCAGTTCGGTTCGAGCAGCGACGCGGCGACCGTTTGCTCGCCGGAGCGGGGTGGAACCAGGGCTTCGCGTATCGCGATGACGGCAGGCAGGTCCACGCTGTACCACCCGACGCCGGGCGGAGGGTCGACCCGGTGGATGGCGCTGCTGAAGCCGGCACCGAGGTCGACCACGACGGCGTCGTGATGGTCGCGGATGAAGCCGCCGATGCGCTCGTCCAGCATCTTGGCGCGCAGGGCGACCAGCGGTACCACGCTGGGCGTCGCGGCGAGGGCGGTGAAGTCGTAGTCGATCTTCGCGACCGTCGGGCCGGCCCACGCGTCCCCGAGGATCGGTCGGGAAGCCCGGCTGTCGAGCGCTCGGCAGTACTCGGTCAGCAGGGCGGTCTGTTCGATGGGTTCCAGGCCGCTGACATCCATGGAGTCAGCCAAGCACACTCGCCCCCAGGCTGTACACCGCGGTGCAATGCGCCTGCGCAACAACCGGAATCAGCTGCGGGCGGCTACTCGTCGCTGTCCGAGGAGTCTCCAACCTCCGATGAGGAAGCACTGCTCGGTGAGTCCACACCGGCGGACTCTTGCTGGTCGGTCGCCTCGTCGTCGGCCGGGTCTTCGGCCTCCGCGTCCACGTCCTCGGCGTCCACATCCGTGTCCTCGCCGTCCACGTCCTCGCCGTCCACGTCTTCGCCGTCCACGTCGGCGTCGCCGGTGTCCTCGTCCGCGTCGTCGGCCGGCTGTCCGTCCACCTCGTCGATCCGGGCTCCGAGCTCGTCGTCGGAGCTCAGGCTGCCGACGTCCAGATCAGGATCGGACTCCTGCCGGGCCGTCGGCTCCTCGGCACTGATCGTCTGCACCGACCGCGCGGACGTCAGGAAGGTCTGTTTGGACTCGGCGGGTGGATCCACCGGCGGCTCTTCGGGCTCCGGCTCCACCTCGGCCGGCCAGCCGGACTCAGCCGGCAGGTAGGAACGGTCGTAGGCCTTCTCGATCTTCTCTTTCAGCGGGCCCTGGAGCTGGTCGGCGAGCTCGTCGAGCCCGAGCCTGCGCAACCCGTTCAGAATCGGCAGGTCCTCCGTCGGCACGAAGACGTAGGTCGTATTGCCTTCCTTCCACACGTAGTTCGCCGGGTCGTAGATGTCGACGTCCTCGTAGTGGCCGTGGAGCTGGACGAGCCCCGCGTAGGCGTTCGCCATCGCCAGCAGGCTGAAGCGGTCTGGGCGGTCTGCGGTCAGATCGTACTGCCGTGCCACGTCGAGCACCTGGTACTGGGTGTCGGGAGTCACATGGTGCCAGATCACGTGCGCACCACCGTATTTGCGGCCGGGGTTGCCGATCAGCACAAAGCTGAGGTCATCCGCTGACGGCGCATCTTCGGCCGCGGCGAACTCCTCGAGCCAGTCCGTGGCCACGCGTGCGCCCTGGCTGTATCCGAAGACGATCTGCCGTTGACCGAAGGTGTCTCCGTGTATCGCCTCGTCGAGGTCGTCGACCCCGATCGACCGTTGTAGGTACGGAAACGGGACCGACACACAGGTCCGCGGGCTCTCACACAGCAGACCCTGGAGCTCGTCCTGGTCGCCGCCGTTGCGGAACAAGGCCATCGTGAGCACTGTCGCCGGCTCGGGGCCGAAATAGTCGATCTCGGCCGCTGCGGCCGTCGGCGCCGACCCCCCCGCGGACAGAGCCGCGATGAACGGCAGCGTCGTGACGGCGGCGACCATCAGTGCGCCGCGGCACTTCTTGTGCGCCGTGCCCTTGTTCGAAGTTGTCATGAAACCCCCAGCGTTTACTCACGTGCTATTTGCTCCCCGGCCAATAGCGTACCCCCCGACACTCCGTGTTCTGCGCATTTGCGCGGACATTTCCGATTGATAGGAACTGGCGTTCCGCACTTCTGGGCGTTACACGACCACACCTGCCCGTGCCGAGACGCGGACCCGTGAGGAGTTTGCTAGGTGGGGCGCGGGAGTGCGCTACCCCAGACGACCCGCGACGAAGTCCGCCGCCTGGTCGACCATGCCGTTCTCGACGTAGGCGAAGTGCGCCAGCATGCTCTTGCCCGGAGTGCAGAAGAGATCGTCGAGCGCGCACATGTCGATCGACTTGGGGCCGTAGGTGCCGCTCATCTGCGGCAGCGGCCCGCCGCCGCTGATGTTGCGCAGTGGATTTCCAAAGACGGCGACGGCGGCGACATGGTCGGCGAGATGTGGCGGCAACGGCGTGGGATGGAACCTCCCGAGAGGACGTGGGTCGACCGTGATCAGGTCGATGACGCCCGCGCCCTGCGACATGCCGCCGAGCACCAGCTTGGTGTCCGGGCAGTTGTCGGCCATCCACTGAACCCTCGCGGAGGCGTCGGCGGCGCCGGCCGGGGCCGACGTGTCGAAGTCGAAGCCCGCCGGGTAGTTCACCGCGTAGGTTCCCACCGAACGGCCGCCGACCTTGGAACGCAACGAGTTGACGAAGGCCTCACCAACCCAACCCACGCCGGGAGCCGCACCCGTGCCCCTGGCGAAGATCACCTCGATGTCCGGACACGGTTCAGCAGCGGCAGACGGTATTCCGATGGCGGTGGTCAGGACCGCGGCCGGCGCCAGCACCGCCGAACCAAGGAATGCCAGAAGGCGCCTCATGAGCATGTATCCATGCTGACATATCGCTGCTAGTACCCGAGCGTTACAGCTTCTGAGCTGCGGATTCAGGCGAAGGCGTAGTCGGTGAGCGGGAAGTTGTCGTTCTCGCGGTTCGTCTCGTTCGTCGATGCGGGCCGCACCAGGGTCTCACCGGTGGGGCTGAAGTAGTACGACCGGGAGCGGGCGCAATCGCCCTGGCGGAACACCGTCTTGCCCAATTTCGCCGCCATGCGCTCGCGGAACCGGGTGTTGGCCTGCTCGGTCACCTCGAACGTGGTCGCTTCGCGCCTGCGCAGCTCACCGAACAACCGGTCCATGTGCCGCATCTGATACTCCATCGTGTTGAAGTACGACAGACCGCTGGACGCATAGGGACCCGCGAGGCTCAGGAAGTTCGGGAACGCCGGGATCGTGACGCCCTGGTAGGCCTGGAAACCGTTGTCGCGCCACCACTTGCCGAGGTTGCGCGCGTCACGGCCGATGACCTCGATCGCAGGAATGTTGGCTTCCCAGATGTCGAATCCGGTGCACAGCACCAAGGTGTCGATCTCGGTCTTCGTTCCATCGCACGCGACGATGCCGTCGGCCTCGATACGCTCGATACCCGAGGACTGAAGGTGCACATTCGGCTTGGCCAGAGTGCGGTAGTAGGAGTTGGAATACGTCGGGCGCTTGCAGCCGAAGTCGTAGTCGGGCGTCAGCTCGGCACGCAGTTCCTTGTCGCGGATCGAAACGAACCGAAGCGCCTGTGACAGATACGAGGCTCCCACGTTGAGCATGCGGAAGTACTTGAAGTTCACCACCGACAGAATCATCATCACCTCGAGATTGATGTCGGTGGTGGCCCTGAATGCCCGCTGCAGCAAAGGAATGCGGGCAAAAAGCCCGCGCAGGAACACCGGGATCGGGAAGTCGAGTTTGGGTACCACGTGGATCGGGGTGCGCTGGTACACGGTGAGCTGGGCAGCTGTCTTGCTCAGCTCCGGAATGAGCTGGACCGCGGTCGCCCCGGTGCCGATCAACCCGAGCCGCTCCCCATCGGGGGAGTAGCCGTTGTCCCAGTCCGTGCTGTGGATGACCCGGCCGGTGAAGTCCTCGACCCCCGGGATGTCGGGCTTGCGTGGCTGCGACAGGTAACCGGTCGCGGTGATGAGGAACCGCGAGGTCAGCGTTTCCCCGTTCGACAGCGTCACCTGCCAGAACTGCGCTTCGTCGTCCCAGCGCGCTCCGTCGACAGGCGCGTTGAAGCGCATGTGCCGACGCACGTCGTACTTGTCGGCGACGTGGTCGGCGTAGTCCTTGAGTTCGGATCCCGGTGCGTACAGCCGTGACCAGCGGGGGTTGGGTTCGAACCAGTACGAGTACGTCGGCGACGGGATGTCGACGGCCAGACCCGGGTAGTGGTTGACGTACCACGTCCCGCCGAGATCGTCCTCGCGATCCAGGATCAGGATGTTGTCGTACCCCATCTTCTTGAGCTGGATCGAAGCACCCATTCCGCCGAAACCGGCACCCACCACGATCGCGTCGTACTGCGGCACATCCATGGGCATCAACGCTACCTCACAGCAAATCGGGGATCGGCGATTGGATTTTAGGACGCCTGCCGCCGGGGCGCTCGTCGCCGGATCCGGGGCCAGACACCACGAAGCCCCGGCGCCAGGCCGGGGCTTCGGGCGGGTGTCCGAGACTTCAGGCAAGCCTCCAGTCCGGGGAGGGCTACTCCGAGGCGCCCGCGGCGTCAGACGACCCAGTCTCATCTGCCGGCGAGTCGACATCGGAGTCGGCGTCTGCCCTGGCTGCCTTCCTGGCCTCGCGGGCGGCGGCCCTTTCCGCCTTGGCCGCTGCTCTGGCCTCGGCCGCTTCCGCCTTAGCCGCTTCCCTGGCCTCGGCCCTGGCCGCCTTTGCTTCCGCGCGGGCTTCCTTTGCTTCCGCCCGAGCTTCCGCCCTGGCCTCGCGGCGGGTGGCGGCTTCGGTCTTCGTCACGGGCTCGGCCTCTGTCGCCGAAACCGCATCAGCAGCGGCGTCGGCTGTGGCGGAGACCGGGGTCGCCTCGACGTCCAGCGTCACCGTCTCCGCCGCCGCGGTGGGCGCCTCGGCCACCAGGGAGGTCGCACTGGCGGTGGTGACCGGGTCGTTGCGCTTGTAGCCCTTGTCGATCTTGGCCTTGAGCGCGGCCTCCTGCGACTTCAGGAACGGGAGCACCTGCACCAGCGGCAGCACCTTGGCCGGCACCAGGTAGTGGGTCGTGGTGCCCCCCTTGATGTTGACGTCCACCGTGATGTTCTCCTCCGGGACCTCGTCCAGGTCGGCGAACATCACCGGGACGTGCACGACGATCGCGCCGGCCATCGCGTTGGCGACCGCGAGGAAGTTCCACCAGCGGTCGGGCATGTCGGCCAGGCCGTCGTACTCGCCCGTGACGGCGACGACGTCATAACGGGTGACCGGTGGCAGACGGTAGGTGTAATCGAACCTCGAGTTGTAGGTGGCATCCTTGATCAGCTCTTGGCGGCTGGAATCCTCCACCACGATGAAGCTGATCTCGTCCGGATCGGTCAACTCGCCCGCGAGGACCATGTTGCGCAGCACCTCGTTGACCACCAGCGAGCCGGCCGACAAACCGACCACGGTGACCTGCTCTCCATTGAGCACGTTGCCGTCGGAGTCCCGGGACAGCCTTGCGAGGGCGTCGCTGATCTCCTGGGTGAGGCTGTCGATACCGATGTTGATCGACGCTCCGAGGGTCAGGTCGTCTTTGCCGGTCATCGGGCCGGCCTCGGCAGGCCATTCGACGCTGTAGATCTGGCCCTCGAGGGTTCCCCCGAGCAGACCGTTGTACAGCCTGGGGTCCAGGCTGCCGGCCCCGATCCCGCCGACGACGAGCGACGAACTGCTGGCCCACCCTCCTGCGGCCATGGTCAGCGCAATGGCAATAGAAGCAAATGCGGTGCCGCAAACAACCCCGGCTTTGCGAAAGGTGGTGCTCATGAGATCTCCCCGTTTAGACGCATTGAAATGGCTTGCCGTTTCCGGCGCGACATGAGCATATTGCGCCCTCGTCAGCGCGTGCGTAGCAAAAACACAAGATTCTCATCATTGAAAAGATAGCAATCGGATTGTATATTGCTGTACTCCATTCTTTATACATTCTCTACATTAGTAGAGAATGTATCTCGGTAAAACTAGTGAATTTTTCCACCTCCAATCCGAAAAGCATCAATGCACTTCATCTGGCTTAAATAAGCCTAAGAAGAACCGCCGGTGGGAAAATCGGCAATAATTACATCGATGTAGTTCTGGTGGCCCTTTTTCCAGACGAGACTGAGTGGTGATGTTGCTGATATACAGCCAGCTAAAAAAAGATTTTGGTATGGACCATCGACTCCAGCACACCTTTACCGACAGGCAACGAGCAGCTGAACAATGGGGCATGACTGGTGGGCCGTATGGCTCGGGGCGGAATATCGCGCTCCAGACAAACTGACTCTCCAGTAAGAAGACAAGATGCTTGGGGCAAACCCGCTCGCCACCGGCGAGCGGGGCAGCGGAACATCGCGGACTCGCCCGTTGATCCGGACATGAGCAAACGGTCTGGGGCGCGCCACGAGACGGGTCGATCCCCTGTTTGCAAACATGTTGCGGGCCAACGGTTCTGAAGGCGTTTGGTAACCGGGGGCGCCCCCTCGGCCGGGCCGCTTTCGGGCCACTCCCGGGTGATACTGAGGTGTGCTCGATAGCCGAGACGTCCCATTGTCCCGGCGCGCTATGGATTTCGGTTACCTGGAGTTTGCTATGGAAGCGCCCACGAGATACTTGCCTACGGTAATATCCGCCGCAGTCGGGAAACTGACAGTCTCGAAAATACCGGAACAGCGCGCCGCGCCGGGGTGTCGAACCCGCGCCGGCAACCTGCTTCGCGGGCTCGACCAACGGGTTGGCCAGCGAAGACCGGCGCCACACCGCATACTTCGTGCTGTACCGCGGTCGAAGCGAGAGCAGTCGCCCGGTCACCGGACGCCCCAAGGTGGGGTGTCTCCTCACGAAGGGATGTTGTGTGAAGCGAGCGACAAAGGCTGCGATGACTGTGGCTACGCTGCCGTTTGCGGCGGCGCTACCGCTGGTCTTGGGTGGCCCGTTGCCCACCGCCGCGGCTTCCGGACTCATCCTGGACGGGCCGGCGACCGTGCTCCACCACGGCCCCACCCCGTGGAGCATGCCCAGCACCCTCGACGGCGCGCTGTGTGAGGCGCCCAAGGTGTGCCGCGAGGTCTATTACGACTGGATCCAGCCCTATGGCCCGATCGAGATCGGCATGGCCGAGAACGTCAGACGGCTCAACACCTACATCAAATACGTCGGCACCGACCCGAAGATCGTCTACGGGTTCAGCGGCGGCGCCCGGGTGGCCTCCGTGTGGCTCCAAGACAAGGCCGACGACTCGGGCGCCCCGGAACCCGAGGACCTGTCGTTCGTCCTCATCGGCAACGGCGGCCGCGACTACGGCGGCGTCAACGGCTGGTTTTGGGGCAACCTGCTGGAGACCCCGACCGACACCCAATACGAAATCGTGGATATTGCCCGGGAATACGACCCCATCGCGGACTTTCCGACCAACCCGTTCAACCTGCTCGCGCTTGCCAACGGAATTGCGGCGTTCTCATACGTTCACCTGAGGTACGACGAGGTGAATCTCGACGATCCGGACAACATCGTCTGGAAAGAGGGCAAGACCACCTACGTCCACGTCCCGACCGACCATCTTCCGCTGCTACAGGGCTTCTACGACCTGGGCCTGGGGTGGATGGTCGAGGACCTCGAGCCCGAGCTGAGGGTAGCGATCGACAAGGCCTACAACCGCACCTGGCTGGAGGGCAAGGAGCCGCAGGGCGAGGTGAGCACCCCGACCGCGATCCAAGAGGTCTCCCGCAGTGCCGCGACGGTCAGCGACGAGGACGCGAGTGCCGACGGATCCATCGGCACCGCTGACGCCACCGAAACCACGGGCGGCGGTTCGTCCGACGAACTCGCCGAGGACTCGACAGAAACCGCAGACTCCACCGCGCCCGTGGATGACGACCCCGTGCCGGCAGGCGAAGTGACGCCGACTGCCGAGGCGGATGGCGACATCGATGACACTCCATCGGTCGACGACGACGAGGCCGCCGAGGACGGTGACGACACGGGCACCCCGGACGACACCGAAGCAGACGACACCGGCACCTCGGACGACGGGGGCACCTCGGACGACGCGGAAGCCGACGACGCTCCCACCGGAGGCAAGCACCGCGCACCTCTCAACGGCACCGCGAAGGCCGAGAAATCCGGCGACTCCGCGTCCCGCGGTGCCGACGCCGGTGCCGGTGGCGACGGTTCGAGCTCGACCAGCTCGTCGAGCTCGTCGTCGGGTGGTGACAGCGAAAGCTGATCCTGGACTGAAATCCGCTGCGGCGCCGACGCTTCGAGCCGGTGCCGGCCCGTCGGCGGGAGGAGGTACGCGCCGGAGACAGCGGACGGCTATCCTTCCCGGGTGGCAACCAAAGACAAGCCTGGCCTGTCCGGCAAGGTCGCCTTCATCACCGGCGGCGCATCGGGGATAGGGGCAGCGCTGACGTCGAAACTGACCGACGCGGGTGCCGAGGTCTGGATCGCCGACCGCCAGTTCGAGGTCGCCGAACGACTCGCGCAGCAACTCGGCGCGGGCGGCGCCACGGTGCGCGCCGTCGAACTCGATGTGCGCGACCCCGCCGCGTTCGAGAGGGCGGTTGCCCAGACCGTGCAGACGTCGGGCCGCATCGACTTCCTGTTCAACAACGCCGGCATCGGGATCGGCGGCGAGGTCGACACCCTCACACTCGATGACTGGAACGACATCATCGACGTGAACCTGCGCGGGGTGATCCACGGCGTCCAGGCCGCCTACCCGGTGATGATCAGGCAGGGCAGCGGCCACATCGTCAACACCGCGTCGATGGCGGGTCTGATCACCACCTCGGCGCAGGCCGGCTACTCCGCGACCAAGCACGCCGTCGTCGCCCTGTCCAAGACCATGCGGGTCGAGGCGGCGACCCACGGCGTGCACGTGTCGGTGCTGTGCCCGGGCGTGGTTCGCACCCCGATCCTGTCCGGGGGGGAGTACGGCCGCAACAAGACCGTCAGCCGGGAGGACCTTCTCAAGCTCGGTGAGGCGCTGCGTCCGATCGAACCCGAGGCCTTCGCCGAGCAGGCGTTACGTGCCGTACTGCGAAATCGGGCGATCATCGTCGTGCCCCGGTGGTGGAAAGCACTGTGGTACCTCGAGCGGCTTTCGCCGACGCTGTCCATGCGCACGGCCGGGGCCGCGCTCCGACGCACCCGTCAGGTTCAGTCAGCCGTACCGCGTCAGTAACCGCTGCTTTTTGCGCCGACTCAGCGCGGCCCGGCGGACGTCGCCGCCGTAGTGGGCGAGCACCCGCCGGTCCATGACGCGCCGCCACACCGGCGGGAACAGCGCCACCACCACCATCGTCGCGTAACCCGCCGGCAGCTGCGGGGCCTCGTCGGCATGACACAGCGCCTGATACCGCCGCTGCGGGTTCGCGTGATGGTCGGAATGGCGCTGCAGGTGGAACAGGAACACGTTGGAGATCACCGAGTTGCTGTTCCAGCTGTGCGAGGGACGGACCTGCTCGTATCTGCCACCGGGTCGCTGCTGCCTGCGCAGCCCGTAGTGCTCGAGGTAGTTGATGGTCTCCAACAGGAAGATCCCGATGACGGCCTGGCCGATCAGCCAGGGCAGCACCTCGACGCCGAACGCCGCGACCAGAGCCGCGAACAGTGCCAGCGTCATGAGCCAGGCATTGAGCACGTCGTTTCGCAGCGTCCAGGCAGACTTACCGCGCCGTGCCAGACGGTTGCGCTCGAGCCTCCATGCGGAGCGCAGGCTGCCGAATATGGACCGGTAGTGGAAGAGGTAGACGTTCTCGCCCAAGCGGGCGCTGGCGGGATCCTCCGGCGTGGCGACACGGGCGTGGTGGCCGCGGTTGTGCTCGACGAAGAAATGCCCGTACCCGGTCTGCGCCAGGGCCACCTTGCTGAGCCACCGCTCGGACTGCGCCCTCTGGTGACCCATCTCGTGGGCGGCGTTGATCGCGACGCCGGCGATTCCGCCGACGGTCAGCATCAGGCCCAGCTTGTCGATGTCGGTCAGCGTGACTCCACCGCCGCCGCTCCAGAACCAGCAGGCGAGCACCAACGTCACGTACTGGGCGGGGAGATAGAGGTAGACGGCCCATCGGTAGTACCGATCATCCTCCAGGCGGGCCAGAGCGCTGTCGGGAGGATTCTCGGTGTCGGGGCCGACGAGATAGTCCAGGGAAGGAATGACGATGAACATCAACATCGGACCGGACCACCAGAAAACACCCCAGCCCGTGGTCGCCACGGCCAGCCACGACATGGGGACGAGGATGGGGATGACCAGCCCGAGTAACCAGACATAGCGCTTGCGGTCGCGCCAGCCGCGAGCAACCGCGAATTCGTGCCCGCTACGTGTGCGTCTGTACTGAGTCGGCATCGTGCGCCCTGCTACCCCCTCTTAGCCGAACGGTATCCCGATCCTCGCACCCCGAAGCGACGGTTCGGTAACGTCGTCATACCATTGCAGCTCCTTGTGAGCAATATCCCAGGCGAAGCAAGCGACCGCCGGGCCGACGCTCCGGTGTCGTCGGACCAATTGCTGAGCGGTTGTCCAGCCCCGGGTCGCGGTCCCCGGTGCTCGCCGGCGCCGCGTCGGGGTGCAGCAAACCCCGTACCGGATTCCCCGGCCGGAAAGCGGCGTCATTTCGGCTGCGGGGGACGTCACGACGTCAGGCTCGCGATCGCCGATGCCAGCTCCGGGGACGCCGAACTCCCCAGGTTCTGGTAGCTGCCGCCGGTGATCTGCGCGACCGACTCCCAGGTCGCCCGGTCGGGGTCGTCGCCGAAGTCGATCACGTTGACGGCGACCGGCCGGGCCGGATCGAACGCACCCCTGATGTACTGCTGCAGGCCCTCTGCCCCCAGCGACTGGTCGGTGTGCGGCCCGGCGGTGATGACCAGAACCGAGTTCTTCTGGCCGTCCCGGTACTTCGCCGATGCGTCGGTGTAGACCAGTCGGAGGGTGGTGAACGAGACCGCACCGCCGCCCGAGGGAGTCTGGCCGTCGAGCGCGGCGGTCAGCGCATCGGACCGCGGTCGCCCGTCGACCTGGTCGGACAGCGGCCCCACGGCCACCTCCGAGCGCCCCTGGACGCCGTCGAACGTCCACAGGCCCACCCCCGAGTCTGCGGGAAGCACCTGGACTCGCGCCTTGAGCGCATCCACGACATTGGTCAGGCGCAGGTTCCCGCCCTCTTCGGTGGGCATCGACTGGTCCAGCATGACCGTGACGGTGGGGCTTTCCGCCGGCGTGGTCAGGGTGTCGGCGATGGTGATGCGGACGGCGTTGTCGCCGACGTTCATCGGCGCCGCCACGGGCGCGAAGTCGACGACGTCGCTGGCGGGCGGCGTCTGCCCGTCGACGCGGAACCCGGCCTTCGCAAGCTCGCCGAGCTGCTCGGGTTTGCGCATGAACCGGGCGAACTCGCTGGCCGCGGTGACCTGTTCCTGGGCCAGCCAGTCGCCGGCGAGCAGGACGGTGGGGAAGTCGGCCGTCGCCGTCGGACCCGGCGGCAGCCAGCCGGCCAGCCTGGACTTCGCGTCGTCCAGCGACGACGCCTGCTTGAAGAGCCGCTGCTCGGTGGTGACCACGGCGTGCACGGGGGCCGACGCCGGATCGGACGCCTCGACGAGGGCGTCCAGTGCCGTGCCCGCCTTCGGGTCGGCGAGTTCGGGCGCGCCGCCGACGAGGGTGCTGACTGCTCCGAGGCCTGCGGTCGCCGGGGCGCCGGGCGGGGCAGCAGCGGCGGCAACGGCCTCGGCCGCCAGATAGGCGGCGTCGCTGTCCTGATCGAGCGGCAACGCCAGGCGGAGCCCGCCCCAGCCCTGCAGTCCCAGCCCTTCGAGCGCCGCAGGATCAGTCTGCAGCCGCGGCAGCGTTCCCCAGTTCTGCCCACCGAGAGCCTCTTTGAGCCGGGGTGACACGGCGAGCACGACCGGGGAGGTAACCAGGGAGCGGCTGTCACTGACGGTTTCGGCTCCCGCCACCGCTTCCAGTCGGGCTTCGGACACCGAGCTGGCGGGGATCCACAACGCCGGTCGCTCGCCGAGGTCGGACGGCCACTGATCGGTGAACCCGTCGACGACCTGACCGGAATCGGCGGACTGGACGCCCACCTTGACGCAGCGGTCCCCGACCGGGGCGGCGGTCTCGTTGAACCGCTGCGCCAGCGTCGCAACGGGTTCGTTGATCGCCGGATCCGCGACGACGGCGACGGTGACCTCACCGTCGACACAGCGTGCGGCGGCGACGTCGGATCGGTCGGACAGGTTGTCTCCGAAGAAGCGCCACAGGATCACAACGCCGACCACGACGACGACGCTCACCAGCGCGACGACGACGCCGATGCTGACCCCGCGCCGATTCGGCGTCACCGCGCGGTGACTGCCGGTCCATTCGCCGCTGTCCCACTCACGTGCGGCCGGTGCGGCGTCGGGCGAGTATCCGGGGGAAGAAGACGGCTGATCGGTGTCGGCGGGTTCCCAGTCGGCAGATCCGAACTCGTCGTCGGCGGAGCCGAATTGACGGTCGGTAGAGCCGAATTCGTCACCGGCGGAGCCGAATCGGCCATCGCGGGGCTCCTGCTCGCGCGGTCCCGTGTCGAAGCCGAACCTTTCCGTGCGTGGCTCGTCGGGAGTGTCCTCCGGCTTGTCGGGAAGGCTATGTCTTCCCATGGATGCCCTCGCGCACGCTCGTTCGACCCCTCATCGCGTCAGCCAACGTTACTAGCCGCCTTGAACTCCCGGCGCCGGCGATGCAGGATCGGCTCGGTGTAGCCGTTGGGCTGCTCGGCGCCCGACAGGATCAGCTCCTGCGCCGCCAGGAACGCGATGTTGTTGTCGGGGTCGCCTGCCATCGGACGGAATTCCGGATCCTCGGCGTTCTGCTCGTCCACCACCGCGGCCATGCGACGAAGGCTGGCCTTGACGTCCTCTTCGGTGATCACGCCGTGACGCAACCAGTTGGCCAGCAGCTGGCTGGAGATCCGCAGCGTCGCCCGGTCCTCCATCAGCGCGACGTCGTGGATGTCGGGAACCTTCGAGCACCCCACGCCTGCGTCGATCCAGCGCACCACGTAGCCGAGGATCGACTGACAGTTGTTGTCGACTTCCTCGCGGATCTCCTCGGGCGCCCACGCCAGCTCCTTGGCGAGCGGAATCGTCAGCAGCTCCTCGAGAGACGACCGCCGCTTTCCTTCGAGCTCCTTGTGCACCGCGTACACGTCGACCTCGTGGTAGTGCATGGCGTGCAGCGTCGCCGCCGTCGGTGACGGCACCCACGCGGTGGTGGCGCCGGCCTTCGGCTGGCCGATCTTCTGGTCGACCATGTCGGCCATCAACTCGGTCATGGCCCACATGCCCTTGCCGATCTGGGCGCGCCCGGAGAATCCCGTGGCCAGCCCGATGTCGACGTTCTGGTTCTCGTAGGCGCCGATCCACGGCTGGGACTTCATCGCACCCTTGCGGATCATCGGGCCCGCCTGCATCGACGTGTGGATCTCGTCGCCGGTGCGGTCGAGGAAGCCGGTGTTGATGAACACCACGCGGTCGGCGGCGGCCTTGATGCACGCCTTGAGGTTGACCGTGGTGCGGCGCTCCTCGTCCATGATCCCGACCTTGATGGTGTTCTGTGGCAGCCCGAGCACGTCTTCGACCCGGCTGAACAACTCACAGGTGAACGCCACCTCGTCGGGACCGTGCATCTTCGGTTTGACGATGTAGATGGAACCGGTGCGGCTGTTGGCCAGCGGTCCGTTCGCCCCTTCGTTGTTGTCGGAGGCGCCGTGCAGCCCGTGAATGGCGATGAGGCTGGTGAACAGCGCGTCCTGGATTCCCTCGGGGACCTCCGGGCCGTCCTCGCCGTCGGCGTCGAACACGATGGCGTCGTTGGTCATCAGGTGGCCGACGTTGCGCACGAACAGCAGGCTGCGCCCGGGCAGCGTGATGGTCTCGGCGCCGTCCCCGGAGTCGGCGGCATCGGGCCGGGCGACGGTGTATGTGCGGTCCTCGTTGAGGACGCGGGTGAAGGTCTTGCCGCCCTTGCTGACCTCCTCGGCGAGGTCGCCGCGGTTGAGTCCCAGCCAGTTGCGGTACCCGAGCACCTTGTCGTCGGCGTCCACGGCGGCCACGGAGTCCTCGAAGTCCATGATCGTGGTGATCGCCGACTCCAGCACGACGTCCTTGATGCCCGCCTTGTCGGTCGAGCCGATGGGCGAGTCGGCGTCGACCAGGATCTCGATGTGCAGGCCGTTGTTGACGAGCAGAACGGCCGTCGGCCGGCCGGCCTCACCCAGGTAGCCGAGGAACTTCTCGGGCTCGCCGAGGCCGACGGAGCCTCCGTCGTCGAGGGTGGCCGCCACCTGACCGTCCTCGATCTTCAGGCCCGTGATGTCGGTCCACGACCCCGACGCCAGCGGAACGGCACCGTCGAGGAAACGGCGCGCGTAGACGATGACCTTGTCGCCCCGGATCCTGTTATAGCCTCCGCCTTTCTCCGCGCCGTCGTCCTCGGAGATGACATCGGTGCCGTACAGGGCGTCATAGAGCGAACCCCACCGCGCGTTGGCCGCGTTCAGCGAGAACCGCGCGTTGAGGATCGGCACCACCAGCTGCGGTCCGGCGGTGGTCGTGATCTCGTCGTCGACACCGGCGGTGCGGATCGTGAAGTCCGCCGGTTCGGGCTGCAGGTAGCCGATGTCGATGAGGAACTGGCGGTATTCGTCGGCGTCGAGGGGACCGATCACCCGTGCCCTGTGCCACTTGTCGATCTGGGCCTGCAGGTCGTCGCGGCGGGCCAGCAGATCCTGGTTCTTCGGGGTCAGATCCGTCACGACCTTGTCGACGCCCGACCAGAACGTGTCGGGGTCCAGCCCGGTGCCCGGCAGCGCCTCGCTGTTGATGAAGTCGTACAACACGGGGGCGACGCGCAGGTTACCCACCGTCACGCGTTCGGTCATGATTCCTCCCTCGCCTGCACGTGCGCCTGCGGCGCACCTGCCGTGTGCAATCCGGATGCGGCAATGTCGATCCAGCTTACCCAGCGGTAACGGGCTCAATCCCCGGCGGCGGTGTCCATCAGCGCGGCGCAGCGCTGAAGCAGCCTGGCCCGCAGGGGGAGGGCCCGCTCGCTGATCGCCTGCTGGGCCGCCGCATAAGAGCGGCGGCCACCGGGCGTTTCCACGGCGATCGGCTCAAACCCGAGCCCTCGCAGATCGTAGGGACTGGCCCGCATGTCCAGCACGCGGGCGTCGGCGGCCAGGTCCAGGCAGTCCAGGACCAGACCCGATTCGACCAGCGGGCCCAGCTTGAACGCCCACTTGTAGAGATCCATCCCGGCGTGCACGCAGCCCGGCTGCTCCGCCGCCGCCTGCGATTGCCGGGTCAACCGCTGGTTGTTGCGCCGGGCGGCCGGCTCGGTGAAGAACCGGTAGGCATCGAAGTGGCTGCAGCGCAACGGCATCGACTCGACAACCGCATCCGTGGCGGCGGCACCGAGGCGCAGCGGCACGCCACCGTGACGCACCGTCGGCGCCTGATACACCATCGCCCACTCGTGCAGGCCGAAGCAGTTGAACCGTGCCGGGCGCGACGCCGTCGCCCCCAGCAACCCCGCGATGAAGCTCACAGTGTCCGCGCGGGCATGGAGATGGTCACGGCCGACGGTGACCCCGTCGGCGTGCCGCGTGTAGCCGGCGCGGTCCAGGTACCGGTGCGCCGATGCGCCGGCGAGCACCACGCCGTAGCCGGGATGCCAGACACGCAGCTGACGCGGCCGCAGGCTGTAGTAAGTGAACAGGAAGTCGAACACCGGGTGGGACTCGCCCGCGCGGCGGCGCGTCAGGTGCGGCTCGAGGAATTCGTCGGCTCGCGTGTGATGGGCGCGTGCGAGTTCCTGCCAGTGAGATTCGGCGAGCACCCGGTGGCCGACCGCCGAACCCGCATGCCCCACCTCAGACACGGTGCGTGCCGTCGCGAACCGTCCCCACGAGGTCTTCGACCAGGTCCTCCAGCGCCACCACGGCGGTGACGGCGCCGTCGGCGGCGGTGACCAGCGCGAGATGACTGTTGGTGCGCCGCAGCCGGGACAGCGCATCGGGCAGCGGCAGCGAGGCGGGCACCTGCGGCAGCGGCCGCACCATCGCCGAATCAACCACCGTCGCCTGGTCGTAGCCGTCCTCGAGCAGGGGCAGCACATCCTTGATGTGCAGGTAGCCGATGAACGCTCCATGGGTGTCGGCGACCGGGAACCGGGAATAGCCGGTCTCCTTCAGCGCCTCCTCGAGGGCGCCGACCGTCGGGCCCGCGCCTTCCCGCGCGACCGGGACCGCCCGGATCGTGGCCAGCGGCAGGGCCACGTCGTCGACCACCCGGTTGCGGATCTGCAATGCCCTGGTCAGCCTGGTGTGTTCCTCGGGGTCGAGAAGCCCCTCCGACAGCGATTCGGCGATCATCTCGGAAAGCTCGACGGTCGACACCGTGACATCGAGTTCGTCCTTGGGCTCCACCCCGAACGTGCGCAGGGTCCTGTTGGCGCACCAGTTGTAGAACGCGATGAACGGGCGGGCGGCCCGCATGTAGACCAGATAGACCGGTATCAGCAGCATCGCGGTCGACTCCGGGCCCGCGATCGCGATGTTCTTCGGCACCATCTCGCCGAGCAGCACGTGCAGCGTCACGACGATGGACAGCGCCACCAGGAACGACACCGTGTGCAGTAGTGCGTCCGGGATGCCGAGGAGTCCGAACGGTACCTCGAGCAGGTGCGCGACGGCGGGCTCGGCGACCCGGCCGAGCAGGATCGAGCACACCGTGATGCCCAGCTGCGCGCCTGCCAGCATCAGCGACAGGTTCTCACCGGCCCGGATCACGGTGACGGCGCTCTTCTTGCCCTGCTCGGCGAGTGCCTCCAGCCGATCACGCCGCGCGGAGATCAGCGCGAACTCCGAACCGACGAAGAATGCGTTGGCTCCCAGCAGCAGCACCGCCAGCAGGACTCCGAAGATGTCGCCCATCAGCGGGCTCCGTCCTCGTCGTCGTCGCCGCGGGGTCCGAGCTCGGTGAGCTCGAGCAGGTCGATCCGGCGGCCGTCCATCCGCACCACGGTCGCCAGCCAGACCACCGGGTGGTCGATCGATCCGTCCGGATTGAAGGCGGTCAACTCCACCGATTCGCCTTCTTCGGGGATGTGGCCGAGCGTCTCGAGCACCAGCCCGCCGATTGTTTCGTAGTCACCCTCCGGCGCCCGGAACTCGGTGTTCTCGGCCACCTCGTCGATACGCAGCAGTCCCGAGACCTGCCAGCCGCCCCCGGCGGGCACGACGTCGGGCGGTTCGTCGTCGTGCTCGTCGCGCACGTCTCCGACGATCTCCTCGATCAGGTCCTCCACCGTCACCATTCCCGCGGTGCCGCCGTACTCGTCGACCACCAGCGCCGTCTGCAGCCCGTTGGCACGCACCTCCGACATCACCGCGTCCCCGTCGAGGGTCGAGGGCACCTTGGCGACCGGCTGCACGATGTCGGCCAGTCGGGTCGACGAACGCTGACCGTAGGGCACCGCGAACACCTGCTTGACGTGCACCACGCCGATGGTTTCGTCGAGATCGCCGTCGATGACGGGGAAGCGCGAGTGCCCGGTCCGCACGGCTGCCTCGCTGAGATCGACCACGGTGGCGTCGGCGTCCAGCGTGTCGATCTTGGAGCGCGGCGTCATCAATTCCTCGGCGGTGCGCTCACCGAACTGCAGCGAGCGGTCCACCAGGACGGCGGTGACGAGATCCAGCGAGCCGCTACGGGCGGAGGTGCGCACCAGCGACACCAGTTCCTGCGGTGAGCGCGCCGACCGGAGTTCCTCCGCGGGCTCGATACTCATTCGTCGCAGAATCCAGTTCGCGGTGCCGTTGGTGAGCTTGATCAGCGGTGTGAACACGAAGGAGAAGAACAGCTGCGGGCCTGCCGACCACCGCGCGGTCGGGACGGCGCGGGCCACCGCGAGGTTCTTGGGAACGAGTTCACCGAAGATCATCGAGATCGACGTGGCGATCAGGATCGCCAGCACCAGGGCCAGGCCGCCGGTGAACCGTTCCGGGACCCGAATCGCGGTCAGGCCCGGTTCGATGAGCTTCGCGACGACGGGCTCGGCGAGGAAACCGGTGGCCAGCGTGGTGATCGAGATCCCGACCTGCGCTCCCGACAGCTGCGTGGACAGCGACCGGTGGGCCTTCTGCACCAGCACGTCGCGGCGGTCGCCGGTGCGCACATTGGCCTCGACGGTGCTGCGCTCCAGCGCGGTGAGGGAGAACTCCGCGGCGACGAACACCGCCGTGCCCGCGGTCAGCAGGACGAACGCGACCAGGGGCAACACCGACATGACGACGCTCATCGCGCTGCTCCCGCGACGGAATGCGGTCGGTCGGTGGGATGACCGGAGAAGCCGGGCCGGGCGCCCGGCCGACTAGAGGACGGCTCGGCCTCGGCGGGCTCATGGTCAGGCGGCTCGGCGTGTACGGCCGGCTCGGATGGGCCTCCATCCAGTGCCTGCGGCACCTGCTCCCTTTCCTCTGCGTACGGATGACTCGTGGCAACCCTGCGGCGCCCGAATCCGACTGATGGTCAACACATGTTAGCGGAACAGCCGGAGCCACCCACCCGGGTCGCTATTCAGTCAAGCCTAACCTCACCGGCTGGTAGGTTTCACGGCAAGGTCACAGGGGACCTGCCCGGATCACCGTTCGTCGGAAGGCCCCTTTCACCCGAAGGCACGTTCCCCGAAAGGCAGTCCACGTACATGTCCCCCCAGAGATCGATCTCCCGACTGGCCGGCGCGCTCGCTGCCGTCGCCGCGATGCTGACGTTCACCGCCTGCGGGTCCGGGTCGAGCACCGACGACGGCGACAAGATCGTCGTCTACTCGGGCCGCAGCGAAGAACTGGTCGCGCCGCTGATCGAACAGTTCAGCACCGACACCGGCATCCAGGTCGAGGCCCGCTATGCCGGTTCCGGCGAGCTGGCCGCCCAGCTCGTCACCGAGGGCGACAAGTCGCCGGCCGACGTGTTCCTGTCGCAGGACGCGGGTGCGCTGGGCGCCGTGTCCAAGGCCGGTCTGCTGGCGCCCGTCGACGCCGAGACGCTGCAGGCCGTCCCCGAACAGTTCTCCGCGGCGGACGGTACCTGGGTGGGAGTGTCCGGGCGCGCGCGCGTCGTCGTCTACAACCCGACCGTGGCCCCCACTCCACCCGACACGATCGACGGGCTGCTGGCCCCGGAATGGAAGGGCAAGATCGGCTTCGCCCCGAGCAACGCCTCCTGGCAGGCCTTCGTGACTGGGCTGCGCGTCGTACGCGGGGAGGACGGCGCCGAGCAGTGGCTGCGCGCGTTCAAGGCCCAGGATCCTGTCGCCTTCGAGAACAACGTGGCGGTCCGCGACGCGGTGGACTCCGGGCAGGTCGCACTCGGCCTGGTCAACCACTACTACCTCTACGAGTTGATCAACAGCAAGGGCGAGGACGCGGTGACGGCGCAGAACAAGTTCATGGCGGCGGGGGATCCCGGCGGCCTGATCAACGTCGCGGGTGTCGGGGTGCTCAAGACGGCACCCAATCCCGAAGGGGCACAGGCGTTCGCCGCCTACCTGGTCGGGGAGTCCGCGCAGAAGTACTTCGCCGAGGAGACGGCGGAGTATCCGCTCGTGGCCGGGGTGGCGCCGTCGGCGGCGATGCCGCCGCTGAGCGACCTGCAGCCGCCCGCGGTTGACCTCTCGCAACTCGACGACATCGAGGCGACCCAGGAGCTGCTGGTCAAGACCGGCCTGCTCACGAACTGACCGGGTGCTGGTGACCGTCGGCCGTGGCCGCCCGCCCGCGCTGCTGGTGATCCCGGCCGCCCTCGTGGTGGCGGGCACGCTGATACCGCTGGCCTATCTCGTGGCGCGGGCGCTCGAGCGTGGCATGCCGTTCATCATCGACGAACTGCTCCAACCGCGCACCGCCGCGCTGGTCGGTCGGTCGTTACTGCTCGTGGTCGTGGTCACCGCGGCCTGCGTGCTGCTCGGGGTGGGACTGGCCGTGCTGGTCAGCCGGACCGACGTCACGGCCCGACGCACGCTGGCCGTCGCACTCACGTTGCCGCTGGCGATGCCGAGCTACCTTCTGGCCTATCTGTGGGTGTCCGCGTTCCCGTCGGTGACCGGGTTCTGGGGTGCGTGTCTGGTGTTGACCCTGGTCAGCTATCCGCTGGTGTTGCTGACCACGATGGCGGCCCTGGCTCGCATCGATCCCGCACAGGAGGAGGTGGCGCGGTCGCTGGGCCTCGGCGGATTCGCCGTGCTGTTCCGGGTGACGCTTCGCCAGGCTCGTGCCGCGATCGCCGCGGGCGCTCTGCTGGTGGCCCTCTATGTGCTCAGCGATTTCGGCGCCGTCGCCGCGATGCGATTCGAGGCGTTCACCTGGGTCATCTACGGGGCCTACCGCTCGGGCTTCAATCCGGCCCGCGCCGCAGTGCTCTCGCTGGTGCTGATGGTGTTCGCGGTGGGCCTGGTGATCGCCGAGGGCCGGGCCCGCGGGCTGGCATCGTCGTCGCGGATCGGCGGCGGCGCACCCCGGCCGGCGCCGCTGAACCGCCTGGGGGCGTGGCAGGCGGTCGCCCTGCTGGTTCCGGCCGCCGTGCTGGCCGCCGCCGTCGTCGTGCCGGGCGTGACGCTCGCCGACTGGCTGCTGACGGCGGGTCCGCGGTGGGATTTCGCGGAATGGATCGAAGCCCTGGGGTCGACGGTCGGGCTGTCGGTGGCCGCCGCCGTGGTAACCACGCTGGCGGCCCTGCCACTCGGCGTGCTCGCCGCCCGTCACCGCGATCGCGCGACGCGGGCGCTGGAGGGCGCAAGCTATGTGGCCCACGGGCTTCCGTCGATCGTCATCGCGATCTCCATGGTGTCGCTCGGCGTGCTCCTGCTGCGTCCCCTCTACCAGCGCGAACCGTTGCTGATCCTGGCCTATACGGTGCTGTTCGTGCCCTTGGCGATCGGATCGGTCCGTGCGGCGGTGGAGTCGTCGCCGATCCGCCTCGAAGAGGTGGCCCGCTCGCTGGGCCGCACCCCGTTGCGGGCCTTCGGGGCGGTCACCGCGAAGGTGGCACTGCCCGGCATCGCGGCCGGAGCGGCGCTGGTGCTGCTGACCTGCATGAAGGAACTGCCGGTCACCCTGCTGCTGCATCCCACCGGCACCGACACCCTGGCGACCAGGCTGTGGAGCTACAGCTCGGTCAGCGACTACGCCGCGGCAGCGCCCTACGCGGCGGCCCTGCTGGTGTTCGCGGCCGTCCCGACGGCGGTGCTCGGGATGTGGAGCACCAGCGCAGGCGGAGTCCGCAGTGACTGACACGGTTGCGGCAGCCGTTGCGGCGCGGGGTATCTCGAAATCCTTCGGCGACCGGCAGGTGTTGTCCGGCGTCGACCTCGACCTGCCGGAGGGCACCATCACCGCGGTGCTGGGGCCGTCCGGATGCGGCAAGACGACGCTGCTGCGCATCCTGGCCGGCTTCGAGACCCCCGACGCGGGGACGGTGCGCATCGCCGGGGAACTGGTCGCGGGCGGGACCACCACCGTGCCGGTGCACCGGCGGCGGGTGGGACTGATGCCGCAGGAAGGAGCCCTGTTCCCGCATCTGAGCGTGGCGGAGAACATCGCCTTCGGCATGGACCGCGCCACCCGGCGGGACGCGCGGGCGCGGGTTGCGCACTGGCTGTCGGTGGTCGGACTCGACGGGCTCGCAGACGCCCGCCCCCACGAGATCTCCGGCGGTCAGCAACAGCGGGTGGCGCTGGCCCGCGCGTTGGCCGCCAGGCCGCGGGTGCTGCTGCTCGACGAACCGTTCGCCGCGCTCGACGCGGGCCTGCGGGTCCGGGTGCGCGAGGACATCGCCGCGATCCTGCGGGAGGCCGGCACCACCGCGCTGCTGGTCACCCATGACCAGTCGGAAGCTCTCTCACTTCCCGGTTCGGTGGCCCTGCTGATCGACGGCACCATCGCCCAGCACGGCACCCCCGCTGATCTCTACGCCCGGCCAACAACCCTGGCGAATGCCCGATTCATCGGTGCCACAGTCGAATTGGCGGGCACTGCGAGCTCGGGGACGGTGCACACCGCGTTGGGGACCCTGCAGGCCCGACTGCCTGTGGCCGACGGTCCCGCGGTGGTGGTGCTACGGCCCGAGCAGCTTCGGCTCGGCGTGGCCGGCTCCGGAGCTCCCGCCCGGGTGACGGTGTGCCGGTTCTACGGCGCGGACACCGTCGTCCATGTCGAGCTTGCGGACGGCAGCGCGGTCCAGCTGCGCAGCCCGGGGGAGACGATCCTGGCCGAAGGCTCCACCGTCACCGTGGAGGTCGCGGGCAGCGACGTACCGGGGGTCCTGGCCTATCCGTCACCAACCGGTGGGCAGCGGGTGGCCCTCAGCGAAGCCGGCGGCTGACTGCACGCCGAGCACCACCTTCTCGTGCAGCTCGGGCAGTGTGGCCGCGCCCACGTACGTGCAGGTGCTGCGCACCCCCGACGTGATGTGGTCGAGCAGGTCCTCCACACCACCGCGAACCGGGTCCAGGCCCATCTTCGAGGTCGAGATGCCCTCCTCGAACAGCGCCTTGCGGGCGCGCTCGAACGAGCTGTCGGCGGACGTCCGAGCGGCGACCGCGCGCTTGGAGGCCATGCCGTAGCTCTCCTTGTACGGCTGGCCGTCGCGGTCACGCAGCAGGTCGCCCGGCGACTCGTAGGTACCGGCGAACCAGGATCCGATCATCACGTTGGAAGCTCCCGCGGCCAGGGCGAGCGCCACGTCGCGCGGGTGCCGGACTCCTCCGTCGGCCCACACGTGGCCGCCGAGTTGGCTTGCCGCATCAACACATTCGACGACCGCGGAGAACTGCGGACGGCCGACGCCTGTCATCATCCGGGTGGTGCACATCGCACCGGGGCCGACACCGACCTTGACGATGGACGCCCCGGCCTTCAGCAGGTCGCGGGTGCCTTCTGCCGAGACCACGTTGCCCGCCGCCAGCGGCAGACCGAGGCCGAGCGACGACACCGCCTTGATCGCATCGATCATCTTGGTCTGGTGGCCGTGGGCGGTGTCGACGACGAGGACGTCCACACCGGCCTCGGCGAGGGCGGCGGCCTTCGCTGCGACGTCCCCGTTGATCCCGACCGCCGCAGCGATCCGCAGTCGCCCCGATACGTCGACCGCGGGGGTGTAGATCCCCGCCCGAATCGCGCCGGTGCGGGTCAGGACGCCTGCCAGCGTGCCGTCGGGTTCGGTCAGCACCGCGATGTCGACCGGTGCGTGCTCGAGCAGTTCGAACACCGTGCGAGGGTGGGTGCCCACCGGCACGGTGATCAGTTCGGTGTCGGCGACGTCACGCACGCGAGCGAAACGGTCGACGCCGACGCAGGCCGCCTCGGTGACCAGGCCGATGGGACGGTTCTCGACGACCACCACCGCGGCGCCGTGCGCCCGCTTCGGGATCAGGGCGCTGGCATCGGACACCGAGTCGTCCGGCGACAGCGTCACCGGGGTGTCGGCCACCAGGTCGCGGCTCTTGACGAAGTCGACGGTCGCCTTGACCGCCTGGATCGGCAGGTCCTGGGGGAGCACCACGAGGCCGCCGCGACGGGCGACGGTTTCGGCCATCCGGCGCCCGGCGACAGCCGTCATGTTGGCCACGACGACCGGGATCGTCGTGCCGGTGCCGTCGGAGGTCGACAGGTCGACGTCGAATCGTGAGACGAGGTCGCTTCGGCTCGGGACGACGAAGACGTCGTTGTAGGTCAGGTCGTACGGCGGCACGTGGTTGTGAAGAAACTGCACGCACTCCAGCCTAGGGCCGACGCTGTCAGGCCTCGACCTCGCTGCGATCCCCGCTCCACAACGTGTGGAACCGCTTCGCCGGGTCGGTGTCGATGCGGCCGTAGGTGTGCGCGCCGAAGAAGTCCCGCAACCCCTGGGTCAGGGCCGCGGGTAGCCGCTCGGTGCGCAACCCGTCGTAGTACGACAGCGCGGAGCTGAACCCGGGGATCGGGATGCCCAACTCGGTGGCCTTGATGACCACGCGGCGCCAACTGTCGATGGCGTTCTCGATCGCGGCGCGGAAGTACGGGTCGACGATCAGCGTGGGCAGTTCGGGGTCGTTGTCGAACGCGTCCTTGATCCGGTTGAGGAACTTGGCGCGGATGATGCAGCCGCCGCGCCAGATGGTCGCCATGTCGCCGGGGGTGATGTCCCAGTCGTATTCGGCCGAGCCGGCCTGGATCTGGTTGAAGCCCTGGGCATAGGCGATGATCTTCGACGCGTACAGCGCCTGGCGGATGTCCTCGGTGAACTGTGCGGCATCCGCGGGCCGGTCGCCGAGATCGCCCGATGCCAAGCCGGTGGTGGCCTTGCGCTGAGCGACCGAACCCGACAGCGCGCGGGCGAACACCGCCTCGGCGATACCGGTGACGGGCACCCCCAGGTCGAGCGCCGACTTGACCGTCCAGCGGCCGGTGCCCTTCTGCTCGGCCTCGTCGAGGATCAGGTCGACCAGCGGCTTGCCGGTCTTGGCGTCGGTCTGGCGCAGCACCTGCGCGGTGATCTCCACCAGGAAGCTGTCCAGGTCGCCGGAGTTCCACTCGGTGAACACGTCGGCGATCTCGGGTGCGGACTTGCCCAGCCCGTCGCGCAACAGCTGGTAGGCCTCGCCGATCAACTGCATGTCGGAGTACTCGATGCCGTTGTGCACCATCTTGACGAAATGCCCTGCGCCGTCGGGCCCGATGTGGGTGCAGCACGGCGCGCCGTCGACGTGGGCGGAGATCTCCTCGAGCAGCGGCCCGAGGCTCTTGTACGACTCGGCGGGTCCGCCGGGCATGATCGAGGGGCCGTTGAGCGCACCCTCTTCGCCTCCGGAGATCCCTGCGCCTACGAAATGCAGGCCACGGTCGCGCATCGCCTTCTCGCGGCGGATGGTGTCGGTGTAGAGCGCGTTGCCGCCGTCGATGATGATGTCGCCATCTTCCATGGCGTCGGCGAGCTCGTTGATGACCGCGTCGGTCGGGTCACCGGCCTTCACCATGATCAAGACCCGCCGTGGCTTCTCCAGCGCGGCAAGGAATTCCGGAATCGTCTCGCTGCGCACGAAGTTGCCGTCGGACCCGTGTTCGGCCAGCAACGCGTCGGTCTTGGCGATCGAGCGGTTGTGCAGCGCGACCGTGTAGCCGTGCCTGGCGAAGTTGCGCGCGATGTTCGATCCCATGACGGCGAGCCCGGTGACGCCGATCTGGGCGGTGCCCTCAGGGGTGGGGGACTGCGACGAGCTCATAGACGAAAACCCTTCCGGTCTGTTGTTGCGGCACAGCTTCTGGTCATCAAACACCCAGTGGAGGCAGGGTGCTCAGGCAAAGAACAGCCGGTGCAACTCGGTCAACCACGGCACCGCCAGCGCGACGGTGGGGACGACGAGCACGGCGGCCGCCGCGACGTAGGCGGCCGCGGCGAGCATGAGGCTGTTCGGCCTGCCCCCGAGGCGGCGCACCCGCACCACCGTCGTGGGTCCGCCGGCCGCCAGCGCCCCCCGGGGGGTGTGGCCCGCGGCACAGGCCACCAGCGCGCGCGCCAGCGGGGTCGGGCCGGTGGAGCGTACCGCCGCGTCGTCGGCGAGCAGTTCGATCAGCAGCCGCACCGCGTCGAGCGCGCTGGCGCTGCGGACGAACCGCGGAAACGCGGCGTTCACCGCGGTGAACATCTCCAGGACGAGGTCATGGCGGGCCCGCAGGTGGGCGCGCTCGTGGGTGAGGATTGCGGTGATCTCGTTGTCCGCCAAGGTGTTCAGCGCACCCTCGCTGACGACGACGCGACTGCGCACGCCGGGCAGGCAGTATGCCAGCGGCTGGGCCACGTCGAGGATCCGCAGGCCCGCACCGGCCAGCGGTCGGGGATGGTGGCCGCACAGTCGCGGCGCGGTGGCGCGAGATGCGCCGACCAGATCGACCACCATCCGGTGGTGTGCCCGCCGCCGACGGGTGGCGATCGCCACGTTGATCACGGAGGCGATCAGCCGGGCGCCGATCATCAGGGTGAGCGCGAAGACCAGCACGTAGGCGGTCCACAACGGCCATCCGAGCACCGCGATCTCGCTGGTGATCGTTGCCGTTGGACGCCCGTCCGCGCCGGGGACGAACAGCCGGCTGGCGATGGCGATTCCGGCGGAGAACGCCGAGAGGACCGCGGCCAGCGCGACGGACTGCCAGAGCACGATCGCCGCACGTGGTGCGCGCAACGGCCAGCTGGCTCGCGCCAGCATCGCGGGCACCGGCCCCGACAGCAGCAGAGCGACGAGGGTGAAGGCCAGCGCGGACACGCTGTAAGTGTCTCTCAGGCGGTGCCCGCACCGCCAGCGGGTCGGTCGTGACGTTCTTTACCTTCGAGCTCGGCCAGCGCGCGGCGTAGCGCGGCCGCCTCGTCGGCGCCGACCCGCTCGACGAAATGCACCAGCGCCGAAGCCCGGCTGCCGGAGTCGGAGGCCTGGTCGAGCGCGTCGACCATCAGCCCGGCGACCAGTTCGTCACGGCCGTGCGTGGGGGCGTAGCGGTGCGCCCGATCGTCGCGGTGCTGGACCACCAGATTCTTCTTCGCCAGGCGCTGCAGCACCGTCATGATCGTCGTATAGGCGAGGTCACGGTGCGCTGCCAGCGCTTCATGCACCTGGCGCACGGTTTGCGGCTCATCCGCAGACCACAGGTGGTCCATGACGGACCGCTCCAATTCCCCGAGCCGTGTCACCTTGGTCATCTTCCGCTCATCTCCTACCGGCTGTGACCCAAAGCCTACTACGGGATTACTACCGCGTGTCGTATCCGTTCTCGACCCCTTTCTTCCGGTCCACGCAGGGACGCCGTGGATGTTGTCAACGCCATGTTCACCGGCCCGTTCGCCGAGGTTGTGAGTCCAGTCACAGGGGGTAGCCCCCTCGGCGGCCAGCACTATAGTAAGGCTAACCTAACTCAGATTGGAGGTGGCCATGACGGTTGTGGTCGAGGATCCGCTCATCTCGGGGATGGCGGTCAGGCGCACACTGCCGATACACGAATCCAGCCGGCGACTCCGTGAGCTCTACCGGGAATGTCCCCGCGTCTACGGCGTCGCGGTGATGGGTGACCTGTCGCGACGACGGTGGTGGCCGCTTGCCGAGGTCCTGACCACCGACCGGCTGCAGACGATGTTCGACGCCGGCGTCGCCGAGACCGACAGCCGCGCCGCCGTGACCCAGCAGCTCGCCGCCACCTTCGCCCATGTGGTCGTCGGCCGGGTGATCCCGCTGCTCGTCCTCGAGGGGCGGGCCTGGGACACCGGGTTGGAGAACCTGTGGGTGCATGTCGACTCCGAAGGCGCCATCGATTGGGTGGGCGTGGTCGATCCGACGGTCCGGTGCCTGCCCGACGACCCGTTCTTCCGCAATCGACGGACGATCGGGGTCGGCCGGTCCGCGCAGGACGGGATCGTGGCGCTGCCCGGCGAGGCCGCTCTGACGACATGGATCGCCCACCGCAGTCATCGTGCGTTGGGGCCACTGTTCGAGAAACTCGCCGCGGTCAGCGGCGGCTCGATGTCCGTGCCGTCGATGTGGCACATCGTCGGCGGGTCGGTGGTGGGCGCGGCGACGCAGGTGCCGCTGCTGGCCGGGTCCAGCGAGGTCGTCAGCATGCGCCGCGCGCAGGCCGTCCTGGACGCGCTCGTCGGCTTCGGGCTGCCGGTACGGGGGACGCCCAGGATGACCTCGGGGAAGCTCTTGCTTAATTAGGGCAGCCTTGCCTATTCTCGAGGAGCACGAAATTCGGTACCACCGGACCGCGCCGGAGTCCTGAGGGCTGCAGAGACCCCCGGTCCAACCGAAGGATGGGCCCCACGCATCGCGTGGGGCCCATCCGCATTTTCGCGCGCGACCCGTGACCCCACATCTGGTTGGACGCCGCAGGACGTGTAGACACTGAGCCGTGACGACTGACCTTCCCGACGGCCTCGGCAACGGATTCGACCGCGCGCTGGGGCTCACGTATCTCGAGGTGACGCCCGACGGCGGCCGAGCACAGCTGCAGATCACCGACACGCTGCTGCAGCCGTACGGCATCGTGCACGGAGGCGTGTACTGCTCGGCCGTCGAGAGCCTGGCCAGTGTCTCGGCGGCGGTCTGGCTCGCCGCCAACGGCGGCGGCAACGTCGTCGGCGTGAACAACAACACCGACTTCCTGCGCGCGATCGGCTCGGGCACCGTGACGGCCGTGTCCACCCCGATTCACCGGGGGCGCCGTCAGCAGCTGTGGCTGATCACGATCACCGATGCCGACGACCGGCTCGTGGCCCGCGGCCAGGTCCGGCTGCAGAACATCGCCGCCGAATAGCCGCGCCGCGGCGCGTGCGCTGCCGACTGCCGTCTGCCGTGGCAGGATCGCGCACTATGCGTTTGACCCCGCATGAGCAGGAGCGGCTGCTGATCTCCTACGCAGCCGAACTCGCCCGCCGCCGCCAGGCGCGCGGCCTGAAACTGAACCACCCCGAGACCGTCGCGGTCATCACCGACCACATCCTCGAGGGTGCGCGCGACGGCCGCTCCGTCGCGGAGTTGATGGTCAGTGGCCGCGAAGTGCTCGGCCGCGACGACGTGATGGCAGGGATACCCGAGATGCTGCACGACGTTCAGGTCGAGGCGACCTTCCCCGACGGCACCAAGCTCGTCACCGTCCACCACCCGATCCCCTGAAGGGGGTGACGACAGTGATCCCGGGCGAGGTCGTATACGGCGAAGGCACCATCGAGATCAATCCGGGCGCGCCCCGGCTGGAGTTGGACATCGTCAACACCGGCGACCGGCCGGTCCAGGTCGGCAGCCATGTGCACGTGCCGCAGGCCAACAGCGCCCTGCAGTTCGACCGCGCCGCCGCGCACGGGCAGCGGTTCGACATCCCGGCAGGCACCGCGGTCAGGTTCGAACCCGGTGTTGCGCAGCGTGTCTCACTCGTCCCCCTGGCAGGCACCCGCGAGGTGTACGGCCTCAGCCTGCACCCGCCGGGCAGATTGGATACAGACGAATGACCGAGCTGTCCCGCTCCCGTTACGCGGCCCTGTTCGGCCCGACGACCGGTGACCGCATCCGGCTGGCCGACACCGACCTGTTCATCGAGATCACCGAGGACCGCAGCGGTGGGCCCGGCCGCGCCGGCGACGAGGCGGTCTTCGGCGGCGGCAAGGTTCTTCGGGAGTCGATGGGTCAGTCGCGCGCCACCCGCGCCGACGGAGCGCCGGACACCGTGATCACCGGCGCGGTGATCCTCGACCACTGGGGGATCATCAAGGCCGACATCGGCATCCGCGACGGCCGCATCACCGCGATCGGCAAGGCGGGCAACCCCGACATCATGTCCGGCGTGCACCCGGACCTGGTGGTGGGCCCGTCGACCGAAGTCATCGCCGGCAATGGCCGCATCGTCACGGCGGGCGCCATCGACTGCCACGTCCACCTGATCTGCCCGCAGATCATGGAGGAGGCCCTCGGCGGCGGCATCACCACGATCGTCGCGGGCGGCACCGGCCCGGCCGAGGGCAGCAAGGCCACCACGGTGACGCCGGGAGCGTGGCATCTGGCCAGGATGCTCGAGGCGCTCGACACCTGGCCGCTCAACATCGCGCTGCTCGGTAAGGGAAACACCGTCAGCGCCGAGGCCATGTGGGAGCAATTGCGTGGCGGCGCAGCGGGTTTCAAACTCCACGAGGACTGGGGCACGACACCGGCCGCCATCGATGCCTGCCTCACCGTCAGCGAGGCCGCGGGCGTGCAGGCCAACATCCACACCGACACGCTCAACGAGGCCGGGTTCGTCGAGGACACCCTCGCCGCGATCAAGGGCCGGTCGATCCACGCCTATCACACCGAGGGCGCCGGGGGCGGGCACGCTCCGGACATCATCACCGTCGCCGGCCGGCCGAATGTGCTGCCGAGCTCGACCAACCCGACCCGGCCGCACACGGTGAACACCCTCGACGAGCACCTCGACATGCTGATGGTCTGCCATCACCTCAACCCCAGCGTGCCCGAGGATCTCGCGTTCGCCGAGAGCCGGATCCGGCCGTCCACGATCGCCGCCGAGGACCTGCTGCACGACATCGGCGCGATCTCGATGATCGGCAGCGACGCGCAGGCGATGGGGCGCATCGGCGAGGTGGTGCTGCGCACCTGGCAGACCGCGCACGTGATGAAGCGCCGCCGCGGTGCGCTACCCGGCGACGGTGTGGCGGACAACTTCCGGGCGCGCCGCTATGTCGCGAAGTACACCATCTGTCCGGCCGTCGCGCACGGCCTCGATCACGAGATCGGGTCCGTCGAGGTCGGTAAGCTCGCCGACCTGGTGCTGTGGGAGCCCGCGTTCTTCGGGGTGCGCCCGCACGCGGTGCTCAAGGGCGGAATGATCGCGTGGGCAGCGATGGGCGACGCCAACGCCTCCATTCCCACACCCCAGCCGGTGTTGCCCCGGCCGATGTTCGGCGCGGCTCCGGCCGCGGCCGCCGCCACGTCGGTGCACTTCGTCGCGCCGCAGGCGATCGAGGACGGTCTGGCCGACCGGCTCGCGGTCAACCGCAGGCTCGTCGCCGTCGGCAATGTCCGCGGCGTGGGCAAGGCGCAGATGCCGCACAACGACGCGCTGCCCGACATCCAGGTGGACCCCGACACGTTCACTGTGCGGATCGACGGGGAGGTCTGGCAGGAACAGCCCGCCACCGAACTGCCGATGGCCCAGCGCTACTTTCTTTTCTGATGTCCAGTCTCGCCACCCTGCTGGCCCTGTCCGACTCCCGGCTCCCGACCGGGGGCCATGTGCACTCGGGCGGCGTCGAGGAAGCGGTGAGCAGCGGTCTGGTGGTCGACCTCGCCACGCTGCGGGCGTATCTGGCGCGCCGCATCCGCACCAGCGGGCTGGTCACGGCGTCATTGGCGGCCGCCGTGCACCGAGGATCCCTGTCGGCCGTGGCGGGGGAGGCGGGCGACGCCGAAACCGACGCGCGCACACCGTCTCCTGCGGCGCGCGCCGCCTCGCGCGCCCAGGGACGAGGGCTGGTCCGGCTCGCACGGCGGGTCTGGCCCGACGCCGAGTGGGATGCGCTGGGCGCGACACCGCACCTCCCGGTCGCCGCCGGTGCGGTGGGCGCCGCCGGCGGATTGCTCCCCGAGCACACCGCGCTGTCGCTGATCTACACGACGATGACCGGTTCCGCGACCGCGGCACAGCGGCTGCTCGCCCTCGATCCCGGTGACGTCGCGGCGGTGACGTTCGAGCTCTCGGGGCTGTGCGAGCAGACCGCCGCCGAGGCCGCCAAGGATCTCGCCGATCTGTCCGACCCGCTGCTGGACGTTCTCGCCCAGCGACACACCGAACGCGACCGCCCCCTGTTCGCGTCGTAACGAAAGAAGCCCCATGCCACCGCATTTCCTGGACGGCCAGCCCCACACCAACACCGACCGCCCGCGCCGGGTGCGGCACGCGGGGGAGCCCCTGCGCATCGGCGTCGGCGGACCCGTCGGCTCCGGCAAGACGGCACTGGTGGCCGCCTTGTGCCGGCAGCTGCGCGACGAACTGTCGCTGGCGGTGCTGACCAACGACATCTACACGACCGAGGACGCCGATTTTCTGCGCCGCAATGCGGTGCTACCCGACGACCGGATCGCCGCGGTGCAGACCGGCGGATGTCCGCACACCGCGATCCGCGACGACATCACCGCCAACCTGGATGCCATCGACGACCTCGTGGCGGCGCACGATCGTCTGGGCGGACTGGATCTCATCCTGGTGGAATCAGGCGGCGACAACCTCACCGCGACGTTCTCGTCCGGGCTGGTGGACGTGCAGATCTTCGTGATCGATGTCGCGGGCGGGGACAAGGTGCCCCGCAAGGGCGGGCCGGGCGTGACCTTCTCGGATCTGTTGGTGGTCAACAAGACCGACCTCGCCCCGCTCGTCGGCGCCGACCTCGACGTGATGCGCCGCGACTCCGCGGCGGTGCGCGGTGAGCGTCCCACCGCGCTGATCTCGCTGACGGCCGACCCGGCCGCCACCCCCGTGCTGGGGTGGGTGCGTGAGCAGCTCAGGGTCGCGCAGGCGGTGTGAGCGAGCGAACGATCGGGGAACTGTGATGCGTTCGGACGTGCTCGTCGTTGCGCGCGCGGACCGCTCACCGCACATCGAGTGCGCGGGCGGGATCGCCGCGCGCCGCACCGAGCGCGACACCGTGCATCTGGTGTCGTCGGCAGCGACGCCGCTGGGCGGCGACGCGATCCACATCAGGCTGGTGGTGGAGTCCGGCGCCCGGCTGAGGCTGCGCACCGCCGCGGCCACCATGGTGTTACCGGGCAGCACCACGACGGAGTCGCACGCCACGTGGGCGCTGGAGGTCGCGGGCGAGCTCGACCTGGATCCGCTGCCGACGATCGTGGCCGCGGCGTCGCGCCATTTCGCCTCGACGTCCCTGAACCTGGCCGACGGTGCCAGTCTCAGGTTGGTCGAGCGGGTGCAGATCGGCAGAACCGGTGAGCGCCAAGGCTTCTGGTCGGGGTCGCTGCACGCCGACGTCGACGGCACACCGTTGCTCAGACACCGCGTCGAGCTCGGAAACACCTCGCTCGCCGACGACGAGATCGCCGCCCCGAGGGCGAGCATCAGCGAGTTGCACTACCCGCGCAGCGATGTCGATGCCGCGGGGGTGACCCTGGCGCTGGCGGCGGGCGGGTGCCTGTCGACCTGGCAGGGCGATCGGCTGTAGACCGAGCGCGGCTAACTGGCCGCCTTCTCGGTGTCCTGCACGGCCGCGGCGATCTCCTCGAGTTCCTCGATGCGGGTTCGCGCGTAGGCCTGCTGCTCGGTGATGGTCAGCTGCCCGCGATTACGCCCGAGGAACGTCACCGTCCATGACAACAGCGTGGTGATCTTGGTCTTGAAGCCGACCAGGTAGATCAGGTGCAGGAACAGCCAGGCCAACCACGCGATGAAGCCGCCGAACTCCAGCGGTCCGACCTTGGCCACCGCGCTGAACTTCGACACCGTGGCCATCGAGCCCTTGTCGAAATAGCTGAACGGCTCGCGCTGAGTCGGATCGGCGCCCTTGAGACCCGACGCGATCGCCTTGGCCGCGTACTTGCCTCCCTGGATCGCGCCCTGCGCCATGCCCGGCACCCCTTCGACCGCGGCCATGTCGCCGACGACGAACACGTCGGGGTGGCCGGGAACCGACAGATCGGGAAGCACCTTGACCCGTCCCGCGCGATCGAGTTCGACGCCCGACTGGTCGGCCAGGTCGCGCCCCAGCGGGCTGGCCGACACACCGGCCGACCACACCTTGCACGCGGATTCGATGCGACGCAGCGTCCCGTCGGGGTCCTTCACGGTGATCCCGTTGCGGTCGACGTCGGTCACCATGGCATTGAGCTGGATGTCGACGCCCATCTTCTCCAGCCGGGCCGCCGCCTTCTTGCCGAGCTTCTCACCCATCGGGGGAAGCACCGCCGGCGCGGCGTCGAGCAGGATCACCTTCGCCTTGGTCGAATCGATGTGCCGGAAGGCGCCCTTGAGGGTGTGGTCGGCCAATTCGGCGATCTGTCCGGCCATCTCGACGCCGGTCGGACCCGCACCGACGACCACGAACGTCAGCAGCTTCTCCCGCCGGACGGGGTCGCTGGACCGTTCGGCCTGCTCGAACGCTCCCAGGATGCGTCCACGCAACTCCAGCGCATCATCGATGGACTTCATGCCCGGCGCCCACTCGGCGAAGTGGTCGTTGCCGAAGTAGGACTGGCCCGCACCCGCGGCGATGATCAAGCTGTCGTACGGCGTGACGTAGGTGTGGCCGAGCAGTTCGGAGCGGACCGTCTTGGTCTCCAGGTCGATCCGGGTCACGTCACCGAGCAACACCTGGGCGTTTTTCTGGTTTCGCAGGATCACCCGCGTGGCCGGCGCGATCTCGCCCTCCGAGATGATGCCCGTCGCCACCTGGTACAGCAGCGGCTGGAACAGGTGGTGGGTGGTCCTGGCGATCAGCTTGATGTCGACGTCGGCCCGTTTGAGGTGCTTGGCCGCGGTCAGTCCACCGAATCCCGATCCGATGATGACCACTTTGTGCCGGTCGGAAACGGTGGCGCCGGGATGGCTCATCACAAACTCCTTGGACGGATCTCCGTGGCGAATTACCTGTTCGATACAACGAACACGTTAGCCGCCGCGCTTCCGGCGGGCGCGGTGACATGGCCCACCGGGCATCCCGGTCAGCCGGTCACCAGCGGTCTGAGCGCTTCTCCCAGCGCGGTGATGTGACCGTGCTGGTAACCCTGCAAGCTGGTGGGCAGGTTCAGGATCACCGCGTCGATGCCGGCGTCAAACACCTTGGTCTTGAGCTGGTCGGCGATCGCCTCGGCAGTGCCGACAACCATCCGTTGACCCATCTCCGCGGGAATGAGGTCGGCGGTGGCGTTCTCGTCGACCATCGCCGTCACCAGCATGCTGGTCTCCAGGGTCGCCGGGTCGCGACCGATGTCGTCGCACCTGGCTTTCACCACGTCCAGCTTGGCGCTCAGCTCGTCGAACCCGGCGATCACGTTGAGGTGGTCAAAGTGCCGAACCGCCAGCGGAATGGTCTTCTTCTCACCGCTTCCGCCGATCATCAGCGGAATATGGTCGCGGAAGCGGGGATTGGCCATGGCTTCCTGCACCCGGTAGTACTTGCCGGAGAACGTGGGACGCTCACCGCCGAGCATCGGCAGGATGATCTGCAGCGCCTCGTCGAGCTTGTTGAACCGGTCGGTGAAGGTGCCGAACTCGAAGCCGAGTTGGTCGTGCTCGAGTTCGAACCACCCGGTGCCGATGCCGAGGATCGCCCTGCCCTGGCTGATCACGTCGAGCGTGGTGATGGCCTTGGCCAGCAGCGTCGGGTTGCGGTAGGTGTTGCCCGTGACCAGGGTCCCCAGTTGGACCTTCTCGGTGGCGGTGGCCAGGGCGCCCAGGGCGGTGTAGGCCTCCAGCATCGGCAGATCCGGGCTGCCGAGCATCGGCAGCTGATAGAAGTGGTCCATCACGAAGACGGAGTCGAAGCCTGCCGCCTCGGCTTCCTGAGCCTGCGCGATGACGGTGGGGAACATCTCGGCTACGCCGGTGCCGTAGGAGAAGTTGGGGATCTGGAGTCCGAGTCGAATCGTCACGGCTTCGACCCTAACCATTCATCGCGGGGCGCCGAGGCTCGTTTCACCCGGCGCGAAGCGCGGAATAAACCGCGCGTCGTGACGGTTGCGGCGGAGCCTGTTCAGCCGAAGTTGGCCAGCGCGCCGTGGCTGACGTGCAACGTCTGGCCGGTGATGTGGCGGGCGGCGGGCGTGGTGAGGAACAAAGCCAGGCGGGAGATCTCCTCGCTGACCGACGGGGGAGTGCTGCCGAGGCCTTCGTAGCCGGGTTCGACCCCGCGCCCGGCGGCCACCGCGTTGACGGTGATGCCCCGGATGCCGAAGTGATTGGCCTGACCCGCGGTCCATTCGGTGACCGCGGCCTTGACGGCCGCGCCGGCGCTGCCGTCACCCGGGGGATCGAGGATCACGGTGACGATGGAGCCCCCGGAGTGCAGGTGGTCACCCAGAACCTGAACGGTCAGCATCGCCGACACCAGGCTGGCGTCGAAGAAGTTGCGCCATTCGGCGGCGCGGTCGGCCAGCGTGTAGGCGCGCGGGTCGCCGCCGCTCCAGGTCGGCGCCGGGACGTTGATGATCGTGTCCAGATGGACGGGTACCTGCTCGTGCAGTGTGGCGACCGACGCCGGGTCGGTGCCGTCGAAGACGATCGCGTCGACGTCGAGTTCTTTGGCGGCGACCTCGACATCGTCGCGGCGACTGCCCGCGATCACCACGGTGTGGCCCGCATCGCAGAAGCTCTCCGCGATCGTCCGCCCCAGATCGGTATCGCAACCCGTGACCAGAACATCCATCGTCGGCCCCTCCTGTCGTGTTCGGCGCTGAACCCCAGCGAGTGCCGCCAATGTTACTGGACAGTAGCTAGGCGGCGAAACTCGACGCGCCGGACCGGAGGCCCGGCCGGGGACGCCCGGCGTAACGGCGGCCCCGGCAGTCGCGATCAACGGGGTGGAACCACACACTGACCCAATTCGGCCATGTCGGCAACACCCCGTGCGACGCGCGGGGACATTCGGCTGTCAGCAAACGACAGTCCTGACTGCATGCAGACAGTTTCTGATGGACAGCAATGTCTCAATTCGACCCTCATTGAGCAACTCACACTTGCGTCACGGCCGTAACACGGTAGTTTCTTCCCCATGGTTCAGCCGGATGCGAATGTTCACCGCCGTAGGGGTCTCCCGAAGTCTGTGGGGCTTGCGGCGCTGTCGGGCGCCTCTGCAGCAGCTCTGATGGCAGCGTTGGCGCTGCCCGGCGTGGCAGGGGCCCAACCCGCACCGCCGCCGCCGCCACCGCCGCCACCCGGCGTCGTCGAGGGTGCGCCGCCCCCCGCCGATCCCAACGCCCCGGTCCCGCCG
>NZ_JACKSH010000098.1 GCF_025821625.1 Mycolicibacterium pyrenivorans
CGTGCAGGGTTCGGGATCGTCGGGGTTACACATCCCCGGCGCCGCGTACTTGGCGAAGATCGCCTCCAATACCGCCGACGCTTCGGGTGTCAGGTCCCCAGTGAAGGAGGACGTCCCATCAGAGCGCCGTGCAGGGTTCGGGATCGTCGGGGTTACACATCCCCGGCGCCGCGTACTTGGCGAAGATCGCCTCCAATACCGCCGACGCTTCGGGTGTCAGGTCCCCAGTGAAGGAGGACGTCCCATCAGAGCGCTGCTTGCCCTTCGACACCCCGCGCTTGCGGGCGCGTTCGGTGTCGTCGGGTTCGGGGCCGTCCTGGTCGAGCAGGAACAGGGTCAAGCAGGCGGTGTCCTTGAGTTCCTTGGGTCCGACGCCGACCGCGTTACGGACCAGGCCGACCTCGAACTGCGCGCGGGTGACCGCGTCCACGAAACCCGGCAGCTTGGCGACGGCCTTGCGGATCACCTCGACGTGCTCATTGTTGATCAACCCGTGGGCTTGGGCGGCGGCGGTCGCGGGCAGCAACGGTGGCAGCGACGCTCCGGTCAATGCCCGCCGCGGCGCCAACACCGCGGCCTCGGTCAACCGGCGGTGGGCCTCACTGGTGGAGATCCGCCAGCGGATTGCGAGCACGTCCTTCCAGGACTTGGCACCCATCTGCTGCGGCGTCGCCTCGGCCTGCAAACGGGCCAGCATGCGGTTCCTCAGCGCCGGCAGCTGACACGACAGGGATTCGAGCTCATCGAGGGGCTCGACAAGGTCGGACCGGGTCAGCAAATCGACGTCGCACGCGGTCAACGCGTCGAACGCGGCACGCAACGCGGTCACCGCCTCCTGCAACGCCTCCCCGGACATGACTCGAACATACATACTGCTTATCTGCTTAAGTGGACTTACACTGGTCAGTGTGGGTTTCGACGGCGGTCCCGTGGGTGGTGTGGACTATCCGCGGACATATCAGGAGTTCCGGGCGTGGTTTCCCGACGAAGCCTCGTGTGCAGCGTATCTGGCCCGTTTGCGCTGGCCCGGCGGATTTCGGTGCCCATCGTGCGGTCACGACCGGGCGTGGCAAACCTCCACCCAGCACTGGAAGTGCGTGGGATGCGGCCGTAAGACCTCGGTGTCCGCTGGAACGATCTTTCACCGCACCCGCACTCCGTTGAGCACATGGTTCGCCGCGATCTGGTTGGTCACCTCGCAGAAGAACGGGGCGTCTGCGAAGAATCTGCACGACATGCTCGGCCTGGGCTCCTACGAGACCGCGTGGGCCTGGTTGCACAAGATGCGCCGGGCGATGGTGCGCCCCGACCGAGAGTTGCTCAGCGAGGTGGTCGAAGTTGATGAATCCTTCGTCGGGGGTCGCGCCAGCGGCAAGCTAGGCGCCTCCACAGACAAGGCTCCCGTCATGATCGCAGTGGAAAACGTTGGCACAGAAGTCAATAGGAAACTTCGACTTGGCCGCGTCCGTCTCGCCGTCGCCGATTCTCCTGGGTCGAAACAGCTCGTCGATTTCGCCCGCGCCACCGTTGAGCCCGGCTCGGTGATCCGCACCGACGGCGCCCGGATGTTCCGCGTCCTGGCCAACGAGGGCTACCAACACGAGTACATCTCCGGGTACAGCTCACCTGAACCCGGGCATGTCACACTGCCCGGCCCGCACCGGGTGGCCTCGCTGCTCAAACGCTGGAACGCCGGCACTCACCACTATCGCGTCGAACGCGAGCACCTCCAGTACTACCTCGACGAGTTCACGTTCCGGTTCAACCGGCGCCGATCAACTGCCCGCGGCATGCTCTTCTATCGCCTGCTGCAGCAAAGCGTCAACACCGACCCTCATCCACTAAACGAACTCGTCAGCCGCACGTCAAACGCGATCGCCCTCAACGACAATGACGACAAGTTCATCCCCAGCGACACCTACGGTGAGTTCTAGTCCTGCGCCAGTCCACTTAAGCAGATAAGCAGTACATACATTCGACCACCGACAAGTTCCGGGGCGATGGACCACTTGTTCTCGCGAGTGGAGTGGCGATCAGTAGGGGTGCTTGGTAACTGGTGGCTGGGCAAGTTTTGATGGCCCACTACGGAACAATGTTTCGTGTGCGGCAGAGGATGGTCTTGCGGTTGCGTCCAGCAGAGTGGTGTACGAGTCGGGCCTGATCGGTGGTACCGGCGTGTCGTCGCCGAATGAGCAACGCCAACCCCGAACCGGGCTAACCAAGGACCAACGGCTCTAGCGTCGGGCCGCCCGCAGGCACACGCTGGGCTCAGGACGCGATTTCGAAAGGTCGTGACGAGATGCCACCACATTGCGACTCATTGGACGGCCCGGTGGTGAGCGCCGCCCGCCTCGCGCTCGAGACCGATGAGGTTGATCTGATTCTCCCTTACGTCGATGCCGACGGCGAGCACGAGCTGCGTGATGCGTTCGACCGCGCCCGTAAAGTGCGGACGCTCGGCGGCGAAGCGCGAGATGTCGCCGACCGGTGGTTTTTCGAGACCGCGGTCCGCGTGCACCGCGCCGGGGAGGGAGCGCCGTTCACCGGTCTGAAGCCGGCGGGGCTCGACGTCGGACCGGTGATCCCCACCGCCGAGCGTGCCCTGGAAACGGGAAACCTCGACGAATTGGTCGACGTACTCAGCGCGGCGGTCCGAAGCGAAGTCGAGCGACGCCACGGCCACGCCATGGCGCTCAAACAACTTGCCGGCAAGGGCCTCGCTGAAGCGAGGGAATACGTCGAGGCGATGCTCGGCCTGCAGGTGTGGGCGCATGGCGTCTATCGCCAGGTGATGGCGGATCCACACTCGCATTCCGGTGCGCACAAACACGATTGAGCACAACCGACCTCGCGGCGCCGCCGGTCGGTTGCACACATCGTCCGCATACCTGATGTCTCACTTTGGTTCTCGACGACGGACGGCCCCTCGGCACCGAAGGGGCCGTCGTCATCGAATTACTTACTCGTCGCTGCCGGACTTGGTGCTGTCCGACTTGCCGGACTTGCTGTCGGACGTGTCGGATGCGGTGTCCGGCGTGTCACTGCCGGCGTCGGTTTCGGTATCCGGCGAATCCGCATTGTCCTCGGCACTGTCCTCGTCGGTGGCCTCGGTTTGGTCCGCCTCCGTCGCCGGCGTCTGCTCCTCGGTCTCCGTGTCGTCGGTCGCCGCGTCGTCCGCCTCCGTCGCCGGCGTCTGCTCCTCGGTGATGCTGTCGTCGACGACCACCGCCGTCACCGAGTCACCCTCCGCGGCAGGCTCGGTCGAGCCTTCGGCGGACGTATCGGTGGCCGCGGCAGTGTCGTCCGTGGTTGTCTCCGCGTCGACATTGAGCGTCACCAAGGCGCCGTCCGAAGCGACCTCGGTCGAAGTCACCTTCGCCAGGGTGGCCTCGGTCGTGGTGGCCGACTCGTCGGCCGCTTCTTCCGGCGGGGCGCTCAGCGCCTCCGCGATCGCCTTGGGGAGTTTGACGAACAGCGTGGCGATGGGGCCGTCCTCGCTGAACAAGCCGGGGAAGGTCTCCCATTCGGCGGCAACGCTCGGCTGATAGCCGTTGAGGAAGGCGTTGAGGACCTTGGCGGGCGCGTTGATGACCTCGCTCACCGCAGTCACCCAGTCACCCTCGTACAGGGAGCCCGACACCGCGTTGAGGATGTCGGTGAGCTGGTAGATCGCGGTGAGGGGCGGGCTCAGAAGCGAATACGCGTAGCCGGTTGCGGCGTTGTCGCCGACGAACAGGACGTCGAGCACCTTGGCGACGTTCGGCGCCCCTAGGTCCCGCGCGATCTCGCCCGGAATCTCGAATGCCGGGAACAGGGGCCAGCCCGCCTCGCCGAGCCCGAACACCAGCCAGCTGGTGACCTCGGCGAAGGCCTGGGTGAACTTGCCCTGCAGAACCAGATCCCAAGCGGCTGAGAATGTCTCGGGCAGTTTGCCGAAATGCACCTGCAGGCCGGCCTGAGCCTCTTGGAAGCCCGAACCGATGATCTCGGTGTAACCGGGCAGCTTGGTGAAGAACTGCTGCAGCCCGGGCACCGGGTTGGTGATGATCGCTGCGACATCGTCGTAGATCGACTGGTTGGTGACGATCTGCCACAGCGAGGGCAGCGAGGATGTGGCCAGCTCGCTGCCCCGAATCCCCACGTTCTCGACCGTGGTGCTGATGGTGTCACCCCACGTGGCGATCGGGTCCACCCACGCCGAGAGCTCTACCGCCCGGTCCTGCACGGCGGGCAGGGACAGCGACGGTGCCACCGGATTGATCGCGATCACGGACGCGCCCGCGATTGCGACGCCGGCAATCAGCAATCTCTTGTCGCGGTGAACGGGGGAGTGGGCGCGGACCAGAAATCGCGGTCCGAGTCGGCACGAAGGGCTAATTGCACGGGTTCTCTCCAGGAGTCACAGGGGGACGGGTAGCCACAACGGGCCATGGCGCAGATTAGTAAAGGCTTACCTCACTTACCAGAGCTACGTACCTTGGCTGACCGTGTGAAGTCGGCGTCACCGCGCAACGCACATCAGTCGGCGGTGCTCCCGCCGCACCGAGCCGTTCGCGATGGCCACGCAGTGAGGCCGACGGTGCGCGCCTCGGTGCTGCGTACGCACAAAGACGGCATCGCCTCCGCGCGCTCATGCGGCTTGTTAGCCTGACACGCAGGCTGCGATCAGGGGTGTGGGTGAGGGCCGTCGCGGTCGGCTGACCGGGGGAAGCATGTGCCGAAGTGGTTTTTGACGTGACGACGCAGCGCGCGGGCGACTGATGTCGTCCTGTGACGCCCGCGGCCAGGATGATGCGCGAAGCGAATCCGGCGCCGAAAGGGAGTATCGCCGGCTCCTGGATCGCAGTCTGACGCCGGTGTGCATCCACGCCGGTGACGTTGTGCACTACGTCAATCCCGCTGCGGCCCGGGCTCTCAAGGCGGAGTCGGAGGCCGAGATCGTCGGCCGCCCGATCACCGATTACGTCGACCCCACGTCGTTGGCCGGCGTTCGAGAGCGGATCGCCGGACTGCGAGAGGACGGCGACATCTCGGAGACGTGCGATGTCACCTTGCTGTGCGCCGACGGCACCACGTTGGCCGCACACGCGGTCGCAGCGCTGAGGATGCGGCATGGGACGCCGACCTACGAGGTCATTTTCCGTCGCCGCGCCCCCCGCCACGCCCCCCGCCGGGCCGAAGCCGCCGGCGACGACACGCCATCGGGGGCGACGGTGACGGCGGCGATCATCACCACCGACCGTGACGGCATCGTCACCGGCTGGAACACGGGCGCGCGCAGCCTCTACGGCCGTTCGGCCCGCGAGGTGTTGGGGATGCGCATCGAGCGTGCCGTCGGTGCCGATCTCGATCCGGGCGTCCTCGGCCGGGCGGGTGGGCGGGAGCCCGCGACGCACCACGGCGCTGGAGGCCAAGCACTCTCGGTGCGCGTGCTGGTGATCGCGACCGCCGACGGGCATGTGATCGTGTGCGAGACGACGGGTGCGACCGAACGGAGCGGGGATCGCTTTCGTGCAGTGCTCGACCTCCTTCACGACGGTGTGGTGATCGTGGGAAGTGATGGGCGTTTCGAGTTCACCAACGTGGCCGCACGCCGGATGCTGGGCAGCGGCGCCGAGGATCTCGTCGGAGTGCACCACAGCAGCCGAGGGGTGGATCTGCCGCTCTACGACGCGCAGGGGCAACGGATCAGCATCGATTCGCACCCGATCCGGTGGATCCAGAAGACCGGGCTGAGCCTCGGCGGGCAGGTGGTCGGCGTCGACCGCACCGACGGCCAACGTATCTGGGTGATGGGACACGGCTGCCTGATCGACCCCGGCGATCCCCAGAACTCGTCGGTGCTGTTCTCCTTCACGGATATCACCGAGCATCACGACGCGCGTGAGCGACTGCTGCACGATGCGACCCACGACTGGCTCACCGGACTGCCCAACCGCGGCTACGCACTGGATCAAGCCGCGCTGGCGCTGAAGGAGCACGGTCCCGGCCGTCTGTCGGCGGTGCTGTTCATCGATCTCGACAGGCTGAAGGCGGTGAACGACAGCCACGGGCATCCGATCGGCGACGACGTGCTGCGAATCGCCGCGGCCCGGATGCAGTCGGTGACCCGAGCGCAGGATCTCGTAGCGCGGATCGGCGGCGACGAGTTCGTCGTCCTGCTGATCGGGCCGGTGGAAGGCGCTGGGCCCGAAGCGATCGCACGTCGCCTGCACGATGTGTTGGCCGAGGACATCGTCGTCGGGACGCTGACGCTGCGGATCGGTGCGAGCATCGGGATAACCACCGTGGGCAGCGACGACGAGCGAAGCCTGGCCGATGTGCTCCGGGACGCCGACGCCGCGATGTACAAGGCCAAGGGCCGAGGTCCGGCCAAGACGGCCCATTTCGAGGACGAACAGCCAGACCGCGACCGCTGATGCGACAGTGGTCCGGGCGGAGACCCTGCTGGGGCCCTCACCCCGCCGGCAGGCGATTTCGCTTGAGCAGGAACATCATCGGAAAAGCAATTAGGAAAGGTGGCTGAGGCCGCGGTGAACACGCAGCCGACCGACGAAGCCGAATCGCTTCTGTCGCCGGGGGAGATCCTCGCCGAGGCGATGGGCCGCAGCATGCCGCTCGAGCGCTACCACGCGTTGCTGCCCGGCGTCGCGGCCGCGCTGAGGGAATGCGACTGCACCACGGTGGACCGCATCGCGATGTGGCTGGCGCAACTCGGACATGAGTCAGGCGGGCTGAAGTTCATGGAGGAGATCGCCGACGGGTCCGCGTACGAGGGCCGCACCGACCTCGGCAACACCGAAAGGGGAGACGGCCCCCGATTCAAGGGGCGTGGGCCGATCCAACTGACCGGGCGCAACAACTACGCCGCGGTCTCCCGGTGGGCGCACGGCCGCAACCTGGTGCGCTCACCCACGTTTTTCATCGATCAGCCCGCCCAGCTTGCCGGCGACACGTTCGGTTTCTTCGGTGTCGTCTGGTACTGGACCGTGGCCCGCGACCTCAATGCGTTCGCCGACGACGGCGATCTCGAGGGCGCGACGCGCGCCGTCAACGGCGGGCTGCACGGCATCAAGGACCGGCGCGCACGATGGAATCGATGCAGACGGCTCGGGACCCGCCTGCTCACCATCGGCGAGGTTCGCAGCACGTGACGATCCGCGCCACCGGTTGTCGGAGTGCTCAGGGACTTTCGTCTCTTACCTGGGCCCACCCGAGGCGATAACGTCGGTGTGTCAGGCGGCATCGACGCCGCCGTTCAGGTGAGGAGCGCACCAATGTCCACCCAACCAGCGCACCGCGGCATCGTCGTCGGAGTCGACGGCTCGGCGCCGTCGCGCGTCGCCATCGACTGGGCCGCCCGCGATGCCGCCCTGCGGCGGGTCCCGCTGACCCTTGTGCACGTGCTGCCGGGCGCATCCGTGCAGGCGTGGGTTCAGGTCCCGCTGCCCACCCAGTTCATCGAGGACGAGCAGCAGAATGCGCGCGAAGTGCTCGCCGACGCGCTGCGCGTCGTCGAGGCTGCCACCGTGGGTGTCGAACACCTCCGCGTCGACCAGAAGGTGATCCCTGGGCCGCCGATCCCGGCACTGACCGACCTCACCAAGGACGCCGACATGATCGTCGTCGGAAGTCGCGGGCTCGGTACGGTGAGTCGCCTGCTGCTCGGATCGGTCAGTTCCGGGCTCGTGCAGCACGCGCACTGCCCGGTCGCGGTGATCCACGACGAGGATCCGCTGATTCCGCATCCCTCGCAGGCGCCGGTCGTCGTGGGCATCGACGGCTCACCGGCATCCGAGCACGCCACCGCGATCGCGTTCGACGAGGCGTCGCGGCGCGGGGTCGGCGTGGTCGCCGTGCACACCTGGAGTGACGCCGGCTATGAACTGCCCGACGCCGGTTGGTCGGAGATGCAACCGGAGGAGGACATGCTCCTCGCGGAACGCCTGGCCGGGTGGCAGGAACGCTATCCCGATGTCACGGTGCGCCGCGTGGTGCGCCGCGACCAGCCGGCCCGCCGCCTGCTGGAGGAGGCCGAACAGGCCCAGCTGCTGGTGGTGGGCAGCCACGGGCGCGGTGGATTCGCCGGGATGTTGCTCGGCTCGGTGGGCTCGCAGGTGGTGCAGTCGGCGCGGGTGCCGGTGATCGTCGCGAGACGCGCGTGACCGTGCGCCGTCAGCGATCGTGGCTCGCCGCCGCGATGGCGTTGGTGGGGTTGGTGATCGGTTATCGGGCGCGCATCAGGCCCCGGCTGTACTTCTGGGGCGCCACGCGTGAAGAGATCGTCGCGGGTCTGCCCGGGGACGACCTGGTCGCCACCGCCCAACCCCGGACGACTCGTGCGGTCACCATCGACGCGGGGCCGGAGGCGATCTGGCCCTGGCTGGTGCAGATCGGCGAGGACCGCGGCGGGTTCTACAGCTACAGCCGCCTGGAACGTGCCGTGGGCGCCGACATCCACAACGCCGACACAATTCACGCCGAATGGCAGGACCGGCAGGTCGGCGACACCGTGTGGCTCGCGCGTCGCGGCGGCGACCGGGGGAGGCAGGTCGTGGCGGCCTTGGTGCCGAAGTCCCACCTCGTGCTCATGAGCCCTGACGACTACGAGCGAGTCCAGCGGGGTGAAAAGGCTTCGGGCAGTTGGTCGTTCCACCTGCTCCCGGAAGGGGAACGCACCCGGCTGGTGGCCCGCGGCAACGGCGGATACACCGGTAACCTGCTCTACGACATCGCGCACTTCGTGATGGAGCGCCGGATGCTGCTCGGAATCCGCCACCGGGTCACTCGGCCCGGGTGACGCGGATCGGACCTATCGCGTGGTCAGCTGCGCGTAGCGGGACACGTGGTGGTCGGTCGACCCGAACTCGGACTGCAGGGCGGTCAGTCGCTTGAAGTAGTGCCCGATGGCGAGTTCCTCGGTCATGCCCATCCCGCCGTGCAACTGCACCGCCTGCTGCCCGACGAACTGCGCGGCCCTGCCGACCGTCGCCTTGGCGGCCGAGACCGCACGCGCGCGGGTTTCGTCGTCGGCCTCGAGGTGCAGGATTGCCAGATACACCGCTGCGGAGGACTGTTCGACCTCCATGTACATGTCCACCATGCGGTGCTGCAGCACCTGGAAGGTGCCGATCGGCTGCCCGAACTGCTGTCGCTGCTTGCAGTACTCGACGGTGTCGGCCAGCACCTTTCGCATGCATCCGACCGCTTCGGCGCAGACCGCCGCCGCTCCCTCGTCGCGCGCCTGCGCCAACGACGGCCAGGCAGCGCCCTCTTCACCGAAAAGCGCTGTCGCCGGCAACCGCAGGCCGTCCAGGACGATGTCGGACGCCCGCCGGTCGTCGATCGTGCGGTAGCTGTGCAGCTCGATTCCCGTTGCGCCCGAGGAGATGTCGACCAGGAACAGGGAGATGCCGGCAGGATCGCAGACGTCACCGGACGTCCTCGCGGTGATCAGCACGTGGCCGGCCAGCGGCGTGCCGGCGGAGACGATCTTCGTTCCGGTGAGCACCCAGTGGTCACCGTCGCGTGCGGCGGCCGTCGACACGTGCTGCCAGTGCTCGCCCGAGGTCGGCTCGGTGGCCGCCAGTGTGACGATCTCGGTGCCCGAGACGATCTTCTCCACCAGGTCGGCGGCGATATCGCCGCCGGCGCGGCGCAGCAACCCCGCTGCCACCACCGCGGTGTCGACATACGGCTCGACCACCAGGGCGTGCCCCAAAGCCTCGGCGATCAGCATCATCTCGACCGGCCCGCCACCGATGCCACCCCAGTCCTCGGGGAGGGCCGCACCGAGAATGCCGAGCTCGTCGGCGAAGGCGCGCCAGATGTCGGGCTGCCAGCCCTGGCCGGTCTTGGCCGCCGAACGGCTCTTCTCCAGGTCGTATCGCGTTGCGAGGAACCTGGTGAGGCCACCGCGCAGCAGTTCCTGTTCGTCGTTGAGTTTGAAGTCCATCTAGAGCCCCAATGCAGCTTTGGCCAGGATGTTGCGCTGAATCTCGTTGCTGCCGGCGTAAATCGAGCCGGCACGGTCGTTGAAGTAACGCAGGGGAGCCACGGCCTGCCAGGGCTCCCCGCTGACGTAGTCATCGGCAGGCGGTACGAAGTCGGCGATGGGGCCGCCGGGGCAGGTGGCGTGGGGTTGGTACACGCGGCCTCGGGGACCGGCGGCTTCCATCGCGAGTTCGGTGATCGCCTGGCTGAGTTCGGTGCCGAGCACTTTGAGCATCGACGATTTCGCTCCGGGGTTTCCGCCCTCGGCCACCACTGCCAGCACCTGGTATTCGAGGATCTCGAGGACCTCGGTGCGGATGCGTACGTCCGCGAGCTTGCGGGCGAAGGCTGGATCGTCGAGCAGGCGGCCGCCGCCGGGCCCGGGTTGCCCGGCGGCCGCCGTGGCGATCTCCTCGGCCATCACCTGCAGTGCCGGTGCCGACGCGCCACCGCCGCGCTCGAACTCGAGCAGATACTTGGCGACGGTCCAGCCGTCGTCGATCTCGCCGATGACGTTGGTCTTGGGCACCCTCACCTCGTCGAAGAACACCTGGTTCTGCACCTCTTCGCCCGACGTCATCACCAGCGGGCGGATCTCGATGCCCGGCGTCGACATCTCGATGAGGACGAACGTGATGCCCCGCTGTTTCTTGTCGGTCCTGGTGGTGCGCACCAGCGCGAACATCCAGTTCGCTTCCTGCGCGTGCGTGGTCCAGATCTTGCTGCCCGTGCAGACCAGATGGTCGCCGTCGTCGCGGGCGGCCATCGACAGCGCCGCGAGGTCTGATCCCGCCTCCGGTTCGGAGTACCCCTGGCAGAAGAACACCTCGCCGGTCAGGATCCGCGGCAGGAAGTAGTTCTTCTGGTCGTCGGTGCCGAATTTGGTGATCGCGTGGGCGACCATCTTGATGCCCATCGGCGACAGGGACGGCGCACCGGCCAGCGTCGATTCCCTGCTGAAGATGTAGTGCTGGGTCAGGGTCCAGTCGCATCCGCCGTAGGCGACCGGCCACGCCGGGGCGGCCCAGCCCTGCTCGTGCAGGATCCGCTGCCATTCCATGCTGGCGTCGTGATCGGCGTAAACGCTGGTCATCAGGCGTCCAGCGCGTCGCAACTCAGGCGTCAGCCTGGCATCGAGGAAGGCTCGTACCTCGTCGCGGAACGCGAGGTCGGTCGCCGACCATTCCAGGTCCATCGAAGTTCCCTCCTCTGCACGGTTTCAGACACAGAGTAAACCTAGTTAGTTAAGTGGGGTCACCCCGGGGTTTCCCGGGGGCGCGGCCGGCCGGCCGATCCGCACGTCGTGGTGCCCGGACCGGAGGGAACCGGACCGGAGGGGACAATGAACCGATGACCCCAGCCGTCGGGAGCCACAGCCCGGCCTTTCACACCACCGACGCGACGCCGGATCTCGAATGGGACGACGAAGCCGATGTGGTGTGCACCGATGCCGGTCTCCCGGGGTTGGCGACCGCGATCTGCGCGGTCGACGATGGCGTCGAGGTTTTCGTCGCGGGTGCGCCCGAGACCGAGGCCGGCGCCACCGACCGTGGATGGTTCACCCTCGAGTGCGGCGACAGCGAGACGGCGGCCTACCTCACCGACCTGACGGCCGACCTCGATGTGGCGGCTCTCGCGCACCGCGACGACGACCTGCCGATCCGGTGGGTCCGTGAGCCCGCCGACCGGCCGGGGCGAAAGATCGCCCCGTTCGTCGGTTCGCGGTTGCGGGACTGGTCCGCCGAATGCATCCCGGCGCCGTCGGGTTACCTGTACACCCGGGTGACCGACTGGACCTCCACTGCGATGGAGTCCGGTGACGGCGAGGCGTTCGAGGTGACCGAGATCGGGTCCATGACCGTCGCTCCCGGTGACGACGTGGGCTCGGTGCTCGACTGGCTCGGCGCCGAGGCGCACATGCGCGGTGTTCGCGTGTACCGGGCAATGCGATTCGAGCGCCTGGTGTTCGAGGGGGGTCAGGTGATCGGGGCTGTCTTCGCGACATCCGACGGCCCCTTCGCCGTTCGCGCCAGGCACGGGGTGCTGCTCTGCCGGGCCGGGTCTCCTGCCGGCGAGGTAGGTATCGACACCCCCGACGGCGCCGTCCTGCGGGTCGCGCTGGTGAGCAGGGTCGGCAGCCGGTTCGGCCGCGTCGAGCTGCTGACGGCGGACCCGGCTGTCGCGTCGGATCCCGCGGCGTCGGTCAGGGCCGCGACGACGCCGAGAAGTTGACGGGTATCCGGCCCTTGGCGAGGAGCGACTCCATCGCCGCCCCCGCGATCGGACGGGACAGCAGGAAGCCCTGCGCTCGGTGGCAACCGTGCCGGAGCAGGGTCAACGCTGCCGCCTCGGTTTCCACGCCCTCGGCCACCAGTTCCAGCCCGAACGCCTCGGCCAGTGCGATGATCGCCCGTACGATCGCGAGATCGCCGGGGTCTGAACCGAGTTCGCGGACGAAGCTCTTGTCGATCTTGAGGGTGTCCACCGGCAGCGATTTCAAATGGGACAGCGCGCTGTAACCGGTGCCGAAGTCGTCGATCGCGACCTGCACGCCTGCCTCCTTCAGGCCCGCGACCGTGATTCGGGTGGTTTCGATGTCCTGCACCACCACGCTCTCGGTGATCTCCAGGCAGACCGAACCACGGTCGAGATCGAACTCGTTCAACACGCCTGCGACGGATTCCACGAAGCCGTCGGTGACCAACTGCACCGGCGAGACGTTGATCCGCAGGACGGTGTTCGTGCCGACGCCACGCGACCGCCAGCCTGCGAACTCGGCGCACGCCGAACGCATCACCCAGCGTCCCAGCTCGCCGGCGAGGTTGATGGATTCGGCGACCCCGATGAACGAATCGGGAGACAGCAGTCCCCGGGTCGGATGCTGCCACCGGACGAGCGCTTCGGCGGCCAGGATGTCTCCGGTGCGCATGTCGACTTCGGGCAGGTAGTGCAGAAGCAGCGCGCCGTTCTCGATGACGCTCTGCAGATGGAGCTCGATGTCGTTGCGGAACTCGCTCTTCATCGACATGTCGTCTGTGAAGGCCGCGACCTTGTTGCCTCCGGAGTTCTTGGCGGTCAGCACCGCCTGGTCTGCCCGGCGGAGGAGATCAGACGTGCTGTCCTGACCAGGTATCCCAAGGGCGACACCGATACTCACCGTCCGGGTGAGCATCTCACCGTCGATGGAGACGCGCTCCCGCAGCGTCGACTGCAGCCGATGGGCGAGTGCTTCGGCGGCGCCGGCATCCATCGGCTCCGCGGGGACCACGACGAACTCGTCGCCGCCGAGGCGGGCGATCAGGTTGGGTCCTTCGGCGCCTCTTCGGAGACGTTCGGCGAGCACCCGGATGAACCAGTCGCCGGCCGTGTGACCGAGGTAGTCGTTGATCGCCTTGAGCCTGTCGAGGTCGAAGAACAGCGCCGAGACCGGTCCTGGCCGGCCTTCGGCCAGCCGCGCGTCCAGGTGTGCCAGCAAGGCGCGACGGTTGCACAGCCCGGTGAGGTCATCGTGTTCGGCGAGGTAGCGAAGTTGTTCCTCGGCCTGCACCCGCGCCTGAACCTGCGCGAACAGGGAGGCGATCGCCTTGAGTGCGTTGAGCTCTGCTTCGGTCCAATTGCGGTCGCCGAACTTCACGAAGCCGAGCACACCGGTGGTCAGCTCGTCCGAGAGCAGCGGCACGCACGCCATCGAGGTCTCCGGGATCTGCCTGCCCTCGTTGATCCTCTTTTGGTAGTCGTCGGTCGCCGGTTCAGGCCGGAAGACGACCGCCTCCTTCTGGTGCTCGGCAAGGGCGAACACCGGATCCGCATCGCGGAAGTACACGACCCCGAGGGGATCGGGGTCCGGGATGCCGGGACGCACCGGCCATTCGGCGACGAGCACCGACGCGTGAATGGTGTGGTCGTTGCGGCGCAGGAAACTCACATCGACACCGAAGTACTCCACCAGGTAGGCGAGTACCTGCTGACTCACTTCGGCGGATGTGGCCGCCGACACACCCATCAGTCGCGTGGCGACCGATGTGACGACCAAGTCCAGGCTCTCGGGCAATGGCTCGTCCTGTCCCTTCAGGCCCTTGTGACATGGGTCAACGCATGCCCCGGCGCTGGCTCACCACAGACGTGCGTGGTGCCCGAGACAGCCGCAAGACCAAGGCCACTGATTCGGCGGGTTCCGAGCCGAACAGCTTGCGGAGATTGTATTGCAGACGGGCGAGGTCCCGCGTGTACGCCGGGGACAGCGCGTGAAAGTCCCTTTCGTCGAGGGCGTAGAGGAACGCCGGCGAGACCGGATGCACGGCGAGTCCGTGCTGCTGGGCGCGGATCCACACCGACTCCACGGCGGACCCGGCGCGGGCGAAGTCGGTCAGAGCGCTGCCGCGCATCGAGATGACGGCCATCCCGGCTGCCGCCGAAACCTTGGTGTAGGTGTCATCCCCGAGGGCCCAGCCGGCGCCCCAGCGCGCGAGATCGGACATGACGTCGCCGCGTCGCAGGATGCCGAGCAGCGCCACGTCCGAGTCCCGCAGCTCGAGGCTCCTCACATCGATCCCCGTGCTCTGGCGAGCATCACCAGTCAGACGCAGTTCGTCGAACATCTGAGCGTGAAGATGCGGCGTCAGGTAGCGAATCCGGTCGGCGGCAGCCAGGATGGCGGCGACCTCGCGGAGGTCGTCGTGTGCATCGAGGATGCGGAGGCCGGCGTCCTCCGCTTCCGCGGCAGCGCACAACTGCGCGACGAGATCGGCGGGGATGTCGACGCGAGTGCCGGTGTGCCGGTTGGTCTCGCGCCGCCACATGGGCTCGTACAGGGCGGCCAATTCGGCGTCGCCCCCTGGCGAGAGACGTATCGCGGCGCTCAGCGGGGATCGTTCGTCGCCGCTGCGGAAGTCGACCGTCGCGGTGAGGCCGTGCGCGGCGGCGGCCACCCGCGCGTTGAACGCGGCGGCGCCGACCGCGACCGCGCTGCCGCGGAAGCCGACGTCCATGGCCGAGCTGAGGGCGGGGTCGAGCTGGATGGTCAGCGTGGACCCGTGCTGGTCGATGTGCCACGGCTGGGTGTTTCCGCCGGAGGGCGCCCGCATCGCAGCGGCCGCGACCGCGGCGGCGGCGTCCTGAACCGGTCCCGCGGCGCCCGGCCCCGG
>NZ_JACKSH010000099.1 GCF_025821625.1 Mycolicibacterium pyrenivorans
GCTCACCGCAGCCATCTGGCACAACGACACCATCGGCGCCACCGTCCGCCGATCACTGACCGCCTACGACCACTAACCCTTGGAATCACTCATCTAGGCACCATCCCATTTCGTTCTTCGTCAAAGACACTGAGAGACCGATCGTCGTCAATAGCGCGAGCGGATACGCCACCAACGGCGCGGCGCTCTACTGGATGGTGCGGCACTATTGGCTGCACCCCGAGAACCGCGGTGAGCTCGCCGATGGCCGGGCGCTCGAACGACTCAGGACAGAAGACTTCGTACCGGAATAGCGGCCCGCGCCACCGATACATTGACCGGGTGACGTTTCCCAGGCAGCGCCCATGACCACCGCGGCCCCGGTGTCGACGTGGGCGCCGCTGCGCTCACCGGTGTTCCGGGCGCTGTGGATCGCGCAGTTCGTCTCCAACCTGGGCACCTGGATGCAGACGGTGGGTGCGCAGTGGATGCTCGTCGGCGACCCACGGGCGGCGGTGTTGGTGCCGCTCGTACAGACCGCGACGACGCTGCCGGTGATGCTGCTGGCGCTGCCGTCGGGAGTGCTGGCCGACCTGATCGACCGGCGCCGCCTGCTGATCGCCACCCAGGGGGCGATGGCCGCCGCCGTTGGCCTGCTGGCGATGCTCACCGGTGCGGGACTGACCACGCCGACAGTGCTGCTGTTGCTGTTGTTCGTGATCGGCTGCGGCCAGGCGCTGACCGCACCGGCCTGGCAGGCCATCCAGCCCGATCTTGTTCCACCCGCGCAGATCCCGGCGGCCGCCGCACTGGGAAGCATGAGCATGAACGGCGCCCGGGCCATCGGACCGGCGATCGCAGGCGCGTTGGTGTCGCTGTCCGGGCCCACGGTGGTGTTCGCGCTCAACGCCGTGTCCTTCATCGGCATCGTCATCGTGTTGGTCTGGTGGCGCAGGCCTGCCAGCGAGCAGAACTTCCCGTCCGAACGCGCACTGGCCGCGCTCAACGCGGGCGGCCGGTACATCCGCCGCTCGCCGATCGTGCGACGGATCCTGCTGCGGACCGCGCTGTTCATCGCCCCGGCCAGCGCGCTGTGGGGGTTGCTGCCGGTGGTGGCCGACCGGCAACTGGGGCTGTCCGCGTCGGGCTACGGCCTGCTGCTGGGAGCACTCGGTGTGGGCGCGGTGCTCGGCGCGGTCGGCTTGTCCCGGTTGCGGTCCCGGTTCGGGGAGAACACCCTGTTGACGGTCGCCGCGGTCGGGTTCGGCGTCGCGACAACGGTTCTGGCGTTGGTGCACTCCTTTGCGGCCGTGATGGCGGCGCTGGTGCTCGGCGGTATGGCCTGGCTGTTGTGTCTGTCGACGCTCAATGCCGCCATGCAGCTCAGCCTGCCGGGCTGGGTGCGCGCCCGCGGGCTGTCGGTCTACCAGCTGATCTTCATGGGCGGCCAGGCGGTGGGGTCACTGGTGTGGGGGTTGCTCGCGGGCGCGACCTCGCCCGACACCAGCCTGCTCGTCAGCGCCGCGATGCTCGGTGTCTGCGCGCTGTCGTTGATCTGGTGGCCGCTGCATGCCAAGACCGGCAACATCGACCTGACGCCGTCGTCGCACTGGCCGGAGCCGACGTTGGTGTTCGAGCCCGAACCGCTCGACGGTCCGGTGCTGGTGATGACCGAGTACCGCGTCGGCGCTGCCGATGAGGAGGCGTTCCTGGCGGCGATGGCGGTGCTGGGCCGGTCGCGTCAGCGCACCGGCGCGGCCCGGTGGCGGCTCTACCGCAGCGTGGAGCGCGAGCAGACCTTCGTCGAGACGTTCATCGTGCGGTCCTGGGGTGAACACCTGCACCAGCACCACGCCCGCCAGACCGGGCAGGATCTCGTCATCGAGCAAGCCGTCGAAAGCACCGTGGGGGGCACGCCCGTCTCGCAGCACCTGATCGCGGTCCGCCCGCGCCGATAGCTACCCGAGGGATTCCCAGAACACCGTCAGCGCGGCCGCGCCACGCTCCGGGGACTCGACCATCCACCAATGGCCCAGGCCCTCCAGCAACGCGGTGCGGGCGCCCGCACGGTCGGACGCCCGCCGACGGGTGTCGTTCGCACCGATGTAGGGATCCTCGGTGGCGAGCAGGGACAGGCCCGGCCGGGCGGCGGCCGACTCCAGGTCGCGGCCGGCTTCGGCCATGGCGGGCTGGATGGCCGAGCGGTACAGCGCCAGGATCGCGTTCTTCATGTCGTCGTTCTGGTGCTCGGCGATCGCCGCCGCGATATCGGCGGGAATCCCAAAGGACGTCATCAATTCGGTGCGCGCAGGCAGGCCGCCGCCCATCATGTTGTCGAGCAGCTCCTCGCCCGCCCCGGGCGTCTGCCACACCTGGGCCATGTCGTGCCACACGTAGCCCGGGTCGAACAGGCCGACGACGTCGCTCGCCCAGCTGCGCACCAACTCCGGGCGGTGCATGACCACGTTGACGACGTGGCCGCCGCCCCAGTCATGGCCGACCAGGTCGATCGGGCCGTCGATCGACTCCAGCTCACCCTCGAGCCAGTCGCGATACTCGAGATAGGTGGCGCCGAATCCGTCGGGCAGCGGCGCACCGAAGCCCGGCGGGGACAGCAGCACCACGTCGTCGCGCCCGAGGACGGCGACCAGCGGGCCCCAGATCGCCGCGGTTTCGGGGTTGCCATGCACGAATACGACCGTCATGTCCCTCATCCTGACACCCCACGGCATGCCGGGGCCATAATGCCTTGGTGATGTCCGGACGCTCGACTCCGTGGCCCCACCATGGAGCCTGAGGTCGCGGATCCGCTGCTGCTCGGTCAGCGGGTGGTCGCCATCCTCGAGAGCGGGCTGCGCACCGCAACGTACAAACTCGCCACGCTGATGGCGCTCATCGAGCACTGCGTCGAGAACCTTCCCCCAGAGCCCGCCGCCGCGCTTCCGGTACCCATCCCCGAGTTGGCCCACCGTGTGCTGGGGATCTACTGGCAGCAGATCCGCCCGTTCGACGGACACGAGCTGCGGCAGTCGACGCAGCCGCGCGCACGAATCCTGCTTGCTGCCAACATGTTGCGTGACGCAGCCACCGTCGGCCGACCACCGGCGTCACTCGAGGTCGCCAGGATGCGTGCACCGCAGGCCTATCGGCGAGCGATCGAGGACGTCACGCTGTGCCTTGCTCAGCAGCCGCTGCATCGGCTGCAGCGGTTGCCGGGTGCGGTCGCGAGCGACCCGTTCCTCTACGACGATTCCTTTCTGCACGACCATGTTTCACGGTCGACGCTCCGCGCGCACGACGACTGCATCGTCCTGGAGCCCGGCGTCGCAGCGGGACTCGCGCGGCTGGCCGGACTGCTCAAGCCGACGCTGGAGATCATGTGGGTGGATGACGTGCGGCGGATGAACAAGTTCCTCGACGCGGAGGTGCCGGACGTCGCAGGCCATCTGTTCGGCCGGGAGCGCACCGCCCTCTCCGCCGTGCGCCAGCCGTTCAAGGACGTGTTCGGGCCGCACTGCTTCTACTGCGGCACGCACCTGCCGTCCGACAACCCGATCGACCATGTTCTGCCGTGGTCGATCGTCGGCATCGACGGTCTTTCGAACCTCGTGCTGGCCTGTGTGCGCTGCAACGGCGACAAAGGTGGTGCGCTGCCGGCCATCTCGCTCGTCGATCGCGCGCTGGCCGATGACCGGGCCGCTGTGCTGGACGACATCGCCACCGCCTTGGAGTGGCCGACGCAGCGGGACCGCGTCGTCGCCGCGGCCCGCGGGATCTATCGAGGGCAGCCGGCGGGCCTGCCGACTTGGTCGGGGTATCGCCAGAGCGAGCGGTTCGACGTCGCCTTCCTGCCCCGCTGGGGGTGACCGGGTCACCACCATTGCAGTCCGCACACGCCGCAGGTCCAGGCGTGCTGATCGGTGCGCACGCAGCCGCGGTAGTCGAGCCACGGCACACGCAACGGCTCCGACAGGTGTCCGTAGACCGCTTTCTTCGTCCGACTGACGCGACATCGCGGGCATTTCGGATGCCGCGCGAACCGGAAGTCGACCAGGCTGGTGCTCCCCTCGTCTGCCATGTGCTGCACGCACCGACGACAGAGGACACCGGGGAGGTCCGCAGGGAGCTCCCTGCGCGAAATCGCCGATGACCGCCAGCGTCGCCAGGTCGACCAGACCGGGAGCCGTCATGGGCCAGTTGATCAGGGCGCGGTCGGGTCGCCCGTCGGCGCCGATGCGCGCCAACTGCGTCAGGACGGATGGCGGATCGGTGTTCAGCACGATGGCGACCGGGTCGCCCATCCGCGCTTCGCCGAATCCGTATCGCCACGGCCGGTAGGGGCTGCGGGAATCCAGCAGCGAGATCACCGCATCCTTCCAGTCGCTGCCCTCGATGATGTGCAGGCGTTCGGTCAGTGTTTGCTCCACTGTTCTATTACTCCAGATCGGTGTGACACTTCCGAGTCCTTTGAGTTTGCTAGGGGTGCCCTGCGTCAGCGGTCTTGGGCCGATCTGACCGGCGCCATACGCGTACCGGCGTAGGGTGCGACCGTGCACGTTGACGTGATGACGACGCCCCAGCCACTGCAGCAGACCGGCGACCTCGCCCGACGGACGCAGGCGGCGCACTTCTCGGGGATGCTGTTCACCGAGACGGGCCGCACGGCGTACCTCAATGTTGCGGCCGCGGCGCTGGCGGCGCCGGGTCTGGAGTTGTCGACGGGGGTGGCGGTGGCGTTTCCGCGCAGTCCGTTCGTGACGGCGGCGACGGCGTGGGAGTTGCAGGAGGCCACCGGCGGGAACTTCCGCCTCGGCCTGGGCACCCAGGTCCGCACCCACGTGGTGCGGCGCTACGGCACGGAGTTCACCCATCCCGGCCCGCGGTTGCGGGACTACGTGCTGGCGGTGAAGGCGTGCTTCGCGGCGTTTCGGACCGGCACGCTCGACCATCACGGCGAGTTCTACGACCTGGACTTCATCACCCCCCAGTGGAGCGCCGGCCCGATCGATGCGCCCGACCCGAAAGTCGATGTCGCCGCGGTCAACCCGTGGATGCTGCGGATGGCCGGTGAGGTGGCCGACGGGATTCATGTGCATCCGCTCGGCGAGCCGGGATACATCGCGCGCCATGTTCTGCCCAAACTGGCTGAGGGGGCAGCGAAGTCGGACCGTTCGTCGGAAGACATCGCGGTGATCGTGCCGGTGATGACGATCGTCGGCGACACCGACGGGGAGCGGCATCGGGAGCGGGAGCTGGTGCGGGCCAGCATGAGTTTCTACGGCAGCACGCCGAACTATGCGTTCATCTGGGACGAGGCCGGGTTCGAGGGCACCACCGCGCGGATCCGGGAGAAGCAGAAGGCGGGCGACTACGCCGGCATGGCGGCTTGCATTACGGACGAGCACATCGCGGCGTTCGCGACCGAGTCGACATGGGACGGGTTGGCCGATGCCTTGCTGGACCGCTACGGCGATACCGCGACGCGCATCGTGCTGTACAACGCGCTGGCAGATCCCGAACGCTTTGAACGGTACGGCGAAGTGGCGCAGCGTATCTCGAAAGTCTGAGCCTCGATCTCCCGACTGCTCCCGCTAGCCTTGCGCGTATCCCCGCAACGTTCCGGCAATCGTGACGAGCTCGAGATCTCGTTCGGTAGCAACGTCGTTCATGAAGTTCTCGGCGTGGTCGACGTCGAAGTCCGCGGCCAACTCGACCCCGCTGATGTGGAGAAAGGTCCATGCTGCGGCCCATGCAGTGCGCTTGTTGCCGTCGACCAGGGCGTGATTGCGCGCCAGGGATTGCAGCAACGCCGCCGCCTTGGTGAACAGATCCGGATAGGCGTCGATACCGAAGGCGGTGGCCTGCGGCCGCGCCACCGCCGCGTCTAGCAGGCCGTAATCAGCCACCCGCACCTCGATGCCGACCGCTGCTGCGCCAGCGACGAGGACGTCCTCGCGGTCGAGATACTCCGTCACGCCAGGCGGCGATTGAGCTCTGCGCTGCGCTCGGCGACGATCCGTGCGGCCTCGCGAACGCGGCGCTTGTGATCGCTGGCGGCATCGACAGCGGCGCGGTGGACGAAGGCGCGCAGGGACAGCTCCCCCGCGGCCGCCGCGGTGCGCAGCTGTTCCATCTCTTCGTCACTGAAGTTGACATTCAGAGCGGGCATAACGGACATGGTACCAAGTAAGGTACTGATTTCGGTACCGATGGCAGATGGTGTTCAGAGTTCGTCGGCGCGGAGCCACCGTGATTGCGCACCGAGGTCCGTTGGCTCCGGACAGCCCAGAGTCCACCGTCACGAGGGCACGGTCGAGGTTCTCGGCAAGAGCGACGTACATCGCGTCGTACGCTGTCACAGCGGTGCGAAGTTCCCAAGCACGTTCCAGCAGAGGCGGCGTAGCGAATCAGCCCGAGTCGTTTCCAGACATCCAAGGCCCGGCGAGCCTTGACCGAGGGGATCGAGCCAGTGCGCTGCGAACGATGTCCGCCACGGTCGTGTCGTCAGGAGTCTTCTTGTCGCGCTTCGTCATCCGCCGTGCATCATGAGACGACGGCCGTCACCCGGGCCGGCTCACACGCGGATGTCGGTCAATCCGGCGACGGCGTCGAGTGTGGCCATGGGTCGTCCTCGGATATGGGCGCTTGTTGCGGGCCAACACTTCGTGCCGGTCTATCACGTCGTGGCCAGATCGACCCCACGGTCGTGGATTGGCATGCGGGCAAGCAAAGCGGCAGCCCCCACGTCTGTTTCGGCCATAGCGCTCTGCCAAGGATGCCGCTGGGAGACAAGTTCCCGGGCTTGGACGTTGTTACCGCGCTCGTGCGCAAGGCGCGCAGCCTCATGATGGAGTAACTCGATGCGTCGGGCAGCCCGACTTGTCAGACCTCCCCCATACAGTGTGATCACACCTATCCACCAGGGGAGGAGACGGATATGGCACCGAAACCCGTGGCCACTTCGCGAAGGATCGACATCCTGCCGGCTCGGCCGCGCCCGATGGTTTCCGTCGCGGTCGCCGTCACCCGACGCGGCGAATCCCTGTTCCGGTACTCGGCCGCGGGCGGCGACGAGCAGCGCTGGACCGGAACCGTCGAGGCCGAGTCGGTCGACACCGCCCTGCTCGACGTCATCGCCCGCGTCCGCGAGGCATCCAGCGCGGAGCGACTTCGGTTCCTGCTGCACGTGCCGCCGCGCAGCGTGCTGTGGGCAATGCGCGATGAGGTCACGCTGCTGATGCCCGGGGTCTGGATCGAACGGCCGAGGCTCTCCGACGAGAAGCTGGTGCGGCGAGCCTTCGCGGGACTGCGTCAGGCGTCGCCGGCAGATCCGGTGTGCGTCGCCACGGACGGCTCGGTGCGCGGCAAGTTCACCGGTTACGGGTGGCTCGCGTCGACGGGCGAGTACGGCCTGCAGGGCTTCCGGCATTCGACGAAACTGATCGGCCCGAAGGTGGTGTTGGTCGCGGAGCTGCGCGCGATCGGGGCCGCGGTACAGAAGCTGCGCGGCCACGAGATCACGGTGCTCAGCGACAGCAAGCTCGCGGTGGCGATGGTGCAGCGGTGGATGGCCGGTGAGGACGTGTTGCCGGAGGGCTACTCGGCCTACCGAACCAGTGGCAAGACGCCGGGACTGGTTCGCGCGCAACGGATGATCCACGAGGACCGCGACCGGATCACGCCCGTGTGGGTGAAGGGGCACCAGGGTGAGCCCCTCAATGAGGGTGCCGACGCGCTGGCCCGCGTCGCGTCACGATTTGCACTGGGCGACAACACCCTTGACGGCGCCGAGTATCACCGCCGAGCGCAGGATCTGGCAGAGACCTTCGCGCGGGAGTTCAACCGCAAGCGCACGGCTTAGGGGGAGCTCGCCGCGGACCGCCGCGGTGACCTGCTGACGCTGGCCGAGCGTGCGCCGCTGATCCCCACCTGACCGGATACTGGCTGACCGGGCGCGAGGTGACCGAACGCACCAACGCGTCCACCACCGGGCTACTGAACACCGACGGTTCGTGGGACGATGACCTCTGTGAATCGCTCGGGTTGCCAGCGGGGACGTCGGTGACCACGGCGGCGGCGCACGACACCGCGTCGGCCGTGGTCGCCGTCCCGATGGACGCCGCATCGGCGGCCCACATCTCCCGCGGGACATGGGCTCTGCTCGGTGTGGAGTTGCCGGGCCCGGTGCTCAGCGACGAAGGCCGGCTCGCGAACTTCACCAGTGAAGTGGGCGCGGACGGCCGCACCCGCTACCTGCACAACATGATGGGCCTGTGGCTGCTGAGCGAGACGATCCGCCAGTTCGAACGCGACGGTACCGGGCCAACCTGGCCGAGCTGCGGGTCCCGATGACACGACGCACCGTGTTGATCGCAGCCCGCGCGCACGCCGCCATCTCCGGCGAGCTGGAAGCGTTGCGGCACAGGGTCGCGAAGAGCTTCCCCCTGCAACGCTACGTCCCGCGGACGGCCCGCCTGGCATCGGCGACGCGAAAGGTGCTCCGATGAAACGACGCGTGCCCCGCGTCAAGGATCTCGCGCCGCTGATGCAATTCAAGAAGCCCGAGTTCGACGCAACGAAACGCCGGCTGGATCGGGCGCTGACCATCGGGGACCTGCGCACCATCGCGCGGCGCCGCACCCCGCGGGCCGCGTTCGACTACACCGACGGCTCCGCCGAGTCCGAACTGTCCCTCGCCCGGGCGCGACAGGCGTTCCAGGACATCGAGTTCCATCCGTCGATCCTGCGGGACGTGTCCAAGGTCGACACCAGCGCGACGATCCTGGGCGGGCACTCGGAGCTGCCGTTCGGCATCGCGCCCACCGGGTCCACCCGGATGATGCAGACTGAGGGCGAATACGCCGGTGCCCGCGCGGCCGCCCGCGCCGGCATCCCGTTCTCGCTGTCGACCATGGGCACTGCGTCCATCGAGGATGTCAAGGCGGCCAACCCGCACGGCCGCAACTGGTTTCAGCTCTACATGTGGAAGGACCGGGACCGGTCGATGGCACTCGTCGAGCGCGCCGCGGCCGCCGGCTTCGACACCATGCTGGTGACCGTCGACGTGCCGGTGGCCGGGGCGCGGCTGCGCGACAAGCGCAACGGCATGTCCATCCCACCGGCGCTGACCGCAAAAGCCGTGCTCAACGCGATCCCCCGCCCGTGGTGGTGGATCGACTTCCTGACCACCGAGCCGCTGGCGTTCGCGTCGCTGGACCGCTGGTCGGGCACCGTCGCCGAGCTGCTCGACACGATGTTCGACCCGACCGTCACGTTTGAGGATCTGGCCTGGATCAATTCCCAGTGGCCGGGCAAGCTGGTGGTCAAGGGCATTCAGACCCTGCAGGATGCGGTCGCAGTGACCGATCTCGGCGTCGACGGCCTGGTGTTGTCCAATCACGTTGGCCGCCAACTCGATCGCGCGCCGATTCCGTTCCACCTGCTGCCGGACGTGGCCGCCGCCGTGGGTGGGCGCACCGAGACCATCGTCGACACCGGCATCATGTCCGGCGCGGACATCGTCGCGTCCATCGCGCTGGGGGCCCGGTTCACCCTGGTCGGCCGCGCCTACCTGTACGGCCTGATGGCCGGCGGCGAGCCCGGCGTCGACCGGGCCATCACGATTCTGTCCGAACAGATCACCCGCACCATGCGGCTGCTCGGGGCCAACTCGCTGGACCAACTGGAGCCGGGCCACGTGACGCAGTTCGAACGGCTGGTGCCGCGTCGCCGACCGTGACCGCGCCGGCGATCTGGTGTGATGGCTGCCGCCGAGACCCCGGACCGCGAACCGGCCCACCCGGTGTTCGAACCGGAACTGGTGGTCCGCCAGACCGGTCGCACTTCGTGAGTAAGCGCGGAGTCGATCCGAGGGCACCACACGCGGTTATACCAGGTTATACTCCAGTCATGAAGACAGCCATATCCCTCTCGGACGAGACATTCGATCGCGTCTCTCGGACCGCGAGTGACCTCGGCATGAGTCGATCCGAGTTCTTCGCCCGCGCTGCGCAGCGCTACCTGGACGAATTGGACGCCCGATCGCTGACTGGTCAGATCGACAATGCTCTGGAACGCCTTGATGGCACCGACGAGGCGGAGGCCGTCGCCGTGTCCGTCGGACATCACGTGTTGGGCGTCGTGGACGATGAGTGGTGATCACCAGCGGGGAGCTTTATTGGGCTGACCTCGGAGCGCCGTCCGGCAGCCGGCCAGCCAAGCGCCGTCCGGTGCTGGTGATCCAGTCCGATCCGTACAACGCCAGCCGCCTCGCCACAGTTCTCGCGGCGGTGATCACCTCGAATACAGCTTTGGCGGCGATGCCCGGCAATGTGTTCTTGCCTGCCGTCGTGACTGGGCTCTCACGCGATTCAGTTGTCAACGTGACGGCGCTCGTCACGCTGAACAAGCGGGATCTCACGGATCGGGCCGGGGAAGTCCCGCCGAGCTCGATGCATGAAGTCGACCGGGGACTTCGTCGCATCCTCGATCTTTGACCATCAGGTCCGTTCGCACCCCGGCGGTGTGCGCGCTGATCACGTCGGAGGGTTGGCATCGCCTGGGCGGCGGTCGGGGCGGTAGCGGTGGCGCTGCTTATGGTCGGCGCGCTCCTCTACCGTGGCGACCCCTCAGCACTTCTCTCATACGGCGAACGTAGAGCATCCGTAGCACTCACCTGAGCATCAATAGTTCCGGAGCAAGCAGCGCGGCACGAGTGCAATCGCATACCGTGGTCGCGTGGCAGCACACCTCGACCCCATCGAAGCCCTCTCGACAATCCTGATCGAGCACGGCCCCCTGCGCGACGACGACATCGCGCATCGCCTGCGAGAGGTCGGCGTCGCGGACCCGGAGGATCTGCTCCCGCAGCTACTGGACGAAATCGATTGTCCCGCTGCGCCCTTGGTTGATGATCGCTGGGTGTGGCTGCCCGCGCTGCTGGCCGGTCGGATCTTTACGCACCGGGTCGGCGCCGAGGAGCTGGCCCACGACGTCCTGATCGTCACCCCGGACCTCGACGCGATCACCCACCTGTGCGAATTCGAGCAGTACGCGCGGCTGGCCGACGGCTCGCCGATAAGCGTCGCGCTGCCGGCGTTCGACGAGAATGTCCTCGACGAGCGGGGCGTTCCGCCGGAGCTGGTCGACGACGGCGGGGCGCTGGTGCTGCCGCCGGGCACCCTGCGCGACGTGGGTATCGTCGACGGCGACCTGCTCGGTTTGCGGTTGACGCCCGAGGGGCTCACCCTGACGCGGGTCACCGCGGATCCGTCGCCGGCGGCGGGCGCCGCATTGGCCGCCACGCTGAACCCCGACGAGCCGGTGTCCTTCGACTCGGCAGTGTGGACCGCCTGTGCGGCGGATCCGGCGCTGTTCACCGATCCCGCACCGCCGCTGTCCGAGATCGCCGAGGACCACGGCTTGGTGCGCCGCGGAGACCTGCTCGCACCCGCGGGTTTCGACGCCGACCGGTGGCGCTTCGAGCTGGACTGCGAGGTGTTGCGCAGGCGGTACGGCCTCGACGAAGACGACGCGCTCGCCGTGCGCACGCTCAAGGCGGTCTATGAGCAGATGTCGGCTTTGATGACGATGGTGCCCGCGGGCGAGGACTTCGCCGACGACGCAGACGAGGACGCCGTCGCAGACGACGCGCCCGCGCCGACCCTCGGCGGGTACCGGGAGCTGGTCACCGAGTTCGGCACTGAGCTTGCCGATCCGCGGCTGGCCGAGGTACTGGTGGCCGAAACGCTGGGCCGGAATCCCGATGGCGCCCCGGCGCTGGGATTGTTCGCCGAGACGCTGGAGCCTCAGGTACCGCGCCGCGCGCGGGTGGCGTTCCGCTGGCTGCGGGCGGTGGCACTGGAACGCATCGGCGACATCGAGGCCGCCGAACGGGAGCTGCTGGCCGCCGAGTCGATGGACACCGACTGGCCGCTACCGTTGTACGACCTGGCCCGGTTCGCGTCCGACCGCGGTGACGTCGAGCGCGGGTTGGCGTTGCTTCGCCGCGCCGGAGCCGACCCGGACGATCCGCTGCTGGCGATGCTGAGCAGCTTTCGGGCCGAGCCGCGCCCCGACGTTGGCCGCAACGAACCGTGCTGGTGCGGGTCGGGCCGCAAGTACAAGAAGTGCCATCTCGGAAGGGAGCAGTTGTCGCTGCCGGAGCGGGTGGGGTGGCTGTACGCGAAGGCCGCACAGCACGCGCTGTTGAGCGGATGGCGCGACCTGATCGTCGAACTGGACTACGAACGCCACCAATATCACGACGATCCCGACGAGACAGCGGACCCGTTGTTGATCGACGCGGCGCTGTTCGAGGGCGGCGCGTTCGAGGACTTCCTGGCTGTCCGTGGATCGCTGCTGCCCGAAGACGAGCGGTTGTTGGCCGAGCAGTGGCTGCTGGTGGACCGGTCGCTGTTCGAGGTCGAGCAGGTGCGCCCCGGCCACGCGGTGACGGTGCGCGACGTCCGCACCGGTGACATCCACGAGGTTCTTGAGCGCACCGCCAGCCGTCAACTCACAGCGGGACAGCTGATCTGCACCCGGGTGCTGCCCGCCGGCGGCGATACCGCCCAGTTCTTCGGCGGGCTGGAACCCGTTGCGCTGCATCACCGAGACGCACTGATCGCGCTGCTCGACGAGGGCCCCGACCCGGTGGGCCTCGTCGCGTTTCTGAGCCGCCGGTTCGCTCCGCCGACGCTGGCGAACACCGAGGGCGACCCGCTGATGATCTGCGAAGCCATCATCCGCGTCAGCGATTCGGCGGCATTGCAGTCCGCGCTTGACGACACCTACGACCGCGTCGAGGACGCTGAGCCGCCGCAGTGGTTCGAGCACGTCACCACGCACGGCATGGAGCGCATCCGCGCGACGTTGGTGCTCGACGGCGAGACGTTGCGGGTGGAGACCAACAGCGAGGAACGGATGGACCGGGTGCTGGCCGCCGTGGAGCGCCTCGACCCGGCGATGCGCATTCTCGACGGCACCCGCGAACGCGTCGACGACCCGCGTGCGATGGCCGCGCGCATGCCCGCGACTGCGCGGGGCGCGATTGAGCCGGACGATCCAGAGATAGCCGCGCTGCTCGATGCGATGATCCTGGACTACGAGGCCAAGTGGCTCGACGAATCGATCCCGGCGCTCGACGGGCACACCCCACGCCAGGCCGCCGATGACCCGACCCGCCGTCCCGACCTGATCCGGCTGCTGGACTCCTTTCCCGCCGACGCCGGCCGCCACGGGATGAACCCGGACCGGCTCCGGACGGCGTTGGGGTTGCTGTAAGGCCGTCCCGATCGAGAACGTGCCCGTGTAGCATTGTGCTACACGCGTATCGGATTGCTACATTGCGGGGAGCTCGATGTCCGACACAGCCGATCGGGTGACTCGGGTCGCCGCGGACCTGATGGACAGCGCTGCCGCCGAAGGCGCACGTCAAAGCAGGTCGGCGAAACAGCAGCTCGACCACTGGGCACGGGTCGGGCGCGCGGTGTCCAGTCAGCACAGCGTTGCCCGCCGCCGGGTGGAAGCCGCCCTTGCCGGCGATGTTCCCCTACGGGATCTGACCGACGAAGAGGGTGTCGTCGTCAACGCCGAGATCGCCGCAGCGATCCAGGAACACCTCGCAAGCGCCGACTACGGCGCGGTCTTGGGCGCGCGCGGGGTCACCACGGTGGCGCTCGACGAGAACGGAGAGATCGTTCAGTACGCACCTGACGGCAGTTCGGTGCCACTGGACCGCGGCGCGTGAGGCAGCTTCTCGCTGAGATCACGAATGCTTCGCTTCGGTGAAGCGCCTCGACCTCGTCGTCGGGTGTGACGGCGCCGGAAAGTCCACCTTCATCGAGTTGACCCTCGCGCCGCTGCTAGCGCGCAGCCTGTACGTGAACGCCGACGAGATCGCCAGGCGACGCTGGCCCGACGACCCTGCCGGGCACAGCTACGAGGCGGCGCGGATCGCCGCGGCCACACACGCACAGCTCATTGCACTCGGCGAGTCTTTCATCGCCGAGACTGTGTTCTCACACCCATCGAAACTTGAACTGCTCGACGCCGCCCGCGCCGCGCACTACACGGTGATCCTGCATGTGGTTTTGATCCCGGAAGAGCTTGCCGTCCTCCGTGTCCGACAAAGAGTGAAAGCCGGTGGTCATCACGTACCCGAATCCAAGATTCGCCAACGCTATCAACGGCTTTGGGATCTAGTCGCCACCGCCGCCAGTCGCGCGGACGAGGCGACGTTCTATGACAACAGCGCGATACACGGTCCACGCATCGTGGCTCAACTCGCTGCTGGCATCACACTGGGCTCCCCCACGTGGCCGGCCTGGTCTCCGGCCCCGCTCGCCAGCCGTTGGCCACGATCGACACGGTCCTGACCGCACTCGGGTGGCGTCACGCCGACGAGATCCTGTGACGAGGCGAAGCGGATGCGAACGCCTTTAGTGGTCCGAATACAGCCGCTGCTCAACCCAGTTCCAGTCGATCCGCTCCTGTTCAAGGCGAACCCGATCGCCCAGTGCCCCCTCGACCAAATCCGTGTAGAGGCCCCACTCGTCAACCGTCAGGCGGGTCAGCGCCGAGCGCGCGGGGCGGTCTTCGGTCACCCACCGGTCGCGGTGCGCCAGCAAGGTCTCCTGGTCCATCAACACTGAACGGGCCTCCGGCAACCACGCCCGCAACCGGTCCAGGATCGCGAACCCGTGCGTGTCGATGTCTCCCCAGTACACGACGTCAGCACCGCCCAGCCACGGCAGCCGGCCGACGTTGTCGACGTCGAAGCCCCTGCCCCACAGCACTATTCCATCGTCCGGGACCTTCACACTCAGATAACTGATCTCGTTCTCGACGATGACCGCAACCCGTGACTGCACATGAAGTCGGGCGAGTTCGTCAGCGGGCACCGCGAGTTCGGTCAGCGCTGCAGGAAGGCCCAGCGACGGCGACGGCCGCAGCCGGACCAGAGCAGGTTTGGGCCGCAACCCCAGGCCGCTGACGAACCCTGACGAGGACGCCGCGACTCCCAGCATCGCCGCCAACTCCGGTCGGTGCCGCTCCACGAACTTGGTATCCACACCGGGTGCGCTGATCTCACGGAGATAGCGTCGCGACTGCCGGTGCGCGTCGAGCCACTCGTAGGCTGCGATCAGCTGCGGCATCTGCGGCGTCAGCGCCAACGCACGGTGCGGATGCTCGGTGATCCATTCCCGCACCCGAGGTTGCCGGCTTGACACCTCCAGAAGGTCGTCGAAACGACGCACTGTGCCCGTGACGCCGAGCAGGGCCCACACCTGTTCGCGTCGACGTAGCACCGCTCGGGCGGGTATTTCATTTCGGCCGAACTTCCTGCCGCCGACCGATTTCCACTCCAGCTCATAGCAGGTGTCGTCGCGCCGCCCGGCATCCAACGCGGCCACCCACTCTCGGACGGCGGCAATATCATCGCCGATCGAGGCCGGTGTGGGACCGCGCAGCGGCACCTCGACCGGCTCAAACGGTGCCGCCTTGGCGTGACTTGTCAGCAGCGAACCGTCGTCCCATCGCCGCCTCAGCCTGGCGACGATATCCCCGACCGTGGTCCACCCGCGCGAAGTCACCGTGGCCGGTCTCGTCGGTCCCGGTATTCCTCGATGGTCATCGTCTGCAACCGTGAAAAGGTGCCGGTCGGATTGTCCACGATGCCAATCGATTTCACATATGGCTCGATGACGTGCACTTTCTGCAAGGGTGTCACGATCAGCAGCTGCAGGCCGAGTGTCGCAAACAGGTCGAGCGCATACCGGGTGGATACGTCCGAGCCCCGCCCGAAAGCCTCGTCGATGACGGCGAAGCGAAAGTCGCGTGATCGCTCGACGCCCCACTCCAGACCGAACTGGTAGGCCAGCGATGCCGCGAGAATGGTGTAGGCCAACTTCTCTTTCTGCCCGCCGGACTTACCGTCGGAGTCGCTGTAGTGCTCCCACTCGAGATCGGTGTCGACATCACGCTCGGAAGCCGAAAAAACAAACCAGTTACGCACGTCGGTGACGCGGCGGGTCCAATTCTTGTCCGATTCGGCGTAGCCGTCGCGACCCCGGAAACGCTCGATGATCCGCTTCACGTCCAGAAAGCGCTGCTCGGAGTACTGGTCGCCGTCGACAGTGAGGGTGTCGTTGGTGAGATTACGGAGATCGGAACGGAACTGCGCGACATCCTGATTGCTGGTCGGTTCCTTTTCCAGCTTGATGTATCGGCCCGGGTTGTAGGGCACCGCGCCCAGGGCGTCGTTGATGCGGTCGACACGCTCGTCGATGGCCGACGCCTGCCGGCCCAGCCAGTTGTTGAACCCAGCCAGCTCTTGAATGGCATTCTTGTTCAGTTGTTCCTTGAACTCGCTCTCGAACCGGGGCAGATCGTCTGTGGCGACCCGTTCCCGGAAGGCCAGGAAGTCGGCTCGGGATTCGACATTGACGTCCATGTCCGCCCGCAGCTCTTGCCATCGGTTCAGGACTGCCGTCATGTGCTGGGTCAGGTTGAGTGCGTGCCCGTTGAGCTGACTTGACAACCGCTCGATGCGCCGGTGCAGGTCATCGGACAATGCCGCCTCGGAGGCGGCGCAGTCCGTCGCGCGGACGGGCTCGTTGTTCGCCAGCCGCGCAGTCAGAGCCGGGTACGACGCACGGGCCTTCTCCCGGTGATCCGGTGCCTGCGCGGCGACGAATTCGTCGTCGCGGCTTCGCTCCTGCTGTGCCTGATTCATTCTCGATTGCGCGGTCGCCAACATGCCGGTGAGCTTCTTGATCAGGTCCGTTACCGTGACTGCGTTTTCGGCGTTGCGCTCCAGCGCCTGCGTGATCTCCGCCAGCCGAGTCGATCCGGCCTGAAGCCGAACCCTCTCGGCATCATAGGCTTTCGCCCGCGCCTCGGCATCGCCGACGTCGAGTTCGACCCACGAGCGGAACCCCTCGACACTCCGAAGCGCATCCAGCCGATGTTGCACGGCGTCCCGTTCGCCGACGAGCCGGGATGCTTCGGCCGCCGCCTCGTCACGTTGGCTTTCCAACTCGGCCAGTTCGGCACGCATCGCGGCGATCTTGCGCTCGTTGACCCAGCCCAGCACCCAACGCCTGGGGTCGTCAACGCGGTGCCGGTCATCCTTCTCGTGCCGGTCCCCCGAGCGCACCTGGCCCTCGCGGGTGACGGCACGTCGCTCGTTGCGGAACTCGTCGAGTGTTACTGCGCATCGGAAGTCGGCACGCTTCATCAGCTCGGCACGCAGGTACTCCTCGAACTGCCCGTCTCGGACTTCGATGCAATCGGCCAGCAGCAGCCCGTCGTGTGCCGTCGGCTGCAGCCGTACCCGGTGCGCAGGGACGCGTTCGTAGACCAGTTTGGCACCGCGGCCGCCGACGGTGAGCCGGCGCCCGTTCACCCATGCGGTGACGGCGTCGTAGTGCCGCTGCGGCACCAGCAAGGACAGCGCGAACCCCCGCAGCACACGTTCTGCGGCACCCCGCCACCGCGCATGCTCGTCATAGACATCGAGCAACTCACCCGCATACGGTAGGTCGTCCGGCGTCAACCCCAGCGCCGCGCACAACTCGGCCCGCACCACCACCTGCTCCTGAGGCAGGTTGTCGGTGCGCTGCTCCAGACTCGCGACCTCCTCGGCGATCGCATCGCACCTGCGTTGGTGCTCCCGCTCGCGTCCGATCGCATCAACGGTCGCGGTGTCGAGCTCGCGTTTCTCGCTGGTCAGCCGGGGCCGTTCGGCGGCAACCGCGGCACCGAGCGCGGCGAAGGCATCACCATCGGCGACGGGCTCCAGTCCGGCGTCCGCCACTGCGGCGTCGAACAAAGCCTTTGTCTGGCTTCGCATTTTCGCCTGCTCGCGGGCTTCGTCGGCAAGTCGCTCCAGCTCACCGATACGGTCACCGCCAGCCGTGGCGCGCTCCTCGATCAGGGAGTCCCGCTCGTGGCCGAGCTTGCGCTGTTCGGCTTCGGCGGTGTCCCGCTGAGTCAACAGCACCGCGCCGTCGGCTTCCAGCCGCGCGATCTCATCGGTGAGCAACCCGGAGCGCAGTTCGGCGATGAACAGCCGGACGGCCGCGCGCTCGAGCTCCAACCCGGCACGTTCTGCGAGTGCCGCGTCGTATTTCGCCGCGGTGTCCACGATCGGCTGCAGCGCCTCGAGTTGCTCGCGGGCGCGTTTGACGGCGTCGTGCGCCTTCGTCAGATCCTCGAAATGCCCGATGATCTCGCGGACGCGTTCAGTCGAGTCGCTCGGTTCGAGCATGTGATCGCGGACGAAATCGTTGAGGTTCCCCACCGATTTCATCGAAACGGTCTGATGGAACAGTTCGAGGGCCTGCTCCGAGCGGATGCCGAGCAGTCGGCGCAACGAGGTGGAGTACTTGGGGAACTCGTCGAAAATCTCGGCCCCGGCGGCACGCAGCCGTCTGCGCAGTTCGCGCAGATCGGTGCCGAAGTCGGCGAAGTCGGTCGCGATGGACAGTTCCTTGGTGGAGGTCACAAAGAACCGGTAGGGCTGCCCCGTGCTCTCGCGCTGCTGGAACACCTGAGCCAGGGTGACCGTCTCGTCGTGTCCATGGTTGCGGAACACCCCGAGAATCACCGAATAGCTGCGCTTGTTCTCGCGTAGTCCTTTGGGACGGGACCTACCGGTGGATTCGTTGCGCTCGGATTTGTAGTGACCTTCGACGTAGGAGCGCAGGGTGCGCTCCTTGGCGTCGGCGCCGGCGGCCTTGTTGTAGGCGGCCTTGTGCGCGGGCACCAGCAAGGTGGTCAGCGCGTCGACGATGGTCGATTTCCCCGATCCGATGTCGCCGGTCAGCAGCGCGGTGTCGGTGCCGGGGGTGAACCGCCAGGCATGGTCGTCGAACGTGCCCCAGTTGTAGACCTCGGCGTACTGCAGGCGGTACCCGGCCCCGGGTTCGGTTGCCTCGGAATGTGGTTCACTCATCGTCGGTGACCGCTCCGGCGTACTCGCGAAGTTTGGCAGCGAAATCGTTGAGAGTCTGGGCATCGACGTAGGCCTTCAGAATGCGTCGTACCTCCCAGTGGTCGCGCTGGCCACGAAGCTGCCGCAGGAAGCCGAGTTCGGCCGCCTTCTTGACGGTGGTCTCGGCCTGGTCGACGACGCGCGCGTCGTTGGTGGAGTCGGCCTGGAACAGCCGCAGCATCTCGACGATCTGCTCGGTGCTCAACACCAAGCGGCCCTCTCCGCCGCCGGTCTCGAACTCGACGAGCCGTTTGCGCAGCAACACCAGCAGCAGACTGACGTTGTAGGTCAGGGCACGTCGGCGCACCAGCCGCGGCAGCGCCTCCTCACCGTCTTCCTCCGGACGTGAGCGCAGGTAGGCGTAGCCCTCGGTGTCGTCGATCACGACGTCGACGCCGATGGTCGAGAAGTGGTCGCGGACACCGGCGCCCAGCCGTTCCAGAGTCAGCCAGGTGTCCTCGTCGGAGGTGCGGTAGACGACGCCTTGCATGAGTCGGATGATGGCCGCGGCGACGGCACGTTCGTTGCTCATGCTCGTTGAGCCCCGTGCCGTCGCACCGTCACCTTCGGTAGCCGGGCGCGCTTGGTGACGTCGGGATGGGCCGGGTCGGGATAGTCCAGCACGGTCTCATCGGTGTCGTCCATGTCGACGCTGACGTCGTCGTCGTTGAGGGCCAGATAGCCGACGATCTCCGCGGCGCCCTGCTCGATGGGATGCACAGCGATGACGTCGGACAGCAGCGCCGACGAGTTCTCGGGCAGGACGGCGCGGATGGTCTCGGCCAGCCGGACCTGGTCGACATAGGTCTGGGTGAACAGCAGGTCGGCGTCGACGTTCTCGGTGCCGTCGGCGATACGGCTCTCGACGGCCACCGCGACCGGCGTTTGATAGAGCGGCCGCTCGAACGGCAGGGCGATGTCGATGCCCGGTTCATCGACCTCGAGCCCGAACGACGGCGGGGTGTCGCGGACATCGAGGGCAGCGGCCTCGACGGCCCTCACCAGATCCAACACCCGCCGATTCTCCAGCCACACCTGGTCGTCGAGGAACCGGCGAAGCTGTTCGGAGATCTGCCGAACGGTGCGCTGGGCGCGGTCGGCAGCCTCAGACCAGTCATGGTGGATGCCTTTGACGCTGTGGCTCCGCTCGTCGGCGTCAACAGTGTCGAGAGCCGTCACCTTGGCGAGCAGGTCGGCAAGCTCGGTTTGGCGCTGCTCGGACAGCAGGAAGTCGAAGAATGCCTGAAAGCTGCGCCCCTGGTCAGAGCCGGCGATCTCGGAGCGACTGCCGATCAGTTCGGCCAGCAGTTCTCCTTTGGATCCATCCCAGGCGGCGATCTTTTCCCGAGCGGCCCGGTCCAGCAGGCGGAAGTTCTCCTCGACCTCACGGAAGTCGGACAACAACTCGCGCGCAGTGGTCGACAACTGTTGATAGCGGTCGCGGACTCCGGTGGCGTCCAAGATGGCGACGTGCCCTGCTTCGACCGCCGCGATCTCGGCGTCGAGTTCATCGCGGCGGCGGCGCAGATCGGCCAGCCGGACCGCGGGCTCCGTCTCGGTGCCCTGCACGATCTGGCGCAGCAGGGCGATCACCGTGTGCAATCGGGACTCGGTGCCCACGAAGGACCTGCCCTGCAGGTTGTGCACCCAGGCGTAGGCCTTCTCGAAGGCCGGGGTGGCCTCGTAGTGGACCTCATCGTCGCCGGGCGGGTAAAACCGCCTCAGGTATCCGGCGTCGGTCGCGGCCCAGTCCTCCAGATACGCGCGGGGCTGCTTCGGGTACCGCACCTCGTCGACGTTCAGGGCGTAGAGGTGGTCGTCCAGGGCGTCGGCGAGCACACTGGCCGAGCATGCGCCGCGGTTGCCTTCGACGAAGAACTGGCCGAGGAAGGACAGGACCAGCGCGGCATTGCCCGCGCGCAACAGCCGCCAGGCGGGGTGTCGCTCGCGCAGTGTGGTGAGGGCCGCGTAGTCCACGACCTTGAGACTAGGGAGGCGCAGCGACAACTTCCTGCTGCGAATCGCCGGTTATGGCGTCAGGAGGCACATCGGCGTGCCGCCGCAGTGTGTGGTATCGGTGATATCGGGAGGTCAGGCGCATGGCAGACGTGGTGATCAGGGGTTTGTCGGACGCCGCCGTGGCACATATCGATGCCGCAGCCGCGGCACAAGGACTGTCTCGGCAGGAATACCTCAGGCGACGCTTCGAGGCCGAGCGCGCTCACGGCGAATCTCAAGGTCGGTTGACGATCGAGGATCTGCGCCGCGCGGCGGCAGCAGCTTGCGACCTTGACGACCCCGAGGTGATGGACCGCGCGTGGCGCTGAGGTCATGGCTGATCGACAAGTCGGCGTATACGCGACTCGCGGTCTCACCCGACGTCGATACCTGGATGCAGCGCATTGAACGCGGACTGGTCCGCATCAGCACAGTGACACGCCTCGAAATCGGCTATTCATTTCGCACAGCGGCAGAGGCACACTCCGAAGTTGTCTCGCCGCCCTTGGCATTCATGCCGGCCGAGTACATGACGCCGGCCATCGAAGAGCGCGCCCGCGAGGTACAGCTCATCCTCGCCGACCGCGGTTTGCGCCGCGCGCCATCGATTCCCGACTTGCTCATCGCCGCCACGGCCGAAGTCGCCGGATTGACCGTTCTCAGCCTCGACAAGGATTTCAGCCTGATCGCACAGATTTCGGGGCAACCAGTCGAGGCGCTGCGGATTGCGTGACACCGCGCTACACACGTCCCGGTCACGCAGAAGACCCGTCAGGTCACGTAGTGCGCACGACGGAAGCGCTCCAGGTACGCCGGCCAGTCCCAGCTCGACAGGAATTCGGTGGCCGCCCCGTAACCCTTGTCGTAGAGCACGTCGGCCTCGGCGGGGGTGATGTCGAAGTCGAGGACGCCGACGTCGGTGGAGTCGACCTGGATGGCGCGCACCTTCACCCACGGCTGGTTGAGGTGGGCCTGGTCGTGGCCGACCAGCATGGTGGTGAGCAGGCTCTCCAGGAAGGTGGGCCCGTCCCACGGCAGCCGCAGGCCGGGGATCAACTGTTGGGCGGTCGGGGCGGGCAGGTAGGGCACCACGGTCACCCCGAACGTCGGCCAGCGGGGCTCGGCGCCGTCGGGGCGGTCGAACGAGTCGATCGGAAAGTTCGACAGCACGCCGCCGTCGACCAGTGTGTACCGTTGCCCTGCAGCATCTTCCAGCGTGGTCGGCCGGAACATGAACGGTATCGCCATCGAGGCGCGGACCGCGTCGGCGACGGACTGCTCGTCGGGGTCCAGTCCGTAGAGCCGCCGATAGTCCCACGGCAGCCGCACCAGCTGACCGGTGGTCAAATCGGCCACGGTGACCACGAGCCGGTAGCGGCGCTCCGGCAGCAGGTGATCGGCGTCGATGGCCAGGTCGCCGAACGTGGTCACGCCCAGGTTCTTCAGCTCGTCGCGGATCCAGGCGTGGGCGAAGTCGCCGCGGTAGAGGCCGGTCCCGCGCGCCAGCCCCCAGGCGGTACCGAGCAGCGGGATGCGTTCGATCGGGCCGCTGTCGCGGAACCTCCGGTAGGGCACGCTCACTGCAATCTCGCGCAGCTGCTCGGCGCTGAACCCGCCGGCCTGGGTGCCGGCGGCCACCACCGCGCCGACCAGCGAACCTGCCGAGGTTCCCGAGATGCGTTCGAGCCCGTAGCCGGCGTCGCGCAGCGCGCCGACCGCACCGACCAGGCCGATTCCTTTGACTCCACCGCCGGAAAGGACGAGATCTGCGCGGTGCGGGTGTCGATTCGCAGGCATGAGTCCAGGGTGACACGGTCGGCGCCATGGGTGAGACGGCACGCCTCACCCAGGCTCGAGCGACCCGCGGGACCGCCCATGACGAGCGTTCGGGCCGCGACGATATCCGTTATGGCACAGTGTCGTCTGCCAGGATTTCGGTGTTCACCCCGAGCGCTTCGTAGGTCGATCTGGCACGCGCATCCCGGGTGACCAGAATTTCACCGTACTCACGTGCGCGTGCGTCAGTCATGACGCGGACGCTACCCGGGAGCAGCGACATGTCGGACCGTCGCACACATCGTCGGTGCGCTCAGCCGCCGCACACCACTTTCGGAATCGGGTCATAGCGCACGGTGTGCGACTCCGTCCGCGTCTCCCCGGTGACGATGTCGCGCAGCGTGCGGGTGTCGGTGATGGTGAATCCCGGTGCGCCGCCGCCGGCGCTGCACGATTCGCCGGCGGGAATGGTGATGGTCCGCGGACTGGTCGGCGCCGAGCGCGGGCTCTGCGCGGACGACACCTCGTAGCGTTTGATCCCGACCAGTCGCACGGTGACCGAACCTGACGTCCACGTGGTCTGGATCTGCACCGGGGTCGGCCCGTCGTTGCGGAACTTGACGTCGATGGCGTCGCCGAACACGGTGGCCTCCCGGCCGGCCGGATAGCGGCTGATGTAGTAGCTGTGCTCCTGGTGCTCGACGAGTTCCACGCCGGCGAAATACGCTGCGTTGAACAGAGTGGTGGCCACCTGGGACACCCCGCCGCCGACGCCGCTGTCCGGTCGGCCGTTGAGGATGATGCCGGCCTCGACGTAACCATTGGCCGCGGTGCGCGGGTTGGTGGCGCCGTTGAGGCTGAATGTCTCCCCCGGCGCGACGACGATCCCGTCAATCGCCCCGGCGGCGCGCTTGATGTTCACGCCCGAGTCTCCCGAGAAACCCGACGTCTGGAATTCACCGATGACCTGCACGGGGCCGAGCGCGTCGATGTCAGCGGTGGTGAACGTCGCCGGCTCATCGACGTAGACCGCCGCGATATCGCGGTCGCCGGTGCCGGTGAGGACGTCGAGCAGGTCGCTGAAGGTGGCGTCGTAGTCGATGCGGCGGCCGTCCTGCGACGGCACCTTCGCCGGCGGCGACGCCGCGAAGTCGATGGTGGCCTCGCGCAGCGGTGTCTCGGACGCGGCGAGCTGGGGCCGCGCAGCGTCGGCGAAGACGTCCTCGTCGACGGTCGCCACGATGTCGCCGTCCTCGATGTCGAATGTCAGCGCCGCGGCGATGACGTCCTCGTCGATGGTCGCCACACTGTCGCCGTCACCGGTGATGATCAACGGCGCGGAGACTGCCGGCGTCGCGATGTCGTCGAGAGCTGCCTGCACGTCGGAAGCCGTTGTGCTGGGCTGTAGTTCGTTGACGGGCAGGTCGATGGTGTCGCCGGCGGCCCAGCCGCTCTTGACGAGTTCGGCGGCGGCGTCGACGTCGAGCCGCCGGCCGGCTTCCGGGTTGACCGCGACGGGTTTGGTTCCGTCGAAGCGCACGGTGCCCTCGACGGGATCCTGGGCGACTTTGGCGTCCAGATCCTCGAGGGCTGCGGTGAGTGCCGTGTCGTCGGCGGTGGAGACGACGCCGATCTCGCGGGTGCTGAACAGCGAGGCGAGGCGGGTTAGCGGGTTCAGCGGTTGGGCGCCGGCCTGGCTCACGGTGGCGGTCCAGTCGACGGCCAGGCCCGCCGACGTCGGGTCGATGTCGCCGCGCTCGTCGGCGAAGGTGACCGGAATCGGCCGCGTCACGCGGGGCGAGACATCGGCACGCAGGCGAGCCTCGGCGTCGCTCAGCGCCATCCCGCCGATCGGTACGCCCGCGGCGGTGACGCCTCGGGGGACCCTGTCCGAGCTGAGGATCAGATCGCCGAGGTAGATACTCGCCAAAATGGCGAGGGGTGCGGTGAGCAGGAGCCACCCGCGCCGGAACCGCGGAGGCTTGGCGGGCGTGGTTCCGGGGATGACCTGGGGGTGGGCCTTGCCGCCCGGTGGCCCGGTGGTGTGGCTTTCGACCGGCATCGACTTCGTTCCTCGCACATCACAGGCTCGCTGCCCAGAGATTGTCTCGCGCGTCAGCAAACAGCGCCGTAAGCCAGCTTATCGACTGGCGAGGATTCGCGCCGTGGCCCGCATGCGCGGACCCTACTTGGATACCCACACCGTCGGCGCCCTTTCACCAGGCAAATCAGGATTCGATGCCGTTCATCAGGCTGTGCCTGCCCAGCGCGAACGGCCGCGCAGTCGATGTCTTGCCACTCCATGTGCGAACGTCGGCCTTTCCGGCTGACGGCCGGTAGCTCCACGTGCCGCAGGACGCTCGACCGCCGAGAATCAGTCAGCGTTCGTTGTGCACTGGCGGTGAAGAAGTTCGAGTAGACGTCGCCCTCAACGCAGTTTGAACGCGAGTCAGAGCCTCTGTCGGAACAGTTCGGCGGGCCGCCCCCTGGTTCCGCCGGCGACAGTGCCGGTCGGGACGAGTTGAGGTTCCATGGTGCGGCGGAACCAGTCGCGCTGCAGTGACTGCCCAGCGACCGCCTCGTGCGCCAGGCGTAGTTCCCGCATGGTGAACTCGTCGTCGAGCAGGCGATCAGGGTCAGGGCGGTCGGCGTACCGGGAGCGAAGGTCCTCGACGGCGAGGGCGATGATACGCGGCGGGTTTCGGATCAAGTTGCAGGGCAACGGGGTTGCGGTGCGGAGCTCGAGCGAGGTGGCGGGCAGGTCTGGGCAGACGCACAAGATTACGGCTGCGGGCGCGTGCTGCTCGACAAGGGGTTGCAGGCACGAGCGCGCCGTTGCGCATGCAGGTGGCGATGCGGGTGATCAGCATGGTGGCGAGGTGGCAGATCGCTGAGTCGTGGTGGCGGTCCCCTCACGCTCCCTACGATGGGGTGGTGCCTACCACGGCGGCCCGCTTGAACGTCACCGACAACTCGTTCCTCAGCCTGGAAAAGGGTGGCGGACACATGCACGTGGCCGGCGTTCTGATCTTCGAGGGGCCGCCACCGCCCTACGAGCAAGTGGTGGCGCGGATTCAGTATCGCCTCGACCTGGTCCCGCGCTACCGCCAGAAGCTCGCCGACTCCCCGTTGCGACTGGGGCGCCCCTTGTGGGTCGACGACCCCAACTTCAACATCCACTACCACTTGCGCCACACCGCGCTGCCCGCACCCGGATCGACGGATGACCTCGAAACGCTAATCGGGCGGATCTGTTCACAGCGCCTCGACCGCTCCAAACCGCTGTGGGAGTTGTGGTACGTGACGGGACTCGACAACGATCGGTTCGCGCTGATCGCCAAGACCCATCACGCGCTCGTCGACGGGATCGCCGGAGTGGACGTCGCCAGCCTGCTCTTGGACTCGCTCGAGGCCGACCCCGACGGTCCCGCCCGGGACGGCGCCGACGCGGAGTGGGAGCCCACTTCGGAGCCGACCGGCGCGCAGCTCGCCTCCGCCGAACTGCGTGAACTCATCGGGGGGCAGTGGTCCGTCGCCAAACGAGCGTTGCAGGCCGTTCCGCATCCCCGCCGAGCGCTCCACGTGGCCTGCGAATACCTGCAAGGCTTACGGGACTTCCTCGGCGCCGTGGTCGACACCGCCCCGCCCTCCCCGTTCAACGTCCCGCACGGTCCGCACCGGCGGGTCACCTGGTTCGAAGTAGAGCTGTCCGAGGTCAAGCGAATCAAGAACGCGCTCGGCGGAACCGTCAACGACGTGGTCATCGCGGCGGTCGCGGGTGGCTTGCGGACCTGGATGCTGGACCGGGGCTATCCGGTCGACGGCCTCACGCTGCAGGCAATGGTGCCCAAGTCCGTCCGGGAAGAAACGGAACGGCATTCGTTCGGCAACCGGATCGCGGCGATGCGCGCGCCCCTGCCAGTCGGCGTCGCGGACACGGTCGAGCGGCTGCGGACAGTGAGTGCGGCGATGAACGACCTGAAGAACTCGAAGCAGGTGCTCGGCGTGGAGGCCTATCTGGGCATGCAGCAGTTCGCGCCGCCGACGCTGCTGGCCCAGGCAGCCCGGCTGAACTTCTCCACCCGGTTGTTCAACCTGATCGTCACCAACGTTCCCGGACCGCAGTTCCCGCTGCACATGCTGGGGCGCGAACTCGTCAGCTTCCTGCCGATCGCGCCCACGCCGCAGGCCCACACGCTCGGGTTCGGAATCCTCTCCTACAACGGCAAACTCGGCTTCTGCCTGATCGGCGACTGGGAGGTGATGCCCGACATCCGCGATGTCGCCGGCCACATCCGCGACGCCTTGGGCGCGCTGCAGCGCGCGGCAGACACTTCGGCAACGCCGACCGGCGAGTCGTCATGACCGACGGGCTGACCGTGGCGGTCACCGGACCGACCGGCGACATCGGCCGTTCCCTGCTCCGTGCGCTCGAAGGCTCCGACCGCGTCACGCGGGTGCTGGGGATGGCGCGCCGACCGTTCGATCCCGAGGCGCACGGGTGGCGCAAGGTGTCCTACCGCCGGGGCGACGTGCTCGATCCCGATTCCGTCGCTGCCCTCGTCGCCGAGGCGGACGTGGTAGTCCACCTGGCGTTCCTGATCTTCGGCAACCGCGAGCAAACCCGCGAGGTCAACCTTCGCGGCTCCCGTAACGTGTTCGAGGCAGTGGCCGCCGCCGGCATCGGGCGCTTCGTGTACACGTCCTCGGTCGCCGCTTACGGGTTCGGGGACGGCACCCCGGAGCACGTGGATGAGACGGTGCAGCCGCGCGGAACCGAGGCGTTCTACTACTCGGCGCAGAAGGCGGAGCTCGAGGCGCTCCTCCAGGAGACGCTCGGCACGACAGACGTCGACTTCTACATCTTCCGACCCGTCGTGGTTGCCGGCCCGGACGCGCTGCTGCTGGTTGACAGCATCGCGAAGAGCTTTCAGCTTGGTGGGCGGTTCCCGGTCGAACGGCAGCTGGTCAAGGTGCTGCCCTGGCTGCGGCCGATGCTTCCCGACCCCGGCGTGGCGATGCAGCTCGTCCACCACGACGACGTGGCCGACGCGCTCGTGGCGGCGATCGAGGGACAGGGAACCCCGGGCATCTACAACCTCGCCGCGCCGGATCCAGTCTCGCTCAGCGAAGTCGCCCACGCGCTGGGGTGGCGACCGCTACCCATCCCGCGCCAGGCGGTGCCGGTCGCGGCCGCGGTAGTCGAACGGCTGCAGCGGTTCCTGCCCCAGGACCTCGCGTGGGTGAACGCTATGCGCAAGACGCTCGTCGTGGACACGACCAAAGCGCACCGGGAACTCGGCTGGCACCCCCACCACAGTGCCCACGCAGCCCTGCGCGAGACCGCGATCGCCGCACGGCTGAAGGGGCTGCTGTCATGACGACGGCGGGCTGGAAGGTGTCGGCGACACTCGTGGCGTAGCTGCAAGTCGCGAATGAACCCCGTAGCACTCGCTCTACGCTGGGGGCGTGACCAAACAGATCACCCAGCGGGAGCTGCGCAATAACAGCGGCGACTTCATGCGCCAGCTTGACCAAGGCGAGTCGTTCGTCGTGACCAGGAACGGAGTCCCGGTCGGCGAGCTTTCCCCGCTGCGCCGGCATCGACTTGTCAGCGCCGAGGCGGCCGTCGCCGCGTTCAGGGGTGCTCCGCGGGTGGAGTTCGACCAGTTCCGAGCAGATCTCGACCGGGTCGCCGGCCAGGAAATCGCCCCTCGTGGCTGAGGCTCCACGGCCACTGCAAGGCCTCATCCACACCTCGGTCGTCATCGATCTGGATCACATCGACGCCGAGCAACTCCCGATCGAACTCGCCATCAGCGCACTGACCACGGCAGAGCTCGCCGCCGGCCCGCACGCGACGGTCGATGCCGGCGAGCGAGCACGGCGCCAAGATCGCTTACAACGAGCCGAAGCCAACTTTGATCCCCTGCCGTTCGATGGCGACTCGGCGAGGGCCTATGGACGCGTATATGCCGCAGTCGCCGCGACGGGCCGCAAGGCGCGTGGCCCCCGAGCCGTCGATCTGTTGATCACCGCCACTGCCCTCGCGGCCAATCTCCCGCTCTACACACGCAACGTCGATGACTTCCGAGGGCTTGACGAAATCCTGCCGATTGTCGGCGTCTGAACCGACGCGAGCACGACGTACTCAGCGCTTCACCGCGGTCTGTCGCCCAGGAGAATCCAGGTTCGCCGCTGAATGTCGTCCAGGCTAAGACCTTGGAGCTGATCCGTTCTCTCGTCGACGAGGGTTGGCCGAGCTGGGTGACCCTGCAACGGCCGTGGTATGCCTGGTTGAGGCTCACCGAGCAGGGCGGCCGTACGGCGCGGGAGATCCAATCGAACGCGCAGTCTCAAGAGGAGACTTATCAGACGACGTGGCGCGAATTCTTCCCTTCCAGGGACGCGGTAGTTGCGCGCTGGCACGAGTGGTCGCTGCGGGCGACGGATGTCGGCATCCAGACCCGTTCGGTGCTCACCGCGGCCGCGCAGGCGGGTGGCATCACGGCAGTGCGCTTCCGTGACGCGGCGGCCAGACTGCATGAGCGCACCGGCCGCACGGCGGGAAACGGCTCGTTGATGCGGACCGCACCCGTGGCGCTCGCCTACCTCGACGACGAGGATGCGATGGTCAAGGCGGCGCGGGCATTGAGCGATCTCACCCACGTCGACCCCGACGCCGGCGACGCCTGTGTGCTCTGGTGCTGCGCGATCCGGCACGCGGTGCTCACCGGGCAGCTCGATGTGCGAATCGGGTTGCGCCACATCGACTGGAGCCGCCGCAAGGTGTGGCAGGAGCGACTGGACGCGGCGGAGGCGGGGCGGCCGTCGCCGTTCGCGCACAATGGTTCTGTGGTGGCCGCGTTGCAGGCGGCGTGGTCGGCGATCAGCACGACAGCTGTGCCCGTCGACGACCCAGCGCGTCCGGGGTGTTCCGCGCCGACCATCTGAACGACACCGACACCGTCGCTGCGATCGCCGGCGGGCTGCTGGGCGCCGCGTACGGGGCGTCCGCGGTGCCGGTGCGGTGGCGGGCGTTGCTGCACGGCTGGCCGGGCATGACGGCGCGCGGATTGGTCGGCTTGGCGTCGGCGATCTACCGTGGCGGTGAACCGGACCAGTTCGACTTCACCTATCCCGGTTCGCCGGTCGGTACGGTCGCGCGACATCCGTACGACGACGGCGTGGTGCTCGGCGGTATCGGCGTGCTGCGTCGGCTTCCGGCGGATGTCGATGCGGTGGTGTCGCTGTGCCGGGTGGCCGACGACGACGTTCCGGTGGGCATGCCGCACGTCGAGGTGCGGCTGATCGACAGACTCGATACTGATGAGAACCGGCACCTGAACTTCGTCCTGCTGGACGCCGCGCGCGCCGTCGAGCAGCTACGCCGCGAGGGACGAACCGTACTGGTGCACTGCGTCGGCACGTAGAGCCGCACGCCGACGGTCGGTGCGCTGTACGGCGCGCGGCTGCGGGGTGTCGATGTGGCTGGGGCACTGGCCGACGTCTGCACGGTGCTGCCGGGTGCGCACCCGAACACCGCAGGCGTTGCGGCGACTGCACGCTCGACCGCCAGAGTGCGGGTACAAACATCCGCTGCGGGGCGGGGAGACGTCGGTTCCGCGCTGAGTGTCGCCCCCGCCATGCCTACGCTCGTCGCTTCGACGAAGGCGGTGATGCACCAGTTAAATAGTCCGACGGTCGTATGCCCAACACGCGGCTCAATAGATTGGACTGGTGCTTCACCGCCTTAACGGTGCGGCTTTGCGTGCCACATCCCAGATCATGTGAGTAGGGACTAGCCTCGACGTTTCATGAATTGGGTGGTGACGCGGGCCTTTAATGCACGGAAGTGCCTGTCCTAGTTGAGAACATTGACTTGCTGAGGGTCAATTTTCGTCAAACAGGAAGGCACTCCGTAGGTGAAGCGTAGCGCGGTGTGTTCGGTGGTGCTGGATTCGGGTCGCGAGTCGCTGGTTTCTTCGGCCGGCGGGCTGTTGTGGCCCGAACTCTGCGCTGCTCGGGACTGGATAAGGCCTTGTCAGCAGCGTTGGCGTCGTGGCGAGCGCCGCGTGCCGTCCATTGGCGAGTCCCCGTTACTGAGTCCACCTGGACCACTACGAAGGGCTCACCTCATTTCGGTGAGGCCACCATCGCCTCGGCGATGATCGACAGGATCGTTCACCACGCCGATGTCATCGCCCTCAAAGGTGCCAGCTACCGCATCAAACACACCGCGATCGAGTCACTGCCCTCCGTAGAAGTCGATCGTCAGGCAGACTCAACCCCGTAAACCTGCTCACTTTTCGACCGGAGCAGGCTGCTCAAGATTCAACCGGAGCTGACAGGACGCTGTTGAACGTCTCTCTGGATGGCGACCACGAGTAGCTCCTCCGTCATCGAGAATGCTGAAGCATGGTGAGCCTGGGACCGTTGGTCTGCACCGTCATCAT
>NZ_JACKSH010000100.1 GCF_025821625.1 Mycolicibacterium pyrenivorans
CCACCGCCCCACCACTACCCGGACCACCAATCCGACGACGAGTCAGCCTCATCGAAGGCCGACTCAGCATCGACCTCGTCACCTTCGACGCCGCCTGAGGCCAGCAGCGTCGGCGTGTGGGCGAAATGCCCACCGGCTCAATGCATTCGGCGATCACGCATGTCTGCCTGCTGTCCGCGGCGGCGGCCGGCGCATGTTGCGCAGGCCCTGACCGTCACCCCTGTTTGCCCTAATGGCTCCCAGCTTCCTCCCAGCAATTTGCCAGAAAGACGATTATGCACCCAAGGTATATCGCTATGGGGATAGATGAATCCGATGAATTCGGTGTAATTTCGTTGGACGCTGACCCCAGTTTTGTTCACCGCTTAGACAATCGTTTAATCACGGTGGCTGGCGGTCCTCACCTCTACACCGAGCCGGGGACAGCGTTCGCCATATCATGGCTCTATCGTTACGCAGCACGGATTTACTAGGAAAAATCGCAGCGATTCGACTTGGTACCAGTTTGCTTGAATTGGCTACAAGCGGCTCGCGAAGGTCATCATGTCCGGAACGGACTCAAACACTTGACGCTGTGCGAAGCCTCGTGTTTCATAGCCTTTCGTGCCCGTAAATTTTGTTTCGTGATTGGAACGAGATGACATGGAACACGGGGAGTTGAGCAGCTAAAAGTGGACAGGAGTGCGTTGCTGATGGGCTACGGAAGATTCGTGGGTCGTGTTGGTGCGTTAGCTGTGGCGCTGGGAATCGGGTTGGCCGCGCCCGCAGTGGCGGCCGCCGACCCGGCGGACGACAGCCCCACCGGTGAGGCGAGCGCTCGCTCCGCAAGCACGGAAACCGAGAGTGCGGACGACACAGGGGCCCAGTCGACCGATGCTCCGTCGTCCGGAATCGACGGCGAAGGCGACGACGCCGACCCATCAGAAGACTCCGGCGCACCGGGTTCGACAATCACGGCGGGCGACGCCGACGATACCGACGACCCCGAGACCGAATCACCGGTCGGGGAAGAGCGGGACGTCGACGAAACTGACGACCCGTCCGCACCCCTGGAAGCCGACACTGCCGACATCGACCTCGCCGGCACATCACCCGCATCCGGCACATCACCCGCATCCGACGCCGCCTCTGGCTCCGACGCTGACGCCATCCGAGTGACCGAAGGGGCCGAGGCGGAGGACGAGGACGTGGTCGGCGTGGACGAGCCGGACTCGCCTCCTGCCGGGAGGCACTCCTCTCTGCCCACGGCGGCACCGGACGCCGACGCCACGCAGGCCGTCGAGCCTGCGGCCGCCCGCGCGGTCTCTTCGGCGGTCCCGGCGGAAGTCGCGGCCACTGCCGTCACCCCGCCCGCCACGGCGTCGACCGGGCTGGCGGGGATCGTGTCGAAACTCCTGGCGGTGTTGGGGATCGGCCCCTCCGCCGGCACCGGGGGCATGCCGTTGCCGTCGTTCGAAGTAGTGACCGCGGTGTTCGGCGCGATCCGCCGCGAAATCGACAGGCTGTTCTCCAACGACGGACCCACGGCCACCGTGGTGCTGACGGGTGAGGCCGGCCCGGGGGTGGTCAACGGCACGGTGAGCGCCTCCGACCCGGACGGTGATCGACTGGAATACACGGTGGCCCAGGCCCCGTCTCGGGGCAGCGTCGTGGTCGACGCCGAGGGGAACTTCGCCTACACCGCCGATCCGCAACTGATGGTCGGCGGTGGGACGGACACGTTCGTCGTCCAGGTGCGCGATGCCGGCTTCCATCTGATCTCGACCGGTCCCACCAGAACTCGGGTCCCGGTGACGGTGACGGTCGGTGCCGACGCCGCTGCGGCGACCGCGGATTCATCGGCGGCGTGGTCGGCGGCGGCTACCTCCGGCGCGCTGGTGGCCGCGGTCGCAGCCGGCGCTACGGCGGGCACGATCCATCAGGTCACCACCTCGGGACCGGACATCGTGGCCTTCGACCCCGCCAAGGACAAGCTCGACCTCGGCGACGTCTCGGTGCACAACTTCATCGTCGTCGACACGGCCGAGGGCGTGGGCTTCCGCAACCCCTGGTCAGGTGACACGGCGATCGTCCAGGGTGTGTCGCTTGGCCAGCTGACAGTCGACAGCTTCGCGCCGGTCATCAATGATCATCTCCGCCAGGACCTTTCGGGTGCGTTGGCCTGGGAGCAGGGTGTGGCCGCCCGGTCCGGCACCGTGTACGCGCGCTCCCACGAAGTCGGGCAAATCGACCGTGTCGCGTTTGATCCGACCACGGACGTGGTGGACTTCCGCCATTACGGCACGCGCGAACAGCTCTACATGGCCGACTCCCCGGACGGCCTCGTCATCGCGAATGCGGGCACCGGACAGGCGCTGATCCTTCAGGGTGTCACCAGCGCAGAGCTCACTGCGCGCAACTTCATCTTCCACAGCGCCCAGGTGCGCGAGGACAGGCTGCACCTCCAGCTGGGAATCGGCACCGTGCCCGACTCGCAGATCCTGCCGCAGGGCATTCCGGTCGCCGGCACCGACAGCTGGCCCACCGGCGCCGGCAACGGCACGCCGCCGACCGGCGAAACCGGCACCACCACAACCATCTCCTGGCAGTACGGCACCCACACGGCGCTCGATTTCGATCCTGCCGTCGACACGCTCGACTTCGGCTGGTTCAAGGCGCACGAGTTCGATGTCACCGAACTGAACGGCTCGACACGCGTGGCGATCGTCAACAAGAACCAGACCTATACGCTCGTCGGCGTCGCCATCGGTGAGCTGACGACCGGCAACATCGTCGCGCTCGATGACAGCGCACGCACGAAGTGGCAGAGCCTGATCTACAACGCGGCGCCACCGGTTTCGTCGCCGAGCCTGTCGGTCAGCGACGGCAGCGTGCTCGAGGGCACTGCGAACAACTCGTCGGTGGTCTTCACGGTCACGTTGTCGCAGGCATCCGCCGACACGGTGACGGTCGGGTACAGCACCAGCAACGGCACTGCCACCGCCGCCGGGGCGGACTTCACCCCGACGGTCGGCACGCTCAGCTTCGCGCCAGGTGAGACATCGAAGTCCGTCCATGTCACCGTGAACGGCGACGCGCAGGTGGAACTCGACGAGTGGTTCACGCTGAACCTGTCCTCACCGGTCAATGCCACCATCGCCGACGGCGCCGGAACGGGCACCATCCGCAACGACGACGTCGATCAGGCACCGGCCACCCCGCCCGCCGTCTCGATCGCCGACCTCGCGGTCGTCGAAGGCGACGGGGAACACGCGCACTTCATGTTCGTCGTGACGCTGGACAAGGCCTCGACCGCACCTGTGACGGTGCACTACGTGACATCCAACGGAACCGCCATCGCTGGCGTGGATTACACCGCCGCCTCGGGCACCGTCGAGTTCGCGCCCGGGGTCACGTCACGGACGGTGCACGTCGACATCCTCGGCGACGTCTCCGTCGAGACGCACGAGACGTTGACCGTGACGTTGTCGAACCCCTCGGGTGCCACCATCGCCGACGGGACGGCCACCGGCACCATCACCGACGACGACAGCACCACCCCGACGCCGGGCGCGTCCACGGTGAGCTACGTGGTGAACGACAACTGGGGTTCGGGGTTCGTCGCGGGCGTCACCGTGACCGCGGGCACCTCCGGGTTCAACGGCTGGACAGTGGAGTTCGACTCCCCGGCACAGATCAGCAACGTCTGGAACGCCGAGATCGTCAGCCAGGCCGGCGCCCATTACGTGGTGCGCAACGCGTCGTGGAACGCCCAGGTCGGTGCGGGCCAGAGCGTGGAGTTCGGTTTCCAGGCCTCCCCGGGCGGTTCGTCGGCCACGGCCACCGACTTCGTCGTCAACGGCGTACCCACCGGCGGCCAGAACCCGGCCCCGGTGCTGCCGAAGGTGTCGATCGCCGATGCCGCGGTCGTCGAATCCAACAGTGGCACCACGAACATGGCGTTCGTCGTGACGCTGGACAAGGCCTCGGCGACGCCGGTCAGCATCGCCTATGCGACGTCGAACGGTACGGCTACCGGCGGCAGCGATTTCACCGCCACCTCGGGAGTGTTGACGTTCGCCGCGGGGGTGACCACCCAGCAGATCGTCGTCCCGATCGCCGGTGACACCGCGGTCGAACAGAACGAGACGTTCACGCTGACGCTGTCGAATCCGAACGGCGTGACCATCGCCGACGGCGCCGCGTCCGGCGCCATCACCAACGACGACGCAGCCGCCCCCGTGCCAGGCAACTCGTCGGCGTCCTTTGTGGTGAACGACAACTGGGGTTCGGGGTTCACCGCCGCAGTCACGGTGACCGCGGGTTCCTCGGCTCTCAACGGGTGGACGGTGGAATTCGACTCCCCGGCACAGATCAGCAACATCTGGAACGCCGAGATCGTCAGCCGCGTCGGCACCCACTACGTGGTGCGCAACGCCTCGTGGAACGCGCAGGTCGGTGCGGGCAAGACGGTCGGCTTCGGTTTCCAGGCCTCCCCGGGCGGTGCCTCGGCGACGGCCACCGACTTCGTGGTCAACGGCCAACCCGCCGGGCCCGTGCAGTCGCCGAGCCTGTCGGTCGGCGATGTCACGGCGAACGAAACCGACAGCGGCACAACTCAGATGACGTTCGTAGTCACCTTGTCGACGGCGTCGGCCGCTCCGGTGACGGTCGCCTATGTCACCTCCAACGGCACTGCCACCGCGGGCGTCGACTACGCGGCCGAAGCCGGGACGCTGACCTTCGCTCAGGGGGTGCTGTCTGCGCAGGTCTCGGTCTCCATCACCGGCGACGCGACCGTCGAACCGAACGAGACCTTCACGTTGACACTGTCGAATCCCACTGGTGCGACCGTCGCTGACGGCACCGCTGTCGGCACCATCACCAACGACGACGTCGCCGACCCGCAGAACCTGGTGCTGAGCATCTCCGACGCGTCGGTGATCGAGGGCGCCCCCGGTGCAGGCGTCGCCCCCGGCTGGCTGCACACCTCCGGCAACCAGATCCTCGACTCAGCGGGCAACCCGGTGCAGATCGCCGGCATCAACTGGTTCGGCTTCGAGAGCGACATCTTTGCGCCGCACGGCCTGTGGACGCGCAACTACCAGGACATGATGGACCAGATGGTGGCACTTGAGTTCAACACCATCCGGCTGCCGTACTCAGTCAGATGCTGCACACCACCGCGGCGCCCAGCGGCATCGACTTCCACAAGAACCCCGAGTTGGCAGGCCTCTCGTCGCTGGAGATCATGGACGAGATCATCCGCTATGCCGGAGAGATCGGCATGCGGGTGATCCTCGATCACCACCGCAGCAGCGCCGGCGCCGGCCCCAACGGGAACGGTCTCTGGTACGAGGGCAGCTACACCGAGGCGGCGTGGATCGCCGATTGGAAGATGCTGGCACAGCGCTACGGCGACGATCCGACGGTGATCGGTGCTGATCTGCACAACGAACCGCACAACGGAACCTGGGGCGGCGGGGGAGCGACCGATTGGGCGGCGGCGGCCGAACGGGCAGGCGACGCCATCCTCGCGGTGAACTCCAACTGGTTGATCTTCGTCGAGGGCGTGGCCACCTACCAGGGCCAGTCCTATTGGTGGGGTGGCAATCTGATGGGTGTCAAAGACCGGCCGATCACACTGAGTGTGCCCAACCGGGTCGTCTACTCGCCCCACGACTACCCGAACTCCGTTTACGAGCAGCCGTGGTTCCAGACCGCGAACTTCGGTGCGGCACTGCCGGACAAGTTCGGGCAGATGTGGGGCTACATCTACGAGCAGAACATCGCCCCGATCTATCTCGGCGAGTTCGGCACGAGGCTCACCGACCCCAAGGACGTCATCTGGTACGAGGCGATCACCTCCTACCTCTCCGGCGATTTCGACAACAACGGCACGATCGACATCGCCGAAGGCACGCAGGACCTGTCGTGGACGTTCTGGTCGTGGAACCCCAACTCCACCGACACCGGCGGCATTCTCGCCAACGACTGGAACAGTGTGAACACCGACAAGATGGTGTATCTGGAAGCCATCCAGTTCGACTTCGTGGAGGGCTCCCCGGGTGTGCTCGCGCAGTTCGTGGTGTCGTTGGCCGAGGCGTCCAGCACAGCCGTGACCGTGCACTATTCGACGTCTGACGGCACGGCGACGAGCGGCAGCGACTATGCAGTCGCCTCCGGTGCACTCACGTTCGCGCCGGGCGAGACCAGCAAGACGATCAGCGTCGTCGTATTCGGCGACACGATGCTGGAAGGCACCGAGAGCTTCGTGGTCACGCTGTCGAGCCCATCTGGAGCGACCATCGGCGACGGGACCGGGGCGGGCACGATCCTCGACGGGAGTGCGGTCTAGCGAGGCTCGCTGACCCGCGAATCCTATTGGGCCGCTTCGGCGCTGTAGGCGCCGAGCAGGTCACGCGCCGAGACGATCCCGACCAGGACGCCGTCCTCGTCGACCAGGACGTGGCGGATGTAGTGTTCCATCATCTGCCGAGCTACTTCGTCGACCGTGGCATCGGCGCTGGACCACACCAACTTTGTGCTCGCGATCTCCGCGGCCGGCGTTGCGGAGGCCTCGCGTCCGGCGGCCACCAGTCGGACCACGTCGCGTTCGCTCAACAGCGCCGCCGGACGCTCGTCGTCGCCGACGACGATGACCCCGACATCGTGGGCAACGAGCGCCTTGGCCGCGTCCTCGACGGTTGCGTCAGCGGGAACACGCGCGACGGGATCGCCGGTGATGGTGGAGACCGGGGTGGAACGAACGGAAGGAATGCGTGTCATACCCCCATGCTGTCCGAGAACCTCGCGGGTGACTAGTGACATCGGACCCTAAAACCGGCCGCCTATCGGGCGATCCGGTAGCGGCGCTCGGGCCGGCCGACACCGTACTGGAGTCGAAGTTCGACTGCCCCGGCCCTCAGGTAGTGCTCGAGGTAGCGCCGCGCACTGACCCGCGAAATACCCACCAGGTCAGCACATTCAGCTGCCGAGACCTCGCCTGCGTTGCGGACCGCGGCGATGACGAGCTCGCCGGTCTCGACGCCGAGGCCTTTGGGAAGTGTCTTGGACGCGGTGACGGACGGGCCACCGAACAACGAGTCGATCAGTGACTGGTCGGCGCCGCCCGCGGACTCCAGGGCGTCCGCGCGGGCGGCGAACGCCGCCAGCTTGGCCTGCAACTGGGGGAACTCGAACGGTTTCATCAGGTAGTCGGCCGCGCCGCCGTCGAGTGCGCCGCTGACGGTGTCGAGTTCGCGTGCCGCGGTGATCATGATGACGCCCACCCGGTCACCTGCGGAACGCAGCCGATGCAACACGTCCAGGCCGGTCATGTCGGGGAGGTACACGTCCAGCAGGATCAGCGCAGGCCGTAACTCCCGCGCGGCGGTCAGCGCCTCGGCGCCGGTGCGGGCCACGCCGACCGCACGAAACCCATCGACCTGATCGACGAAGCGGCGATGGATCTCGGCGACCATGAAGTCGTCGTCCACGACGAGCACGTCACGCATGGCTGTCCACCGTTGGAGTCAGTCGCACCAGGAACTCCGCACCGCCCGCGGGAGAGTCGCGCACCTCGACCGTGCCGCCGTGCTGGGCGGTGACCAGGCGCACCAGTGCCAACCCGATGCCCCGGCCGCCCGGGACGTCCGGCTTGGAGGTGACTCCGCGCGCGAAGATGGCTTCGCGCAGATGCTCGGGGACGCCCGGCCCGGAATCGAGCACCGAGATCGCGAGACCGTTGCGATCGTCGATGTGCACCGTGACGCGCGCATCGGGCGAACCGACCGAGACGTCGACCGCGTTGTCGATGAGGTTGCCCAGCAACGTGATCACATCGGTGGCCAGTGCCGGGTCGAGCGCGGCGAGGTGGGAGTCGGGATCCAGGTCCAGTGCCACACCGCTCTCGGCGGCCAGCGAGGTCTTCGCGATCAGCAGCGCCGCGACGGCCGGATCGGAGATGCGCTGCGTCACCGCGTCGCTGATCTCCGCGCGCCGGCGAGTCAACGCCCCCACCAGATCACGGACCGAATCGTACTCACCCAGCTGAACCAGCCCGGATATCGTGTGCAACTGATTGGCGAATTCATGCGTCTGAGCCCGCAGGGTGTCGGTGACACTCTTGTGGGAGGACAGTTGTCCCTGCAGGGCGGCCAGTTCGGTGCTGTCACGCATCGTGGTCACCGTGCCGATCCGCTGACCTTGGCTGGTGGTCGCCCGCCGGCTCAGCGCCAACACCCGCGTCCTGGTCGCGATCACGGTGTCTTCGGCGGACTCCCCGTCGCGCCCGTCGTCACACGAGGTCAGGAACGACACCACCGCCGGCTCGAGACCCACGGTGTCGACCCGGCGGCCCACTGCCGCGCCGGTGATGCCGAGCAGTTCCTGGGCGCTGTCGTTGAGCACCGTGATGTCACCGTCGTTGTTCACCGCGATCACGCCCTCGCGAATGCTGTGCAGCAAGGCTTCCCGGTGGTCGGCGAGGCTCGCGATCTCGGCCACTTCCAGCCCGCGGGTGTGCCGCTTGATCCGCCGTGACAACAGCCATGACGCGACCATGCCCAGCGCCGCACCCAGACCCAGATAGATCAGAAGGCGTTCACCGGCGCCACTGAGCAGCGTCCACACCGAGGGGTAGCGCTCGCTGACGGAGGCCACCGCCAATACCGTGCCGTCACCGGACAGGATCGGCACCTGGCCGACGAGGCTGTGGGTGCCGTCGATGTCGGCGTCGCCGAACCAGGCTCTTCCCTCGTCGGCCCGGCTCGGTCCCAGGTCCATCCGCGCCCCGATTCGCGACGGTTCGGACGACGCGCGCACCGTGCCGTCCGGGCCGAGGATCTCGGCGAGGGTGGCGCCCGACAGCGCCACCGCCCGGTCCACCTCCGGTGCCAGGGCACGGGCGGCGAACGGATCGGCCGGGGCGTTCTCGCTGCGGTCGCGCACGATCGGTGTGGACGCCATGTTCTCGGCGACGGCGATCATCCGCTGGCCGCGGACCTCGCGGAACTCCCTGTTGGACTGGGTTACCGAGACGGCAGCCACCGCGATCAGCACCACCGCGACCACCACCAGTTGGAACGCCAGGAACTGTCCGGCCAGGCTGCGTCCCCGCAGCAACCCGACGACCGCAGACGTGGCCTTCTTCGTCCGCGGTGCCTGCGGAATGTTCTTAATGACCAATACTTCCTTTGCGTCCATATCAGTGACCTGAGTCACTTCCCGGGTCCAGTATTGCTGAGCATCACAACCAAGTGATTGGGGACGACATGTTCGGTTCGGGCGGCGGCGCGCGGGTCGCCGGCATGGCTGCCGGGGTTGTCGTGGCGATGATCGCCACGATGTTGCTCTCGGCCTGCGGGGTGACCCGCGGAGACGAAAGCGGTCTCCATCGATTGCGCATGATGGTGCCGAACAGCCCGGGTGGTGGCTATGACCTCACCGCGCGTACCGCGGTGAAGATCATGGAAGACGACGACATCACCGGCCGCGTGGAGGTGTTCAACGTCATCGGCGCCGGTGGCACGGTCGCGATGGCCCGGTTGATGAACGAGCGCGGCAACGGGGACCTGATGATGATGATGGGCCTCGGCGTCGTCGGCGCCACCTACACCAACGGCTCGAAGGCCCGCGCCTCGGACGCCACCGCGCTGGCCAAGGTGGTCGAGGAGCAGGAGGGCATCCTCGTGCCCGCCGATTCGCCGTTCGAGACGGTGCAGGACTTCGTGGCGGCGTGGAAGGCCGATCCGGCCAAGGTCACCCTCGGCGGGGGCTCGAGTCCCGGTGGGCCCGACCATCTTTTCCCGATGGAAACCGCGAGGGCTGTCGGCGTCGACCCCACCAAGGTCAACTTCGTGTCCTACGACGGCGGTGGTGATCTGCTCACCGCGTTGCTGGGCAACAAGATCTCGGCGGGCACCTCGGGACTCGGCGAGTACGTCGACCAGATCGAGTCGGGCCAGGTCCGGGTGCTCGCGGTGTCCGGCGAGCAGCGGGTGGAAGGCATCGACGCGCCGACGCTGACCGAATCCGGTATCGACCTCACGTTCACCAACTGGCGGGGAGTCCTTGCCCCGCCCGGTATCTCGGACGAGGACCGCGCCGCAATGGTCAGGATCCTGGAAGAGCTGCACGCGACCGACGCATGGAAGGAGGCGCTGGTGACGAACGGCTGGAGTGACGCCTTCATGACCGGCCCGGCATTCGAGGAGTTCCTCAAAGAGCAGGACCAGCGCGTCGAGACGACGCTGACGGATCTGGGGCTGGTGTGAGTACCCACATCGACGCCGTCGACGACAACGCAACGGCGCGACCTGATTACGCGCAGTACATCGTTTGTGCCGTGATGGCCGTCGCCGGTGCATTCCTCGTCTACGAGGGTGTGTCGATGCCGGGCGGTTACGCCGAGGTGGATCCCGTCGGGCCGCGGTTGTTCCCGATCGTGATCGGGGTGGGCCTGCTGGTGATGACAGTCGTCCTGGCGATCGCGATACCGCGGGGGCTCAAGGGGGAGGCGGACGCGGGCGAGGACATCGACCCCGATATGCCCAGTGACTGGCGCACGGTCGGCCTGCTCATCGGGTTGTTCGTCGCGCTCATCGTCCTGGTGAACCCGCTCGGCTGGGCGATCGCGGGGGCGTTGTTCTTCGCCGGTTGCGCCACCGTCCTCGGCAGTAGGCACTACGTGCGCAACATCGTGATCGGTGCGGTGCTGGCCGTGGTCAGCTTCTACGCGTTCTACTCAGGGCTCGGAATCCCGTTGCCCGCAGGCATTTTGGATGGGATTCTGTGATGGAGAACTTGGACTGGCTCCTGCAGGGGTTCGCGGAGGCGGCCACACCGATGAACCTGCTGTACGCCGCGATCGGCGTGCTGCTGGGCACCGCGGTCGGCGTGCTGCCGGGCATCGGGCCTGCGATGACGGTGGCGCTGCTGCTGCCGATCACATACAACGTGAGCCCCAGCGCGGCGTTCATCATGTTCGCGGGGATCTTCTACGGCGGCATGTACGGCGGATCGACGACGTCGATCCTGCTCAACACCCCGGGGGAGTCGTCCTCGGTGATCACCGCGCTCGAGGGCAACAAGATGGCCAAAGCCGGCCGCGCCGCCCAGGCACTGGCCACCGCCGCCATCGGTTCATTCGTCGCGGGCGCCATCGGCACGACGCTGCTGGCCGCCTTCGCACCCGCGATCTCACGGTTCGCCGTCACGTTGGGTGCACCGTCGTACCTGGCGATCATGCTGTTCGCGCTCGTCGCGGTCACCGCGGTGCTCGGGTCCTCGAAGATGCGCGGGGTGATCTCGCTGCTGCTGGGACTGGCGATCGGTGTCGTCGGCATCGACTCGCTGACCGGGCAGCCGCGCGCCACGTTCGGCGTTCCGCTGCTGTCCGACGGGATCGACATCGTGGTGATCGCGGTGGCCGTCTTCGCGGTCGGCGAGGCACTGTGGGTGGCCGCACATCTGCGACGCCGCCCAGCCGACGTCATCCCCGTCGGCCGACCCTGGATGGGCAGGGAGGACTGGAAGCGTTCGTGGAAGCCGTGGTTGCGGGGCACCGCCTACGGGTTCCCGTTCGGGGCCCTGCCTGCCGGCGGGGCGGAGCTCCCGACGTTTCTGAGTTACATCACGGAGAAGAAGCTGACCAAGCATCCCGAGGAGTTCGGCAAGGGCGCCATCGAAGGGGTCGCCGGTCCGGAGGCCGCCAACAATGCCTCGGCCGCAGGCACTTTGGTGCCGATGCTGTCCCTGGGCCTGCCAACCAACGCGACCGCGGCGGTGATGCTGACCGCGTTCGTGTCCTATGGCATCCAGCCGGGCCCGACGCTGTTCGACAAGGAACCCCTGCTGATCTGGACACTGATCGCGAGCCTGTTCATCGGCAACTTCCTGCTGCTGGCGCTCAACCTGCCGTTGGCGCCGCTGTGGGCCAAGCTGTTGCGCACTCCGCGGCCGTATCTGTACGCGGGCATCCTGTTCTTCGCCGCACTCGGTGCGTTCGCCGTGAACCTGCAACCACTGGACCTCGCTCTGCTGCTGGTCTTCGGATTGATGGGCCTGATGATGCGCCGCTTCGGCCTGCCGGTGCTGCCGTTGATCATCGGCGTCATCCTCGGTCCTCGGGTCGAACGGCAGCTGCGGCAGAGCCTTCAGCTGGGCGGAGGTGACTGGGTCTCGCTGTTCAGGGAGCCTGTTGCCATCGGCACCTACATCGTCATGGCGTTGCTGCTGCTGGCGCCGCTGGTGCTGCGGTTGATGCATCGCAGCGAGGAGAGCCTGTTGATCGTCGAGGACGACAGGGACCAGAAGCAGAAGGCGGGAAAGCTGTGACCGACGAGCGCTCGCGCGAGGAGAATCGATGATAGTCATCGGATACACAGCGGACAGTTTCGGCCACGCCGCACTCGAGCACGGCATCGCCGAGGCCAAGCTGCGCGGAACCAGCCTGCTGGTGATCAACGCCACCTCCGGTGACTCGTATGTCGACTCGAGGTTCGCCGACGCGCACGAAGTCCACGGCGTCGAAGCGCGGCTGGCCGAGTGCGGGGTGGAGTTCGAGCTCACGCAGCCGGTCGGTGTGGACGCCGTCGACGAGTTGCTCGCCGCGATGGGCCGCAAGGATGCCCAGCTCCTGGTCGTCGGCATCCGGCACCGCAGCCCGGTCGGCAAGCTGCTGCTGGGCAGCGTCGCGCAGAAGCTGATCCTGGAATGCCCGAAGCCCGTCCTGGCGGTCAAGCCGACCGAGGCCTGAGCCTGCCCACGGCTACCGGGAGCAGAGAGTCGTTGCCCTACAATTCATTTCCGATGATGGGCACGCGATGCACGGTCAGGATCCTGCGTTGTTCGCCGCCACGCTCACCGAGCGGTTCCCCGGTTTCCGGTCCTGACGAGCCGCGGTGCTGTAGACCGCGGCCAGGCAGAGGCCCGCGATGGCGAAGCAGACCACCGTGTACCAGAGGCTGCCGGTGGGATCTCCGCTGGCGGTGACACCGCCGGCCGAAGCGAGGTATGCCGGCAGCGACGTGGCCCACAATGCCGCCATCACGACGAGGTAGGCGACGCCGTAGCCCAGCATCAGCGGGTTCGAATAGGTTGGCGCCGCCGGTGTTCCGCTGCGCTGCCTGCGCCACTGCGCATAGAGCACCGGAACCGCCACCACGGTGATGGCGAACAGTTCGGCGGCATAGACGAAGCCGGCGACAGCAGTGCTGCCGGTGACACCGCCGGCGAGCGTGGCAGGCAGGGGTAGGACTGCGGTCCCGATCGAAGCGAGCACTCCGACCGCCAGGGTGCGTAGCACCACCTGGCCGCCGGTGAACCTCTGACCGCCGTCCACATGCCTGCCGACGAAGAACTGCACGCACAGCGCCAGCGACATAGGCCACAGCGCCGCGAACACCACGACGCTGGGCAGCGGCACCGAATCGAAAAACGGCTGGTTCATGGGATGGTCCAGCGTCCATTCCCACCATCTCAGCTGCGGTCCCAGATGGTCGAAGATCTCGTAGAAGGCATGGTGGACGAAGCCGACGCAGACCGCGCCGACCGCCGTGCCGTAGCGGCGGAAGACCCCGAGGCTGCGGACGATCTCGAACGCCACCGTCGCCATCATCGGGTAGATCGCGACGATGTAGAGAGGCAGCCGGCCCCAGAGGAAATCGACCGTGAACACGTTGTGCGCGAACATCGTGTCGACGTGCTCGGCGATGCCGAACGCCCCGGGAAAGTACAACGGCGGCTCGATGATCAAGAGGTAGGCGATGGCGCCGAACCACAGGACGAGGTTCGTCGGGTCGTTGTGCCTGCGGAACCGTACGATCGCATATCCGAGTGCCAGGACAGCGCCGACGATCACCGTCAGTTCCAGGACCGGGAGCGTCCAGTTCTCCAGCCCCAGCGGGTTGCGGAACTCCACGAGCCCGCCGGCGGTGTCGCAGGAGAACCCCAGCCGTTCCGCGAGATCGGCGAACGTCGGTGTGCACAGATCAGACATGAGTTTCCTCGCCGTCGTTCGCCGTGACGTTGTCGTTCGCCGTGTACCACTGCGTGACGTCGTAGCCGGCGTCGTACCGATCGAACCATTCCTGCGCCAGTTCGGGGAGTTTTTCGTGGGTGGGGTCGTGGCCGGGGATCTGGCTGCGCACGATTCCGGTCATCGCGACGAGCTGCTCGAGCAGCGGGAGGTGGCGGAACGCGTTGGCGAACGGGCCGTCGTAGGTGGCGTCGGTGAACGGAAGTCGCTGCAGCAGAGCCTTCTTGCGTCGCGCGATCCGGAAGGTGGACATCGCGTCGACCTTGCGTTCGGACAAGGGGACGTATTTGTTGAAGTCTTCTGAGGCCATGCGGATGATGCCCATGACGTGCTTGAAGATCGACGGTGCCACCCGCATGCGGTACCACGGGTCGTCGACGACGGCGTCGTAGATGGTCAGCGCGGAGCTTCGGTGCTCGACCTCTTCGACGAAGTGCCACAGGAACAGGGACGCGACACGGTCGTCACCGGGCGCGAACAAGGTGTCGTCGTGATCGAGCATCAGCTTGAACACCGGGGTGAACGTGGCCTCGAGGTCTGCGGTGTAGGCCAGGCGATATTTCAACGGTGTGCCGGCTGTCAGGTCGTCGTAGGACTCGATGACCTTGTCGAGCGTCTCCTTCAGCGCCGGGTAGGCCCTGATCAGTCCCTTGGCGTGTTGGCGGTGCGCCATCGAGTGCTGACCCTCCTGGCGCACGAAGGCGTCGGCCTCCTCGGCGATCGCCGGGTCTGTGATGTGCGGCATCGCCTCCGGGATCATGCTGCCGATCATCTTCTCGAACCCGATCGCCAGGAACGAGACCGCGTTCGCCATCGACGAGAACGCGGGATTGGCTTCGTTCCACAGGAACGGTACGTCGTGGTCGGCGAACGCGAAGCGCAGCTTGCGCACGATGAGATCGGTCATTGCCACCGCCTTGAGTAACCATACAGTAACTTCATCAAATGTATGATTACAGCACGGCGAACCCTGCGTCAACGCGCGTGCTACGGTCGGTCGCACGATGGCACGCAAACGCCGCGGGTGGGGTGGTGATCCACCGGCCACCGACGAGGAAGCTTCGCAGCGCATCGTCGCGGCTGCCGTCGAACTCATCGCCGAAACCGGTTCTGCGATCACCATCGCCGAGGTCGCCGAGTCGCTCGGTGTGATCAGGCAGACGGTGTACCGCTACTTCCCGACTGCCGACAGTCTGATGCGCGCGGCCGGGATCGCCTCGGTGGACGGCTTTCTCGATCAACTCGCAGAGCATGTGCGCGGCATCCATGACCCCGCAGAGGCGATGACCCAAGGCGTTCTGTACACCCTCGACGCGGTCGTGCGCATCCCGCATCTGGCGATCCTGCTGTCCGCGGTCAACCCGGCAGCCCAGCCGGGTGAGGTCGCGTCAGACCTCGCCCAGGACTTCGGGATGCGCATGATCACCCGCTTCGACGTGGACTGGCCGCGCTACGGCTACGACGACGCCGCGTTGCGGGATCTCGTCGAGTTCACCCTGCGGACCATGCTGTCGTTCTTCGTGGCGCCCAACGACCCGGCACGTTCGCCTGCCGAACTCCGCCGCTTCCTGAAGCGGTGGCTGGGAAGTGCGATCCTGGCTCAGGCGGAGACCGCCGATCTCACGCGGTGATCCGGATCGTCCCGTCCACGACCTCGATCGGATAGCTGCGCACGCTCATCTCCGCGCCGGACACCTCGGTGCCCGTGCACATGTCGAAGGTGTGGCCGTGCAGTGGGCACACCACCACGCGGTCGTCGGCCAGACCGTCGGCCAGCGGTCCGCCCCGGTGCGGGCATACCGCGTCGATGGCACGCAGCGACCCGTCGCGCAGCCGGAAGATCGCGATCTGTTCCTCGCCGACCGCGAACGTGCGTCCCTCGCCGACCGGGATCTCGTCGACGCGGCCCACCTCGACACTCATCGCACGGGTACCCGGGGCAGTGCCAGCAACGGCAGCGACGTCCGGAACTGCCCCTCCGACACGGGTTCCCGGCCGTCCCGCCACGGATCGCGGTAGGCGTCCACCGACTTCTGCATGCGCTCGTCCAGGCCGGCGAGGAACGCGTCGTCGGCGTCGTCCACCAAGACCTCACGGAGATGGTCGATGCCGACGCGCGGCACCCACGCGTAGGTGCGCTCCAGCCAGTTCGCGCTCTCGCGGTAGTACTGCAGGAACCTGCCGACGAGCGTGATCACCGTCTGTGGGTCGTCGACGGTGGCCAGCAGGTCGCCCTTGCGGATGTGCGCCCCGGCCGCGCCGCCGACGTAGATCTCCCAGCGGCCACCGGCTTCTCCTTCGATCGCGACTATCCCTACGTCCTTGCACAGCGCCTCCGCGCAGTTGCGTGGGCAGCCGGTGACGGCCAGCTTCATCTTGGCCGGGCTGGCCAGGCCCTGGTAACGCTCCTCGATCGCGATTCCCAGCGCGGTCGAGTCGCCGACTCCGTAGCGGCAGAAGTCGCTGCCCACACAGGTTTTCACGGTCCGAAAGCTCTTGCCGTAGGCATACCCCGAGCATGTCCAGGTCCTCCCACACCTTCGGCAGGTCTTCCTTGCGCACGCCGAGCAGGTCGATGCGCTGACCACCGGTCAGCTTGATCATCGGGACCTCGTACTTCTCGGCGACGTCGGCGATCTTGCGCAGCTGCGCGACGTCGGTGACCCCGCCCTTCATCTGCGGCACCACCGAGAACGTGCCGTCGCGCTGGATGTTGGCGTGCACGCGGTCGTTGATGAACCGGGCGTCCCGTTCGTCGACGAACTCGTCGGCCCACATCATGTCCAGCAGAGACGCCAGCGCCATCTTCGAGCCGGCATCCTCCTGGCCGTCCGGCGCGAGCGCGGCGAACACCGAGGACACCGAGTGCAATTCGAGTTCACGAATGTGGTGCATCAATGTCGGCTTGTCATAGGGGATACCGGGCACGTACCACGACGCCGACGGATCCTCGGTGACCGCGCCGCCGGCCGCCCACTCGACCACCTGGCCGACGAGTTCCTTGCAGGAGCCACAACCCTTGCCTGCCTTGGTCTTGGCCATCACGCCCGTTACCGATGACTCGCCCTCGCGCACGCAGGCGACCAGCGCGCCCTTGGAGACACCGTTGCAGTTGCACACCTGAGCGTCGTCGGCCAGTTCGGCGACGCCGACGCCGACCTCCGGGGTGCCGATGTCGAACATCAGCGACACCCGCTCGTCGGGAAGCGGCAGCCCACTGTCGAATGCCTGGGTCAGAAACGAGACCTTGGACACGTCGCCGACAAGCGTGGCGCCCACCAGTTTCCCGTCGCGGATGACCACGGTCTTGTACACACCGTGCTTGGGTTCTGAATACTGCACGAACTCGTCGTCGGGGTGCTCAGGCGCCTTGACGCCCATCGAGGCGACGTCGACGCCGGCGACCTTGAGTTTCGTGGCGACCCGGGAACCGTGATAGGCAGCGCTCGAGTTCGCCTCCGTCAGATGGTCGGCCAGCACCTTGGCCTGCTCCCACAGCGGCGCCACCAGGCCATAGACCTGACCGCGGTGCTGGGCGCATTCCCCGACGACGTAGACGTCGTCGTCATCGACGGAGCGCATGCGGTCGTCGGTGACGATGGCGCGTTCCACCGTCAGGCCGGCCCGCTGGGCGAGGCCCACATTGGGCCGGATGCCCGTCGCGATCACCAGCATGTCGCAATCCAACAGCGAGCCGTCGGAGAAGCGGATACCCGTCAGCCGGCCGTCGCTGACGACCACCTCGGTGGTGCGCTTCTCGGTGTGCACGCCGATTCCCAGCGCTTCCACCGACTTCCGCAGGATGGCGCCCGCCGGGTCGTCCAGTTGGGCATTCATCAACGTCGGCCCGGCGTGGACGACGTCGACCGTCAAGCCCCGGCTCTGCAGTCCCCTTGCGGCTTCGAGACCCAAGAGGCCGCCGCCGATGACGACGCCCTTGGAGCGGTTCTCGGCCTCGGTGATCATCGTCGCGGTGTCGTCGAGGGTCCGGAAACCGAAGACCCCGTCGGCGAGGTTCTTGTTGTCTGCCCACAGTCCCTCCATGGGCGGGAAGAACGAGCGGCTGCCGGTGGCGAGGATCAGCTTGTCGTAGCGCAGCGACGTGCCGTCGTCGGCGTGCACCAGGTGAGCGAAGGTGTCGAGGCGAACCACCCGCACGCCGGCACGCAGTTCGATGCCGTTGTCGGTGTACCAGTCCAGAGTGTTGAGGTAAATCTCGGCCGGATCCTCGATTCCGGCAAGCACATTCGACAGCAGGATCCGGTTGTAGTTGCCGTAGGGTTCGTCGCCGAACACCGTGATGTGAAACTGATCTCGGCCGCCCCGGGCGAGGACCTCCTCGATGGCCCGGATTCCGGCCATCCCGTTGCCGACCACGACGAGGCGCTTCATTTAGACCTCCACCAGGCCCAGGTCGACGACCACGGTGCCCTTGACACCGTCGGGCGCCGCGACGTAGAGCTCCAGCACGGTGTCGGCGAAAAGATCCTCCACCACCCGGAGCGCCACGTGGGTGGCGCCCTTGGCCGCGATCGGGAAGTAACGCATCGGTTGGCCGTCGCGGAACAGGACGACCGTGATCATCTGCTTGGTCGAGTTTCCGCCACGGAAGTAGACCGGTTGCGTGGTGGCACCGGCAGGCACCACGTAGCGCAGCGAGTCGTCGACCGGCACCGGTTTGTCATATCCACCGCCGTCGAATCCGAAGGCGCCTTGCAGAAAACGTGGACTGCTTCCGTCGGACATGGCTCGAAGCTAGAAGCACGATGTTTCCGGTTGGTTTCCCCCGCGAGTCGCCCATGCATCCCCGCGATCACGCGCCCACCGCCTCACGGTGAGCTGACCTGCGGTGTGAGCCCGAGTTTTCATCGCGGTCACCAACGTGCAACGGATGCGGAATGCCCAGGCCGTAGACCTAGGAGCAAGCCTGAACACGCCGATTGCAGTTCGGGCCCCACGTGTCTGGCACCACCGCCGGCGGCGGCGGTTGATCACATCGGACCCTTCCACCACAGGAGACAACATGACCGTTACGGACAGCGAATCGAGCGGGGCTGTCGCGACGGCGGCACCCGCGGGGGCGCAGCGCCACCGCGGCAAGCACTGGATCGAGGACTGGCGACCGGAGGACCCGGGCTTCTGGGCCACTGTCGGGCGGCCGGTGGCGCGGCGCAACCTGATCTTCTCGATCTTCGCCGAGCACATCGGATTCTCGGTGTGGCTGCTGTGGAGCATCGTCGTCGTCCAGATGACCGCGTCGGCCGACGGGTCGCCTGCCGCGTCGGGGTGGGCACTGACCACCTCCCAGGCGCTGTGGCTGGTCGCCGTTCCCAGCGGCGTCGGAGCCTTTCTGCGCCTGCCGTACACCTTCGCCGTTCCGGTCTTCGGCGGGCGCAACTGGACGGTGATCTCGGCGCTGCTGCTGCTGATCCCGTGCCTCGGCCTGGCCTGGGTGGTCAGTGATCCGGGAATCCCGTTCTGGCTGCTCCTGCTGGTTGCTGCCAGTGCCGGCTTCGGCGGGGGGAACTTCGCTTCGTCGATGGCCAACATCTCGTTCTTCTACCCGGAGAGCGAGAAGGGCTGGGCGCTCGGGCTCAACGCGGCAGGCGGAAACATCGGAGTCGCCTTGGCGCAGAAGGTGATTCCCATCGTCGTCACACTCGGTGCCGGCGTGGCACTGCCCCTGGCGGGGCTCTTCTACGTGCCGTTCGCGGTGGCTGCGGCCGTGTGCGCGTACCTGTTCATGAACAACCTCACCGAGGCCAAAGCCGATGTTAAGCCGGTCTGGCAGTCGCTGCGCCATGCCGACACCTGGGTGATGTCGTTGCTCTACATCGGCACTTTCGGCTCGTTCATCGGTTACTCGGCGGCATTCCCGACGCTGTTGAAGGCCGTCTTCGACCGCGGCGACATCGCGCTGGCGTGGGCCTTTCTCGGTGCGCTTATCGGGTCGATCGCCCGCCCGTTCGGAGGGAAGCTCTCCGACAGGCTCGGGGGAGCGCGGATCACGGCCGTCAGCTTCGTCATGCTGGCGATCGGTGCGGCGGGCGCGCTCTGGTCGGTGCAGGCCAAGAACATGCCGGTGTTCTTCATCGCCTTCATGTTCCTGTTCGTCGCCACCGGCATCGGCAACGGCTCCACCTACCGCATGATCTCGAAGATCTTCCGGGTCAAGGGAGAAGATGCCGGCGGCGACCCGTTGACCATGCTGGAGATGCGGCGCCAGGCCGCCGGCGCCCTGGGTGTCATCTCGTCGATCGGCGCGTTCGGCGGCTTCGTCGTGCCGCTCGCGTACGCCTGGGCCAAGTCCCAGTTCGGCAATATCCAGCCGGCACTGCAGTTCTACGTCGTGTTCTTCCTCGTCCTGCTGGTGGTCACCTGGTTCTTCTACCTCCGTAAGGGCAGCCGCATGGCACAGGCCGGTGTCTGACAGGAAATTGGCGACGGCATGACGACGCGCACCGCGTGCTCCTATTGCGGGGTCGGGTGCGGGATCTCCGTGGAGACCCGCACCGACCCCGCAACGGGCGTTCCGGTCATCGCAAAGGTCTCCGGGGACAAGCTGCACCCCACCAACTTCGGGCGGCTGTGCACCAAGGGGGCCACGCACGCGGAGATGATGGCCGCGACCGACGGCCGGTTGACGACGGCCCTGCTGCGGCCGTCCCGGGACGCCGATCCGGTGGCCGCCGACGTCGACGACGCGCTGGCCGAGGCGGGCCGCAGGCTGCGGGCGATCGTCGACGAACACGGATCGGATGCGGTGGCGCTCTACGTCTCCGGGCAGATGTCGATCGAGTCGCAGTATCTGGCCACCAAACTGGCCAAGGGATTCCTTCGCACGGTCCACATCGAATCGAACTCGCGGCTCTGCATGGCCAGTGCCGGGACGGGTTACAAGCAGTCGCTGGGCTCGGACGGACCCCCGGGGTCCTACACCGACTTCGACTGCACAAACCTGTTTTTCGTGATCGGCTCCAACATGGCCGACTGCCATCCGATCCTGTTCCTGAGGATGGCCGACCGCCTCAAGGCGGGTGCGAAGCTGATCGTCGTCGACCCGCGCCGCACCACCACCGCCGAGAAGGCCGACCTGTTCCTGCAGATTCGGCCCGGCACCGATCTGGCCCTGCTCAACGGAATCCTGCACGTGCTCGTCCAGAACGGTGCCATCGACGAAGAGTTCATCGCCGCGCACACCAAGGGCTGGGAGGCGATGCCGGACTTCCTGGCCGACTACACACCAGATCGGGTCGCCGCCATCACGGGGCTGGACGAGGCGGACATCCGCACCGCGGCGTCGATGATCGCCGCGGCGGGGGACTGGATGACCTGCTGGACGGTGGGCCTCAACCAGAGCACCCACGGCACCTGGAGCACCAACGCCATCTGCAACCTGCACCTGGCCACGGGGGCCATTTGTCGCCCGGGTAGCGGACCGATGTCGCTGACCGGCCAGCCGAACGCCATGGGCGGACGTGAAATGGGCTACATGGGTCCGGGGCTGCCGGGTCAGCGGGCGGTGCTGTCCGCCGACGACAGGGCGTTCGTCGAGCAGCAGTGGGAGCTGGAGCCGGGCACGATCCGCAGCGATGTCGGACCCGGTACCGTCGAGATGTTCCGCCGAGTAGGCGCTGACATCAAGGCCGTGTGGATCATCTGCACGAATCCTGTTGTCAGCCTGCCCAATCGGGACGCCGTGATCAGCGGGCTGCAGTCCGCCGAACTGGTGATCACGCAGGACACCTATGCCGACACGGCCACCAACCGATACGCCGACATCATGCTTCCGGCCACGCTGTGGGCCGAATCCGACGCCGTGATGGTCAATTCCGACCGCAACATGACGCTTCTGCAGCAGTCCGTTCCGCCCGCCGGCGACGCGCGGCCCGATTGGGAACTGATCTGCGGGGTGGCTCGCCACCTCGGCTTCGGCGACCATTTCGACTACAAGTCGAGTGAGGAGATCTTCGAGGAGATCCGTCGGTTCCACAATCCGCGCACCGGATACGACGTGCGGGGCGTCAGCTACGAGAGGTTGCGCGAAACCCCGGTGCAGTGGCCCTGCCCGCCCGAGGACAGCCCCGGCGGCTCCCACGACCGCAACCCGATCCGGTACCTCAACGACGGAATCTCCCAGGAGTTGTTCGTCGACGCCGACGGGACCCGGCCCAGGCTGGCGTTCGCCACCCCGTCGCGGCGCGCGGCGTTCCTCGCGCGCCCGCACATGTCGGCCGCCGAGATGCCCGATGACGACTACCCGATGATCCTCAACACCGGTCGCCTCCAGCATCAGTGGCACACCATGACCAAGACCGGGAAGGTCGACAAGCTCAACAAACTCAACCCCGGCCCGTGTATCGAGATTCATCCCGACGACGCTGCTACGCTGGGCATTTCCGCCGGCCGCGACGTCGAAATGGTCTCCCGGCGCGGCAGGGCGGTGCTGCCCGCGGCGATCACCGACCGGGTGCGGCGGGGCAACACCTGGGTGCCGTTCCACTGGAACGACGACCACGGCGAGAACCTCGCGATCAACGCTGTCACCAACGACGCCGTCGACCCGGACTCCCTGCAGCCGGAGTTCAAGGTGTGTGCGGTGCGCCTCGTCCCGCTACCGGTCGAGCCGGCCCTGTCGCTGCCCGCCGCGTCGTCGGCACCCGCCCTCACCGAGGACGAAAAGCTCTACCTGACGGGCTTCCTCGCGGGAGTCGACCAGGGGGCACCCGGCGTCCCGGTGCTGCCCGCCGGTGCGCCGGTCGGTGCACGCGCCCGGGTGTGGATCGACGGATTGCTGGCCGGCAGGTTCTCGCGGCTGGAGGGCGGCGGGCCGGTCGCCGAGTCCGTCGACGGCGGGGAAGCGGGCCCGGGTCCGCTGGTGCTGTGGGCCTCGCAGACCGGAAACGCCGAGGAGTTCGCAGGCAAGCTCGGCGACCGCCTCGGGGGTGCGCGGCTCAAAGCGATGGACGACGTCGAGCTCACCGAGTTGTCCACGGCGGGCGAAGTCGTGATCGTCACCAGCACGTTCGGGGACGGCGGGCCGCCTGACAACGGCGCGGACTTCTGGGAACGGCTCCAGGCGCCGCAGGCCCCGTCGCTGGACGGCATGCGCTACATCGTGCTGGGTATCGGCGACCGCTCCTACGACAACTTCTGCGGCCACGCGAAATCGCTCGACAGCCGGCTGGCGGACCTCGGTGCGACCAGGCTGCTCAACCGCGCCGAATACGAAGCCCACGACGATCAACCGCTGGCCCAGTGGGCCGACTCGGTCGTCGAGCTGATGGCTTCGCCGTCCCCGCAAGCGGAGACTCCTGTGCTCGAGACGCCGGCCGACGCCAGGCCCGAGCCGTTCAGCCGCGCCCATCCGCTCGCCGCGCCGCTGTGCCGCAACACCAGGCTGACCCCGCAGGACGCGACCAAGGAGGTACGGCAGTTCGGCTTCGACATCAGCGGCCACAACGTCGCCTACGCCGCGGGTGACTCGCTCGGGGTGTATGTGCGCAACTCCGGGCACGTTGTCCAGAGTTGGCTCACCGCAACAGGGTTCAGTGGTGACGAGTCGATCGTGGTCGACGGCGCCGGTATCCCGCTGCGGCAGGCGCTGACGTCGCACTACGACGTGTGCAAGGTGACGTCGAACCTCGTCGGGTTCGTCGCCGAACACTGTCCGGATCCCGCGGTCGCCAAGCGGTTACGCAAAGACCGTGGCGCACTGGACAAGTGGTTGGTGGGCCGCAACGGACTCGACGTGGTCCGTGAGTTCACGGTCCGCGCAGACCCGGAGCTCTGGCAGCAGGTGCTGGTGCGGCTGACACCGCGGCAGTACTCGATCTCCTCGAGTCCGCTCGTCAGCCCGCACGAGGTCCAGCTGACCGTGGCCGTGGTGCGCTATCGCGGCGCCGACGGTGGTCCCCGCGGCGGCGTCGCCTCCACCTATCTCGCCGATCTGCCCGACTGCACCCCGGTGCCGGTGTTTCTGCAGCGGTCGCCGCATTTCCGCCCGCCGCAGGACCCGCAGACCCCGATGATCATGGTGGGGCCCGGCACCGGTGTCGCGCCGTTCCGCGGGTTTCTGCAGGAACGTCGCGCACTCGGCCACACCGGGCCCAACTGGCTGTTCTTCGGCGACCGGCACCGCGCCCAGAATTTCTACTATCAAGACGATCTGCATGACATGGTCGACGACGGTCACCTCAATCGGCTGGATCTCGCCTTCTCCCGCGATCAGGCGAAGCGTGTCTACGTGCAGCACAAGATGCTCGATTACGGCGCCGACGTGTGGCGCTGGCTCGAGGACGGCGCGCACTTCTACGTGTGTGGCGACGCCACCCGGATGGCCAAGGACGTCGACGACGCCCTCACCGAGATCATCCGCACCCACGCCGGAATGAGCGCCGACGCCGCGCGTGATTACAAGCGGGAGTTGGTGGCCGCGAAACGCTACGTCCGCGACGTGTACTGACGGGCTTTCTCGCGCGGGCGGACGGCGACCAGCAGCGCACCCGCGGCGAACAGCGCCGCGGCAACCACCGGCAGCTTGCCGTCGGGCGCGAAACCAGTGGCGGACAACAGACCCAGCGCCAGCGCGCATGCGGCTGTCCCGGCGTAAAGCAGCGCTTCTGCAACACCATCGGGCACCGGTGCTGCGAACGTCGGTATCGGCGAGGTGAACAGGCGACGCTGCCAGGACAGCAGCATCAGCAACGCCACGGTGACGACGGCCAGCACGACCTCCCACTCGAGGCGGGCCAGCCACCATGCGCCAGAACCCAGCGGGGGCTGTGGCAGCAGGCCGGTCGGGTATCCGACGAGGGTCACGACGATGACGGGCATCATGTGCCACAGGTAGAGCGCCATCACGTTGTTGTTGGCCGTCGCGATCACGCGTGGCCACACGCCGCGCGCGAGCGCCCGGTTTAGCAGGGGCGCCACCGCGAACAGCACACCGATCTGCACGGTGGCCAGCGCCAGCAGCGCGACCGACGGGGGCGCGCTGTTCTCCACGCGGTCGCCCGGAACCCCGATCATGGCGACCGGGTAGGGCCCCCACACCATCAGCAGAGGCAGTGTCGCAGCCCCCACGACGGCCATCGACACCAGCAACCGTCTGCGCAGAAGGCCACCGTGCCAAGCGATTCCGAGCTGATAGATCGCCGCCCAGCAGAAGAAGTAGTTCACCATCCGGATCTCGGGATGCCCGGTGCCGATTCCCGCCGCGTCGACAAAAACCACACAGCCGGCGAGCACGGCCGGCACCGCCAGACCCCAGCGCCGGTTCGCGGCGACAGCGAGGGGCGTCAGCGCGACCACCATCAGATAGACGGCCAGGAACCACAGGTGCATCGCGACGGCCCAACCGCCCAACTCCAGGACCGATCCGTCGACGCCGGCCAGCATCAGCGCAGAGATCACCGCGATGACGAACACGGCATACACCGCGGTCGGCCCGAGGGTGCGGGCCACGCGGCGGCGAATCCACTCCTGCCGCGACGTGCCGCCCTCGGCGCGCAAGCGCGCCCACGACACCGCGCTGGCGTATCCCGCCACCGCGAAGAACACCGGTACCACCTGGAAGAACCAGGTGATCCACTGCGTCCAGGGCATCAGGACCAGCGGATTGTCCCGGCCGAACTCGCCGTCGCGGTACGTCATCACCGAAAGCAGCCAGTGACCGATGACGACGATCATCACCGCCGACGACCGGTACAGGTCGAGCGCGATTTCCCGCGGGGGTGACGAAGCTCTCGAGTCGTCCATTGGTCCCATTGTGGTCGGATCGCTGCGTCGGCACGGTAGCCGGGCGAACCGTGTTGCCGGCCCCGCCGCCGCGGGGTTGTCGAGAAAAGTGTGTCCGAGGGGGGAGTTGGCCATCTGCGACACGGGTTGAGGTCTGGCGAATCGGTACCTGATCGTCGTCCGGGGCTGGGGTTGACCCACTCTAAATGTCGGGCGGTCGGGCTAGGGGTCGAGTTGGGCGGGGGCGACTCGGCACCCGGCGGCTTGGGCTCCGGTGTGCAGGCGTCGGTCCCAGACGGCGACGATCAGTCCGGGGTCGCCGACCGCCAACGCGCTGGCCAGATGGACAGCGTCGGCTCCGCGTAAGGCATGGGCTCGGGCGAGGTGGCCGGCGTGCTGTTCAACCGTCGCGGTGAGTTCGACCGGGCGGGTGGCGGCCCAGAAGTCCTCCCAGTCACGCTCGGCTTCGGCGAGCTCGGATTCGGTTAGGTCGTGATTGCGGGCTGCTGCGGCGAGTGCGGCGCGGACTTCGGGGTAGGCCAGGCGGCTGGACAATGCGGCGTCGCAGCCGTCCCATAGCGCGGACGCCAGCGAGCTCCCTGTCTCGGTGGTGAGTAGTTTGACGAAGGCACTGGCGTCGAAGTAGACGAGCGGCACCGGTCAGCGCCGCTGGTCGCTGACGCGGTCAGACACCGGCCGCCGCGGTCGGGGTCCGGACCGTCCCGCAGCGACGGGCCGCTGCGCGGTGGCCTTGCCAATCACGCCTTCGGCCGTGAGACGCTCCAAGGTGCCTGCGCTGTCCAGCGCAGCGAGTCGCGCGACCGGAATCCCGCGGTCGGTGATGACGACCTCATCACCGGCCCGAGCTCGATCGAGCCAATCGCTGAGGTGCGCGCGCAACTCGGTCACGGATACCTCCACACCGTGAACTGTACACTCACTGAACCATGATTTGTACATGTCACTACTGAGTGCGGCAACGACTGCCTCGCGGCATAGCACCGCATTGGGATATTCGCCGTTCCCGCCGTACGACATCCCGTGCTGCAACGGGATTCGGCTCCAACAGGGCATCACCGGATGTGAGTTTGCGGCCTGACGCGCCGCTTTCCGCGCCGACGATCAGCGCCGCGTCGCTGACGCCGCGCCAAATGCGGCGGCCCAGCACCTCGACGAGGTACTGGGGCGTATTGCCGCCGACCGGACAACTGATGCGGCGGTTCGGCGTGAGCCCAGCGGCTTCGGCAATCCTCGACGCGGGGTTGTCGCGTGGAATCATCAAGATTCCCGGTGTCGCCACGGTATCGATCTGGTGCCCGATCGTGGCCTAAGCATTCTGCAGTGCTCGACTGCGCCTTCGCCGCGGTGTGTGAACTCACCGACGCCGACGACAACCGGAGTGCGTGGCGGGATGGTCAATGGTCAGGTCACGCTCATCGTCGACGTCTTCTGTGCGACATGACTGCGATATTGTCACACCACGCTTACGGAGGACGACCGCCGCGTTATGGAGAACCTAGTCGGTTTGCACGGCATACTTGCACCCGTGAAGCAAAAATCGTTGCGATGGGGCGACGCGACTCCTGCACAAAGCCGCGATGTGGCGCGCGATCGCCTACTCGACGCCGCCGAAACGTGTCTGCAAGGCAAGGGGCTGTCAGGCACCACGATGGATGACATCGCTAGCCGGGCGGGCGTATCCCGCGCCACGGTCTATCGCTACTTTCCGAGTCGCGAAGCAGTCGTTTCCGGTGTCATCGTGCGCGCAGCGGAACGTTACCTGCACCGAATCAGCGGGCGGATCTCGGCGCACTGCGATTTGGGTTCTGCGATATTGGATTTTGTCGCAGTTACGGTGCGGGCCGCCCGTCGCGAACCGATAATCGGGTTGCTGTTCGGCAGCGACGATGAACTCGCCGGTGTAGGGCTGGCCGAGGGAACGTCGGTGGCGCTGTTCGAACTCGTCGCCGAGTTCCTTCGACCCGTGTTCGCCGCGCACTGGGATCAACTCGAAGCCGGCGTGTCGGTCGATGACGCCGCCGAATGGATCCTGCGGACCATTCTCAGCTTGCTCTCGGTTCGCGGCCCCCGACACCGCAGCCCCGAAGGCGTCGATGCATTTTTGCGCCGATTCCTGCTTCCCGCTCTGCTTACCAACAGCCAGCGTTGCGTCGATGCGACAACTACGGAGTAGTGTCTCAACCATGGCATCCGTACCGCTGAACGGAACGAGGCGCTGACCATGGACTTCCCGCAGTTCAACCAGCAAATTGCCGAGGAGTTCCAGAACGCGACGGAAGCGACCGGAGGCCTCTCCAGGTACCTGGATTTTCGCCACACCGAGTTCGCCGCCGGGCGGCTGGTTGTGGAAATGGATGCCCGGGCCGATTTGTTGACTCCCTTCGGCACTCTGCATGGTGGATGCCTGTCAGCGATGGTCGACCACTGCTTGGGCGTGGTGTTCTATCCGGTGATCCCTGCTGGATCCTGGGTCGCCACAACGGAATTCAAGCTGAACTTCCTGCAGCCGGTGTCCAGTGGAGTGTGCGTTGCGGTCACCGAGATCGTTGCGCTGGGTAAGCGTAGCGGTGTCGCCAGGATCGACATCACCAACGCCGGGCGGGCGGTATGCGCCGCGCAGGGAACAGTGACCGTCGTCGGCCAGAGGGCAGGCGCGTCGTGATCAGGGCGGGGAACAAGAGTGCCGTCCGACGTGACCGTCGAGACCACGCAAAATGACCTCTACCTTCGAGCGCGTCCGCACCGAAGACGGAACCGCCCTAGCAGCCGATATCTACCGACACGAATCCGCCCGCGCAGTCGTCATACTGCTGCACGGTGGTGGGCAAAACCGCCACGCCTGGGCGACCACGGCGCGCCGCTTACACGCGCGTGGGTATACCGTCGTCGCCTATGACGCCCGCGGCCACGGCGACAGCGAGTGGGACCCCGATGGTCGATACGATCTCGACCGACTCGCATCCGACCTGCTATCCGTTCGCAAATATGCCAGCGACGACCGGCCGCCGGCTGTCGTCGGCGCATCCTTGGGCGGCATGACCGTGTTGGGAACGCACTTGGTGGCGCCCGCCGATCTGTGGGGAGCCGTCGTCCTGGTCGACATCACTCCGCGAATGGAGTTTCACGGAGCACGCCGCGTCGTGTCTTTCATGGCCGCCCATCCCGACGGATTCGAAACGCTCGACGCCGCCGCGGACGTCATTGCCGAGTACAACCGACATCGCGCTCGTCCCAAGAACCTGGACGGACTCCGCAAAGTCTTGCGGCAACGCGATGACGGTCGGTGGATCTGGCGATGGGATCCAGCCTTCATAACCTCCAACTTCGAGTTCCTGGGGGGCGACCCCGCAAACGGCGCCGAAAAGTTCGGCGTCATCAGCGAACTGCTCATCGAAGGGGCCCGCCGCGTGCGAGCACCAACGCTTCTGGTCCGCGGCGTCCACTCGGATGTGACATCGCAGCAGTCGGTCGAGGAGTTCCTCGAAGTCGTACCGCACGCCGAAGCGGTGGACGTTTCCGGCACGGGCCACATGGTTGCGGGCGATGACAACGACGCCTTCACCGCAGCAGTCGCCGAATTTCTCGACCGCACGATCAACAATTCGGCGGATTGATTTGAGGGTCGTTCGAAGGATCACGTGCTGACCGATCAAGAACTTCCTCGTAGCGCAAATGATGACGAGGCCCGTCACATGGAGGTGTTGCGCAAGCGCGCGCTGGCCGGCGGGGGCGGCTTGTTGCACGCCAGCCTGGCCAAGGGAGTGGGCACTGAAGGCTATCCTCGAATCGCCAAGCCCCCCAAGGGCACATTTCTGCTCAATGTTTTGCGTGAAGTGAAGGGCTTGTTCTCACCATTTTCAGGCCGGCGAATTCCTGCCCAGGACCCCGAAGTCCTCATCGGAGAGGGGACAATTTGATCTGACCGTGAATAAACCCGCGGGATAGGGCACGCGTTTGGGTGCTGCGCTCCGTGTCCTGTGCAGCGCCGGGCGTGGTTCGTTGTCGGACTGGCACACGTTGTGGTGAGTGTTGGTCATAGCGGATTGACCGCTCCCACTTATCCGTTTAGGTTGACTATCTAAATCTTAAATTGGCGCAGCACTCCGTCACTTCCGAACCAAGAAAGCAGGTGTTGGCGTGATCACCGTGGTCAAGCGCGCGTGGCTACCCGTGCTGCTCGTGGCGGCATTGGCGATCGGCTTCGTTAGCATTTCCTACTTGCGGTCGGTCTTCGGATCGAATGGAGCCGTGGTGACGCCGGTGGGATCGGACACCGCGGAGGACTTCAACCCCACGGTCGTCACTTACGAGGTGTTCGGCACCGGCAGCTTCGCGGTTATCAACTACACCGACCTCGACGGGTTGCCGCAACGGACGGGGCAGGTAAGCCTGCCGTGGACTCTGACTCTGGAGACGACCATCCCCTCGGTCAGGCCGGATCTCCTCGCACAGGGCGACGGCCAGTTCATCGGTTGCCGGGTCACCGTCGACGGCGAGGTGGAGGACGAAAGGACGGCTGAGGGCGTGAACGCGGCGACGTACTGCTTGGTGAAGGCGGCATGACGACTCACATCGGCGACACCGTAACCGGCGCCCTTCCTTCTGGTCATAAACCGCATCGGTCGCCGCTGGCCCGATTTATCCGGATTTTCGCCATTCCCATCGTCCTGGCGTGGATCGCGATCGTGGCCTTCCTCAATGTCTCCGTGCCGCAACTCGAGGACGTCGGTAAGCTGCGCGCGGTCTCGATGAGCCCCGATGACGCGCCCGCCCTCATCGCCACCAAGCGTGTCGGCTCGGTCTTTGAGGAGTACACCACCAGCAGCTCGGTAATGATCGTGCTTGAGGGTGACGAACCCCTGGGCCCGGACGCGCACACGTTCTACGACGAATTGGTGCGCCAGTTGCGCGCCGACGCCACTCACGTTCAGCACGTCCAGGACTTCTGGGGTGATCCTTTGACCTCGTCAGGCGCCCAGAGCATGGATGGCAAGGGTGCCTACGTGCAGGTGTACATCGCCGGTAATCAAGGCGAGTCACTGGCCAACGAGTCGGTCCAGGCGGTGCGCGAGATCATCGCTGGAAGCGAGCCGCCCGCCGGCGTGCAGGCCTACGTTACCGGGCCGGCGGCGTCGACGGCGGATCAGCGCGTGGTCGGTGACGCCAGCATGAGGACGATCGAGGCTCTGACGTTCGCCGTCATCATCACCATGCTGCTGCTGGTCTACCGCTCGATCGTCACGGTGGTGATCACCATGGGCATGGTGGTCGTCGGTCTGCTCTCCGCGCGGGGGATCGTCGCGTTCCTGGGCTATCACGAGGTCTTCGGGCTCACGACGTTCGCCACCAACTTGCTGGTGACGTTGGCCATCGCCGCCGCTACCGATTACGCCATCTTCCTCATCGGGCGCTATCAGGAGGCCAGACGGGCGGGTGAGGATCGCGAGTCGGCCTATTACACGATGTTTCACGGCACCGCGCACGTTGTGCTGGCATCGGGGATGACGATAGCGGGCGCGGCGGCGTGCCTGCACTTCACCCGCCTGCCGTACTTCAACACCATGGGCTTCCCGCTGTCCATCGGCATGGTAGTCGTGGTGGCCGCTGCGCTCACGCTGGGTCCGGCGGTCATCTCGATCGTGACGCGTTTCGGGCGAATCCTGGAGCCCAAGGGCAGGAAGCGGGCCCGCGGGTGGCGGCGCATCGGAGCGGCGACCGTGCGTTGGCCCGGCGGTGTGCTCGTCATGGCGGTGGTCCTGGCTCTGGTTGGCCTGTTGGCGCTGCCCGGCTACCACACCACCTATAACGACCGCATCTTCCTTCCCGACGACGTGCCGGCCAACGTCGGCTACGCGGCCGCCAATCGGCATTTCTCCGAGGCCAAGATGAATCCCGAACTGGTCATGGTGGAGGCCGATCACGACCTACGCAACCCCGCCGACTTCCTGGTGATCGACAAGATCGCCAAGGCGATGGCCCGTGTGCACGGGATCGCCCAGGTGCAGGCGATCACGCGGCCCGATGGCAAGCCGATCGAGCACGCGTCGCTCGCTTACACCGTCAGCCAGGGCGGCACGGGCCAGATCATGAGCAACGATTACCAGCAGAAGGTGCTCGAGAACACGCTCAAGCAGGCTGACGACCTGCAGGTTAGCATCGACTCGATGGAGCGGATGCACAGTCTCACTTTGCAGATGGCCGACGTCTCGCGGCGAATGGCCGACAAGATGAGGACGACCTCCGAGCACACCAGCGAGGTCCGCGACCATCTGGCCGATTTCGACGACTTCTTCCGGCCGATCCGCAGCTACTTCTACTGGGAGCCGCACTGCTACAACATCCCGGTCTGCTGGGCGTTGCGGTCGGTCTTTGACAGCCTCGACGGCATCAACACGTTGTCCGAGGACTTGGAGGACGTGGTGCCCGACATCGAAGAGCTGGCGACTTTGACGCCACAGTTGGCCGCTGTGTTGCCTGCACAGATCCAGACGCTCCAGAACCAGAAACAGCTACTTCTTAACCAGTACCAGGCACAGAAGGCGCAGCAGGACCACACCATGGCGGCGCAGGAGAACGCCACCGCGATGGGTGAGGCGTTCGACGCTGCCATGAACGACGACACCTTCTACCTGCCGCCGGAGGCATTCGAGACGGCGGACTTCCAGCGCGGCATCAAGCTGTTCCTCTCGCCCGACGGTCACGCCGTCCGGTTCACGGTGTTCCACCAGGGGGACCCATTGAGCGAGGAGGGCACCGCGCACATCGAACCGTTGCAGGTCGCCGCCGTCGATGCCATCAAGGGCACGCCATTGGAAGGTTCGACGGTCTACATAGGTGGCAGCGCCGCCACCTATCAGGATATGCAACAGGGCGCAGACTACGATCTGCTCATCGCCGGGGTCGCATCGCTGCTCCTCATCTTCCTCATCATGGTTGTGCTCACGCGGGCAATCGTCGCCGCCGCCGTCATCGTCGGCACCGTGGTGCTGAGTCTTGGTGCATCGTTCGGCCTCTCAGTTCTGATCTGGCAGCACCTCATCGGGATCCCGCTGCACTGGATGGTGTTGCCGATGGCGGTCATCGTCCTGCTCGCCGTCGGTGCGGACTACAACCTGCTCCTGGTCTCGCGGATGAAGGAGGAGCTCCGCGCCGGTCTGAACACCGGCACCATCCGGTCGATGGCGGGCACCGGATCAGTGGTCACTTCGGCCGGCTTGGTCTTCGCGTTCACGATGATGTCCATGGCGGTCAGCAATCTGACCGTCATCGGGCAGGTCGGTACCACCATCGGTCTGGGCCTTCTGTTCGACACGCTCGTGGTGCGTTCACTGATGACACCGTCACTCGCGGCCCTGTTCGGGAAGTGGTTCTGGTGGCCCATGCACGTGCGCCAACGTCCTCTGCCGCGACCGTGGCCAACGCCTCGAACTTACGATGACATGGGGTTGGCCGGGCGCCCCGGCAGTTGACCTTGATACCAGTAAAGAAAGGCTCTATTGCCATGAATGTGGGTCGGGTGGGGTGTGCTATGTCTCGGGTGGCGTGACGGTCTGGGCGCACGGGCAGCCAATAGGTTCGAAAGCTCCTACACCTCGTACCAAGGAGCTTGCCCGTGCGCGCGACTACTTTACTCAACGGTGTCCTCGTCCTGCCGAAAACCAGGGTCCGCGACGTCGAGGTCGGCGACGTGGTAGCGGTGTGGGTGCGCCCTCAACAGCGGGTGATGTCCTGTCCGCATTGTGATTTCCGGATCAGGCACCGCTACGACACGCGGGTGGTGGATTCGACGTGGCGCCACCTGGACCTGGGCGGGCGGGTATGTGTGCTCAAGCTGCGGCGGCGCCGGTTGTGCTGCCCCGAGCACGGTGTGCTGGCCGAGTCTGTGCCGTTCGCGCGTCCGGGATCGGGGTTCACCCGTGACTTCGAGGACCTTGTGGTCTGGCTGGCCGGCAAGTGTGACACGAAGACGGTGTCGGCGTTCTGCCGTGTCACGTGGCGCACCGTCGGGGCGATGTGTTCGCGCGTCGTGGCCGAGAAACTGGACCCCGACCTGCTGAGCGGACTGGTCGACATCGGCGTCGATGAGATCTCCTGGCGCAAGCATCACAAGTACTTGACTTTGGTGTCCGACCACGACACCGGCACAATCGTGTGGGGCGCGCCGGGTAAGAAGGCGGCCACTCTCGACGCGTTCTTCACCGCGGCCCTGCCCGCCGATGGCGCGAAGAAGATTGAGGCCGTGTCGATGGACCTCGGGCCGGCATTCGCGAAATCTGTTCGCGCACACGCCCCGCAGGCGGTGATCTGCTTTGATCCGTTCCATGTCGTCAAACTAGCCACCGATGCCCTCGACGACGTTCGCCGTCAGGTATGGCAGTCCGCACGCATGCTGTCGGACAAGCAGATCGCCAAAACCTACAAGGGAGCCCGGTGGGCGCTGCTGAAGAATCCCGAATCCCTCACCGACACACAGAAAGCCACCCTCGCCCAGCTCAAGCGTGAGGGCGGCGCACTGGTGCGTGCCTATGAGCTCAAGGAATCGCTGCGGGCGGTGTTCGCCGGGGATCTTGACACCGACACCGTCACCGACATGCTCGGGAAATGGTGTTCATGGGCGCAGCGGTGCCGGATACCGCAGTTCGTCAAGGTCGGCCGAACCATCAAGAAACACCTCGACGGCATCCAAGCCGCGGTCGAGCGCGGGCTGGCGAACGGGCGCCACGAAGGCCTCAACAACAAGGTCCGGTTGATCATCCGCAGGGCCTACGGCTTCCACAACGCCGAGAACGCGCTCGCGATGATCATGCTCGTCTGCGGACCGGTCACCCTCGAACTTCCATACCACACATGAGGTCATCCACATTCATGGCAATAGAGCCAAAAATGGGTGGGTGACATGACCGAGATCCCCACCGATTCCGGGCCGAAGCTGTACTTGGCGACGGTGATCGACCTCTATAGCCGCCGGCTGCTGG
>NZ_JACKSH010000101.1 GCF_025821625.1 Mycolicibacterium pyrenivorans
GGCGGTGCCCCCGCAGGCGGCGGCTACCGCGGACGGCCCGGCGGCGGTGGCCGTCCAGGTCAGCGCGGCGGTGCGGCCGGTGCCTTCGGTCGTCCCGGCGGCGCACCGAAACGCGGTCGCAAGTCGAAGCGGGCAAAACGCGCCGAGTACGAGAACATGCAGGCCCCGGTCGTCGGTGGCGTGCGGTTGCCGCACGGCAACGGCGAGACCATCCGGCTCGCCCGTGGTGCGTCGCTGTCCGATTTCGCCGAGAAGATCGACGCCAACCCGGCATCGCTGGTGCAGGCGTTGTTCAACCTCGGCGAGATGGTGACCGCCACCCAGTCGGTGGGCGACGAGACGCTCGAGCTGCTCGGCAACGAGATGAACTACATCGTGCAGGTCGTGTCCCCGGAGGACGAGGACCGCGAACTGCTGCAGTCGTTCGACCTCACCTACGGCGAGGACGAAGGCGGCGAGGACGATCTGGAGTTCCGTCCGCCGGTGGTCACCGTCATGGGTCACGTCGACCACGGCAAGACCCGGCTGCTCGACACGATTCGTCAGGCCAACGTCCGCGAGGGCGAGGCCGGTGGCATCACCCAGCACATCGGCGCCTACCAGGTGCTCACCGAGCTGGACGGCAACGAACGACTGGTCACCTTCATCGACACCCCGGGTCACGAGGCGTTCACCGCCATGCGTGCCCGCGGTGCGAAGGCCACCGACATCGCGATCCTGGTGGTCGCCGCCGACGACGGCGTCATGCCGCAGACGGTGGAGGCGATCAACCACGCCCAGGCGGCCGATGTGCCGATCGTGGTGGCGGTCAACAAGATCGACAAGGAGGGCGCCGACCCGGCCAAGATCCGCGGGCAGCTCACCGAGTACGGCCTCGTCGCCGAGGACTTCGGCGGCGACACGATGTTCGTCGACATCTCGGCAAAGCAGGGCACCAACATCGACGCGCTGCTGGAAGCGGTGCTGCTGACCGCCGACGCCGCGTTGGACCTGCGGGCCAACCCGGACATGGAAGCCCAGGGTGTGGCCATCGAGGCGCACCTGGACCGCGGTCGCGGTCCGGTGGCCACGGTGCTCATCCAGCGCGGCACACTGCGCGTCGGCGACTCGATCGTCGCCGGCGACGCCTATGGCCGCGTCCGGCGCATGGTCGACGAGCACGGCGAGGACGTCACCGAGGCGCTGCCGTCCCGGCCGGTGCAGGTCATCGGCTTCACGTCGGTGCCAGGTGCAGGTGACAACCTGCTGGTCGTCGACGAGGACCGCATCGCCCGGCAGATCGCCGACCGGCGCAGCGCGCGTAAGCGCAACGCGCTGGCGGCCAAGACGCGCAAGCGGATCAGCCTCGACGATCTGGATGCCGCGCTGAAGGAGACCAGCCAGCTGAACCTGATCCTCAAGGGCGACAACTCCGGCACCGTCGAAGCCCTGGAAGAGGCCCTGTACGGCATCGAGATCGACGACGAGGTGGAACTGCGCGTCATCGATCGTGGTGTCGGCGGTGTCACCGAGACCAACGTCAACCTGGCGTCGGCGTCGGATGCGATCATCATCGGGTTCAACGTCCGTGCGGAGGGCAAGGCCACCGAGCTGGCCAACCGCGAGGGTGTGGACATCCGGTACTACTCGGTGATCTACCAGGCCATCGATGAGATCCAGAGCGCGCTCAAGGGCATGCTCAAGCCGGTCTACGAGGAGAAGGAACTCGGCCGCGCCGAGATCCGCGCGATCTTCCGCTCCTCGAAGGTGGGCAACATCGCAGGCTGCCTGGTCACCTCCGGCATCATGCGGCGCAACGCCAAGGCGCGATTGCTCCGCGACAACACCGTCGTCGCCGAGACCGTCACGATCTCGTCGCTCAAGCGGGAGAAAGACGACGCCACCGAGGTGCGCGAGGGCTACGAGTGCGGTCTGACGCTGACGTACTCCGACATCAAAGAGGGCGACGTCATCGAGGCGTACGAGCTTGTGGAGAAGGAGCGCACCTAATGGTCGACGTCGGTCGGGCGCGCCGGCTCTCCAAGCGCATCGGCACGGTCGTCGCCTCGGCCATCGAGTTCGAGATCAAGGATCCCCCGCTGGCCTTCGTGACCATCACGGACACGAAGGTCACGGGAGACCTGCACGACGCCACCGTGTACTACACGGTTCGTGGCGAGACCCTGCAGGACGAGCCCGATTACGAGGCCGCCGCGGCGGCGCTGGAGCGCGCCAAGGGCACGCTGCGGAGCAAGGTCGGCGCCGCCACCGGTGTGCGCTTCACCCCGACGCTGACCTTCGTGCTCGACAAGGTGCCCGACACCGCGCAGCACATGGAGGAACTGCTGGCCCGTGCGCGAGCCGCGGATGAGGATTTGGCGAGAGTTCGTCAAGGTGCCAAGCACGCAGGCGATGCCGACCCGTACCGTGTAAGCGGGGCGGAGGACACGGATGACGCTGCAAGCGGGGGGCCATCGGGGACCGACGCTGAGGACACGGGTGACGCTGATTGGCTCGATGACAGACACGACGACTGATGCCCTGGTGGCGGGCGCGCACATCGATGCCCGCGCCGCAGCCGACCTGTTGTCGGCGGCCACCACCGTCAGCGTGGTCTGTCACGTCTTCCCCGACGCCGACACCATCGGCGCCGGGCTCGCCCTGGCGCTGGTCCTCGACCATGCCGGCAAGGACGTCCAAGTCAGTTTCGCCGAGCCGGCCGAGCTGCCCGAGTCGTTGCAGTCGCTGCCGGGCGGTCACCTGTTGGTGGCGCCCGACGATCTCCGTCGTGACGCCGATCTGGTGGTCACCGTCGACATCCCCAGCGTGAACCGCCTCGGTAAGCTGCGCGAACTGGCCGCCCCCGACCGTCAGGTGCTGGTGATCGATCACCATGCCTCCAACCGTCTGTTCGGCACTGCGAATTTCGTCGACCCGTCCGCGGACTCGACGACGATGCTGGTCGCCGAACTGCTCGACGCGTGGGACAAGCCGATCGACGTGGGCGTGGCGCACTGCCTGTACGCGGGCCTGACCACCGACACCGGTTCGTTCCGGTGGGCCAGCGCCCGGGCGCACCGGCTGGCGGCGCGTCTGGTGGAGTTGGGTGTCGACAACGCCGCCATCAGCCGCACCCTGATGGACACCCATCCGTTCGCGTGGCTGCCGATGTTGTCGCGGGTGCTGGGATCGGCGCGACTGCTGACCGACGCTGCCGACGGGCAGGGTCTGGTGTACGCCGTGGTCGACCACGGAGAGTGGGTCAACGCCCGCCCGGAGGAAGTGGAGAGCATCGTCGACATCGTGCGCACCACGCAGGAAGCCGAGGTCGCGGCGGTGTTCAAGGAGATCGAGCCCCGGAAATGGTCGGTGTCGATGCGCTCGAAGTCCGTGGACCTCGCGTCGGTCGCCAGTTCGTTCGGCGGCGGTGGTCATCGCCTCGCCGCCGGCTATTCGGCAGCGGGGACCGCCGACGATGTGGTGGCGGCGCTCGCACGCGCACTTGGCTGAATCCCGGCACCGAACACCTTTGACCGACCCCGTTCAGCCTGCGACCAGCCGTCGCATCGCCGCACTGGCCTTCCCGGCGCTCGGCGTGCTGGCCGCCGAACCCGTCTACCTGCTGTTCGACCTGGCCGTCGTCGGCCGCCTCGGTGCCGTCGATCTGGCCGGCCTGGCGATCGGCGCGCTGGTCATGGGCGTGCTGAGCTCGCAGCTGACCTTTCTGTCCTACGGCACCACCGCGCGCGCGGCGCGGTTCTACGGAGCCGGTGACCGGAGTGCGGCCGTCGGGGAGGGCGTGCAGGCGACGTGGCTGGCGCTGGGGATCGGCACCACGATCGTCATCGGCGTCCAACTGACCGCGGGCCCGCTGGTGTCCGCACTGGCGGGCGGCGGACGGATCGCCGAGGCGGCGCTGCCGTGGGTTCGGATCGCCAGCCTGGCCGTCCCCGCGATACTCGTCGCCGCCGCAGGCAACGGGTGGATGCGCGGCGTGCAGGACACCATGCGTCCGCTGCGCTATGTCGTCTTCGGGTTCGCGGTGTCGGCGGTGCTGTGCCCGCTGCTGGTGTACGGGTTGCTGGGTGCTCCCGAACTCGGCCTGCCCGGGTCGGCGGTGGCCAACCTGGTCGGTCAATGGCTGGCGGCGGCGCTGTTCTTCCGCGCGCTGTTCGTCGAGCAGATTCCGCTGCGACCGCGGCCACCGGTGCTGCGCGCCCAGGTGGTGATGGGCCGCGACCTGGTGTTGCGCACCCTGGCGTTCCAGGCGTGCTTCGTCTCCGCCGGGGCTGTCGCGGCGCGCTTCGGCGCGGCGGCCGTCGCGGCACACCAGGTGGTCCTGCAGCTGTGGAACTTTCTTGCGTTGGTGCTCGACTCGCTGGCCATCGCGGCGCAGTCACTGGTCGGTGCGGCGCTGGGGGCGGGCCATCTGGCGCATGCGAAATCGGTGGCGTGGCGGGTGACGATCTTCTCGACGGTCGCCGGCGCCGTGCTGGCCGCGTTGTTCGTGCTGGGCTCCTCGGTGCTGCCGGGAGTCTTCACCGACGACCGCTCGGTGCTCGACGAGATCGGGGTGCCGTGGTGGTTCCTGGTGGCCCAATTACCGGTCGCCGGAATCGTTTTCGCCCTCGATGGGGTGCTGCTCGGCGCTGGTGACGCCACGTTCATGCGCAACGCGACGGTCATCAGCGCCCTGGTCGGTTTCCTGCCGTTGGTCTGGCTGTCGCTGGCGTTCGGGTGGGGACTGCTGGGCATCTGGTCGGGTCTGAGCGCGTTCATGGTGCTGCGCCTGGTGTTCGTCGGCTGGCGGGCGTTCTCGGGTCGCTGGCTGGTGCCCGGGACGGGCTAGAGAGGTTCCGCGTGGCTCAGGGGCGGGTACCGCCGACCGTCCACACGTCCCGCCTGCCGCTGCGGTGACCGGCGACGGTGACGTTGACCAGCCCCGCCGTACGGCACAGCGCTGCAAAGGATTCCGCCTGGTCTGCCGTCCATCCGTGGCTCGCGAGCCCGGTGGCACCCGGCTGCGTCTGGCGTTCGACGGCCAGCAACCGGCCGCCGGGGGCGAGCACTCGATGTGCCTCGGCCAGGCCCTTGGTGACGTCACGCCAGTGGTGCACCGTGGCCAGCGCCCACACGACGGTCGCCGAACCATCCGCAACAGGTAGGCGCTCGGCCGCACCTTCGGCCCACCTGATGGCAGCGCGGTTGCGGGTGACGGCCCGCGCCAAACGCAGCATGGATGGCGCCGGGTCGACCCCGGTGACACGCGCGCCCCGGCGGGCGGCGGCGCGCGCGGCGGAACCCGGTCCGCAGCCGATGTCGACGACGTGGTCGGCCGCCGAGACCCGCGCGAGGTCAGTGGCCAGCCTCGCGTTCCGGCGGCCGGTGAGCAGGAAGACGAACCCGCAGAGGGTCCCGGTGAGACCGGCGAAGCCGGGGTGATCGCCGTGGTGGTTGACCGCCATCGCGGCCGATGCATCGCTCATGCATCGACCTTGCCGGTTCAAGCGGGGTTGAAGTCGAATGGCCCCATGGACTCGATACCGATCGGCGAGGCCGCCTCGCGGTTGCAGATGACGACGTCGGCGTTGCGTTACTACGACGAGCGCGGGCTGGTGTGCCCGCGGTCGCGCCGATCCGGCAGGCGGATGTACGGGCCCGAGGAGCTGCGGCGGCTGGCGTTCCTCAAGATCGTGCACCGGCTTGGCCTGCCGCTGGGCACCGCCGCCGCCGTGCTCGACGCACCGGGTGAGCAGTGGCGCGACACTGTCCGCGGCCAGATCGCCGACCTGGACCGGGTGATCGCCCAGGCGCGGGCCGCGCAGCAGTTCCTCACCGACGCACTGAACTGCCCGACGGATCACCCGGCCCGACAGTGCCCCTCCATGATCGGGGCGCTGGACCGACGACGGGGTGAGTGTGGAACAGCTCGCCGCCGAGCAGACCGGGGCGAGCGGGCCCGCCGACTGACTGTCGACGGCCGCGGGCGCGTGCCGGTGCTCAGCGCACCTGGGTGCGGCCGCGTTCGATGACCGAGCTCCGGCTCTCCGCGATGTCGTCGCCCGTCGCGCTCTTCATCCACTCGCGCGCCGACGCCGCCTCCAGCCACAGCGCCGCGCTGTTCTGCTGGTCGTCGATCTGGTGGTAGGACGCCAGCAGGGCGCGGACGGCTTTCTGGTTGTTGCCGACGATCGACGCCGCGATCTGACGGGCGGTGTCGAGCAGCTCGCCGTGCGGCACCACCTGCGTGACCAGACCGGTGCGCAGCGCGTCCTCGGCGGACAGGTAGTCGCCGGTCATGCTCATCCGTCGCGCCATCCCGACGCCGACCTTCTGCGGCAGCCGCACCGACAGTCCCCAGGTGGGCAGCAACCCGACGCGGGCGTGGGTGTCGGCGAAGCGGGCCAGCTCCGAGGCGATCAGGATGTCGCAGTAGAGCGCGATCTCCAGACCTCCGGTCACCGCCGCGCCGTTGATCGCCCCGATCACCGGCTTGGTCATCGGTGGCCACTTGGGGGAGATGTCGGGAAGGTCGGTGGTGTCGCCCAATTCCTTGAGGTCCAGGCCGGCGCAGAACACCGGATCGGCGCCCGTGACGATGACCACGTCGACACCGTCGTCGGCCTGCGCGTCGCGCAACGCCTGGTAGAACTGCGTGCGCAACGCCGCCGACAGCGCGTTGCGGGACTCCGGCCGGTTCAACGTGAGTGTTCGGACCCGGTCGCGGGTGTCGATCAGCAGGACGTCCGTGGTGTCGGAGTTGGTCATCCGCTCACCGTATCGGCTCGCGCTTTCGCGCCTATCGTGGAGAAGATGTGCCGAAACATCACCGAGCTGCGGGGCCTGGAACCGGCCGCCACCTCCGAGGAGGTCGAGGCAGCCGCACGCCAGTACGTCCGCAAGGTCAGCGGCATCACCAGGCCCTCCGGCGGCAACGTCGAGGCGTTCGAGATCGCCGTCGCCGAGGTCACCGCGACCACCGAGCGGCTGCTGGCGGGCCTGCAGCCGCGCCGACAGCCGCCGAAAAGCGTTCCGCCGCTGCGTCGTCCCGAGGTCCGGGCGCGGCTCGGACTCGGATGACCGCAACGCTGACCCGGCCCGCGCTCAAGGAGTGGAGCGCCGCCGTGCACGCGCTGCTCGACGGCAGGCAGAGCGTGCTGCTGCGCAAGGGCGGTATCCACGAGAAGCGGTTCGAGGTCGCTCCCGAGGTGGCCAGGTCACGGTTCTTGCTGTTCCCGACCGTGGCGCACAGTCACGCCGAGCGGGTCCGTCCCGAGCATCGCGAGCTCCTCGAGCCCGCGGCGGCGGACAGCACCGAGGATGACGTGATCCTGCGTGCCGGAGCCCGGGTGATCGCCGCGGTGGAGGTCAACCGCCCGGAGAAATTGGACGAGATTGCGCCGCTGCATATCTGGACCGCCGAGTCGGTGCAGGCCGATCGCCTCGACTTCCGGCCGCGGCACCGGCTGACGGTGCTGGTCGTCTCGGCGGCGCCGCTGGCCGAGCCCGTGCGACTGGCGCGCACCCCCGACTACCGCGGTTGCTCGAGCTGGGTGCGGCTGCCGGTGCACCCCGAGTGGGCGGCACCGGTGCACGACGACGCGGATCTGCTCGAGGTCGCCGAGCGGGTGCGCCGGTCAGTCGGTTGAGGGCGGTCAATCGCCTGCGGGAAGGATCAGCCGAGTCGCATCCCCGAGATGCAGGGTGTGTCGGGCGGTGGCGAAGCCGGTTCCGCTGACCGCGGGTTCACCGGTGCCCAGGTTGCGCAGGAACCGCGGGTGCGACCCGCCGGCCACCAGGACCCGGATGCGGGAGCCTGCGGGAAAGGTGTGCGCGACACCGTCGAGTTCGATGCGCACGGTGCCCGTATCGGGCGCCGAGGCACGATATCCGTCGCTGACGTTGCGGGAGCGGCCCTGCGCGTCGACCTGGCTGACCCGCACGAACAGATCGTTGTTCGGGTTGGTGCAGGAGTGGGACAGCTCCAGCACCGGCGACCCGACCACGAAGAGGTCGGTGGGCAGCGGGTCCCCGGTGAACGTGAGCACGTCGGCCCGCCGCGCCAGGGCGGTGTCGTCGCGGTAGCCGCCGACCGGCGACAGCAACCGGCCGCCGACGGTGGGCGTCGGGTCGGCGGGGTTGTAGACGAATGCCGCCGTGCTCGCCTCGGGAACGGTGTCCGCGAGCCGTCTCGCGGGTTGCAGGTAGAGCACGCGTTCGGGCATCGGGGGCGGCCAGTCGGTGAAGTCGAGCCAGCCATCCCCGTCAGGTGAGCCCGCAAGGTGGACGCGCACCGGGGCGCTGCGCTGTGCGGGCGCGTCAGCGAGGTGGGCGTCGAGCCAGTCCAGGGATTCGCGGATCACCGTCGGGGCGGCCTTGGTCATCATGTGGCCATGTGTCCAGGGACCGATGGTGAGGCCCGCGGTCACCCCGCGGCTGCGCAGCCGGCCGTACTGCTCCAGGGTCTGTTCGAGGAACAGGTCCTGCCAGCCGGTCAGTAACAGCACCGGGATCTCGGCGCGCTCCAGCGCGTCGCGCAACTGCAGCTTCGTCCAGAACGGGTCGTCGGCCTGCGGATGGTCGAGCCACGACTCGAACCACGGCGCCCCGTCCCCGAGCAGCGCCCGGCTCGACTCGCCCAGCGGCAGCCCCAGGGATGCCCGGGTCACCAGGCGCTGAGCGCGTGCCTGCCGCAGCAGGACGCGCAGCCTGCGCGGGTCTTCCTGGCGGGCCACCAGGTCGCTCCAGCCGAGGAAGTCGTTGAGTCCGAATGACCCTGTGCCCCAACGTGGTCCACTGACATCGTGGGGCCCGACGGTGATCACCGCGGCCTTCATCTCCGGCGGCGGGTCGGCGAGCAGCGCCCACTGCGTGAAGCCCAGATACGACAGTCCCACGGTCCCGAACGTGCCCGTGAACCACGGCTGCTCGCGCAGCCAGGCGACGGTGTCGGCGCCGTCCTCTATCTCGTGCACCATCGGATCGAATTCGCCGCCCGAGCCGTACGTGCCCCGCACGCTCTGCACGATCACGTGGTAGCCCCGCGCGGCGTAGACCGAGCCGAACAGCGCCGCGAAGGGAAAGCCGCGTCCGTACGGGCCGCGGACCAGCAGCGTGCCCGCGGGCTGCGTCGTCTGCGGCACGTAGTGGTCGGCGACCAGGTCGACGCCGTCACGCATCGGCACCCGCAGTCCGCGGTCGACGACGTAGTCCGTGGTCGGCGGCGGCAGCTGCAGCACCCCGCTGAGCTTCCGCAGAGCGGCCTGCTGCAGCGTCGGACGGGTCGCGGTGTTCGGGGGCGCGGCGGTCACGCTCACGAGGCTACGCAAGCCCGCTTCCCAAGCCCGCTACGCGCCTCAGTACACGTAGAAGGGGCTGAGCTCGTGTGCCCGCTGCAGGTTGGTCTGCATGCAATCCGGATCGGGCTCGGAGTAGATGGGGGAGTAGAACAGCGACTGCTGGATCACTCCGTAACTGGTCTTGAAGGCCACCATGCAGGTGATCCACCAGCGGTTGTTCCAGTCCGTCGGCTTCATGATCCAGTACTGGGCGGCGCGGTGGCCGTTGATGTCGAGTTCGACCGCGTCGGGGGGCAGGGTCTGCTCGTAGGTGCGCCACACGAAGGCCTCGACCGCCATCTGGTAGTTCCCGGCGTCGTATTTGCACCGCAGACTGTCCTCCGGCATAGGCGGCGTGTATGCCAGCCCGATGCGCTGCACGACGTCGAGCGGGACGTCGCGGCACGGGTCGAACGGGTCGGGATCCACGGTATCGACCACCGGCCATTTGATCGTGGTGGACATGTCGGTCAGGGGTGCGCCGGTCGCCCGCAGCTCGACCCGCTCGGCGGTGACAGGGCCGGTCGGGTTTGCCTGCCAGACCACGACAACAGCCGCGACCAGCGCGCACAGCGCCGAGAGCAGCCGCAGCTTGGCGACCATCGCACCCCCTGATCTCGAGGCGGTCCGTGCCGCCGATTCGTCCGACCCTGCCGGGAGTGTAGCGGGCACCGCTTCGCCGCCGACACGGAAACAGGAACATGTTCTAGTTGCCGGAGCGTCGACTCGGTGCCGCACCAGTAGGCTGACGGGTTGTGACCAGTGACGACCGACGTCCGACGTTGTGGGCCGTCAGTGACCTCCATACCGGACACACCGGAAACAAGCCGGTGACCGAGTCGCTGCACCCGGCCTCGCCCGATGACTGGCTGATCGTGGCCGGTGATGTCGCCGAGCGCACCGATGAGATCCGGTGGGCGCTGGACCTACTGCGCAAGCGGTTCGCGAAGGTGATCTGGATACCGGGCAACCACGAACTGTGGACGACCCAGCGCGACCCGATGCAGATCTTCGGCAAGGCCCGCTACGACTACCTGGTCAACATGTGCGACGAAATGGGCATCGTCACCCCCGAGCACCCGTACCCGGTGTGGACCGAGGAGGGCGGCCCGGCGACCATCGTCCCGATGTTCCTGCTCTACGACTATTCGTTCCTGCCGCAGGGCGCGGGCACCAAGGCCGAGGGCCTGGCCATCGCCAAGGAACGCAACATCGTCGGCACCGACGAATACCTGCTGTCCTCGGAGCCGTACTCGACCCGCGACGCCTGGTGCCGGGACCGGGTCGCCTACACCCGCAAGCGCCTCGAGGAACTGGACTGGATGATGCCGACCGTCCAGGTGAACCACTTCCCGATGGTCCGCGAACCCTGCGACGCGATGTTCTATCCCGAGTTCTCCCTGTGGTGCGGCACCACGGCGACCGCCGACTGGCACACTCGCTACAACGCGGTCTGCTCGGTGTACGGGCACCTGCACATCCCGCGCACCACCTGGTACGACGGTGTGCGGTTCGAGGAGGTGTCGGTCGGTTACCCGCGGGAGTGGCGCCGCCGCAGGCCTTATCGCTGGCTGCGCCAGATCCTGCCCGACCCGAAGTACGCGCCGGGATACCTCAACGAGTTCGGTGGGCATTTCCAGATCACCCAGGAGATGCGCGACAACGCCCAGAAGGTGCAGCAGCGGATCAAGGACCGGGCATGATCGCAGCGACCCTGCTCGCCGGGGTGCTTCCCGGCTCGCTGGACGCGCTGGCCGCCGCCGAGATGTATTCCGACCCCAAGGAGCTCGCGCCGCTGCCCGAGGAAGAGCCGCTGATCGCCCGGTCGGTGGCCAAGCGGCGCAACGAGTTCATCACCGTGCGGTACTGCGCCCGTCAGGCGATGGTCGATCTCGGGCTGGAACCGGTGCCGATCCTCAAGGGGGACAAGGGCGAACCGTGCTGGCCCGAGGGCATCGTCGGCAGCCTGACGCACTGCGAGGGCTTCCGCGGTGCCGCCGTCGGGCGTCGCGAGGAGGTCCGTTCGGTGGGCATCGACGCCGAACCCCACGACGTGCTGCCCAACGGTGTCCTCGACGCGATCAGCCTGCCCGTGGAGCGGCACGAACTGCAGGCGATGCCGGCGGGTGTGCACTGGGACCGGGTGCTGTTCTGCGCAAAGGAAGCGACGTACAAGGCGTGGTACCCGCTGACGCACCGGTGGCTGGGCTTCGAGGACGCGCACATCGTGTTCGATGTCGACGGGTCCGGGCAGGCGGGAAAGTTCACCTCGCAGATCCTGATCGACCCGGCGGCGGAGTCGGGGCCGCCGCTGACCGCGTTGTCGGGCCGATGGTCGGTACGCGACGGCATCGCGCTGACGGCGATCGTGCTGTGACGGCCCACCAGGGGATCAACACCGGCGGTCTCGTGGTCGTCGACAAGCCGGGCGGGATGACGAGCCACGACGTGGTGGGCCGGTGCCGGCGGCTGTTCGGCACCCGCAAGGTCGGTCACGCGGGCACGCTCGACCCGATGGCCACCGGCGTCCTGGTGGTGGGCGTCGAGCGGGCGACCAAGATCCTCGGGCTGCTGACGGCGACCGACAAGTCGTACTCGGCGACGATCCGTCTGGGACAGACGACATCCACCGAGGACGCCGAAGGCGAGGTGCTGCAATCGGTTTCGGCATCGGAGGTGACCGATGAGCAGATCGGGTCCGCGATCGCCCCGTGGCGCGGTGAGATCGACCAGATCCCGTCGTCGGTCAGCGCCATCAAGGTCGACGGCAAACGCGCCTACCAGTTGGCGCGCGAGGGCCAGTCCGTCGAATTGAAGCCGCGCCGCGTCCGCATCGACCGTTTCGAGGTCCACAGCATCCGGCGCGGCACCGACGGCGTCGTCGATGTGGATGTCGAGGTGGACTGCTCGAGCGGAACCTACATCCGCGCGCTGGCCCGCGACGTCGGCGCCGCGCTCGGGGTTGGAGGGCACCTCACCGCTCTGCGCCGCACCCGGGTCGGGGCGTTCGGCCTCGATCAGGCCCGCACGCTCGAGCAGCTCGCGGAGGCGCCGCGGTTGTCCTACTGCATCGACGAGGCGTGCCTGCGGACGTTCCCGCGGCGTGACCTCACCGAGGCCGAAACCGACGACGCACGCCACGGGCGCGCGCTGCCGCCCGCCGGTCTGGACGGGGTGTACGCGGCGACGGCGCCGGACGGCCGCGTCATCGCGCTGCTGGAGGACGCGGGCTCACGCACGAAAAGCGTTGTGGTGGTGCGCCCGGCGACGCTGTAGCGGTAACACGTCGCCGCGTCAGGCGTAGAGCTCCTCGAACTTCCTGATCGAACGCTCGATGTCGCCCTTGACCGCGCGGACCGCCGCGGAGCCGATCGGGCCGAACAGCGGCGCCCCGCCCAGGTCCATCTTCACCGTGAACGTGCAGCCGTCACCGGTCGAGGTGACAACCATCGACAGCTTGTACCGGGTGCCACCCACGCCTTCGCCACTGATCGCGAGCGCCGAGGGCGGGTCGAACTCGCGCACCGTCCACGTGACACGGTTTCGCATCCCCTTCGCGCCCGCCACGCCGACCACCGTCGTACCCACGTCGAGTTCCTCGGGCAGATCCGAACGCCAGCCCTGGTGCATGGTCATCCAGTCACCCAGCGCGGCCAGGTCCGACGCATGATCCCAGGCGTCTTCGGCGGGAATCGCCAGTGATCGCGACAACTCGAGTTTGGCCATGTCCAGCTCCTCCTATGCGACGACCCAGATCGCTTCTGCGGCAGGGCTTCCCAGTTCGACGGTGGTCTCGGCGGCGTCGCCGCCGTCTTCGGAGGGCTCATCGCCCGGGTTCTGCACGGTCACCGAGATCATGCCGGCGAAGTCGCGGCGGGCCACCACACGCAGCCGGGAGTCCAGGCTGATCCCGACGGTGTCGAAGTATCGCAGCATCTCGGGGTCGGCGTCGGAGATCCGCGCGACGGTGCCCGCGTCACCGTCCTCGCAGACCGACAGCTGACGGGCAGGAGGTGTCGGGACCTGACCGTCGGCGGCCGGGATCGGATCCCCGTGCGGATCGCGCGTCGGATAGCCGAGCTTGGCGTCGATACGGTCCAGCATCCGGTCGGACACCGCGTGCTCGAGCACCTCGGCCTCGTCGTGCACCTCGTCCCAGCTGTAGCCGAGCTCCTGGACCAGGAACGTCTCCATCAACCGGTGGCGGCGCACCATCGCCAGCGCGGCGCGCCGGCCCGCGTCGGTCAGCGTCACCGCACCGTACTTCTCGTGGTCCACGAGGCCTTGGTCGGCGAGCTTGCGGATCGACTCCGAGGCGGTGCTCGCCGACACCCCGATGCGCTCGGCCAGGAGTTTGGTGCTGACCTTCTCGTGTGACCATTCCTGGGCGGTCCAGATGACTTTCAGATAGTCCTGAGCCACCGTCGTCAGATCGCGGGGACTTCCATCAGGACTCACAAGACCAAAGTTTAGGCAATCATCACCTGATCTGGTGGTGCTGATGGTCTGGCGTTGCGGACTGGCCGTAGGCTATCGGCGTGCAGCGCTGGCGGGGGCAGGACGAAATCCCCACCGACTGGGGCCGATGCGTCGTGACGATCGGCGTGTTCGATGGTGTCCATCGCGGGCACCAGGAGCTGATCAGTCGTGCGGTGAAGGCCGGTCGGTCGCGCGGTATCCCGACGGTGTTGATGACCTTCGACCCGCACCCGATGGAGGTTGTGTTCCCCGGTAGCCATCCCGCCCAGCTCACCACGCTCACGCGGCGCGCCGAACTGGTCGAGGAGATGGGCATCGACGTCTTCCTGGTGATGCCGTTCACGCCGGACTTCATGAAGCTCACCCCCGACCGCTACGTGCACGAACTGCTGGTCGAACGGCTCCACGTGGTCGAGGTCGTGGTCGGCGAGAACTTCACCTTCGGCAAGAAGGCCGCGGGCACCGTCGAGTTGCTCCGCAGGGCCGGCGAGCGGTTCGGCTTCGCGGTGGATTCGCTGTCGCTGGTCGCCGAGCATCACCGGGACGAGACGGTGACGTTCTCCTCGACCTACATCCGGTCATGCGTCGACGCCGGCGACATGGTGGCGGCCGCAGAGGCGCTGGGCCGCCCGCACCGCGTCGAGGGAGTGGTGGTGCGTGGCGACGGTCGCGGCAGGGTGCTGGGGTTCCCGACAGCCAACGTCGCACCGCCGATGTACTCGGCGATCCCCGCGGACGGCGTGTACGCCGCCTGGTTCACCGTCCTCGGGCACGGGCCCGTTGTCGGGTCCGTCACCCCCGGCGAGCGCTACCAGGCCGCGGTGTCGGTGGGCACCAACCCGACTTTCTCAGGTCGCACCCGCACCGTGGAGGCGTTCGTCCTGGACACCACCGCCGACCTGTACGGACAACATGTCGCCGTCGACTTCGTGGCGCGCCTACGCGGTCAGGAGAAGTTCGACTCGGTGAACGACCTGGTGACCGCCATGGGTGCCGACACCGAACGCGCACGCACCATCCTGTCCGCGCGGTGACCAGGCGCGGGTGGCGATTCGCGGCTCGCCGCGGTCCGCTGCTAAACTCCCAGCCGACCCGGCGCGTGCTGCAGTTCGCGGTGGCCGCGCCTGCCGGAGGTCCTCTCGAGTACCTGCCGGCACCTTGATCGCGGACCTATTTGATGGAGTTGTATTCGTGGCGCTCACCACCGAGCAGAAGAAAGAAATCCTGGGTCAGTACGGCCTGCACGAGACCGACACCGGTTCACCGGAGGCGCAGGTCGCGATGCTGACGAAGCGGATCTCGGACCTCACCGAGCACCTGAAGTTCCACAAGCACGATCATCACTCGCGCCGTGGGCTGCTGCTGCTGGTCGGCCGCCGCCGCCGGCTGCTGAAGTACATCGCCCAGGTCGACGTCGAGCGCTACCGCTCGCTGATCGAGCGCCTCGGCCTGCGTCGCTGACGCCGAGCCGTCCGGCTTCGCCAACCTCCCACGTCCCGTGCGGACCCTGTTCATGGTCGCATCGGTCGCGACCATGGCACTTGGGGGTCTGACGGGGTGTTCGTCGGCGGCCGACTCCGACATGGTGGTCGGCGACTGCGTGAGGATGGGCGGCCCGCCCGACCGGCCCGAGGCCACCAAAGCGGCCTGCGGGACGCCCGAGTCGAACTTCAAGGTCGTTGCCACGGTCTTCGGGACGTCCGACGGTGCCGACCAGTGCCCGACCGACGTGGACTCCTACTATTCGATGCGCGGTGCGTTCTCCGAGTCGCGCAACACCATCTGCCTGGACATCGACTGGGTGGTCGGCGGCTGCATGAGCATCGACCAGGAGAACGGCAGGGACCCCGTCCGGGTGGACTGCGACGATGCTTCCGTGCCCGGTCGGCAGCGGGCCACCCAGATACTGCAGAGCCCGGAAGACGGGCATGCCACCGTCGACCAGTGCGCCAGCGGGCTGGGCTACGCCTACGACGAACGCAACTTCACCGTGTGCGTCGAGGACATGGCGTGAACCGCCTGCCACACCCCGCAACAGCCCCCGGATTAGGGGTTACGCACGCACTGAGATGTACGATGGGTGCGTTCGCCAGCCGGCGTGGCCGCGAGCGGCACAGAAGGCATGTGTCCGCGAGCGGCACGGAAGGCACGGCGCGAACAACCGGGTGCGGTCTTCGCAGATCCGCGAGCACCGTTCCCGCGTGACACGACAGGCACCGCCAGATCGCGCGGTCTTCGGTAGTGGCTGCCGGATGCACTCCGGCCGCTTCGATCGACGGCCGTCGACGCATCCGGGCCGGGCTTCTCGGGGCCACTCGAGGTTGTCTGCAACTGACCGCATTCAACGCGCAGTGCTCACGCGAAACAGCTGAATATGAGAACCAAAGAGGCCTGACACACGTATGTCTGCAATTGAAATAGAAGACGGCGTCTTCGAATCCACCGCCGTGATCGACAACGGGAGCTTCGGCACCCGCACCATTCGCTTCGAGACCGGCCGGCTGGCCAAGCAGGCCGCCGGCGCCGTCGTCGCCTACCTCGACGACGAGACCATGCTGCTGTCGGCCACGACCGCCAGCAAGGCCCCGAAGGAGCACTTCGACTTCTTCCCGCTCACGATCGACGTCGAGGAGCGGATGTACGCCGCGGGGCGGATCCCCGGCTCGTTCTTCCGTCGTGAGGGTCGCCCGTCGACCGACGCGATCCTGACCTGTCGCCTGATCGACCGGCCGCTGCGCCCGACCTTCATCTCGGGTCTGCGCAACGAGATCCAGGTGGTCGTCACCATTTTGAGCCTCGATCCCGAGGATCTGTACGACGTGCTGGCCATCAACGCCGCGTCGGCGTCGACCCAGATCTCCGGGATCCCGTTCGCAGGTCCCGTCGGCGGCGTGCGCGTCGCCCTGATTGACGGCCAGTGGGTCGCGTTCCCCACCGTCGAGCAGCTCGAGAACGCCGTGTTCGACATGGTCGTCGCCGGTCGTAAGGTCACTGATTCCGCTGGGAAAGACGACGTCGCGATCATGATGGTCGAGGCCGAGGCCACCGACAAGGTCGTCGAGCTGATCGCCGGCGGTGCCGGAGCGCCCACGGAGAGCGTTGTGGCCGAGGGTCTCGAGGCCGCCAAGCCGTTCATCGCCGCACTGTGCACCGCGCAGCAGGAGCTGGCCGACAGCGCCGCCAAGCCCACCGCCGATTACCCGGTCTTCCCCGAATACCAGGACGACGTGTTCTACGCGGTGTCCTCGGTGGCCACCGACGAGCTGTCCAAGGCCCTGACCATCGCGGGCAAGGAAGAGCGCAACGAGCGCACCGACCAGATCAAGGTCGAGGTGCTCGAGCGGCTCGCCGACACCTACGCCGGCCGCGAGAAGGAGATCGGGGCGGCCTACCGCTCGCTGACCAAGAAACTGGTCCGCCAGCGCATCCTCACCGACCACTTCCGCATCGACGGCCGCGGCGTCACCGACATCCGGGCGCTGTCCGCCGAGGTGGCCGTCGTGCCGCGGGCACATGGCAGCGCGCTGTTCGAGCGGGGCGAGACCCAGATCATGGGTGTCACCACACTGGACATGGTCAAGATGGCTCAGCAGATCGACTCGCTGGGACCCGAGACCAGCAAGCGGTACATGCACCACTACAACTTCCCGCCGTACTCGACCGGTGAGACCGGCCGCGTCGGTTCACCCAAGCGTCGCGAGATCGGGCACGGTGCCCTGGCCGAGCGGGCCCTGATGCCCGTGCTGCCGAGCATCGAGGAGTTCCCGTACGCGATCCGCCAGGTGTCGGAGGCGCTGAGCTCCAACGGTTCGACCTCGATGGGCTCGGTGTGCGCATCGACTCTGTCGCTGCTGAACGCCGGTGTGCCGCTGAAGGCTCCCGTCGCCGGTATCGCGATGGGTCTGGTGTCCGACGACGTCGAGGTGGACGGAAAGACCGAGCGTCGCTTCGTCACGCTCACCGACATCCTCGGCGCCGAGGACGCATTCGGCGACATGGACTTCAAGTGCGCAGGCACCAAGGACTTCGTCACCGCGCTGCAGCTGGATACCAAGCTCGACGGCATCCCGTCGCAGGTCCTGGCCGGGGCACTGGCCCAGGCCAAGGACGCCCGGATCACCATCCTCGAGGTGATGGCCGAGGCCATCGACGAGCCCGACGAGATGAGCCCGTACGCCCCGCGGATCACCACGATCAAGGTGCCGATCGACAAGATCGGCGAGGTCATCGGGCCCAAGGGCAAGATGATCAACTCGATCACCGAGGAGACCGGCGCGTCGATCTCCATCGAGGACGACGGCACGGTGTTCGTCGGCGCCTCCAACGGCGAAGCGGCACAAGCGGCCATCGACAAGATCAACGCGATCGCCAACCCGCAGCTGCCCAAGACCGGCGAGCGGTTCCTCGGCACGGTGGTGAAGACCACTGACTTTGGAGCTTTCGTCTCGCTGCTGCCGGGCCGGGACGGCTTGGTGCACATCTCCAAGCTGGGCCGGGGCAAGCGGGTCAACAAGGTGGAGGACGTCGTCAAGGTCGGCGACAAGCTGCGCGTGGAGATCGCCGACATCGACAACCGCGGCAAGATCTCGCTGGTCCTCGTCGCCGAGGACGACAAAGCAGAGGCAACCGACACCGCGGATTCACCTGTGCCGGTCGATGCAGCGACCGCCAGTAACTAGCTCGGGGTCGCTGCGCCGGTCGCGCCGCAACGACGACACATCGTTGGCGGTGCGTCGCACGGATCTGCCCGGTGGCCTGCGTGTGGTCACCGAGCACATCCCGCACGTGCACTCGGCGTCGGTCGGGGTGTGGGTCGGCGTCGGGTCGCGCGACGAAGGTCGCAGTGTGGCCGGCGCCGCGCACTTCCTGGAGCACCTGCTGTTCAAGGCGACGCCGACGCGGTCGGCGGTGCAGATCGCCCAGGCGGTCGACGCTGTGGGTGGCGAGCTGAACGCGTTCACCGCCAGGGAGCACACCTGCTACTACGCGCACGTGCTCGACTCGGATCTGGCGCTGGCCGTCGATCTGGTCGCCGACGTCGTCCTGAACGGGCGCTGCGCCCAGCACGACGTGGAGGTCGAGCGCGACGTCGTCCTCGAGGAGATCGCGATGCGCGACGACGATCCGGAGGACACCCTCGGCGACGTGTTCCTGTCGGCGATGTTCGGTGAGCATCCGGTGGGCCGCCCGGTGATCGGCAGCGTGGAATCGATCTCGACGATGACTCGCGCGCAACTGCACTCGTTCCATGTCCGCCGTTACACGCCGGACCGCATGGTCGTGGCGGTCGCCGGGAACATCGACCACGACGAGGTCGTCGGGCTGGTGCGCGAGCACTTCGGTCGGCGGTTGGTGCGTGGCCGGTCCCCGGTGACGCCGCGGATGGGCGCCGGACGCGTGCCGGGCCGTCCGACGCTGCAGCTGGTGAGCCGGGACGCCGAGCAGACCCACCTGTCGATGGGGGTGCGTACTCCGGGACGGCACTGGGACCATCGCTGGGCACTGGCGGTGCTCAACACCGCGCTCGGCGGTGGCCTGAGTTCGCGTCTGTTCCAACAGATTCGCGAGACCCGCGGGCTGGCGTACTCGGTGTACTCGACAGTGGACACGTTCGCCGACAGCGGTGCGCTCTCGATCTACGCCGGGTGTCTTCCGGAGCGGTTCGACGAGGTGGTGCGGGTGACGACCGACGTGCTGGCCGAGGTCGCCCGTGACGGGATCACGGCCGACGAATGCCGGATCGCCAAGGGGTCGATGCGTGGCGGGCTGGTGCTGGGTCTGGAGGACTCCGGCTCGCGGATGAACCGCATCGGGCGCAGCGAGCTCAACTACGGGCATCACCGCAGCATCGCCTACACGCTGGAGCGGATCGACGCTGTCACCCTCGAAGAGGTCAACGCCGTTGCGCGCCTTCTGCTCACCCGCCCGTTCGGGGCCGCGGTCCTCGGGCCGGTGCGCGGGAAGCGGTCGCTTCCCAAGCCGCTGCAGACGATCGCGGGCTGACCGCCTAGCCTCGTTGCCGTGACGGAGTTATCCAGACGGCATCTACTGATCGGCGGACTGTCGCTGACGGCGCTGGCGGCGTGTTCGGGTCCCAACGTGACGGCGGACCCGCAGACCCCGACCGAGCAGCCGGTGCCACCCACAGATGCGCGCATCGAAGCTCTCGAGCGCAAACACAATGTCGTCATCGGTCTTTCGGCCGTCGACGTGGCCAGCGGTCGCTGGTTGGCGCACCGCGCCAAGGAGCGATTCGCGATGTGCTCGACGTTCAAGGCCTACGCCGCCGCGGCGATCCTACAGAGGGCCGAGCGCGGCGAGCTCGCCATGACCGACGCGGTAACCGTCGAGCAGGCCGACATCATCACGCACTCGCCGGTGACCGGACCGCGGGTGGGCACGGAGATGACGTTGGCCGAGCTGTGCGAGGCAGTCCTGCGGGTGAGCGACAACGCCGCGGCCAACCTGCTGCTGCGCGTGCTCGGCGGCCCGCTGGCGATCACTGAGTTCGCCCGCAGCATCGGGGACGAACAGTCTCGGCTTGATCGGTGGGAGACCGAGCTGAACTCCGCGGTGCCCGGGGACCTCCGTGACACCACGACACCGTTCGGCGTGGGTGTCGGCTACCGCAACCTGCTCACCGGCGATGCGCTGGGCCCGGCCGGCCGTCAACAGCTCGAGGACTGGATGCTGGCCAACGAGACCTCGAGCATGCGGGCAGGGCTGCCCGAGGGGTGGACCAGTGCCGACAAGACCGGCAGCGGGGACTACGGCAGCACCAACGACGTCGGCGTCGCATACGCGCCTGACGGTCAGCGGTTGTTGCTGTCGATCATGACGAGGTCGGCGGCAGACGATCCGGCCGCACCGAACCAGCGTCCGCTGATCGGCGAGCTGGCGGCGTTCGCGGTGGCCGAGCTATACCAGCCGCAGTGAGTCGTCGCGGTGCAGTACGAAGAAGTACGGCGCCCTGATTCCGCGCAGGTCCATCGCGCCGAGCACGGTTTCTGATCCGGCGGTGTCGTCGAGCAGGCGGAACACGTCGTTGATCGGTAGCTGGTCGTAGATCATCGTCGCGGTGTCCACACCGCGGTAGCGCGTGGTGCGCAGCCGGGCCTTGGGTCCGCGCGCCTGCAGCACGGGCTTCAGTGCGGCGATGACACCCGCGAAATTGTGTCGCTTCACGGTGGGGATCCTGGTGGCCAGGCCGAGGCCGCCGAAGGCCGGCGCGGGATTGAGCGCCCACAGAGCAGCGCCGTCACTGGTGCGGAACAGCAAGGGGTGCACGGTTTCCCCGTCGAGGAACGCCTTGCCCCACCAGCCACTGGCGGCCAGCATGCCGTCCAGCGGATGGCCGGTGGGCAGTTCCGCGCCGTGCCAGGTGCCGATCATGAACTCCGGGTCGACGGCGGGCAGGAAGTCGAAGAGCGCAAGAGCGTCGACCGTGGTGGTCGGGGCGTCGGACAGCACGTCAGGAAGCGAAACCATGACGCGATCCTACTTGACACCCGTCAAGTGAGGCAGACTGTGCTCGTGCGTCCGCCGAACCGTGCCCGTGCGGCAGCGACCTCCACTACGGCAGTTGCTGTCTGCCGCTGCACGTCGGTGAGCGGCAGGCGCGGACGGCCGAGGAACTCATGCGGTCGCGGTACAGCGCCTTCGTTGTCGGCGACACCGGGTACCTCTGGCGGACATGGCATCCCCGCACCCGTCCGCAGGATGTCGGCGACGGTGCGGTGACGTGGTCGCGCCTCGAGATCGTCGACACCGTGGCAGGCCGCGAGGGCGACGAGTCGGGCGAAGTGGAGTTCCGCGCCCACCACCGCGCCGGCGTCCTGCATGAACGGTCGCGGTTCACGCGTCGCGCCGGCCGGTGGTTCTACGTGGACGGTGACCTGTTCGACTGAGCCGGATCAGACCAGCAGGTCCGCCGGATCGGTGAACGGCAGGTCGAGGTCGGTGGCTACCTGCTCGGACAACAGCGCACCCTCGTGCGTCGACAGCCCCTTCGCCAGCGCGGCGTCGGCACGGCAGGCAGCCCGCCAGCCCTTGTCGGCGAGCTTGAGCACGTACGGCATCGTCGAGTTGGTCAGCGCGAAGGTCGACGTGCGCGGCACCGCGCCGGGCATGTTGGCCACGCAGTAGAACACGGTGTCGTGGACGGCGAACGTCGGGTTGTCGTGCGTGGTCGGTCGCGAATCCTCGAAGCAACCGCCCTGATCGATTGCGATGTCGACCAGCACTGCACCCGACTTCATGTGGGCGACAGTCGAATTGGTGACCAGTTTGGGGGCCTTTGCGCCCGGGACGAGGACGGCGCCGATGACGAGATCGGCCTGCTTGACGGCCTCCTCGAGTTCGAGCCGCGACGAGTAGCGCGTCTCGATGGCTCCGCCGTACTCGGCGTCGATCTTGCGCAGGATGTTGATGTTGAGGTCGAACACGGTGACGTGCGCGCCCATGCCCCAGGCGACGGCGGCGGCGTTGTCGCCGGCCATTCCGCCGCCGATGACGACGACCTTGGCCGGCGCGACACCGGGGACACCGCCCATCAGCACGCCGCGCCCGCCCTTGGTGCGCATCAGATGGTAGGCGCCGACCTGGGCGGCCAGGCGTCCGGCGACCTCGCTCATCGGTGCGAGCAGGGGGAGCGCGACAGATCCGTCCGGGCTGGCGGTCTGGACGGTCTCATAGGCGATCGATGTCGTGCCGGAGGCCAGCAGCGCGTCGGTACAGGGCTTGGACGCGGCGAGGTGCAGGTAGGTGAACAGCGTCTGGCCCTTGCGCATGCGGCTGTACTCGGCCTCGATCGGCTCTTTGACCTTGAGCAGCAGATCCGCTTCGGCCCACACCTTCTCGGCGGCATCGACGATCTGCGCACCGGCGGACTTGAAGTCGCGGTCAGAGATCGCAGAGCCCTCGCCGGCACCGGTCTGGATCAGGACCTCGTGACCGCGGCGGGCCAGCTCGGCCACACCCGCCGGGGTGATGGCGACGCGGAACTCGTTGTTCTTGATCTCGGTCGGGACGCCGACACGCATGATCGCTCCTTGGATAGTCTCGGTTCTCTAAAGTGTGAAGAAAAGGTTGTTCCAAGGCAATAATGATGATGATCATTCGTTAGAGTGGCACAGTGCGGGAAGAATCATCGAAATCGACCGAAAGTCGAGCCGAGTCGCCGAAGGATGTTCGGGCCGTGCCCGTGGATGACGTCGACAGACGGATCCTGAGCGCGCTACACGCTGACGCCCGAATGTCCAACAGTGCGTTGGCCGATCTCGTCGGAATCGCCGCGTCGACGTGTCACGGCCGGGTGAGGCGGCTGCAGGAAGCGGGGGTGATCCGGGGTTTCTATGCCGACATCGACCCTGCCGCCATCGGCCTGAACCTGCAGGCGATGATCTCGGTCAGCCTGCAGTTCCATGCCCGCGCCAAGATCCGGAGCTTCATCCAGCAGATTCGACGCAAACCTCAGGTGATGGATGTGTACTTCCTGGCCGGCGCGGACGACTTCATCCTGCATGTGGCCGCCCGCGACACCGACGATCTGCGCTCGTTCGTGGTGGAGAACCTCAACGCCGATGCCGATGTCGCGGGTACGCAGACGTCGCTGATCTTCGAGCATCTGCGGGGCGCGTCGCCGCTGTAGCGGCGTTAAGGCGCCACCGTCAACGTCACGTTGTGCAGGCTCACCGCGACGTCACTCGGGAGGATGTCGACGAATGTCGGCGCGTCTCGCAGCGCACCGCCCGTGGCGATGATGTTGCCGGGAGACGTTCCCGCGCAAGGGAAGTTGCTGCATCTCATCCAGAAGCCCGGGGGGCTCTGGTACGGCTGCATGCTGGGGGACTGGTCGACGCGGTAGCGGCCCGGCGGGATGTACGTCGTCGCCCAGCCGTCGCGCGGCTGGGTGCTGACACCGAAGACGCCGTTGCTGCCGTAGATCACCGGTGAGGCCCCGGCCGACGACGACAGGACGCACGCCGATGCCAGCGCGCCTGCGGCGGCCAGTGCGGGAACCATGACGTTCACACCTGGAGCGTAGCCATGTCGTCACGGCCCTTGGTCGTCTTCGGGAGTCGGTAGCGCGCGGGGTGGTGGTAGTTGTTGATTCGGGTCTGGCCGTTGTCGAGCGCTGGTGGCGGGAGCCTTTCGCGGCACGCCGACAAATTGGCTACGGATTGTGACCCTCATCCGCCAGGCCGGGGGTCGGCGGCGTTGCTCCAGGCCTTGAGACCGGCACCTGTCGGATTGCCGGGCACCGCCGCCTGCCTGGATGCGCCGCCGGATCGGCTGAGCGTGAAAAGGCCTACCAACCCGTCACCGGCTGCCATCGTTGAGGCATCAGGGCCGTCGAGAGCACGTGCTCAACGACTGCGAAAGGGTTCATGGATGACCACCGAGATCAACGAGATGACCGAATTGGCCCATGAGGGCAGCAGTGTTCCGTTGACGACGACCCCGGTCGTCGGTATGCCGACCCGGGACTATGCGCCGACCGTGATTGCCGACCAGGAGCGGGTCGCTGACGGCGAAATTCGGGTGACCATCCTAGGCAGTGGTGACCCATTCGTGAAGCGGGCGCAGGCATCAGCGTCGGTGCTAATCGAGGTGGGCAACGAGCAGCGAGACTTCTTCTTCTTCGATATGGGGTCCGGGGCGTTGGCCAACTTCAACGGCCTGCAGCTGCCCGTGACGGCCACGACCAACGTTTTCCTCAGCCACCTGCACGCCGACCACGTTGGCGACATGCCGACTTTGGTGTGGAGCCTGGCCAAGGCCGGTCGCCGTGACCCGGTCGAGGTCTGGGGTCCGGGCGGCGAGCGCCCGGAGCTGGGCACCCGAGCCTACGCACAGCATCTCCAGGCGGCCCATGCCTGGGACATGGAGTCCCTGTGCGGGCATCCCGGCCAGTCCGGGGCACGTACCGAGGTCACCGAGGTGCCCTTCGATAAGACGTCTAGCGTGTATGAGCGCAACGGCGTACGTATCTCCTCGTTCCCGGTCATCCACATCCTCAACGGCGCAGTCGGCTACCGCCTCGACTACTCCGGGTTGAGTGTGGTTTTCTCCGGCGACACCCGGCCCAGCCACACCCTCGTGGATGCCTGCGACGGCACGGACCTGCTCATCCACGAGACCTTTCCGTCGGCCAGCGTCTTCGCCGCGAAGGCCGGCGTGTCACCGGAGTTCGCCGAGCAGGTCGTCAACGGTGCACACACCAGCCCTGCGGCGGTGGGCAACGTGTTCCGGCGGGCAGGTGCCCGGATGTCGGTGATGTGGCACCTGGCTGTGGACCACGAGACGGTTGGTCCCGCGTTCGCCGACATGCGCACCCAGTACAAGGGACCCGTGACGATCGCGCAGGACCTAACGACCTTCACCATCACAAAGGACGCTGTCGTCACCCGGCAGACCGCTATCGACCAGTGCGCCTGGCCGGTCGTCGGCCCGACCGGCGTGACTGGACCCCCCATGTCCGCACCGAAGCCACCTCCGGCATGGTGGGCCGACGCCCTCGTCGCCGACTGAAAACGGCCACAGGACCGCACGTCGCGGCCATCCACCCCGCCCCGGTCTGGTGACAATCAGCACATCTGGACGACGAAACCGGATCAGTCCGCTCGTCACCTTTTCCAGTCGATGTCCACGTTGTCCTTGGCCGACTTACACCGACGACCGTCGATGATGCCTTCGTCGTACTCGTTGTCGATCTTGGCTAGTCGGGCGCGCAGTGCCTTGGATTCCTCGACCACCGACAAGAAGGTCCCAAATGTGACACCAGAAACCACAGTGACACAAGTGAATTCAGTGCTGAAAGCGGCAGCGGCCGTGCAGCGTTCGCGGGCAAGCTAGGGTAATCCCATGCGAGTCGGAGTGCTGGGTGCCAAGGGCAAGGTCGGCGCCACCATGGTGCAAGCCGTGCAGGATGCGGAGGACCTCGACTTCTCCACCGGTGTCGATGCCGGTGATCCGCTGTCCGCCCTGGTGGACGCCGACACCGAGGTCGTCATCGACTTCACCCACCCCAGCGTGGTGATGGACAATCTGAAGTTCCTGATCGACAACGGGATCCACGCGGTCGTCGGCACCACAGGCTTCACCGATGAGCGCCTCGACCAGGTCAAGGGATGGCTGGCGACCAAACCCGATGTGGCAGTGCTCATCGCACCCAACTTCGCGGTCGGCGCGGTGCTGTCGATGCACTTCGCGAAGAAGGCCGCGCGGTTCTTCGAGTCCGTGGAGGTCATCGAGTTGCACCATCCGCAGAAGGCCGACGCGCCTTCCGGAACGGCGACCCGAACGGCGCGACTCATCGCCGAAGCGCGAAAAGGACTGCCGCCCAACCCCGATGCCACGAGCACCGGATTGGAAGGTGCCCGCGGGGCGGACGTCGACGGTATCCCCGTCCACTCGGTTCGACTCGCCGGCCTGGTCGCCCACCAGGAGGTGCTGTTCGGCACCATGGGGGAGACATTGACCATCCGCCACGACAGCATCGACCGCACGTCGTTCGTACCGGGGGTGCTGCTGGCAGTCAGGAAGATCGGCGAGTTCCCCGGGCTGACGGTGGGCATCGAGCCGCTGCTCGACCTGACATGAGCGAAGGGGCGCGCGCACTGCGCATCCAGCTGCTGATCGGCTTCATGTGCGTGGCGCTCCTGGTCTACTTCGTGCTGCTGGGCCGCGCCGCACTGGTGTTCATCACGTCCGGGCGGCCCGCTGCGATCGGGCTGGGTGCGGCCATCCTCGTGCTGCCGATCATCGGGATCTGGGTGATGGTCGCGACGCTGAAGGCAGGGCTGGCACACCAGCGGCTGGCGCGCATGGCGCGTGAGGACGGAATGGACCTCGACGTCAGTGAGCTACCCCGGATGCCGTCGGGGCGGATACAGCGCGACGCTGCCGACGCGCTGTTCGGGACGGTGCGCGACGAACTCGAGGCCGATCCCGAGAACTGGCGGCGGTGGTACCGATTGGCACGCGCGTACGACTATGCCGGTGATCGCACGCGGGCCAGGGAGGCCATGAAGAAGGCTGTTCAACTGGAGGCATCGTGAGCAGGACGCTGCTGATCGTCCATCACACGCCGTCGCCGCACTGCCAGGAGATGTTCGAGGCGGTGCTGTCGGGCGCGACGGACCCGGAGATCGAGGGAGTCGACGTCGTGCGGCGGGCGGCGCTCACCGTCTCGCCGGTAGAGATGCTGGAGGCCGACGGGTATGTCCTGGGCACCCCGGCGAACCTCGGATACATGAGCGGTGCCATGAAACACGCCTTCGACTGCGCCTACTACCAGCTGCTCGACATCAGCAGGGGAAGACCGTTCGGCGTCTACCTCCACGGCAACGAGGGAACCGAGGGAGCCGAGCGCGCCATCGACGGCATCACCGCCGGGCTGGGCTGGGTGAAGGCGGCGGAGACGGTCGTGGTCGCGGGCAAGCCGACCAAGGCCGACGTCGAGGCGTGTTGGAACCTCGGCGCGACGGTCGCCGCTCAGCTGATGGGCTGAGCCGGGCGACGAGACATACCGGCTGGCCTAAACTGGATACACGCCTAGAACCTAACGGGGGGACACACCGAGAGGAGGCGCATGCCATGAAGAAAATGCTCGTCACCTTGGCCACGTTCGCGGTGTCGTCGGGAGTCGCACTCGCCGGCGCCGGAAGCGCCCAGGCCGACGATGACCCCAGCCTGTGCTGGGACGGCCGGTTCTGGAGCGCCTGCGTGTCAGGACCGGGATGGGTTGACTGGAAACCGTGGAAACCCTGGAATCCTGGACATGGGTTCCTGGATGCTCGCCATGGCGGGAAGCACTGGAAGTAGCCAGAGCAGCTCTCCAGCCCTTCGGCCCCGGCCATCGTGAAGTTGCAGGCCACCGCTTCTCGCCGGAGCGCTCGCTGAGCACCTCAGAGTGCCGATGAAACGCGCCGGATACAGCAGTGGTCTATGCCGACGCTACGCTTCCGACATCGGGTAGTTGCGCCGAGTGATTGCCTGGGCAGATCGACGGGGCGCGGGATCGCCGAACCTGTCCCACCGGCCGGCGAGGCTTCCCGTCACCCTCGAGCGCGTCACCCGTGAGCGCCCGGCGCGACAGTCGCAGCGCAGTTGACGGGATGAACCGGCACCCTGCCGCGACGCTGCTGAACTGACGAAGGAGTCTCATGCCAGGCATCGCTGAATTCGCCCTCGCGAGCGCGCCGATCGCGGGTGGCGCCTTGCTGGGAATCGCCGCGGGGAACTTCAAGGGGCCCGACGTCCGCGCTGCGCTCCTCAAGGACCTGGACCTGCTGGATCGGATTCCCGAAGACCAGGCCGAGCGGCGCGCGCAATTGCAGCGCGTCATCGACATGCGTATCGACTCCCTGATCGCCGCCGCTGACAAGAGTCGCGAAGTCAAGGAACTGGCCGCGTCCTACCAAGGCAATTGGCGTGACATCGTCGTGTTCGTCTGCGCGGTCCTGTTCACCGTCGTGTGGTGGAACATCGACCACAGCCGCACCAACTGGATGGTCATGTTCGTCGTGATGATCGTGGTGTCGATCGTGGCCGGGATCTATGCCGCCCGCGGTGTGATCCGAGGCGTGCGGACCTATCTGCGGTCGCGACGAGGCAGGCCCGCTCACCCCAGGTGAGTAGCGAAGAAGGAACTCATCGTGTCCCAGTGGCGCCGCGCCGACACCTCGTCGTACGGGCCGTTGTCCGGTACCGCGAACCCGTGGAACGCCGCGTAGAACTCGATGGTGTGCTCGACGCCGGCCGCAGTGAGCGCCTTGTCCAGCCTTTCGCCGTCCTCGGTGGTGAATGACCGGTCGTTCCGGGCGGCACCCACGTAGACCGCCGCCTGGATCCTGTCGGCGAGCAGGTGCGGGCTGCCGGGATCTTCGGTGGCCAGTCCGCCACCGTGGAACGACATCGCCGCCGCGACACGCTCGGGAACCCGGCCTGCGACCACCAGAGATGTCCGGCCGCCCATGCAGTACCCGGTGGTGCCGAACGATTCCCCGCTGATCTCCGGCCGCGCCGACAGGTAGTCGAAGAACGCGGTCGCGTCGGCCGCCATGAGGTCCGGGGTCACCTTGGAGATCATCGTGAACAGGCGGCGGCGCTCGGCCTCGTCCTCGAACACCGTCGCCATGGTGAACGGCGCCCAGTCGCCGTCGCGGTAGTACACGTCGGGCACCAGCACGGCGTACCCGCAGCCGGCCAGTTTGTCGGCCATCGCGCGGAACGTGGGGCGTGCACCTCCGGCGTCGGGGTACATGATGATGCCGGGCCATGGTCCGTCCCCTTCGGGGAGGTGCAGAGAGACGGGGCAGGAGCCGTCGGCGGTCGTCACGGTGTCGTTGATCCTCGGCATGGTTCCGTTCTACCCCGCCCGGTACCACGTAAGCTGAGCGCGTGCCGATCCCCACTCCATACGAGGACCTGCTGCACCTGGTGCTCGACACCGGGACCCCGAAATCCGACCGCACCGGCACCGGTACCCGCAGCCTGTTCGGCCACCAGTTGCGCTACGACCTGGGTGCCGGGTTCCCGCTGATCACCACCAAGAAGGTGCACACCAAGTCGATCGTCTACGAGCTGCTGTGGTTTCTGCGCGGCGACTCCAACGTCCGGTGGCTGCAGGAGCACGGTGTCACCATCTGGGACGAATGGGCTTCTCCGACAGGAGATCTCGGCCCGGTCTACGGCGTGCAGTGGCGGTCGTGGCCGACGCCGTCCGGTGAGCACATCGACCAGATCAGCGCGGCTCTGGAGTTGATGCGCTCCGATCCCGACTCGCGGCGCAACATCGTCTCGGCGTGGAACGTGGGCGATATCCCGCAGATGGCGCTGCCGCCGTGCCACGCGTTCTTCCAGTTCTACGTCGCCGACGGCCGGTTGAGCTGCCAGCTCTACCAGCGCAGCGCCGACCTGTTCCTCGGCGTTCCGTTCAACATCGCCAGCTACGCGTTGCTCACCCACATGATGGCCGCGCAGGCCGGCCTCGGGGTCGGGGAGTTCATCTGGACCGGGGGAGACTGCCACATCTACGACAACCACGTCGAGCAGGTCACCGAGCAGCTGTCGCGCACACCGCGGCCCTACCCGGAACTCGTTCTGGCGCCGCGTGATTCGATCTTCGACTACACCTATGAGGACATCGTCATCAAGAACTACGATCCACACCCGGCGATCAAAGCCCCGGTGGCTGTATGAGGACTGCTTGCAGGTCCGAATCGACGATGTTGAGGACTGCTTGCAGGTCCGAATCATGAGTATGAGTCTGAATCTGATCTGGGCCCAGTCCACCTCAGGTGTCATCGGTCGCGGTAACGGGATTCCCTGGAAGCTGCCCGAGGACATGGCGCGCTTCAAGGCACTGACCATGGGGCACACCGTGATCATGGGCAGGTTGACCTGGGAGTCGCTGCCCGAGAAGTTCCGGCCGCTGCCGGGCCGGAGGAACATCGTGGTGACCCGCCAGGCCGGGTACCTGGCCGAGGGAGCCGAAGTGGTGACGTCCCTCGAGGACGCCCCGCTCGACGACGCGTGGGTGATCGGCGGCTCGCAGATCTATGGGCTGGCGCTGCCGCTGGCGACCCGGTGCGAGGTCACCGAGGTGGACATAGACCTGCGCCGCGAGGACGACGACGCGCTGGCGCCGCTTATCGACGAGTCGTGGACGGGCACCGATGAACAGTGGCAGGACAGTTCGTCGGGGCTGCGCTACCGGTTCTACACCTATCTGCGGCACTCCAGCTCGTAGAACTGGCCGGGAATGTCCTCGCGATCGGTGGCGTTGGCGTGTAAGACGACCGGTCGCATTGATCGGTTCCACATCACACGGAGATCCGATGAACCTTCTCGACGAAGTGCTTGCCGCCCACGGCGGGGTCGCGCGCTGGCAGCAGGTCGACACCATCACGATTCACCAGATCGTCGGGGGTGTGCTGTGGCCGCTCAAGCACGTCGACGGCATCCTCGAGGACTCGACGGTCGAGATTCGGGTGCAGGACCAGCGAGCGTGGCACCGGCCGCTGCCCAAGCCGGGCCTGCGATCGGCCTACTCACCCGGGCGCGTGGTGATCGAGCACGACGACGAAACCCACCAGGCCGTCGAGACGCTGCACGATCCACGCGCATCGTTCGCCGGGCACACCCTGGAGACCCCGTGGACGCCGCTGCAATTGGCGTACTTCGCCGGTTATGCGATGTGGACCTATCTGTCCGAGCCGTATTCGCTGACGTTCCCCGGTGTGCGGACCGAGGAACTCGGTGACTGGCACGAGAACGGCCAGACCTGGCGGCGCCTCGCAGTGCGGTATCCGGACAGCATCGCCACACACAGCGCCGATCAGGTGCTCTACGTCGATTCCGACGGGCTGCTGCGACGGCGCGACTACCAGGTCGACATCGCCGGAGGCTCCCCGGCAGCGCACTACATGGACGGCCACCGGGAGTTCGACGGCATCGTGTTGCCGGTCAGGCGCATCGTCCACCCTCGGGACGAGGACGGCAGGCCGGTGCCCGACACGGTGACGGTGTCCATCGACATCGATGACGTCACGGTGCGCTGAAGGTACCCGGTGCCCAAACCCAGTCTGCGAGAGGCGCTTCTGGACGCCGGCTTCGACCAGCTGCACGCCGGTGGCTATGCGGCCACCGGCGTCGCGGCGATCGCGGCAGCCGCCCACGCGCCAAAAGGATCCTTCTACAACCACTTCCACAGCAAGGAGGCACTGGCCGTCGAGGCGCTCGGCCGGTACGCCAAGAGTCGCCGGCTCGACCTGCTCACCCAACCCGGCGTGTCTGCGCTGCAGCGCATCCACAACCACCTCGACCATCTGCGCTCCGACCTCGCCGCCCATGGCTTCCGCCGGGGTTGCATGTTCGGCAACTTCGCCGCCGAGTCACCCGCGGGCGCACCCGAGGTCACCGCGGCCGTGTCCGCCGCGCTGGACCGGTGGCGCACGACGCTCGCCGGCACCATCCGGGACGGGCAGCAGGCCGGTGAGATCGCGGGTGACGTCGACGCCGACGCCGCAGCCCAGCTGATCGTCGACGCGTGGGAGGGTGCCGCGTTGCGGGCGAAGGCCGTTGGCAGCAGCACGCCGATCGACAACGTCACCGGGCTCGTCTTCGACCGCCTCCTGTCGGTGCGGTAGGCGACGATGGCGTGATGGCCTCGTCTTCTCGCACGGCGACAGCGACGCTGACCGCCGCCCAGGCGCGGCGGGTGGCCGTCGCGGCCCAGGGTTTCCACGAAACCAAGCCGTCCGGACCCGTCACGCGCGCGCATCTGAAGCGTCTGGTCGCGCGGTTACAGGTGCTGCAGCTCGACTCGGTGTCGGTGGCGGTGCGTGCCCACTACGCACCGGTGTTCAGCAGGCTCGGCCCCTATGACCGAGACATCCTGGACCGGGCGGCGTGGAGTCACTCGGCGCGATCGCCGCGGCTGCTGGTGGAGTACTGGGCGCACGAGGCGGCGCTGATGGCGGTTGACGACTGGCCGTTGCTGCGCTGGCGGATGCGCGAATACCGGCACGGCCGGTGGGGCACCGAGATCGTGAAGAAGAATGCGAAGCTCGCCGACGACATCGTGGCCGCGGTGGCCGCATTGGGCCCGGCGACCGCCGGTCAGATCGAGGCCTACCTCGAGTCGGAGCCGCGGGGCCGCAAGGGGCCGTGGTGGGACCGCAGCGACACCAAGTGGGTGGCGGAGGCGCTGTGGTCGTCCGGGGTGCTGACGACGGCCACCCGGGTCGGGTTCGCGCGCCACTACGACCTCACCGACCGGGTGCTGCCCGCCGAGGTGGTGGGACGGGACGTCGGCGAGGCCGACGCCATCCGCGAGCTCACGCTGCGGGCGGCCACCGCGCTGGGCGTCGGCACCGAGGCCGACATCCGTGATTACTTCCGGCTGGGCGCGCGGCAGGTGAAGCCGGCGATCGCCGACCTGCTGTCGGCCGGTGAACTCGAGCGCGTGGACATCGAGGGCTGGAGCGCACCGGCATACCTGCGAGGGGGCCGGATCGTGCCGCGCCGGGACCGGGGTACGGCGCTGCTGTGTCCGTTCGACCCGCTGATCTTCTTCCGGCCCAGGGTCGAGCGGCTGTTCGGCGGCTACCACTACCGCATCGAGATCTACACCCCTGCGCAGAAGCGGCAATTCGGCTACTACGTGTGGCCGTTCCTGCTCGACGGGCACCTGGTGGGCCGCGTCGACCTCAAGGCCGACCGGGTCACCAACACGTTGCACGTCGTCGGTGCGTTCGCCGAGGACGGGCGGGAGCCTTCGCAGGTGACGGCCGCCCTGGCGGCGGAACTGCGCTCGATGGCCGGATGGCTCGGCCTCGACGATGTCCGCGTCGGCGAGCGCGGGGACCTCGTCACCGCGTTGCGTCGCGCACTGCGGTAGTGGTCGGGATGCTTTCGGCGGCGCGGCAAGGCACACTGCGGAGGTGGCCTGGTGGCACCAGACGGACCAGTTCGATTGGTTCAGCAGCTATTTGCGCGACCGTGGACTCCAGCGGCAGCTCACCACGGTTCCCCGGGACTCTTCGGGCGTCCAACTGAACGTGACGATGGTCGACCTCGACAGGTTCAAGAACCTCAACGACACGATGGGCATGCGCAGGTGATCAGGCGCTGGTCCCCGTCGGTGCCATGCTTGCGCAGGCATGCGGCCCGGGCGCGGCCGTCGCTCCCGGCGCCGTGGTGCCGCATCCCGAGTTCGTCGACACGCTCATCCGGTCAGCGGATGCGGCGATGTACGAGGCGAAGAGCCGGCGGAAACCGGATCCAGCACCGGCATCTCGACCAACTAGGTGCGTAACTGCACGTTAGGCTCACCGCGTGGCCGAGATCGCGCCGCTGCGTGTGCAGCTGATCGCCAAGACCGAGTTCGCGGTGCCCCCGGACGTGCCGTGGAGCACCGACGCGGACGGAGGCGCCGCGCTGGTCGAGTTCGCCGGCCGCGCGTGCTACCAGAGCTGGTCGAAGCCCAATCCGCGCACGGCGACCAACGCGTCCTATGTCCGGCACATCATCGACGTCGGGCACTTCTCGGTGCTCGAACACGCCTCGGTGTCGTTCTACATCACGGGCGTCTCCCGCTCGTGCACCCATGAACTGATCCGGCATCGGCACTTCTCCTACTCGCAGCTGTCCCAGCGTTACGTGCCCGAGCAGGATTCGCAGGTGGTGGCGCCGCCGGGCATCGAGGACGATCCGGAGCTGCAGGAGATCTTCATCGCGGCCGCCGACGCCGGACGCGCCGCCTACACCGAGTTGCTGAGCAAGCTCGAGGCCAAGTTCATCGGCGATCAGCCCGCGGGAAGCTCTGCGGTGTTGCGGCGCAAGCAGGCGCGCCAGGCCGCCCGCGCGGTACTGCCCAACGCCACCGAGACCCGGATCGTCGTCACCGGGAACTACCGGGCGTGGCGGCACTTCATCGCGATGAGGGCCAGTGAGCACGCCGACGTGGAGATTCGCCGGTTGGCGATCGAGTGTCTGCGTCAACTCGTCGACGTCGCCCCGGCCGTGTTCTCCGACTTCGAGATCGGCGTGCTCGCCGACGGCACAGAGGTCGCGACCAGCCCGCTGGCAACCGAGGTCTGAGCCGACAATGCATTCGTGAGGCCGGTGGGCGACCAGGTAATCTTGGTGCCCGTGAGCACCAGCGGATTCGACGCCAGCGCCCGTTTGGGCACCTTGTTGACCGCGATGGTTACTCCGTTCAAGCCCGACGGCTCGCTCGACACCGATGCCGCCGCCCGCCTGGCCACCCGCCTGGTCGACGCCGGCTGCGACGGGCTGGTGCTGTCCGGGACCACCGGTGAATCACCCACCACCACCGACGACGAGAAGATCGCGCTGCTGGGTACGGTGCTCGAAACCGTCGGCGACCGCGCGCGCATCATCGCGGGCGCAGGCACCTACGACACCGCGCACAGCGTGCGCCTCGCCAGGGCGTGTGCCGCCGAGGGTGCCCACGGCCTGCTGGTGGTCACCCCCTACTACTCGCGTCCTCCGCAGGCGGGTCTCATCGCGCACTTCACGGCCGTCGCCGACGCGACCGACCTGCCGCTGATCCTCTACGACATCCCGCCGCGCTCGGTGGTGCCCATCGAGTGGGACACCATGCGCATCCTGGCCGGGCACCCCAACATCGTCGCCATCAAGGACGCCAAGGGCGATCTGCACGGCGCAGCTCAGATCATGGCCGAGACCGGGCTGGTGTACTACTCCGGTGATGACGCGCTGAACCTGCCCTGGCTGGCGATGGGCGCGGTCGGCTTCGTCAGCGTGTGGGGGCACGTTGCCGCCAGCCAGCTGCGAGACATGTTGACGGCCTTCACATCCGGTGATATTGCCACCGCCCGTAAGATCAGCGTCACGTTGGGTCCGCTCAACGCCGCCCAGACGAGGTTGGGTGGCGTCACGCTGTCCAAGGCGGGTCTGCGGCTGCTGGGTTTCGACGCCGGTGACCCGCGCCTGCCCCAGGTGCCTGCCGACGACGAGCAGATGGCGGCGCTGGCCGCCGACATGCGCGCCGCCGGGGTGCTGCGACAGTTGGACCTGTAGTGGATTCCGAACTCACCGCGCCGAGGCCACTGACCCCGGGAGGTCTGCGGGTGACCGCGCTGGGCGGGATCAATGAAATCGGCCGCAACATGACCGTTTTCGAGCATCTGGGCCGACTGCTCATCGTGGATTGCGGCGTGTTGTTCCCCACGCACGACGAACCCGGCGTCGACCTGATCCTTCCCGACCTGCGCCACATCGAGCACCGGCTCGACGACGTCGAGGCCCTCGTCGTGACCCACGCCCACGAAGACCACATCGGCGCGATCCCGTTCCTGCTCAAGCTGCGCTCCGACATCCCGATCGTCGGTTCGAAGTTCACCATCGCGCTGATCAAGGAGAAGTGCCGGGAGCACCGCATCAAACCGGTCTTCATCGAGGTGACCGAGGGTGGGCGATCCACCCACGGGGTGTTCGAATGCCAGTACTTCGCCGTCAACCACTCCATTCCCGGGTGCCTGGCCATCGGCATCCACACCGGCGCGGGCACCGTGCTGCACACCGGTGACATCAAGCTCGACCAGCTTCCGCTCGACGGCAGGCCCACCGACCTGCCCGGCATGTCGCGACTCGGCGATGCCGGGGTGGACCTCTTCCTCTGCGATTCGACGAACTCGGAGATCCCCGGTGTCGGCCCGTCGGAGAGCGAGGTCGGTCCGGCGCTGCACCGCTTGATGCGCGGCGCCGAAGGCCGGGTCATCGTGGCGTGCTTCGCATCGAATGTCGATCGCGTGCAACAGATCATCGACGCCGCGGTGGCGCTGGGCAGGCAGGTGGCCTTCGTCGGCCGGTCGATGGTGCGCAACATGGGCATCGCCCGCGACCTCGGCTACATCAAGGTCGCCGACGAGGACGTTCTCGAGATCGCCGCCGCGGAGATGATGCCGGCCGACCGCGTGGTGCTGATCACCACCGGGACCCAGGGCGAGCCGATGGCCGCGTTGTCGCGGATGTCGCGCGGCGAGCACCGCAGCATCACGCTGACCGCGGGCGACCTCATCATCCTGTCCTCGTCGCTGATCCCGGGCAACGAGGAGGCGGTGTTCGGCGTGATGGACGCGCTGGCCAAGATCGGCGCCCGCGTTGTCACCAACCAGCATGCGCGCGTGCATGTTTCGGGCCATGCTTACGCCGGCGAGCTGCTGTTCCTCTACAACGGCGTGCGGCCGCGCAACGTGATGCCGGTGCACGGCACGTGGCGGATGATGCGCGCCAACGCCGCGCTGGCCGCCAGCACCGGGGTGCCCGAGGAGAACATCGTGCTGGCCGAGAACGGTGTCAGCGTCGATCTGGTGTCCGGGCAGGCGCGCATCGCAGGGGCGGTGACCGTCGGAAAGATGTTCGTCGACGGACTGGTCACCGGTGATGTCGGCGATGCCACGCTGGGCGAAAGGCTCATCCTGTCTTCGGGTTTCATCGCGGTGACGGTCGTGGTTCGTCGCGGCACCGGCAAGCCGGCAGGCCCGGCGCATCTGCACGCCCGGGGGTTCTCCGAGGACCCGAAGGCGCTGGAGCCCGCGGCCGCGAAGGTCGAGGCGGAGTTGGACAAACTCGCCTCCCAGAACATCACCGACCCGACGCGCATCGCGCAGGCCGTCCGCCGTGCGGTCGGCAAGTGGGTGGGGGAGTCCTACCGCAGGCAGCCGATGATCGTGCCGACGGTCATCGAGATCTAGTTCTTGCGGGCCTCGAGCCGGTAGCCGACGCCCCGTAGCGCGACGAACCAGTTGGCGCCCAGCTTGCGTCGCAGATACCGGACGTACTGGTCGACGACGTTGGAATCCGAGTCCCGATCGTGGCCCCATACGTGCCGGTGCAGCTGTTCGCGGGTGAGAACCTGGCCGGGGTGCCGCATGAACGTCTCGGCCAGCGCGCATTCGCGCGCCGACAGATCCACCGCATAATCGCCGATGTGCGCGCGCCCCGTGCGCAGATTCAGCTTCAGGCCCCCACACGAGATCGTGGTCCGCTGGGCGGACCGGGTGGCGCCGAGTCGTCCCTGCACCGTCGACAACAGTTCGTCGGAGGCGAACGGCTTGGCGATGCAGTCGTCCGCGCCGCCCTTGAACCACGCCGCGGTCCTGGCGCGGCCGGCACGCGGGGTGAGCACCACCACCGGAAGGGCGCGGCCCTCGGCCCGTAGCCGGCGCAGCACCTCGGCGGCGCCGAGTCCGGGGAGCCCCGCGGCGAGAACCATCAGGTCGAAGTTGCCGCTGCGGGCAATCGAGTAGGCCGACGTGCCGTCGGCGACCACCCGAACCGTGAACCCGTTGGCGAACAACGTTCTCTGCATCATGGACGACAGTCGAGGGTCGTTCTCGGCAATCAGGATCGCGGGCATGGTCCAAGTGTCGCGGGTGGCCGGTCCCGTCGTTAGGGCCACAGGTCGCGCGCCCGCGAGGCCGAAGGTCCTGCGCGGCCCATCTCAGCGCTCGGCAAACACCGTCCACTCGATGGGGGAGGCGGACAGGGCCCGACCGGTGGGACGGATGTAGGTGTCGCGGAAGTAGCTCGGTCCGGCTTGCTCGACGAGCCGCCAGTCGTGGTCGGCCAGCACTTCGCCGACCTGCTCGGGCACCAGCCCCGACTTCCACAGCTGGCTGCGCTGCCGGAACCGGCGGTAGACCGCCTCGGCGCCGTAGCGCTGGGTGCCGTCGATGAAGTCCTGGCGGATGTAGGTGAAGATGAGCCTGCTGCCGGGGGCGGCACTGCTGAGTTGCCCGAGCGTCGCGCTGACGGCCTCCGGAGCGAGGTACTGGGTGACGCCCTCCCAGATGAAGAAGGTGCGGCCGGCGGCGCGGTAACCGTGCGCCTCGAGGGCCGGCATAAGCTCGTCGCGTTCGAAGTCGACCGGGACCAGATGGACCGATGCGGGCGCACTGCCGAGCGCCCGTTGCACGACAGCGGCTTTGCGGTCGATGTTGACCGGCAGGTCGACCTCGAACACCGGCAGGTCGCTGTGGCGGGCGATCCGGTAGGCGCGGGTGTCCAGGCCTGCGCCCAGCACGACGACGGTGTCGAACTCGTTGACCGGGTCGGAGAGCCGCTCGTCGATGTAGCGCTTCCGGCAGGCGATACTGGCCCACAACCCGGGTCCGGACCGGTCCGAGGCCGCCACCGCCGCCCGCCGCAGCGCATCGACGCGGCTCAGGCCGACCAGCATCCGCATTCGCGTCGGAAGGAACGACGCCGCGAGATCGTCGTCGACGAGGCGGCGATCCGGCCGCTCGTGGTGCTCGAGGGCCGACAGCACGATGGGTCCGAAGGCTGTCTGCGCCGCCGGATTCCTGGGCTGTGTCATTGGTTCGACGTCATTGTTCTCAACGCTTGTTCACGTATCCCGCGTCGACGGGCAGCGTGACGCCGGTGACGTAGCGGGCGGCGTCTGACACCAGCCAGAACACCGCGTTGGCGATGTCCTCGGGCTCCAGTGCCTGCACCGGCAGCGCGTTGCCCATGTCGGGGCCGCCCTCGCTCTCCTGCGCCATCCCTTCCAGCCAGGACCGGGTGAAGTCGTTGTCGATCATCGGGGTGTTCACGCCGGCCGGGTGGACCGAGTTGACCCGAATACTGTACTGGGCAAGGAAATTCGCGTACACCCGCATGATGCCGACCATGCCGTGCTTGGCGGCGGCGTAGCCGACGGATCCGCCGACGGGAGCTCCGAGCCCGACCAGGCCGGCGACCGAGCTGATCAACACGATGGAGCCGCCGTTGCCGAACTTGACCATCGGCTTCATCGCGACGTCGACGGTGTTGTAGACGCCGGTGAGGTTCACGTCGATGACGTCCTGCCACGCGCCGGCGGCCGCCATCGGTGCGATCCCCGCGTTGGCCACCACGATGTCGAGGCGGTCTCCGAGTTTCTCGGTGCCCTCCCGCAGCGCGGCCTTCACCGCGTCGCGGTCCCGGACGTCGGCTTGGTAGGCCACGATGCGTGCCCCCGTCTCCTCGACGAGTTTGACGGTGGCGGCCAGATCGTCGGGGGTGGCCAGGGGGTAGGGCACCGAGTCGATCTGATCGCACAGATCGAGGGCGATGATGTCGGCCCCCTCGGAGGCCAGCTTGACCGCGTGCGCGCGGCCCTGCCCCCGAGCGGCTCCGGTGATGAATGCGACCTTGCCGGTGAGCTCACCCATGACTGCGCAGACTACGGCCGCAGCCGGCCCTTGGCCGGATCCCCCGCCACAACCGGCTGCAGCATCTTGATGTCGGGCGCGCCGTCGAGGTGCTCGCCGATGGTGCCGAACAGCGTCGCCACCGCAGGGGCGGTGCTGTGTGCCTGCAGCGCGTCGCCGTCGGCCCACTGCTCGACGAAGACGAAGGTGCCTTCCGATTCGTGCAGCGAGTACAGGTCGCACCCGGGCTCGCTGTGCACCGCTTCGATCGCCTGCTTACACGCGTCCCGAACGGCGTCCACGGACTCGGGCTTGGCGGTCATGGTGGCGATGACGGTAATCGGCATGGGGGGCGTCTCCTCGATCTCGGCGCTGAGTTGGACAGGTGTCCACCCTATTACGGGGCCGCCCGGATCGGGCAGCGGCATCGGCCGGGATGGCGCTGTCCTGGGCTTTCGGGGGCCAGGGTGCAATCGACACCGATCTGTGGCCCGTGTGGCAGATGGTGCATCTGAGGCGTTTGCGACTAGTCTTGTCGGCATGGCGAGTAAGACCGCGGCCCGATCTGCTGCCCGTTCGACCAGGTCAAAGACCAGCTCACGGGGTGGTTCGCGGCCGTCGCGGCCGGCAGCGCCGCGTCGCAAGCCGGCGCGCCGGAATCCCTCCGCCGTCTCGGCCGCGGGAACCGCGGTCGGCCGCGGCGCACGTGCGGGGTGGCTGATGCTGGCCAAGGGGGCGGGCAGCACGGCCCGCTCGGTCGGTCGGGCGCGGGATCTCGAACCCGGGCATCGCCGCGACGGCGTCGCCCTGGCGCTGCTGGGGCTGGCCGTCGTGGTCGCCGCGAGTTCGTGGTTCGACGCCGCGCGCCCCGTTGGCGGATGGATCGACACGTTCGTGCGGGTGCTGATCGGCTCGGCCGTGGTGCTGGTCCCGCTCGCGCTGGCCGCGCTCGGGGTCGGGCTCATGCGCTCGGAGCCGGACCCCGAGTCCCGGCCCCGGTTGATCCTGGGCACCGCGATGATCGCCCTGCCCGCGCTCGGCCTGTGGCACCTGTGGTCGGGCTCGCCGCAGGATCCGGTCGCGCGCCAGGATGCCGCCGGCTTCTTCGGCTTCGCGATCGGAGGTCCGCTCTCCGACGGGTTGACGCCGTGGATCGCCGCGCCGCTTCTCTTCCTCGGAGTGATGTTCGGGCTCCTTCTGGTGACCGGGACGACTATCCGCGAGGTGCCCGAGACGGTGCGGGCGATGTTCTCCACGCGCTGGCGCGCCGAGTACGACGAGTACGACGAATACGAGGATGACGACCCCGAGGCGGTGGAGTCCGAGGACTTCTCCGACGGGTATTACGACGACGTCGCCGGCTACGGGGACGACGAGGCCCAGCCGTGGCCGTCGGCGACCCAGCTCACCGAGCCGCTGCCCGCACCGGCAGGTTCCCCGATGGACAACTACCCGATCGAGGACGACGCACCGACGATCCCCGAGCCGGCCGCCCGCTCGCGCAAGAAGAAGGACCCCAAGGCGCAGGCAGGAAAGGCACTGCAGCTGGACCGCGTGGTGGACGGGCCGTACACGCTGCCGTCGCTCGACCTGCTGATCGCCGGCGACCCGCCCAAGCGCCGCAGCGCGGCCAACGCCGCGATGGAGGAGGCCATCACCTCGGTCCTGCAGCAGTTCAAGGTCGACGCGGCCGTCACCGGCTGCACCAGGGGACCGACGGTCACCCGGTACGAAGTGGAGCTGGGTCCCGGCGTCAAGGTCGAGAAGATCACCGCGCTGCAACGCAATATCGCCTACGCCGTGGCCACCGAGAGCGTCCGCATGCTCGCGCCGATTCCCGGCAAGTCGGCCGTCGGCATCGAGGTTCCGAACACCGACCGTGAGATGGTGCGGCTGGCCGACGTGCTCACCGACCCGTCGACCCGTGGCGATCACCACCCGTTGGTGATCGGCCTCGGCAAGGACATCGAGGGCGAGTACATCTCGGCCAACCTGGCCAAGATGCCGCACCTGCTGGTCGCCGGGTCCACCGGCTCGGGCAAGTCCAGCTTCGTCAACTCGATGCTGGTGTCGCTGCTGTCGCGTGCCACCCCGGACGAGGTCAGGATGATCCTGATCGACCCCAAGATGGTGGAACTGACGCCCTACGAAGGCATTCCGCACCTCATCACGCCGATCATCACGCAGCCGAAGAAGGCTGCGGCCGCGCTGGCCTGGCTCGTCGAGGAGATGGAGCAGCGCTACCAGGACATGCAGGCCTCCCGGGTGCGTCACATCGACGTGTTCAACGAGAAGGTGCGCTCCGGCGAGATCACCGCGCCACTGGGCAGCAACCGCGAGTACAAGCCGTATCCGTACATCCTGGCCATCGTCGACGAGCTCGCCGACCTGATGATGACGGCGCCGCGCGACGTCGAGGACGCGATCGTTCGGATCACCCAGAAAGCCAGGGCGGCGGGCATCCACCTGGTGCTGGCCACGCAGCGACCGTCGGTCGACGTGGTCACCGGCCTGATCAAGACGAACGTGCCGTCGCGGTTGGCGTTCGCGACGTCGTCGCTGACCGACAGCCGCGTCATCCTCGACCAGCAGGGCGCCGAGAAGCTGATCGGCATGGGCGACGGACTGTTCCTGCCGATGGGCGCCAACAAGCCGATCCGCCTGCAGGGTGCCTACATCACCGACGAGGAGATCCAGGCGGTCGTCACGGCCACAAAGGAGCAGGCCGAGCCCGAGTACACCGAGGGCGTCACCACCGCCAAGCCGACCGGCGAGCGCACCGACGTCGACCCCGACATCGGCGACGACATGGATGTGTTCCTGCAGGCGGTCGAGCTCGTCGTGTCCAGCCAGTTCGGATCCACCTCGATGCTGCAGCGCAAGCTGCGGGTCGGGTTCGCCAAGGCGGGCCGGTTGATGGACCTGATGGAGACCCGCAACATCGTCGGCCCGTCGGAGGGCTCCAAGGCACGCGAGGTCCTGGTCAAGCCCGACGAGCTCGCGGGCACGCTGGCGTTGATCCGCGGCGGCAGCGACGCCACCGGCGGCGACCCCGACGACGAGCCTGACTTCTAGCGCCCCCGGCCTTCGCCGGAATTGCATTCCAGCAGGGAAATTCCGAGTGCGGGCCAGCCGGAATGCAATTCCGGCGGGGGCAGGGAGTCAGAGGGTCAGCAGCATCCTGGTGTTGCCCAGGATGTTCGGCTTGACGAAGGACAGGTCGAGGAACTCGGCGACACCTGTGTCGTACGAGCGGCGCATCTCCTCGTAGACCTCGGCGGTGACCGGGGTGCCCTCGATCTCCTTGAAACCGTGGGCGCCGAAGAAGTCGACCTCGAAAGTCAGCACGAAGATGCGCTGCAGGTGCAGCTCGGTGGCGACGGCGAGCAACCGCTCGACGATGGCGTGGCCGACGCCGCGGCCGCGCACCTCGGGATGCACCGCCACCGTGCGCACCTCGCCCAGATCCGACCACAGCACGTGCAGCGCCCCACACCCGATCAGCTCGCCCTGCAGTTCGGCGACCCAGAACTCCTGCACCGATTCGTAGAGGTTGACCAGGTTCTTCTCCAGCAGGATCTTGCCGGCGTAGATGTCGACGAGCGATTTGATGGCGGGGACGTCGGAGGTCCTGGCGCGCCGGATGGCGAGCGGGCCGACGCACTCCTCCGGGGCTGCGGTCACACACGGAAGAGTATCGGTTCCGGCAACCAGTATTCTGTGGCGGTGCCGGGCCAACCACATACCGATCCTGTGGTCCCGCGCGCTCGGGTGGCGAATCTCGCCAATGCCCTCACCGGTATCCGGTTCGTGTTGGTGCCGGTGTTCCTCGTCGTTCTGTTCGTCGGCGACGGCCACGAAACATATTGGCGGGTAGTCGCATTCATCGTTTTTGCGGTCGCCGTCATCACCGATCACCTCGACGGGGCACTGGCCCGCAGCTACGGCATGGTGACCGAGTTCGGCACCCTTGCCGACCCGATCGCCGACAAGGCCCTCATCGGCGCCGCGCTCATCGGGCTGTCGCTCCTCGGTGACCTGCCGTGGTGGGTGACCGTGGTGATCCTGGTCCGCGAGGTCGGTGTGACGGTGTTGCGGCTGGCGGTGATGCGTCGCGGCATCATCCCCGCCAGCCGCGGCGGCAAGCTGAAGACCTTGGTCCAGGCCGTCGCGATCGGTTTGTTCGTGCTCCCCCTGTCCGACGGCTGGCTGACGGGCGCCTGGGTGATCATGCTGGTCGCGGTGCTGCTGACGGTCATCACCGGCGTGGATTACTTCGTGTCGGCGTTCCGGGATTCCCGTGGACGACCCGCTCGTCAGTGACGACGCGCGCGCGCTGGTCGCGGATCTGACCGTGCGCGGGCAGACCGTCGCCACCGCCGAATCGCTGACCGCGGGCCTGCTGGCCGCCACGCTGGCCGTCGGCGCGAGACAGAGATGCGGCGCGACGTGGGGCGTCGGGCTGACCGGGGTGGCGGGCCCCGAGCCCCACGGCGGGCATCCCGTCGGCACGGTGTTCCTCGGCGTGGCCGGACCGGTGGACACCGACGTGGTGCGGCTTGTTCTCGAGGGGACGCGCTGGGACATCCGGGTGTCGGCGGTGCACGCGGCGATCACCGGATTGCGCCGGTTCATCGGACAGCACTGAGCCACGCCGGGGCCGCGCCGGTATTGCGCGGCGCATTCGGGAACCAACCCGAGGACACCGAGCGTTGGGCTAGATAGCCACCCAGGACGCCAAGCCAACAAGGAGAGCGCGATGACGGCATTGCTGCGCGAGGTGATCGGCGACGTGCTGCGTCGCGCCCGTGTCGAGCAGGGACGCACCCTGCGTGAGGTGTCCGACTCCGCGCGGGTCAGCCTGGGGTACCTCTCCGAGGTGGAGCGCGGACGCAAGGAAGCGTCCAGCGAGTTGCTCAGCGCCATCTGTGGCGCCCTCGACGTTCCGCTGTCGCGGGTGCTGTCGGAGGCCGGTGACGACCTGGCGCTCGAAGAGGCCCGCAGCGTGGTCACCAAGACCGCCGAGCCGGCAGGTGCCGGCCGCATCGACGTCACCACCAAGGTGGTCATCCCACAGGTCGTGTCGATGGCGGTCGCCTGACCCTGCCCGCCGGTTCGCTCGCGCAAACGACCAGCAGGGGTGTGGTGATCTGCGAGGAACCGATAAGTTGGGACGAGGCACTTCAGGCACAGCTGGGGCTGTCCGACACACATCCGAACACGGACACACATCAGAACACCTGCACACCCCCGAACATGAAGGCGGAGCGAACCGATGGCCAATCCGTTCACCAAGGCGTGGAAATACCTCATGGCGCTGTTCAGCTCGAAGGTCGACGAGTACGCCGACCCCAAGGTGCAGATCCAGCAGGCGATCGAAGAGGCCCAGCGCCAGCACCAGGCTCTGACCCAGCAGGCCGCGCAGGTGATCGGCAATCAGCGTCAGCTGGAGATGCGTTTGAACCGTCAGCTCGCCGACATCGAGAAGCTGCAGGTCAACGTCCGTCAGGCGCTGACGCTGGCAGATCAGGCCGTCGCCGCTGGTGATGCCGCCAAGGCCACCGAGTACAACAACGCCGCCGAGGCGTTCGCCGCGCAGCTGGTGACCGCCGAGCAGAGCGTCGAGGACCTGAAGGGGCTGCACGACCAGGCGCTCGGCGCGGCCGGGCAGGCCAAGAAGGCTGTCGAGCAGAACGCGATGATGCTCCAGCAGAAGATCGCCGAGCGCACCAAGCTGCTCAGCCAGCTCGAGCAGGCGAAGATGCAGGAGCAGGTCAGCTCGTCGTTGCGGTCGATGAGCGAGTTGGCCGCGCCGGGCACCACCCCCAGCCTCGAAGAGGTGCGGCAGAAGATCGAGCGCCGCTACGCCAACGCCATGGGCGAGGCCGAGTTGGCGCAGAACTCGGTGCAGGGCCGGATGCTCGAGGTACAGCAGGCCAGCGTCCAGATGGCCGGCCATTCGCGGCTCGAGCAGATCCGGGCGTCGATGCGCGGCGAGCAGCTGCCCGCCGGTGGCCAAGCCAGCCCGGCCTCGGCCGCCCAGACGCCGGCGACGCCGGCCGCGAACCCGAACCCGACACCGGAAAACCCGCTGTCGCAGTAATTTTGGAGAATGCAGGGGTGTGTCGATGAGTGCACGGACCAGCAGACCGGAGGCCTGGCGTTCGATGGCGCAACGCGGGGTCGACACCGCCGCGGAGTGGTCGGACATGCTGGCCGCAAAACTCAACGCCGCCGCCGACCCGCGGGCGAAGCTGTTGCGCAAGCGGCGCTGGGCGCTGCGCCTCGGGGTGTTCTTCACCGTTTCGGCCGTGTTCTGGGTGGGTGTGACCGCACTGCTGGCATCGTGGAGCACCCCGGTCTGGGCGCTGTTCATCCCGTCGCCCATCGCCGTCGGTGCGGCGTTCCTCGCGACGCTGTCGTTCCTGCGCTATCGCTGGCTGCGTGGTGAGCCCCTGCCGCCGCAGCGGTCGCGGGCAGCGCGGCGGTTGCCGCCGTGGGGGTCGGCCGCCCGGCAGCCCATGGCCGCGCTGGCGGCCTCCGAACGCGGGCTGACCTCTCTGCTGGGAGTCATGGAGCGGGGCCGGATGCTGCCCGCCGAGGAACTGCGGGAACTGCGGGTCGCCGCCGAACTGACGGTGGCGACGATGGCCGCCACCGCCACCGAGGTGGTGTCGATGGAGCGCGCCATCAACGCGGCGCCGCAGTCGCGCGCCCACCTCGCTCCGACGATCGCCGCCTTCAGGACACAACTCGACCGTGGTGCCCACCAGTACAACGAGATGGTCTCTGCGGCGGCGCAATTGGTTTCGGCCGCGAACTCGGGGACGATGTCGAGTTCGCCGATGTCGCAGCGGCGCTACCGCGATGAACTCGCGATGGCCACCGACCGGTTGACGGGCTGGGCGCAGGCGTTCGACGAACTGGGCCGCCTCAAAGGGGCCTAGAGCCTCCTAGAACCTGCCCCCCGGGGTCAGAATGTCGGGCGCAGCGACGGGAACACCGCCGCGGCCACGGCCCGCAGCGGAGCCTTCACCAGCGCGTCGAAGAAGTCGAAGTAGTCGCGCCACAGCACGACCTTGCCGTCGCGGACCTCGAACGTGCCGCACACCCAGAACTGCAGCCGCAGCGGCCCGATGATCAGCGCGTCGGTGCGTTCGGTGAGCACCACGTCGCCGTTGGAGGCGATGCGGTGGAACTTGACGGCGAAACCTGCCCTGCCCTGCCCGCTGCGCAACAGCTTCATCACCCGGTCGCGTCCGCGGATCGACGGCAACCCGACGTTCTGCCAGATCAGCTCCGGCGCCGCCAGTGACTCCACGGTGTCGAAATCCTCGTCGGCCAGGGCGAACAGGAACGTCTGCACGGTGTGAGCGTTGGCGCCTGTCGTCGTGAACACCGTCGGCTGCAGCGAATCCGGGGCCTTGTCAGTCATCGCTCGAGCCTAACGGCGGATGCTGTGGCAGGGTAGCCCGCATGCGCGTCGCCGTGGTCGCCGGACCCGACCCCGGACACGCGTTCCCGGCCATCGCGCTGTGCCTGCGATTCCTGGCCGCCGGCGACACCCCGACCCTGCTCACCGGCAGGAAATGGCTCGATGTGGCGCGCGCCGAAGGCGTCGACGCGGCCGAACTCGACGGACTCGATCCGACTGAGGTCGACGACGACACCGACGCCGGGGCGAAGATCCACCAGCGCGCCGCGCGGATGGCGGTGCTGAACAAGCAGCGGATCGGTGATCTTGCGCTCGATCTGGTGATCTCCGATTCGATCACCACCTGCGGTGGGCTGGCCGCCGATCTGCTGGGCGTTCCGTGGATCGAGCTGAACACCCATCCGCTCTATCGTCCGTCGAAGGGGCTGCCGCCGATAGGCAGCGGGCTCGCCCCCGGGACCGGGCTGCGCGGCCGGCTGCGCGACACCGTCCTGCGGGCTCTCAGCGCCCGCTCGTGGCGCGAGGGTCTGCGCCAGCGGTCCGAGGTGCGCGTCGGGATCGGTCTGCCCGCCGAGGATCCCGGGCCGCGTCGACGCCTTATCGCCACGCTGCCGGCCCTCGAGGTGCCGCGACCGGACTGGCCCGAGGAGGCCGTGATGGTGGGGCCTCTGCATTTCGAGCCGACCAAGTCGGTGTTGCCGCTGCCCGCCGGCGACGGCCCCGTCGTGGTGGTCGCCCCCTCGACGGCGAACACCGGCGCCGAGGGGCTCACCGAGATGGCACTGCAGACACTCGTCCCCGGCGAGGTCCTCCCGGACGGTTCGCGGGTGGCGGTATCCCGGTTGGAGGGGCCCGACGGGCCGATCCCGCCCTGGGCGGTGGTGGGCCTCGGGCGCCAGGACGAACTACTGTCCGGCGCGGATCTGCTGATCTGCGGGGGCGGGCACGGAACCGTTGCCAAAGCACTGCTGGCCGGTGTGCCCATGGTGATCGTCCCCGGTGGTGGCGACCAGTGGGAGATCGCCAATCGTGTTGTGCGCCAGGGCAGTGCGCAGCTGATCCGGCCGCTGACCGCGGCGGCGCTGGCCGCGGCGACGCAGGAAGTGCTCGGATCCCCGCGCTACCGGGAGGCCGCGCGGCGGGCCGGTGCCGGCGCCGAGACGGTGCCAGATCCGGTACGGGTGTGCCATGAAGCGCTCGGTGCGTGGGCGTAAGTTGGGCCCGTGCGGCTCACCGAATTCTCTGAGCTCGTCGCCCGCCAGTTCGGCGCGGTGCGGGCCTCGTCGATGCTGATCGACCACGTGCTGACGAGCATGGGCGGGCGCACCGCGGCGCAGGCCATCGAGGACGGCGTCGACCCGCGCGAGGTGTGGCGGGCGCTGTGTGCCGACTTCGACGTCCCACGCGACCAGTGGTGACGACGTCCTGCCCGGTCTACCCGTCGCTGTCCCGGTCCGGCTCGCCCGCCTCGTCGTGTGCCGGCACGCTCTCGTCGCCGCGGTAGCTGCCCGACGGCCGGTCGGTGGGTCCGGCCGACGGCTCATCCGACCCGGTGTCGCGTGACCCGGGAGCGCCGCGCTCGTCCTGGGGTTCTTCTGAAAGATGTTCACCCGGGGTGCTCATGTCGTCTCCTCACGGTCGCCCGCGCGATGCGGTCGACTCCCTGAGCGGCTACCCGTGTGACGGCGGTCACAAACCGCCGGGCGGCGGTCGCGAGGCGACCCGCACCGCGTTCACCAGCGTCAACGTCGTACGCGTCGCGGTGTCCAGCGCGGTCACCTCGGCGTCGGTCAGAGCGTCGCAGGCCCAGTCCCAGTGGGCCGACACCGTCTGACCGGGGATCGGCCTTTCGGCCAGGGACAGACCGTCCCTGCGCCACCGCACCCGCTCGGCTCTGGGTTCGGCAAGCCCGAGCGCACCGGAGCGGAATGTCAGCGGGCGCGAGACGATCACGGCGTGGTCGTCGTCCACCGCATCGACGACACCCCAGCGAATCCTGCAGGCCTGCATGACCTTCAGCGGTGTTTCCGGGTCGCGATCCAGAAACCGCGCCCACGGGTACACCACGAAGACGTGAAAGCTGTGGTTGGCCAGCACGCCGTCAGGCGGTACCTCGGCGAGCAAGCCCGTGACCTGCCCGCTGAACGCGGCCCGCAACCGGGCCAGCAGTGCCGGTGCGTCCACCTCGGCCAACAGCGGCCCGCCCAACCAGTAGCTGCGCACGATCTGCTCATCGAGCGCATCCGGCCGGCCCGCCGTGTCGGCGAGAGCACTCAGATACGGCCAGGCACCGTCGAATTCGCGGGCGTAACCGGCGAGGTCCGCACCACTGGGGAGGGCATCGGTGCCGGGTGGCCCGCAGTATCCGAGCTCGTTGGGCGGGAAGGCGTACCTCGCGAACAACGCGTGGCCGGGACGGGTGTGGTGGCCGACCGCCGCCATTCAGCAGATCCGCGGAAGTTGTTCGCCGATGGGCAGATCGACCACCCGGGTGCCGCCGAGCGCGGTGCGCGCCACCACCATCCCCGGGTGTTCGGAGACGCAGCCACCGATCACCGCGGCGCGTCCGCCGTAGGGATGGGCGCGCATCGCGGCGAGCACCCGCTCGGCGTCCTCGGGGGCGACGAACGCGATCAGCTTGCCCTCGTTGGCGACGTAGAGCGGGTCGAGACCCAGCAGCCCGCACGCATCGCGGACCTCACCCGGTATCGGAAAAGACCGCTCGGTCAACGAGATTCCGACGCCCGCGGCCCTGGCGATCTCGTTAAGGGTGGCACCGACACCGCCCCTGGTGGGGTCGCGCAGGGTATGGATGTCCGCCCCGGTGTCGATCATCGCCGCGACCAGTCCGTGCAGCGGTGCGCTGTCGCTGGCGACGGTGGTTTCGAACTCCAGACCCTCGCGGCAACTCATCACCGCGACGCCGTGCACGCCGATGTCACCGCTGACTATCACCACGTCCCCGGGGCGGGCCCGCTGCGGACGGATGTCGGCGCGTTTGTCCACCAGACCGATGCCCGCGGTGTTGATGTAGACGCCGTCCCCGTGGCCGGAGTCGACCACCTTGGTGTCGCCGGTCACCAACTTCACACCGGCCGCCAACGCCGCGGTGCCCACGGCGTGGGCGACCAGGGCGAGTTCGGACAGCGCGGTGCCCTCCTCGAGGATGAACGCGGTGGACAGGGCCATCGGCTGCGCGCCGGCCATCGCCAGGTCGTTCACGGTGCCGTTGACCGCGAGGTCACCGATGCTGCCGCCGGGGAAGAACAGCGGCTTGACGACATAGGAGTCGGTCGAGAACGCCAATCGCTCGGCGCCGACCTGCAGCACCGCCGAATCACCCATCGCCGCATCGGCCGCGGAGCCGAACGCGGGCAGAAACAGATGCTCGATGAGCTCGGCCGACATCGCCCCGCCCCCGCCGTGTCCCATCAGGATGTTGGGGGCGTCGCGCAGCGGCGCCGGACACACCCAGGCCTCCATGTCGATGGCCGCCGGCCGGGGCGTCTCAGGCATGCGTCACCTCCAGCCGCCGGTACAGGTAGTAGGCGGCGCACGCGCCCTCCGAGGACACCATGGTGGCGCCGAGCGGATTGCGCGGTGTGCACAGCGTGCCGAAGGCCGAGCATTCGTGCGGCTTGATGAAGCCCTGCAACACCTCGCCGGAACGGCACACCGCGGACTCCTCGGTGCGGATGTCCGTCACCGCGAATCGGTGCTCGGCGTCGTAGTCGCGGTACTTGGCCGACAGCCGCCAGCCGCTGGAGGGGATCATCCCGATGCCTCGCCACGACCGATCGGTCACCTCGAACACGTCGAGCAGCATCGACTTGGCCGCGGCGTTGCCCTCGGCGCGTACCGCGCGCGGATAGGCGTTCTCCAACTCGTGGCGGCCGGATTCCAGTTGCAGCACGGTGCGGCGGATGCCTTCGAGGATGTCCAGCGGCTCGAACCCTGTCACCACGATCGGGATGCCGTACTTGTCGCACAGCGGCGGATACTCCTCGGTCCCCATGACACTGCAGACGTGGCCCGCGGCCAGGAACGCCTGTACCCGGCAGGTGGGCGACTCCATGATCGCCGCGATGGCAGGCGGCACCAGCACGTGTGAGACCAGCAGCGAGAAGTTCTCGATGCCGAGCCGGCTGGCCTGGTACACCGTCATCGCGTTGGCCGGCGCGGTGGTCTCGAATCCGATCCCGAAGAACACCACCTGCTTGTCGGGGTTGTCCTTGGCGATGGTGAGCGCGTCCAGCGGTGAATACACCACCCGCACGTCGCCGCCCTCGCTCTTGATCCGGAACAGATCCTTGCCGCTGCCGGGAACCCGCAGCATGTCGCCGAACGAGCAGAAGATGACATCGGGCCTCGATGCGATCTCCAGTGCTTTGTCGATGATCTCCAGCGGTGTCACGCACACCGGACATCCCGGCCCGTGGATCATCTCGATCTCGTCGGGCAGCAATTGGTCGATACCGTGGCGGATGATCGAGTGGGTCTGTCCGCCACAGACTTCCATGATGGCCCAGCGCCTGCTGGTGGCCGCCCGGATCTGATCTACCAGCTTGCCCGCCAGTTCAGGGTCGCTGAACTCGTCCAGGTACTTCATCGCGTCACCTCAGAATCTGCATCGGTCGTGACAGGTGCCTCGGGGTTGGTCAGACCGGCCTGCCGGGCGGCCAGTTCGAAACCGTCACCGAACTCCTCCTCGAGCACCCCGAGGCGCTCGAACTCGGCCAGTGTCTGCATCGCCGATTCCTCGTCGAGACGCTGAATCGCGAAACCGACATGCACCACTACGTATTCGCCCACCTGGGCGTCGGGTATGTACTGCAGGCAGACGTCCTTCTGGACGCCGCCGAAGTCGACCACCGACATCAGCGTGCCGTCGCGGTCCTCCGTCCGCAGAATTCTTCCCGGTACCGCCAGACACATGAGCAGTCCTCCTTCTTCCGCTAGCCTGAGTTCCCGACCATGAGCTGACCCAGCGCGACACCGCCGTCGTTGGGTGGTACCCGATGGTGCGTGATCACCTCGAAACCCTTGGCTGCCAACGCGGTCGACGAGTTCCGTGTCAGCAGCATATTCTGGAACACCCCGCCCGACAGTGCGACGGTGCCGGTGCCCGTCGCGCACTCGACGGCGAGGTCGACGATCAACTCGGCCACCGCGGCGTGGAAGCGGGCGCCGATCACCCCAGCAGGCACCCCGGCGCGCACATCGTCGACGGCGGCGCGCAGCAGGGGAGCGGGATCGATGAGTGCGGGCCCGTCGACGTCGAGGTCGACGTCGAAGCGGTATCGCACCGCGCCGGGCCCGACGTCGCGCGACAGGCCTTCGAGTTCGATCGCGGCCTGCGCTTCGTAGTCCACCACCTGGCGCACGCCCGCCAGTGCCGACACGGCGTCGAACAACCGGCCCATGCTCGACGTCGGCACACAGCCCAGCCCGGTCTCGAGTTGATGCCGCAGCACCCCGCGCTCGTTCGGCGGGCAGGCGTCCACCGGTGCCAGGTCGTCGGCCCACGGCACCCCCGCCGCCCACAGGTGCGCCATCGCCATCCGGTAGGGCCGCAGCACGCTGACGTCACCGCCCGGCAGCGGCACATACCTGAGGTGGGCCATCCGCCGGAACGCCTTGTAATCGGCGAGCAGGACCTCACCACCCCAGACCGCGCCGTCGGGCCCGTAACCGGTGCCGTCGAAGGCGAACCCGAGCACCTGGCCGGCGCCGTCCAAACCGTGTTCGGCCATCACCGCGGCGATGTGGGCGTGGTGGTGTTGCACCTGGCGCACCGGCCGGCCATCGGCGTGCCGATGCGCCCACGAGGTCGAGCGGTACCCGGGGTGGGCGTCGGCGACGACGAGTTCCGGGTGCACCCCGGTCAGCGCGCCGAGGTGTCCCGCCGCGGACTCGAACGCCGTCAGCGTGGCCAGATCGTCCATGTCGCCGATGTGCTGGCTCAGCCACGCATAGCGGCCCTCGGCGACGGCCAGGGTGTTCTTCAGGTCCGCGCCGACCGCCAGCGTCGGCTGCACCGACATCGGCAGCGCGACCGGCAGCGGCGCATAGCCGCGCGACCGGCGGATGGGGAGCTCGGTGCCGGATACGACCCGCACCACGGAGTCGTCACACGGCACCAGGATCGGCCGGTCATGCGACAACCAGCCATCGGCGAGGTGCGAGAGTCGTTCTGCCGCATCGTCGTCGCGATGACAGATCGGCTCCCCGCCGAGGTTGCCCGACGTCATCACCAGCGCGGCAGGCCCGGGTTCGTCGCCGGGAAGCCCGAACAGCAGCGTGTGCAACGGGGTGTAGGCCAGCATCACCCCGAGGTCGGGATTGTGCGGGGCGACCGACGCGGCGACCGGTGCGGACGGTGAGCGCGCCAGCAACACGATGGGCCGCTGCGGTCCGGACAGCAGCCGTGCCGAGCAGTCGTCGACCGTGCACAGCGTGCGCGCCCCCGCCAGGTCGGCGACCATCACGGCGAAGGGCTTGTCGCCGCGCTTCTTCCGGCGCCGCAGCTCGGACACCGCGTCGTCGTCGGCGGCGTCGCAGGCCAGGTGGTAGCCCCCGATTCCCTTGACCGCCAGGATGCCGCCGTCACGCAGCAGCCGCCGTGCCCGCCGCAGCCCGTCCTCGGAGGTGCTGCGATGGCCCTTCCTGTCGCGGTAGGACAGGGTCGGGCCGCACCGCGGGCAGCACACCGGTTGTGCGTGGAAGCGGCGATCGGTCGGGTCGGCGTATTCACCCGCGCACTCCGCGCACATCGGAAAGCCCGCCATCGTGGTGTTCACCCGGTCGTAGGGGAGTGCCGCGATGATCGTGAACCGCGGACCACAGTTGGTGCAGTTGACGAACGGGTGCCGGTACCGCCGATCGGACGGGTCGCGTTGCTCGGCCTCGCAGTCGGCGCAGATGGCCACATCGGGGGAGACCAGCGTGCGGCCGCCGTCGGAGCGGGAGGTGTCGGCGATCCGGAAGTCGGTGCCGCCGACAGTCGGGATGTCTTGAACGGCAACGGTTTCGATGACAGCGAGCGGTGGAGGGTCGGCGCGCAGCCGGTCGAGGAATCCCTCGATGTCACCCGGCTCGCCCTCGACCTCGATGATCGCACCGCAACTGTCGTTACGCACGCAACCGGACAGGCCCGCCTCCACGGCAGCGGTGTACACGAACGGCCGGAAGCCGACGCCCTGGACCACGCCGTGCACCATGACCCGCCGCCGGCACCGGCCGGTCATGGCGGATCCTCGCTCCCGCTGCCCATCAGCTTCAGGCCCGCCAGCGCGGTGTCGGCGCCCGCCTTGTCGGTCTTCTCGACGACGAAACCCATGTGGATGATCACCCAGTCACCGGCTTCGAACGTCTCCTCGGGCAGCATGCCGACGTTGACCTTGCGGGACTCGCCCGCGACATCGACGAGGGCGAGTTGGCCGCCGTAGCCCTCGAGCATGTGCAGAACCTGCCCGGGAATGCCGAGACACATCGCTCAGCCCTCCCGCGCCGCGGTGCGCGCCGACAGTCTGGCCACCACGTCCTCGACCGTGTGTACTGCGTCGGGCATCGCCGCCGCGACCACGTCCGAGAGACCGATACCGTCCTCGATACAGCCGACTTCACAACCGATCACTACGGTGTAGGGCGGTTCGCCGCCGAGCGCGCGCAGGCTCGCGAACACCGCCGCCGGGTCCATCGCGTGGGCATCCAGCCCGGTTGCGGCTGAGAGGTCGTGATCCGCCTCGAAGACGTGCAGGGTGCCCGGTGCGCCCCGGTTGGGCAGCGCGTCGACGAGCACCAACCCGCGGTAACCGTCGAGCAGGTCGTATGCCAGGTGCATGCCCCGGATCCCGTAATCCGTTGCCCGCACCGCCGGGTCGGTGAGCCGCGGCGTGACACGGCGCAACACCTCGGGGCCGAACCCGTCGTCCCCGAGGAAGATGTTGCCGATTCCGGCCACCAGAGTGGTTGGCGTGATGAGTCCGCCCTGCTACATCCGGCGCATCTTCAGGTACCGCTTGGCGTCGGGCACCGACCGAACACCGAGCGTCACCGCGAACACTATGACCACCGCCACCATCGCGGTGGCGATCCAGCCGACTACTGCCATCTCGAACTCCTTTCCGGGCTGAGCTCCTGAATGTCGAGAGGTTCGACTTCGTCAGGCGCGAAGTACAGGTAACGGCCGTACCACTCGTGCAGGTCGGCGGCCGGGTCGTCCTCGATCACCACCCCGATGTGGGTTTCTCCGTCGACCGTCTCGTGCACCGACGTAACGCGCGCGACCCGGTCCGCGTAGAACAGGTCCTGGGCGTCGGCGCGCCGCGTGGGACGCAGCCGCACCCGGCTGCCGCAACTCACCCGAACGCCGTCGACCAGCACGGCGTCCACCCCGGGATTCACGGCGTTGTCGGCCATCGGGTCCCACCAGTCGACGCCCTCGGGGATCTCGGGGATCAGCCCGGCAACGTCGGTTCGGGCATGCGGATCACGCAGCACACCATGCAGATTGAGCAATGCCTCCGGCGACATCGTGTCACACCGGTCGATGATCTGTGCGGCCAACGGATCGGTGGCGCGGGCCTGGGCCTTCTCCTCGTCGGTCATCGTCATGATGCGCAGCGTCAGGATCTCGTCGATCTCGGTCGAGTCGTACAGCGCGCCGTCGCTCTGTTCGGCGATCTCGGGATGGTCGTACAGGATGATCGGTGAGATCAGCATCAGGTCGCGGGCGTCGGGCGGTCCGGCCAGCACCGGGAAGCAGCGGTGGCGCCGGCACCGCGCCACCGCGGCGGTGGCCCCGGGTGGGGGTTCGAGCAGCGATACGAACTCCCCGCCCCGCACCTCGGTGAGCATATGAGTGCCTATCAGGGACGTGGCGATCGCCGCGTCCTTGTCGACGGCGGGCGCGGCGATGTTGCGGACCGCCACGCTGACCCGGGTCAATCCGTCGTCGGGTTCGGCGGACAGCATCAGTTCGGCCCGAAGTTCGCGCCGGGTCCGCACCAGCCGACCGCCGTCCACGGCTTCGATCTCGGTACCGGGTGGCACCACGAGAGGGAGGCGCAGCGTGTTCTCGAGTTCGGTCAGGGCGAACGGGCCGAACGAGATCTCGCGCTCGACGGCCTCATCCCACGTCAGCCACGACCGATCGCCGGCGACGAGTTCGTCCGCCGGCTCGAAACCGCCGTCGTCCGTGCGGTGTTCGACCGCGCGGTGCTGTAGCTGCAGGAAGCGCACCACGACCGACAGCGTCGTCGTACCGGCCGGCCGCACCAGCACGTCGGCGGACAGGGTGTCGTCCTCGCCGATGCCGCTGTGTTCGGCGTCCTGCGGGCCGAGCACCCCGAACTGCCAGCGGGACTGGTTCTTGGCCGACGTCGCGCGGTACGGGTACAGCAGATAGCCCTCGTAGAGAACGGCGTCGGCGACCGCACGGGCGCGGTCCCACACGGTGCTCATCGGACGTCCTCGCTGGCCCGCTCCAGCAGCGAGGTGATGGCCGCGTCGTGCGACAGGAGCCCGTGTGCGCGTCGGTACGACGCGAGCGCGTCGACGGTGTCGCGGTCCAGCCGCAGCCAGCCGGTGTTCGGGAAGTGCTGGTCGATGAGGTCCCGCCAGACGGAGACCGGCATGTCATGGCGGTCCTCGCGATCCCACGGCACCTGCTGGACCGAGAAGCCGCGTGCACCCTGCACGAAAACGGTTCCGCTGAACAGGAACTGAAGCGGGACCGCCCCGCCGCGCAGGGCGTGCAGATACTTCGCGGCGGCCACCTCGAAGTCGTAGGTGCACTCCAGCGGCAGGTCGACCTGGGTGGCCCCGCTGAACCCCGGCACCATCGCCGTGGTGTGCTGCCAGAGGAACGTGTGTTGCGTGGTGGACCACCGGTCACGGGTGCCGAACAGGTCGGTCAGGCCTTCGGCTTCGGCGTCGGAATAGGCGCGCCTCAGCGGATCGATGCGCACCTGGCAGCGCAACGCGATCGCGTGGACCGGTTCGTCACCGATGGCGGCGATGCCGACCCGCGCCACGAGTTTCGGCGTCACGGCGTACGGTTCCGGCGTCACGTCCAGCACCGCGAACGTCACCTCGGTCGTCGGTCCCGTCATCGGGGCACCACCTTGCTGCGGTGCGCGACGGTGTCGAAGAACTCGTCGATGTAGCGGCGCGCGTCCTGCCCGCCGTCGAAGCCGCGCCACAACATCCGCAGCCGGCCGACGAATTCGTAGCAGGCGTCGATCGGCAGCAGGTGGCACACCGGCGGCGCGGCCTGTTCCGCCTCCTCCGCCTCGTTCGGCGCAACCCGCACCAGCAGCGCCTCGGTGTCGTCGGCCAGCATGTCCACCCGCGGATCGGCGGCGCGAAGATCGTTCCAGGACTCCAGCTCCAGCTCGGACTCGGTGGCACCGGCCGGCCCCGGATAGAACGCCACCGTCCGTTCGAGGTGGGAGTTGCGGAAGAAGAACGCCAGACCGACCGGGATCTGCAGGGCGTCCCAGCGGCGGCGGTCGAGCGCGAAATCCGGGAAGGCGAGGTAGCGGTCGGGCACCGCGCGATACCGCAGGGCGGCATGGGGATCGGTGAACAGCAGATAACACCCACGGCAGACGCACATCAGCTGGCGGCCTTCGACGTTGACCACATGCTGGTGCTCGTCGGCGATCTGCTCGGCACACATCTCGCAGGCTTCGCCGGCAGGTCGTGGCGCGGTCCGTACCGCGCGGATGCGGGCCAGCACGTCGTAGGCGTTCCCGGCGCTCATCAGGCCACGCTCTCCGCCGGCGAGCCGGGCAGGGCCATCGAGAGCACGCCGTCGCGCGCCAACACCGGAACCGGGTCGAGACGCCCGGTGGTTCCGTCGATCGACGCTCCGGCGTGCACGACATCGAAGTGGGCGTGGCAGCGGGGGCACCGCAGAACCACGTCGGCCGAGGCCATCCGCCGGTGCAGCACCGCGCCGGCGAGGGACTCACCGCAACCGCCGCAGCGGTCCTGATAGGCGTACACGTCGTCGCCGACGCGACACGCGAGCACCGTCGTCTGCGCGACCCGGAAGCCACCGACCTCGCCGGGCGCCAGTTCGGCCAGGGCGGGCACCGGATGCCATGCGGCGGGGGCATGCCGAGCAGCGTGCACCCGGCTCAGCAGTGACTCCGTCGGGATCACCGTGGCTGTGTCCGGTTCCTGCGCAACGACTTCGATCGAGGCGATCTCGGGAGCGGCGGCACGCACCGCATCCTCGACGGCCAACTCGAGCGTGACGGCCGACGACGGGCAGCTCTTGCAGCTGCCCGAGAACTGCAACCGGACGGTGTGGTTCCCGGGGACCCCGACGACGTCCAGCAGGTGCACGTCACCGCCGTGCGACCCGAGATAGGGGCGCACGGTGTCCAGGGCGTCGGCGATGCGGCGCTCGACCGGGTGCGGGTGCAGACCGTGCACCAGCAGCAGGCTGGCGACGAGGTCGTCGGCGACGAGTGCGTCGGCCACCCCCGGGGCGCCCCGCACCGCGAGCCGCACCAACCGCTCCAGCCCGGCGCCGTAGAGGTCGGTGATCTCGCGGACCAGTTGCTCGGCGCGTTCCCGGGCGGCGGCGCCTCCCGCCGCACTCGCCTCGAGCAGCGCCTCGATCCGGTCGCCCGCCGTGCGCCACCGCGCGTCGTCCTCGGGTCCGTCCACGGGTGTCGATCCAGACGGGCCCATCCGTTATTCCCCGGTGACCGACTGGGTCGGGGAGTGCAACAGGTCCAGGCTCTTGCCGTCGCCCAGGTACATGTGCACCCCGCAGGGCAGACACGGATCGAAGCTGCGCACGGTGCGCATGATGTCGATGCCCTTGAAGTTCTCCCGGCTGTTCTCCTCGAAGATCGGCTGACCCTGCACCGCGTCCTCGTAGGGGCCGGGAGTGCCGTAGCTGTCGCGCGGATTGGCGTTCCACGGTGTCGGTGGATAGGGGTGGTAGTTGGCGATCTTGCCGTCGCGGATCACCATGTGGTGGGACAGCACCCCGCGCACCGCCTCGGTGAAACCACAGCCGATGCCCTCGTCGGGGACGTCGAACTTCTCCCAGGTCTTGGTGCGGCCCGCCCGGATCTCCACCAACGCCTTCTCGGCGAAGTGCAGTGCGCTGGCGGCGGCGTAGGCCTGGAAGTAGGTGCGGGCCCGGTTGCGCTCGATCGTGTTGCTGCCGTACTGCGGGATCTTCCACTCCAGTTCGACGGGGCCCTTCAGCGCCGTCTTGGGCAGATTGATCTGGACGCTGTGGCCGGTCGCCTTCACGTAGCCGATGTCGACCAGGCCGGCCAGCGCGGTCGACCACAGCCGGGCCAGCGGCCCGCCGCCGGTGTCCAACGCCAGATGATCGGTGCCGTCGAACCACCGCGGAGACATCACCCAGCTGTAGTTGTCGTCGAAGTCGCGTTTCTGCGGCTTGGGGTTGGTGTGCTGGTTCCACGGGTGCCGTCGATCCACCGGGTTTCCCAGCGGATCGGTCTTGACGAACATCTCCTGGTCTTCCCAGTCGTCGTAGTACGAACTGCCCAGCAGGATCCGGATGCCGAGGTTGATGTCGACCAGCGACGTGGTGACGAGCTTCCCGTCCACGACCACGCCGGGCGTGACGAACATCTTGCGGCCCCAGTTCTCCATGTCCTTGTAGGCGAAGTTGCAGTGCTCGGGGTCCTGGAACGACCCCCAGCAGCCAAGCAGCGTGCGCCGCAGGCCCACCTGGTCGTAACCGGGCAGTGCCTCGTAGAAGAAGTCGAACAGGTCGTCGTGCATGGGCACGACCTTCTTCATGAACTCGACGTAGCGCATCAGCCGGGTCATGTAGTCGGTCATCAGCTGGATCGTCGCGACCGTGCCCACGCCACCGGGGTAGAGCGTGGAGGGATGCACGTGCCGGCCTTCCATCAGGCAGAACATCTCCCGGGTCCACCGGCTGACCTGCAGTGCCTCGCGGTAGAAGTCGCCGGTGAACGGGTTGAGCGCGCGCATGATGTCGGCGATGGTCCGGTACCCGTGCATGTCCGCGCTCGGCGACTGGGTGTTCTCCGCCTTGGCCAGAACGCTCGGGTTGGTCTCGGAGACCATCTTCTCGCAGTAGTCGACCCCGACCAGGTTCTCCTGGAAGATGTTGTGGTCGAACATGTATTCCGCGGCCTCGCCGAGGTTGACGATCCATTCGGCGACATGCGGGGGCTGCACGCCGTAGGCCATGTTCTGCGCGTAACAGGAACAGGTGGCGTGGTTGTCGCCGCAGATGCCGCAGATCCGGCTGGTGATGAAGTGGGCGTCGCGGGGGTCCTTGCCCTTCATGAAGATCGAATAGCCACGGAAGATCGACGACGTGCTGTGGCACTCGACGACTTCCCGGTTGTCGAAATCGATCTTGGTGTAGATGCCGAGGCTGCCGACGATCCGGGTGATGGGATCCCACGCCATCTCCACCAGTTGGCCGGGATCGCGCTTCACGTGGGACGGCTCGGGGATGATCGTGGTCATCGAATTCTGCTTCTTTCGTCTAGATCGACTGCGCCAGAGAAAGATTCGGCACAGGATGTGTCGCCGAGGGCACCGAAGTGACCCGCACCTACCAGGTGCGGGTCGCGCCGGTCTCGAGTTTGGGGCCGCGACGGCGCCACTTGGGCTCCTTGTCGACGGTCTTGCCGGTGACGTGGCGCAGGCTGCGGATCACGGAGCCGTAGAGGCCGGATGCGGCGGTGGAGACCTTGCCGCCCGGTGGTTCGTCCATGAACGGCATGAACTTGTCGGGGAACCCGGGCATGGTGCAGCCGATGCAGATCCCGCCCACGTTCGGGCACCCGCCGATGCCGTTGATCCAGCCGCGCTTGGGGACGTTGCACTTCACCACCGGACCCCAGCAGCCAAGCTTGACAATGCATTTCGGCGAGCCGTACTCGGTGGCGAAGTCGCCCTGCTCGTAGTAGCCGGCCCGGTCACACCCCTCGTGAACGGTCTGACCGAACAGCCACTGCGGCCGCAGCGCGTCGTCCAGCGGGATCATCGGTGCCTGATCGGTCGCCATGTAGAGCAGGTACGTCAAGGTTTCCGACAGGTTGTCCGGCTGAATCGGGCATCCGGGCACACAGACGATCGGGATGCCCGCCTTGCTCTTCCACTCCCACCCGAGATAGTCGGGGACCCCCATGGCCCCCGTCGGATTTCCCGCCATCGCGTGGATTCCGCCGTAGGTGGCACAGGTGCCGACCGCGACGACCGCGGTCGCCTTGGGGGCGAGCCGGTCCAGCCACTCGCTGGTCGTCATCGGTTGACCTGTTGCCGGGTCGTTGCCGAATCCGCACCAGTACCCTTCGTCGTGGAGTTGCTCGTTGGGGATCGACCCCTCGACGACCAACACGAACGGTTCCAGTTCGCCTCTGTCTGCTCTGAAGAACCATTCGAGGAAGTCGTCCGCACCTCCGTTGGGCCCGCACTCGAAATCGATGAGGGGCCAATGCACGGCGATCTTGGGCAGACCGGGAAGAGCGCCAAGGGCGATCTCCTCGATGCTGGGTTGGGTGGCGGCAGTCAGCGCCACAGAATCGCCGTCGCAACTCAATCCGGCATTGATCCACAGCACGTGGATCAAGGCCTCTTCTGCTTTGACTGCAGCCTCCGTCGGCATTTGTCACAGCTTTCCGAGCTCCGGGCTGGGGAGCCCTGCGCCAATGGAGTCGACCCTCGCCCCTCTTGCGTGGCGCTGTCTCTGGGTCTACTCCGGCGGGTTTGTCTTGTCAACGGAATCTTGTGACATCTACCCGGTTTCGGGCCGGTTTGCCAGAACCCCGATCCAGTCGTACCAGTCGGAGATATCATCACCGGTGGTAGCCGACAGCGGCAATATTTTGACGCCGGCGTTCAGCGATCTTGCATACCCGGCGCACGCCTCGAGATCGAAGTCCACGTACGGCAGCAGGTCGATCTTGTTGATGACGATCAGCCCCGCCGCGGCAAACATGTGCGGGTACTTCAACGGCTTGTCGGCGCCCTCGGTCACCGAGATCACGACGACCTTGCTGTGCTCGCCGAGGTCGAACATGGCCGGACAGACGAGGTTGCCGACGTTCTCGATGAACAGCAGCGAGCCCGGCTCGGGATCGAGCGTGTCGAGGGCCCGCCGCACCATGTCGGCGTCGAGATGGCAGCCGGCCCCGGTGTTGATCTGCACCGCGCGGGCACCGGCGGCCCGGATGCGATCGGCGTCGAGCAGCGTCTCCTGATCTCCCTCGATGACGGCGATCGGCTGCTGTTCGCCGAGGTCGCGGATGGTGCGTTCGAGGAGGGTGGTCTTCCCGGCGCCTGGCGAACTCGTCATGTTCAGGGCCAGGATGTCGCGCTCGGCAAGCCACCTGCGGTTCTCGTCGGCGACCCGGTCGTTCTTCGCGAGGACCTTCTGCTCGAGGGTGATGGTCTCGGTGTGGAGGTGCTCGTGTGAATCGCCGTGCTCATGGGGATGGTCGTGCTCATGGGGATGGTCATGTCCGTGGCGATGCCGCGCGCCGTCGTGTCCGGCCAGCGTGACGACCGCGCCGTCTCCGCCGCAGCCGCAGGTTGCGCACATGGTCAGCTCACTTCCATCGACAGGATCTTCAGGTCCCGACCCTCGAGCACCTCGACGTCGGCACTCCCGCACGGACACAACAGGATCGGGTCACTCAGCTCGAAACGGGCGGCGCACGTGCGGCACTGCGCGGCACCGGGGCGCACGTCGACGTCGAGCGTCGCACCGTCGGCGACCGTCCCCTCGGTGGCCAGGCCGAAGCAGAACTCCATCGCGGCGGGCACGATCGCGCACAGCGCGCCGACCTCCAGCCTGACGCTGTGCACGCGCCGGCCCGCGGCGTGCTCGCACACCGCGTCGACAACACTCTGCGTGATCGCCATCTCGTGCATCGGTGCCCATTCTGCCTGGGTGAACCCACGATAGGCCCGCGTCCGGCCGGGCGTCCACGTTCGGTGCGCGCGGTCAGGCGCGGTCCGCGACGTCCGCCGCGAAGACTCGGCGCAGGAAGTCGATCTGGTCGGCCTTGACCTGCGGGTCGTGATAGATGTCGAAGTGCCCGTACGGGTAGTGGCGCAACTCGCCCCGCGGCGCCCGGTGTGCCGCCTCGATCGTCGGACCAGGTGGCGTGGTCGTGTCGCCGTCGCAGACGCACACCAGCAGCGGCATGCGAAGCCGTCCGGCCTTCCTGCCGGGCCGGTAGAACGGGAACCTCAGCATCAACCTCGCCGCGAACTCGTTGCGCCACAACGACCCCGGACCGACGAGGGCCTCGAATCCGGGCTTCGCGTCCGGCGCGGTGAGCGCCGCGTAGCTGCCCGGCACGCCCACCGCGGGCACCAGGCGAGGCGGACGTCCACGCCAGGCGCCGAGTTGATCCCGCAGCCCGGCCAGGGTCAGCGCCGCCGCGGTCCGCAGCGGCACCTCGCGCAGCGCGGCGATGGAGTCGGTGAACGGCGCCTGCGCTATCACCGCCGCGATCCGCGGATCGTCCGCGGCGACCGCGAGCACGTGGCCGCCGCTGAACGACGACCCCCACAGCACGATCCGGTCGGGATCGACGCCGTCGAGGCGGCGGGCCCATGCGACGACCGCTCGGTAGTCGTCCAGCTGCCTGCCGATGTCGAGCAGCTGGCGGGGCATGCCGGTGGACGCGCCGAAATGCCGGTAGTCGAAGAGCACCACGACGTAGCCGGCGTCGCGGAACGCCTCGGCGTAGGCAGGCAGCCCGTCGTCGCGGGTGGCGCTGAAGCCGTGAGCCATGACGACGCACGGGCGGGCCCGGCCGCCGGCGTGCGGGCGGTAGACGTAGGCGGCGAGCGCTTCACCTGCGGCGGGAATGCGGACCTCCGGTGGCGTCGTCATGCCCAAAAGGTAGTCCGTCGGCGTGTCCACTTGAATCGAACACCTGTTCGTCTACTGTGGTGATCGTTCGACGCAGTGACTTGTCGGTGCCCTGCCCTAACGTCACGGCCAACCGACCGAGAACCGGTCAAACAACGACTACCGGAAGAGGTACACCATGGCGCAAGCGCCCGATCGCGAGAAGGCCCTCGAGCTGGCCCTCGCCCAGATCGAGAAGAGTCACGGCAAGGGTTCGGTGATGCGGCTCGGCGACGAGGTGCGCGCACCGATATCGGTCATCCCGACGGGGTCGATCGCCCTCGACGTCGCGCTGGGCATCGGTGGACTGCCCCGCGGGCGTGTCATCGAGATCTACGGCCCGGAGTCCTCGGGTAAGACCACCGTCGCACTCCACGCCGTCGCCAACGCGCAGGCCGCCGGCGGCATCGCCGCGTTCATCGACGCCGAGCACGCCCTCGATCCCGATTACGCCAAGAAGCTGGGCGTGGACACCGATGCCCTTCTGGTGTCCCAGCCGGACACCGGTGAGCAGGCGCTGGAGATCGCCGACATGCTGATCCGCTCCGGCGCGCTGGACATCCTGGTCATCGACTCCGTCGCCGCCCTGGTCCCGAGGGCGGAGATCGAGGGCGAGATGGGCGACAGCCACGTCGGCCTGCAGGCCCGCCTGATGAGCCAGGCGCTCCGCAAGATCACCGGCGCGCTGAGCAACTCGGGCACCACGGCGATCTTCATCAACCAGCTCCGCGAGAAGATCGGAGTCATGTTCGGGTGTGGATCTTGGTATACCAACGTCACGCTGGCTGATGGTTCAACAGAGAAGCTCGGCAAAATCGTGAATCAGAAGATGGACGTTGAAGTCCTGTCCTACGACTTCGAGTCTGGGCAGATCGTGCCGCGCAAGGTGATCAACTGGTTCAACAATGGGAAGACCGAAGAATTCCTGCACTTCAAGGTCGACAGAGCTGGCGGCGGAACGGGGCGTGGTCACGCCAGCCTGGCGATGACACGAAACCATCTGATCAGAACCCCTGGTGGATGGCGCGAAGCCGAAGATATCTTGGTTGGTGACCGGGTGATGTTGGCGCAGCCCGCACTGCTCAGCGATCGACAGTGGGAAGTCATCCTTGGGTCGTTGATGGGAGACGGCTGCCTCTCTCCGGCTGTCCGGCAGGATTCCGAGAGTGCCCGGCTCCGAATGGGACACGGAGCCAGACAGGCGGAGTATCTCAATTGGAAGATCTCGCTGCTCAATAACATCCCTCATTGCCGCACTATCAATGGCAAAGGTGCGGTTTTCGCCGACTTCACCCCACTTGCTGAACTTCATGAACTGCGTAGTGCGGTGTACCTCGGTGACGGCAAGAAGTTCCTCTCCGAGGACTACCTCAAGGCGCTGACCCCGCTGGCGTTGGCCGTCTGGTATATGGACGACGGCAGCTTTACCGTGCGGTCCAAGGGGTTTCAACAGCGGACCGAGGGTGGCAGTGGGCGTATCGAGATCTGTGTGGAGGCGATGACCGAGGGGTCTCAACAGCGACTTCGCGATTACCTGCACGATACGCATGGGCTCGATGTGCGGTTGCGGCGGGCAGGTAAGGCCCGCAAGGCGGTTCTGGTGTTCTCTACTGCTGCCACCGCAATGTTCCAGCAGATGATTGCACCGTACGTTCATCCGGTAATGGCCTATAAGTTGTTGCCGCGCTTTCAGGGTCAGTTTGCAGTGGAACCGCAGTTCGTGGAGCCGACGATGCAATTGATGCCAGCGCGCGTCCTGGAAATCGAATCGAAGACGGATTACCAAAAGATGGACCGCTTCGACATCGAGGTGGAGGGCTCACACAACTACTTCGCCGACGGCGTCATGGTGCACAACTCGCCCGAAACCACAACGGGCGGAAAGGCCTTGAAGTTCTACTCCTCCGTTCGCCTGGATGTGCGGCGCATCGAGACCCTCAAGGACGGCACCGACGCGGTCGGTAACCGCACTCGGGTCAAGGTCGTCAAGAACAAGGTGTCGCCGCCGTTCAAGCAGGCCGAGTTCGACATCCTCTATGGCAAGGGCATCAGCAAGGAAGGCTCGCTCATCGACATGGGTGTTGAGCACGGCTTCATCCGCAAGTCGGGCTCCTGGTTCACCTACGAAGGTGAGCAGCTGGGCCAGGGCAAGGAGAATGCGCGCAACTTCCTGCTCGAGAACGTCGATGTGGCCAACGAGATCGAGAAGAAGATCAAGGAGAAGCTCGGTATCGGCGCCGTGGTGACTGCCGACTCGGTCGATGACGTCCTTCCCGCTCCCGTCGACTTCTAGCCACCAGGAGTCGGCCGACGAGTCCGCCAAGCGCGCGGAGCAGGCGCGGGCGCTGTGCCTGCGCCTGCTCACTGCGCGGGCGCGGACCCGTGCCGAGTTGGAGGGACAGCTCGCCAAGCGCGGCTACCCCGACGACATCAGTGCCGAGGTGCTGGACCGATTGGCGCAGGTCGGGCTGGTCGACGACGAGGACTTCGCCGAACAGTGGGTGCGATCACGGCGCGCCAATGCGGGAAAAGGCAAGCGCGCCTTGGCCGCCGAGCTGCGGACCAAGGGTGTCGACAACGAGGTGATCACTGCCGCGCTGGCGGACATCGACGCGGGAGCCGAGCGGACGATGGCCGAAAAACTGGTTCGGGACAAGCTGCGCCGCGAGAAGCTCGGCGATCCCGACGACAGGGACATCGAGAACAAGGTGACCCGCCGGCTCGTCGGGATGCTGGCGCGGCGCGGCTACAGCCAGAGCTTGGCCCTCGATGTCGTGACCACGGAACTGGCGAATGAGAGGGAGCGCCGCAGGGTTTAGCGGTGGTGATCGCTTCGTCCCCTTCTCACATTATTGGGTAACCCGGGGCTTGCGGCAAGACCCGGGTGTGGTCGCAGAATCGCCTGTCGTGATGACAACTTCGCAGAACGACCGTGGACCCGAGACCGCCGCAGACGACCACTCCGTGGTCATCGCGGGCGGTGGGCCGACCGGGTTGATGCTCGCCGCTGAACTGGCGCTGGCGGGTGTCGACGCCGCGATCGTCGAACGCCGACCCGATCAGGAACTGATCGGCGCCCGCGCGGGAGGGCTGCACTCGCGGACCCTGGAGGTGCTCGACCAGCGCGGCGTCGTCGAGCGCTTCCTGACCGAGGGGGAGACCGCGCAACTGGCCGGTTTCGCGTGGAATCGCCTGGACATCAGCGACTTTCCGACAAGGCACCCCTACGGGCTCGCGCTGTGGCAGGTCCACATCGAGCGCATCCTGGCCACCTGGGTGGACGAGTTGGCGGTGCGGGTCTACCGGGGAACCGAAGTCACCGGTATCGCGCAGGACAGGTACGGCGTCGACGTCGCCGTGTCCGACGGACCGGCGCTACGTGCCCGGTATCTCGTGGGTTGCGACGGTGGACGCAGCCTGGTCCGCAAGGCCGCGGGCATCGGCTTCCCGGGGTGGGAGCCGACGATGAGCTACCTGCTCGCCGAGGCGCAGATCGCCCCGGCGCCCGGTGTGGAACCGACGTGGGGGATCCGTCAGGACAGCCTCGGCGTGCACTCGATGAGCAGATCGTCCGACGACGGATCGGTGCGCATGATGGTGACCGAGGAGCACGTCGGTCCACTCGACGATCCCTCGCTGACCGACCTGCGTGACGGGCTCACCGCGGCCTACGGCACCGACTTCGGGGTGCACACACCCCGGTGGATCACGAGGTTCACCGATACCGCCCGGCAGGCGGCGACCTACCGCAAGGGACGGGTGCTCCTGGCCGGCGACGCCGCGCACATCCACCACTCCGTGGGTGGGCAGGGCCTCAACACCGGTGTGCAGGACGCGGTGAACCTCGGCTGGAAGCTTGCTCAGGTGATCAAGGGGACCTCGCCGGAGAGCCTGCTGGACGCCTACCATGCTGAGCGCCACCCGGTCGCTGCCCACGTGCTGCGCAACACGATGGCTCAGCTCGCGCTCCTGATGCGTCCCGACGACCGCACCAATGCGTTGGGCGACACCGTCTCCGAACTCCTCGGCATGGACGGGCCCCGCAAGCGATTCGGTGCCATGATGTCCGGTCTGGATATTCGCTACGACGTGGGTGAGGGGCATCCGCTGCTCGGTCGTCGCATGCCCGATCTGGACCTGACGATCGGTGACCGGCGCCTGCGTCTGTACACGCTGCTGCACGAGGCGCGGCCCGTCCTGCTCAACCTCGGCAGACCTGGTGCCCTCGACATCACCGGCCGGGAGAGTCGGGTGCAGCTGATCGACGCGAGATGTGCCGGGGTGTGGGAGCTTCCGGTGATCGGCGAGGTTGCTGCTCCCACCGCATTGCTGATCCGGCCCGACGGACATGTCGCCTGGGTCGGCGACGGCTCGGTGACCGGGCTGACCGGCGCGCTCACCACCTGGTTCGGGGCGCCCGAGCCAGCGCGGCGGTGAACCCGGTGAAGTCCATGTTCAGGTCTCGGGTGATCAGCCGGCGCACTGCGATCACGGCCACCGTTCCTGCGATCGTCGCCCAGGATTGGTCGACGCCGAGCCGGAGCAGGCCCGCGGCGAGGAACATATCGAGCATCACGCGCAGTGCGAGCAACGGATGGCGGAACGCGGCGAGCGCGGCGAGGCCGAGCAGGATTCCGGCGACACCGAAGGCCCATGAGGCGACGGCGACCAGGTTCATGGGGCCGGCGGCGGTTCGGCGGGAGAGCGCGGCGGCGACTTCTCCAGCTCGATCTCGCGCTGCTCCTGGGCGATCTCACGGGTCAGCGAGTAGTTCAGCAGCGTGCGGATGGTGGCGATCGCCGCCAGCTTGCCGATCTCCTCGAATGACGGTGAGATCGCCGTCCGCAGCACGTCGGCGGCGAGCTGGAACTCCAGGCCCAGCACCAGGAATCGGGCCAGCGACAGTCGCACCGCCGAGAACTGGCTGATGTTGCGGCGCGCCAGAGCGACGGCGAACTTCGCGATCGCGACGATCGCACCGATCATGATGACGACGGCGCCGCAGGCCTCGATGAGCCGCACCATCAGGTCGACCATGTCGCGCAGCGCCCACTCGGGCAGTATCTCGAATGCGTGCCAGGACTGGATCATGTCAGGGTCGGGGTGCGCACCGCGACGGTCATACGACCTTCGCCCCCGGCACGCCCTCCTGCTCGACCGCGTCGGGCTCCATCGGGGCACCGCCGCGCTGCGCTCTTCGCATGCGCATTTCGAGCCGTGTCGCGAACCACGACAGCGCGAAGTTGACGCTGATCATCAGCAGCGCGATGACGATCAACGCCGGAATGTAGTTGCCGTAAGACGAACCGACGACCGTGCCCTGGCGCACCATCTCGACGAACGTGATCTGGTAACCGATCGCGGTGTCCTTGAGCACGACCACCAGCTGGGAGATCAGCACCGGCAGCATCGACGTGACCGCCTGGGGGAGCAGGATCGCCCGCATCGTCTGCCCCGACGTCAGCCCCAACGCCGCTGCCGCCTCGCCCTGTCCGCGGGGCAGCGCGCGCACGCCGGCCCGCACGATCTCGGCGATGACGGCGCCGTTGTAGAGCGTCAGACCGGTGATGACACCGGCCAACGCCAGGTATTGGGACTGGAACACGCCATAGAAGGCGTACAGGAAGTAGGCGAAGATCATCATGATCAGCACCGGCACCGCGCGGAAGAACTCGACGAACACCGACGACGCCCAGCGGATCCCGGTGTGTCTCGACATGCGGCCCACACCGAGGAGGAAGCCCAAGACCAGTGCCAAAGCGATCGACACCACGGCCGCCGTGAGCGTGCCCTGGATGCCCGGCAAGACGTAGGTGGTCCACAGATTCGACGTCAGGAAGGGCTCCCACTTCGCCGCGGTCAGCTGCCCCTTGGCCTCCAGCTGCGTGTAGACGACCCACGCGACCGCTGCGACGACGACAGCGGTGACCGCGCTGATGATGTGGTTACGCACCCGCGCGCGTCGTCCGGGCGCGTCGAACAGGACCGAGGCGCTGCTCATGATCGTCCGTTCTTCGCGTAAGCGCTCATCATGTCTGCGACACCGCCATGCGCTTGCCCAGCCAGCCGAAGAACAGCCCCAGCGGCAGCGTGAGGACGACGAAACCGGCCGCGAAGATGCCGCCGACGACCAACACCGCCGCGGTGTTCTCGATCATCTCCTTCATCAACAGCGCGGCCTCGGCCACGCCGATCGCCGAGGCGATGGTCGTGTTCTTCGTCAGGGCGATCAACACCGACCCCATCGGGATGATGACCGCGCGAAACGCCTGCGGCAGCAGCACGATTGTCAGGTTCTGCCCGAACGTCAGGCCGAGGGACCTGGCCGCCTCGGCCTGACCGAGAGGCACCGTGTTGACTCCCGACCGGACCGTCTCGCACACGAACGCCGCGGTGTAGACCGTCAAACCGAGCATTGCCAGCCGGAAACCGCTGTCTGAGATGAACGTCGCCGACTGCCGATCGGCCAGCGTGATGCCCAGCGTCTGCGACAGCCCGAACGAGCAGAACAGGATGATCAGGGTCAGCGGGGTGTTGCGCACGACGTTGACATAGCTCGTGCCGATCCAGTTGAGCATCGGCACCGGTGCCAGCCGCATCGCGGCCAGCACCGTGCCGATGACGAGTGCACCGATCGCCGAGAACACCGTCAGCTGGATGGTCGTCCAGAACGCGGCGAAGATCTCCTCGCGATACTCGGTGAAAACCTCCACTGATGAACCCTCTGGTTACCCGGCCCGTCCTCAGTTGTCGAGCGGCGGCGGGGTCGGCGCGGTGATACCGGCGGGCCCGAGGTTCTTGTCGAACGCCTCTTTCCAGGCCCCGCTGTCTTCCATCTTCTTGAGTGCGTCATTGATCTTGGTGCGCATCTCGGTGTCGTCCTTTTTCAGGCCGATGCCGTAGCGCTCCTCGGAGAACGGCTCACCGACGATCTTGAACGCGCCCGGAGACTGTGCGGCGTAGCCCGCGAGGATGACCTCGTCGGTGGTGACGGCGTCCACCGCGCCGTTCTTGAGCGCCTCGATGCACGCCGAGTAGGTGTCGTACTGCTGCAGCTGCACGCCGGGATATTCGTCCTTGATCTTCTGTGCCGGTGTGGACCCCGACACCGAGCACAGGATCTTGTTGTTCTCCAGTGACGATGCGCCGGTGATGTCGTTGCTGTCCGAGCGCACCAGCAGGCTCTGCCCGGTGATCAGGTACGGGCCGGCGAAGTCGACCTTCTCCTTACGGGAGTCGGTGATCGAGTACGTCGCCGCGATGAAGCTGACCTGGCCGTTCTGAATGAGGTTCTCGCGCTGCGCCGACGGGGCTTCCTTCCACTCGATCTTGTCGGGCGCGTAGCCGAGTTCGCCGGCGACATACGTGGCCACGTCGACATCGAAGCCGCTCATCGTGCCGTCGGGGTTCTTCATCCCGAGGCCCGGCTGGTCGAACTTGGTGCCGATGACGATCGAGTCGCCGCCGCCGCCTCCGCCGCCGCACGCGGTCGCGGCGAGGGGAAGAGCGACGGCCAGGGCGAGTGCACCGATGACGCGCTTGGACATGGGTATCGCAAACCTCGGAGACATTTGTGGGTGTTTCCTTTCGCCGGAGCGGGTGGTGTTGATGTGGTGGTCAGTGATGGAGAATCTTGCCCAGAAAGTCCTTGGCGCGGTCGGTCTGGGGATTGTCGAAGAACTGCACGGGTTCTGCGTCCTCGAGGATGGCGCCGTCGGACATGAACACCACGCGGTTGGCGGCCCGTCGCGCGAACCCCATCTCGTGGGTGACCACCACCATCGTCATCCCGTCGGTGGCCAGCGCGACCATCACCGAGAGGACTTCGTTGATCATCTCGGGGTCCAGTGCGCTGGTCGGTTCGTCGAACAGCATCACCTTGGGGTTCATCGCCAGTGAGCGGGCGATCGCGACTCGCTGCTGCTGGCCGCCGGACAGCTGGGCCGGGTACTTGTCGGCCTGGTTGGCCACACCGACCCGCTCGAGCAGGCTCATCGCCTTCTCCCGCGCCTCCGTCTTCGACGCCTTGCGGACCTTCATCGGTGCCAGCGCCACATTCTCGACAATTGTCTTGTGCGCGAACAGATTGAAGGACTGGAACACCATGCCGACGTCGGACCGCAACTGGGCGAGCTTGCGGCCCTCCTCCGGCAGCACCTGGCCGTCGATCGCGATGGTGCCCGAATCTATCGTCTCCAAGCGGTTGATGGTGCGGCACAACGTCGACTTGCCTGAGCCCGACGGTCCCAGCACGACGACGACCTGCCCCTTGGCGACTTCGAGGTTGATGTCCTTGAGCACGTGGAGCTCGCCGAAGTGCTTGTCGACCGACTTCATCGAGATCATCGGCACTGCCGAGGCGCTCTCCATGGGAGGAGACCTTACCCAGGGAACGCTCAACTCGCCCGGAACTCGGCAATCCGCCCAGATCACCGCGGGCAGGCATGCGTTCAGTGCCGTTTCACCAGTGACGGGCCCGCTACGTAGGATGGTCGCCGTGACTTCGATGGTGACGCAGCAGGCGTACGGGGCGACCGCCGTTCGTCGCGCCGACGACGCCGCGCGCACCTACCAGGTCCGGACCTACGGCTGCCAGATGAACGTGCACGACTCCGAGCGCCTCGCCGGGCTGCTGGAGGCCGCCGGCTACCGGCGCGCCGCCGACGGCAGCGACGCCGACGTCGTGGTGTTCAACACCTGCGCGGTGCGGGAGAACGCCGACAACAAGCTGTACGGCAACCTCAGCCACCTGGCGCCGCGCAAGCAGTCCGAGCCGAACATGCAGATCGCCGTCGGTGGCTGCCTGGCGCAGAAGGACCGGGACGCGGTGCTGCGCAAGGCGCCGTGGGTCGACGTGGTGTTCGGCACCCACAACATCGGCTCGCTGCCCGCGCTGCTCGACCGGGCACGGCACAACCGGGTCGCGCAGGTCGAAATCGCCGAAGCGCTGCAGGAATTCCCCTCGGCCCTCCCGGCCAGTCGCGAATCATCTTACGCTGCTTGGGTTTCCATCTCGGTTGGCTGCAACAACACCTGCACGTTCTGCATCGTCCCCGCACTGCGGGGCAAGGAGGTGGATCGCCGGCCCGGTGACGTGCTCGCCGAGGTCCAGACCCTGGTCGACCAGGGTGTCCTCGAGATCACGCTGCTGGGACAGAACGTCAACGCCTACGGTGTCTCGTTTGCTGACCAGGCGCAGCCCCGCGACCGGGGCGCATTCGCCAAGTTGCTGCGGGCGTGCGGTCACATCGACGGCCTGGAACGGGTGCGGTTCACCTCACCGCATCCCGCGGAGTTCACCGACGACGTCATCGAGGCGATGGCCGAAACACCCAATGTGTGTCCGACCCTGCACATGCCGCTGCAGTCGGGTTCCGACCGCATCCTGCGCACGATGCGACGGTCCTACCGCGCCGAGCGCTACCTGGGCATCATCGACCGCGTCCGCGCCGCGATTCCGCACGCGGCGATCACCACCGACCTGATCGTCGGGTTCCCGGGAGAAACCGAGGAGGACTTCCAGGCGACCCTCGACGTCGTCGCGGCCGCGCGCTTCTCCAGCGCGTTCACCTTCCAATACTCCAAGCGGCCCGGCACACCGGCTGCCGATCTGGATGGTCAGGTGCCCAAAGCCGTTGTGTCCGAGCGGTATCAGCGACTGATCGATCTTCAGGAGCGAATCTCCCTCGAGGAGAACACCGCTCAGATCGGGCGCACGGTCGAACTGCTGGTCGCCACCGGTGAGGGCCGCAAGGACGCCAGCACCGCGCGCATGTCGGGACGGGCCCGTGACGGCAGGTTGGTGCACTTCGCCCCAGGCGAGGCCGGTCAGATCCGGCCCGGCGACGTCGTCGTCACCACCGTCACCGGCGCCGCTCCGCACCACCTCATCGCCGACGCCGGCCTCATCGGTCACCGTCGCACCCGCGCCGGGGACGCCCACGCCGCGGGGGAGAAGCCCCGCACCGGCGTCGGGCTCGGCATGCCGGGCGTCGGCGTTCCCGAAGCGGGACCCGCGACCGTGGGGTGTGCACCGTGAGCTCGCAACCCGGCGGCGAGCACGAGTTCGACGACTTCAAGGGTGACCTCGAAGACGCCGAGCGGCGCGTCGCGCGCGAGATCGAGCCCGGCGCGCGGGCGTTGGCGATCTCGGTCTTCGTGTTCGTCCTGCTGGTGACGCTCGTGCTGCCGCACACCGGCGGGGCCAGAGGCCTCGACGTGCTCGTGGGTTCCGACGCGGCGATCGAGAACGGCATCGCGTTGCCGTCGCGCGTGTTCACCTGGCTGGCGCTCGTCTTCGGTGTCGTATTCTCGATGCTGGCGCTGGTGACCCGCAGGTGGGCGCTGGCGTGGATCGCGCTGGCGGGTTCGACGGTGTCGTCGTTCCTGGGACTGCTGGCGGTGTGGTCACGCCAGACTGCTCCCGAACCGCACCCCGGCCCGGCCATCGGCCTGGTCCTGGCCTGGCTGGCCGTCATCCTGCTCGCCTACAACTGGGCAAGGGTGGTGCTGACCCGCTCCGCACTGCAGATGGCCACCGAAGAACATCGCCGCCGCCTGGCGGCCGAACGCCAGCACAAAGGACTGCTCGACGGCTACGGCGACGAGGACGACGGGCCCGCGAAAACCTGACCTGGTCAGCGCTTCCGGCTCAGCGCGTCGGCGGCCGCGTCGGCCCACTGTCGCCACTGCTCGGCGCTGGCCCGGGCCTGCTCGGCGTCCTTGGTGCGGCCCGCGGCCGCAGCCTTCTCCGCCTGCCGTTCGAACTGCTCGGCGCGGACCCGGAACTGATCGGCGCGCGCCTGCGCCTCGGGATCGACCCCGCCGGTCGGGGTGTCGCGGATCTTCTTCTCGACCGCGCGCAGCCGTCGCTCCAGATCCGCGCTGCGTTCGCGGGGGACCTTGCCGATGGCGTCCCACCTGTCGCCGATGGAACGCAGCGCCGCGCGGGCTGCGTCCGGGTCGGCGGTGTCGAGCTTCTCGGCCTCGGCGAGCAGTGCCTCCTTGGCCGCGGCGTTGGCACGGAACTCGGCGTCGCGTTCCGCGGTGGCCGCGTTGCGCGCGGAGAAGAACCTGTCCTGCGCCGCCTTGAACCGGTGCCACAGCGCGTCGTCGACGTCCTTGGCGGCGCGCCCGGCCGCCTTCCATTCGGTGAGCAGATCACGGAAGGTCGCCGACGTGGTCCCCCAGTCGGTGGAGTCGCACAGTTCCTCCGCGCGCACGCACAGCGACTCCTTGGCCTGCTTGGCGCCGACGCGTTCCCGGTCGAGTTCGGCGAAGTGCGAGCCGCGGCGCCGGTTGAACGTCTCCCGTGCCGCCGAGTAGCGCTTCCACAGGGCGTCGTCGGTCTTGCGGTCCAGGCCGGTGATCGTCTTCCACTCGTCCAGGATGGCCCGCAGCCGGTCGCCTGCCGCCTTCCACTGCGTGGAATCGGCCGCCAACTCCTCCGCCTCGACGGCGAGCGCCTCCTTGCGGGCGGTCTGCGCGGCGCGGGCCTCCTCGCGCTTGGCCTTCTCCTCGGCGGTGGCACTGTCGGCGTGCTCGATGACCGCCTGCAGGCGCGCCGCCAGGGAGTCGACATCACCCAGGACGTGGGCCGTCGGCACCGTCTCGGCGAGCGTCGACGCAGCGGAACGGATCTTGCGGGCATCGCCGGCGCCGGACGCCAACCGCTGCTCCAGGAGCATCACCTCGGTGTGCAGATCGTCGAAGCGCCGCCCGAAGTGCTCGTATGCCGCCTCGGTGTCGCCGGCCTGCCACTTCCCGATGGTGCGCTCACCGGACGCGGTGATCAGCCACACCGTGCCGTCGGGGTCGACACGGCCGAAGCGGTGGGGGTCGCTGGGGGGGACCACGCTGACGGCGGCAGGCTTGGCGGGGCCTGCGGGTCCTGGCCGAACAGCGCCCGGCCCCGGCCGAACGGTGCCCGGCCCCGGCCGCGCCGGACCAGGCTTCGGCTTGGGGGCGGGATGCTCGAAGTCCTGGGGATCGCCCGGGTCGGTGATCGTCATGTCCGTACCTCATGCCCTCCGCGCGGATACCCGCGCACCTGCCGCGCACCGCGGCGCCTACCAGCTGACTCACCGCCGACGGATCTCGAAGCCACCGAAAACCGTCGAACGGCGTAGCAGCCATTCAAACAGGTCACCGCCCGCCGCGCCCACGCCTTGGGTGGAGTGCCTGGTATCTAGGCTCGGTGCGAATACTCACCGGAGGTGGTCGATGGCGAAAGCGGATATTGCCGCTCTGCTCGCCCTGGCCGCAGCGTTCTTCATCGCGGTCGGCGACGTCATCCACCAACGCTCGGCGCACGAGGTCACCGATGAGCCCGTCGGCCACCTCGCGCTGTTCCTGAGCCTGCTGCGGGACCGCCAGTGGTGGCTGGGCAGCGGCGTCGCCGCCGCCGGGTTCGCGCTGCAGGCCGCGGCGCTGGGCCTGGGCTCGGTGCTGCTGGTGCAGGCGGTCCTGGTCACCTCGCTGCTCTTCGCGCTGCCGATCAGTGCCCGGCAGTCACACCGGCGGGTCACCCGCTGGGAGTGGATGTGGGCCGTGCTGCTCGCCGGGGCGGTGATCGTCATCGTGACCGTCGGGAATCCGACCGCCGGGCAGTCGCGGGCCTCGCTGCAGTCATGGATCGAGGTGGCCGCCGTGCTGGGGCCCGCCCTGGTGTTGTGCCTGATCGGCGCCGGGGTGTGGTCGGGTCCGGCAGGCGCGGTGCTGCTCGCCGTGGTGTCCGGGGCGCTGTGGGGGTTGTTCGCGGTGCTGACCAAGTCGGTGGTCGACCGCCTCGACGTGACGAGCGTGGCCGGTGTCGGGAAGCTGCTGGCCACCCCGGAGCTCTATGCGTGGGCTCTGGTCGCGGTCGCGGGCACAGCCATGCAGCAGGCGTCGTTCCGCGCGGGCACGTTGACCGCGTCGTTGCCGACGATGACCGTCACCGAGCCGATGGTGGCCTCCGCGCTCGGGGTCGTCGTTCTGGGCGAGACGCTGCGGCCGGGCGAGGCCGGCTGGTTCACCCTTTTCGCCGCGGTGGCCGTCATGGTCGCGGCGACCGTCGCCCTCGCCCGCGGGGAAGCCGCCACCCGAGAACCGGCCTGAGCTGCCGCGGCGGCTACGTTGGTGGCGTGCTGAGCGCTATCGCCATCGTGCCGTCGGCGCCCGTCATGGTCCCCGAACTCGCCGCCGCGGCATCCGCCGAGACCGCGGACCTGCGTGCCGCCGCGATTGCCGCGGTCACCGCGCTGCCGCCGCGCTGGATCGGGGTCGGCGTCGGAGACATGGGCACCGACAGCGTCGCGGGCCCCGGTTCGGTCGGCACCTTCGCCGGCTACGGCGTGGACGTCCGGGTCGGCCTCTCCGGTGAGGCGGCCGCCGCAGGCCGTGACCCGGCGGCATTGCCGCTGTGTGCGCTGATCACGGCGTGGCTGCGCGGGCTCGCGCAGCCCACGGCCAGCGCCGAGGTGCGCGCCTACCGCAGCGATCACGACCACGGCACCGCGGTGACGCTGGGCCGGCGCCTGCGTACGGAGATCGACGCCACCGACGACCCGATCGGCGTGCTCGTCGTCGCCGACGGCGCCAACACCCTCAGCCCGCCCGCCCCGGGCGGCTACGACCCCGAGTCGATCCCGGTGCAGGCGGCCCTCGACGACGCTCTGGCCGCGGGGGACAGCGCGGCGCTGACCCGGCTGCCCGACGGGATCGTGGGCCGGACCGCCTACCGGGTGCTGGCCGGGCTCACAGAACGCGGCCCGCGATCGGCCGAGGAGCTCTACCGCGGCGCGCCCTACGGCGTCGGATACTTCGTCGGCATCTGGCACCCGTGACGACCGTGCGACCGCTGGCCATCGTCGGCCCGACCGGAACAGGCAAATCGGACCTGGCGCTGGCCGTCGCCGAGAAACTCGCCGCCGAGATCGCCGCCGAGGTCGTCAACGCCGACGCGATGCAGCTCTACCGGGGCATGGACATCGGCACCGCGAAGCTGGCGGCCGCCGACCGCCGCGGCATTCCCCACCACCAGCTCGACGTCCTCGACGTCACGCAGACCGCGACCGTCGCCCGTTACCAGCAGGCCGCCGCCGCCGATGTGGAGGCGATCGCCGCGCGTGGGGCGCTGCCGATCGTGGTCGGCGGGTCGATGCTCTACGTGCAGTCACTGCTCGACGAGTGGTCGTTTCCCGCCACCGACGCGCGGGTGCGGGCGCGATGGGAGCGTCGCCTCGCCGAGGTCGGCGTGGCCGATCTGCACCGCGAGCTGGCCCGCGTCGACGCGGCCGCCGCCAGCGCGATCCTCCCCACCGACGGCCGGCGCATCGTGCGGGCACTGGAGGTCATCGAGTTGACGGGACAGCCGTTCGCGGCTTCGGCGCCCCGCATCGGGAGACCGCGCTGGAACACCGCCATCGTCGGATTGGATTGGGAAACAGCAGCTCTCGACGACCGGCTGGTCCGCCGGACCGACAAGATGTTCGCCGACGGGCTGGTCGATGAGGTCGCGGCGCTGCTCGACCGGGGTCTGCGCGACGGGGTCACCGCGTCGCGGGCGCTCGGCTACGCCCAGGTGATCGCCGAGCTGGACGCCGGCGGTGACGGTTCGGCGGCTCGCGAGCTGACCTTCATCGGCACCCGGCGCTACGTGCGCAGGCAGCGATCGTGGTTCCGCCGCGACCACCGCATCACCTGGCTCGACGGCGCCGCCTCCGGAAACGTCGACCGGGTGCTGCGGGTGTGGCGCGACGTATCCTGAGCAGGTGAAGTTCGCCAAGGGGCACGGCACGGAGAATGACTTCGTGCTGTTGCCCGATCTGCCCGCCGCGATCGACTTGACGCCGGCCGCCGTCGCCGCGCTCTGCGACCGCAGGCGCGGGCTCGGCGCGGACGGAGTCCTGCGCGTCACCGTCGCCGGTGCGGCTCGCGACGCGGGCGTTCTCGACGACCTCCCCGAAGGCGTCACCGCCGACGACTGGTTCATGGACTACCGCAACGCCGACGGGTCGGTGGCGCAGATGTGCGGCAACGGCGTGCGGGTGTTCGCCCACTACCTGTGGGCGCAGGGGCTGGAGCGCAGGCAGCAATTCGTCGTGGGCTCGCTGGCCGGTCCGCGTCCGGTCGAGCTGCACACCGTCGACGGCACGTCCGCTGACGTCAGCGTCGAGATGGGCAAGGTGAACCGGCTCGGGGCGGGCGAGGCGGTGGTCGGGGGACGACGTTTCGCGGGGCTGGCGGTGGACGTCGGCAACCCCCACCTGGCCTGCGTAGATCCCGGGCTGACGGTCGATGAGCTCGCTGCGCTCGATGTCGCCGCGCCCGTGCTGTTCGACCACGACCAGTTCCCTGACGGGGTGAACGTCGAGGTCGCCACGACACCGGTGGCGGGGGCGGTGCGCATGCGGGTCCACGAGCGCGGCGTCGGCGAGACGCGATCCTGCGGCACCGGGACCGTCGCGATCGCGGTGGCTGCCTTGGCGACCGCTGGCGAGGAAACCGGCACGCTGGAGGTGCACATTCCCGGCGGGCAGGTCACGGTGCGCGTCACCGAGGCCACCAGCTACCTGCGGGGCCCGTCGGTGCTGGTCGCCGGCGGTGAGTTGTCCGACGTGTGGTGGCGGGCGCAGTAAAACAGATGCACGAACGCACCTCGAAGGGGCAACATCTCCAAGTACATGACTGAACCCAACATCCCCAGCACCGGCGAACTCGCCCTGGAAGACCGTGTCGCCCTGCGCCGCGTGGCAGGCCTGTCGACCGAACTCGCCGACATCTCGGAGGTCGAGTACCGCCAGCTTCGTCTCGAACGGGTCGTGCTGGTCGGGGTGTGGACCGACGGCACCGCCGCCGAGGCCGACGCCAGCCTGGCCGAGTTGGCGGCGCTGGCCGAGACCGCGGGCTCGGAGGTGCTCGAGGGGCTGATCCAGCGCCGCGACAAGCCGGACCCGTCGACCTACATCGGGTCGGGCAAGGCCGCCGAGCTGCGCGAGGTGGTGCTGGCCACCGGCGCCGACACCGTGATCTGCGACGGCGAGCTCAGCCCCGCCCAGCTCAACGCGCTGGAGAAGGCGGTGAAGGTCAAGGTCATCGACCGGACCGCGCTGATCCTGGACATCTTCGCCCAGCACGCGACCAGCCGGGAGGGCAAGGCCCAGGTGGCCTACGCGCAGATGGAGTACATGCTGCCGCGGCTGCGGGGCTGGGGTGAGTCGATGTCGCGGCAGGGTGGCGGCGCAGGCGGCAGCGGTGGCGGGGTGGGCACCCGCGGACCCGGCGAGACCAAGATCGAAACCGACCGCCGCCGGATCCGCGAGCGAATGGCCAAGCTGCGCCGCGAGATTCGTGACATGAAGCAGGTCCGCGACACCCAGCGAAGCCGCCGCCTGGCCAGCGACATGCCCTCGGTGGCCATCGTCGGCTACACGAACGCCGGGAAGTCCAGCCTGCTCAACGCGCTGACCGGCGCGGGCGTGCTGGTTGAGAACGCGTTGTTCGCCACCCTCGAACCGACAACTCGCCGTGGCGAATTCGCCGACGGACGGGGGTTCGTCATGACCGACACGGTGGGTTTCGTGCGGCACCTGCCGACGCAACTCGTCGAGGCCTTCCGGTCGACGCTCGAGGAGGTCGTCGACGCGGACCTGTTGTTGCACATCGTCGACGGCTCCGATGCCAACCCGCTCGCGCAGATCAACGCGGTGCGGCAGGTCGTCAACGAAGTCATAGCCGATCACGACGGCAAGGTGGCGCCGGAGTTGTTGGTGGTCAACAAGATCGACGCCGCCGGCGACCTGGCGTTGGCCAAGCTGCGCCGCGCACTGCCCGATGCGGTGTTCGTGTCCGCCCGCACCGGTGACGGCCTGGACCGCCTGCAGTCGCGCATGGCCGAGATGATCGCCCCGACCGACACAGTGATCGACGTCACAATCCCTTACAGCCGAGGCGATCTCGTCAACCGCGTGCATGCCGACGGGCGCGTCGATGCGGTGGAGCACACCGACTTCGGCACCAGGATCAAGGCACGCGTACCGATCTCGTTGGCGGCGGCACTGAGCGAGTTCGACACGTTCTGACCGCGGCGATGCACTGCGCGCGCCGTCGTGCGGTAGGCTCAACGTGAACGTCGACTGCGGACGACTCGGCAATCTCTTCGAGACACCCCCGCCCACCACCTGGAACGTCGACAAGACCACCCACTACGGCGAAACCGCCAATGTGTGCGCACTCCCGCTGGACGGACTCCGTCCCGGTTGCCCGGGCACACGCAGCCCGAACAGGCCGGAAAGGCACACATCACATGACCACGCAATCCTTCGCCGACCTCGGCGTGCCCGCACCCCTCGTGCAGGCACTGACCGAGCGAGGCATCACCGAACCGTTCCCCATCCAGACCGCCACGCTGCCCGACGCGCTCGCCGGGCGTGACGTGCTCGGCCGGGGGAAGACCGGCAGCGGAAAGACGCTGGCGTTCTCGCTGCCGCTGGTGGCAACCCTCACCGGGCGCCGCAGCCAGCCATCTCGTCCGACCGGTCTGGTCCTTGCCCCCACTCGTGAGCTCGCCACGCAGATCACCGCCGTGCTGCAGCCCCTGGCCGCCGCATCCGGTCTGCGCGTCACCACGATCTTCGGTGGCGTCTCGCAGAGCAAGCAGGTCAGCGCGCTGCGCGCCGGAGTCGACATCGTCGTGGCCTGCCCCGGCCGCCTCGAGGACCTGATGCGACAGAAGCTCGTCCACCTCGACAACGTCAACACGACGGTGCTCGACGAGGCCGATCACATGGCCGATCTCGGCTTCCTGCCCGGCGTCACCCGCATCCTGGCGGCGACTCCCGCCGGGGGGCAGAGACTGCTGTTCTCGGCAACCCTGGACAACGGCGTCGACAAGCTGGTCAAGCGCTTCCTGCGCGAGCCGGTGATGCACTCGGTCGAGGAGGCCGACGAGGTGCCCGCCGTGATGACCCATCACGTGTTCCACGTCGGCGGGGCCCAGCAGAAGAAGGACCTGGTCCACCGCCTGGCATCAGGTACGGGTCGCCGGATTCTGTTCATGCGCACCAAGCACCAGGCCCGCAAGCTCGCCAAGCTGCTCACCGAATCGGGTGTGCCGTCGGTGGACCTGCACGGCAACCTGTCGCAACCCGCCCGCGACCGCAACCTGGCGGCCTTTACCAGCGGCACCGCCCGGGTGCTGGTGGCCACCGACATCGCCGCGCGCGGCGTCCATGTCGACGGGGTCGAACTCGTCGTGCACGTCGACCCGCCGATGGAGCACAAGGCCTACCTGCACCGCTCCGGGCGTACCGCGCGGGCAGGCAGCGACGGTGACGTCGTCACCGTCGTGCTGCCCGAACAGCGCAGGGACACCCAGCAACTGCTGCGTAAAGCAGGCATCACCGTGCGTCCCCAGGAGGTCACCGCGGACTCCGCTCCGGTGCACGCACTGGTCGGGGAGATCGCGCCGCTGCGTGCGGCGCCGAAAGTCGTTGCCCCCGCGCCGAAAGCCGCCGCACCCAAGCATGATCGCGGTCCCGACCATCGGCGTGGTGGCGCCAGCACCCGAGGTGCAGGTGGCAACAGGCGCCGCAGTTCGCGTGGTGCCGGCACCCGCGGGCACGCTCAGCGCACGCCGTAGACCCGGCTATCTGACCAACGGGGGCTGATGGGCGCGTACCGGCGGCGCTGCGGCGGTGAACTTCTCCACCTCCACCAGCACGTGCGCGCCCGTGCAGCCGCGGGCAAGCGATGACGTGCCGACATCGTCGGTGAGCACATTGGGGTTGCCGTGCACGCACATCGCGTCCGGGTCGGCCGGATCGGCGGGATCGAACCACGCCCCGGTCGACAGCTGCACCACCTGCGGGCGCACCGCCGCGTCGAGCACCACACCCGCCAGGCACGCGCCGCGGTCGTTGAACACCCTTACGATGTCGCCCTGCAGCAGGCCACGCGCCCGCGCATCCGCCGGATTCATTCGAATCGGTTCTCGGCCCGCCACTTTCGACTGCTGACTGACCGCGCCACCGTCCAGCTGACCGTGCAGTCTGCTGGCCGGCTGATTGGCCAGCAGGTGCAGTGGAAAGCGGTCCGCCCGTGGTCCGCCGAGCCATTCGGTCGGCTCGAACCATGCCGGATGCCCTACGCAGTCGTCGTAGCCGAAGCCCGTCGATGTCGGAGGAGAATATCTCGATCAGCCCGCTCGGCGTGCCCAGCCGGTGCGTCGAGGGGTCGGCACGGAAGTCGGAGAGCAGTGTCAGTCCGTCCTCGGTCGGCAGTGTCAGCCGGCCGGCCTTCCAGAACTCGTCGAAGGATTGCACCGCGAAATCCAGTGATGAGGACCAGGTTTCGTAGAGATGCGCAAGCCACTGCCGTGCTGTGCGCCCCTCGGTGAACTGATCGTCGACGCCGAGCCGGCAGGCGAGTGCGGCGAACGTCTCGTAGTCGTCGCGTAGTCGTCGCGCGCCTCCGCGTACGGCTCGGTCAGTTTCGGCATGGCCATCAGCACGGGATCGTTTCTGGAACCGGAGAAGTCGTCGTGGGTGCCGACCACCCGGGGCATGATCACCCCGGTGGCGCCGAGGCTGTAGGAGTGGCGTGAAAAGGTATAGCCCCCAAGACAGTTCAGGAACCGATGTATCTGGCTCTGGGCGTGGTGGAAACGTCCTGCGCTGGCCCAGCCATAGGAACCCCCGTAGATCGCCTGGTTTCCGTGGGTGTCGATGACGCGGCGGAGTTCGCCTGCCAAAAGCTCGGTGAGCTCGCCCCACGACACCGCGACGAAGTCGTCGGCGCCACGCCGGGGGTGGCGCCCGGCCCGTTGTCGAGCCAGCCGCGCCGGACTGCCGGCGACGTGATGCGCGAGATGTGTCGCACCGATCCGGGCAGGTTGCCCAGAACGGGGGACGGATCGGCATCGCCGTGAAGCGGCGTCACCGACGTGATGTCGCCCGGCGTCGACGGTCGCGGTGAAGGCTCCCCAGTGCGTCAGGCTCGTCAGGGCTGAGGATGCGGCCGAGGCCATGGCGGTGAGTCTACGACGACGGGACCAACCCCTGGGCGGCCCGACCAACCATCCGGTTGGATGGGGTACGTTTGGTGGTAACAGCCCGTACCACACCACGGAGGATATCGATGGGCAGCGGAGCCAGTCCGGCAGCCAAGGCACCCACGTCAGTCGTCGCCTACGAGCGCACCCTGTTCGAACCCGAACACGACATGTTCCGTGATTCCTTCCGCTCGTTTCTCGAACGGCACGTCGCGCCGTTCCACGGGGAGTGGGAGAGGGACAAGATCGTCGATCGCGGCGTGTGGCTGGAGGCGGGCAAGCAGGGCTTCCTGGGCATGGCGGTCCCCGAGGAGTACGGCGGCGGCGGTGTCGCGGACTTCCGGTATAACACCGTCATCACCGAGGAGGTCACCGCGGGCCGCTTCAGCGGACTGGGGTTCAGCCTGCACAACGACGTGGTGGCGCCGTATCTGATCAGGCTGGGCACCGAGGAGCAGAAGCAGCGCTGGTTGCCCAAGTTCTGCACGGGTGAGCTGATCACCGCGATCGCGATGACGGAGCCGGGCACCGGCAGCGACCTGCAGGGCATCAAGACCAAGGCGGTCAAGGATGGGGACCACTACATCCTCAACGGCTCCAAGACGTTCATCACCAACGGCATTCACTCCGACCTGGTCATCGTGGTGGCCCAGACCGACCCCGACAAGGGGGCGCTCGGGTTCTCGCTGCTGGTGGTCGAGCGTGGCATGGAGGGGTTCGAGCGCGGCCGCCATCTCGACAAGGTCGGCCTGGACGCCCAGGACACCGCCGAACTGTCGTTCAACGACGTCAAGGTTCCTGCGGAGAACCTGCTCGGCGAAGAGGGCCAGGGCTTCATCTACCTGATGCAGAACCTGCCGCAGGAGCGAATCTCGATCGCCATCATGGCCGCCGCCGCGATGGAGGCGGTGTTGACGCAGACCGTCCAGTACGCCAAGGAGCGCAAGGCGTTCGGCAAGCCGATCGGCAGCTTCCAGAACAGCCGCTTCGTATTGGCCGAACTCGCGACGGAAGCCACGGTGGTGCGGATGATGGTCGACGAGTACATCCGCCTGCACCTCGACGACCGGTTGACCGCCGAGCAGGCGGCCATGGCCAAGTGGTATTCCACCGAGAAACAAGTCCATCTGATCGACCGGTGCCTGCAATTGCACGGCGGATACGGGTATATGCGCGAATATCCGGTGGCGCGCGCTTATCTCGACGCCCGGGTGCAGACCATTTACGGGGGGACGTCGGAGATCATGAAGGAGATCATCGGCCGCAGTCTCGGCATCTAGTCCAGGGCATCCGACCACGCCGCAGCCGACGATCGATCTCCGCATATTCTTTTCGCTGAATCGGCGAGGTTACTTGGTAATCGACGTCCACTGACGCAAAGTGAACGGACGCGGTACTTTCGCAGGGCTTTTCGAAGTTGTTTCGGAGGGTCTGTCGAAGCAACGTGTGTCGCCGACCGCGGGGAGGATGAATGATCCGGCAGCCGATGCTGCGCATAGGTGTGGTCGGTCGCGCGACGATCGGGCTGCTGGGGGTCGCCGCGGCGCTCCTGTTGGCGCCGGTCGCCACGGCGCAACCCGAGGTCGAGGCCAACGACGCGATCACCGCGGCCTGGCAGGCCAATGGGGGAGACACCGGTCCGCTGGGTCCCAAGTCGGGCGACGTCTATCCGGCCGGCGACGGATTCGCCCAGAACTTCGCCTCCGGGAAGATGTTCTTCACCCCCGACACCGGCGCACATCTGATGCAGGGCGCGATCCTGGAGAAATACGAGGCGCTCGGCGGTCCTGCCGACAGCGACCTGGGGTTTCCCACCATCGACGAGGGGCCGGGCCGAGCGCCGGACAGCCGCAATTCCACGCTGAGCGCGCCGGACAACCCGGTGATCTTCTGGACCCCGGCGACGGGTGCGCGGGTGGTCCGCGGGGCGATCAATGCGGCGTGGGACAAGCTGGGTGGCTCCTCCGGTGTCCTCGGAGTGCCCGCCGAGGACGAGACCTACGACGGTGCGGTCGTCAGGCAGAAGTTCACCGCTGGCGAGTTGTCTTATGACCGCCGCGCCAGGACCTTCACGACCGTACCGCCCGAACTGGCCACTCAGCTGACGGACCTCGAGATTCCCGACGATCCGGTGTCGGCGATCAACGCCGCGCGCCGGGCGGCCGGGGGACCACTCGGGCCGTTGGGCGCCGCGGAGGGGGAGCCCTACCCGATCGGCTCCGACGGCATGGGCCAGGACTTCGTCAACGGCAAGATCTTCTACAGCCCCGAAACCGGGGCCAACGTCGTGACCGGTCAGGTGCTCGCCAAGTACGAGAGTGTCGGCGGGCCGGAGGGCGACCTCGGATTCCCGGTCACCAGCGAGGTGGACGGTGGGGTGGCGCCGGCTAGTCGGATGAGCACTTTCGCCGCCGAGGACAAGCCGGTCATCTTCTGGACGCCCGACCACGGTGCCGTGATCGTCCGCGGACCGATGAACGCGGCGTGGGAGAAGCTCGGAGGGGCCACCGGTGAGCTGGGCCCGCCCGTGGCGGACCAGACCGAGAACGGCCAGGAGACCACCCAGCGGTTCAGCGGTGGTGCCATCTCGTGGAACTCGGCGACCAAGAGGTTCAGCACCGAGCCCGCCAACCTCGCGTCGCAGTTGGCCGGCCTCGAGGTGCCCGAACAGGATGCGCCGCCCGCGCCCGCGCAGACGACGAACGACGACGGAAAGGGTCTGCGCTGGACGTGGTGGTGGTTGCTCGCCGTCGTGCCGCTGTTGTTGCTCGGCGGGCTGATCGCTTTCGCCGTCGTGCGGAATCGTCGTCGCGGTGACGACGACGATCTGTTCGGTCCGAACGCCGGCGCTCCCGTCGACGACGGCCGGGGTTACGAACCCGCCCTGGCAGGCGGGGACGGCCGGGCTGAGGACGGTCGCGAGGACACGCTGTTCGCCGATCGCTATGCCCGTGAAGGACTGGGCTCATTGTCTTCGGCCGCCCCGGCGCAGCAGCCTGCCTCCGATGAGTTCCCGTCGGGCCCGCTGAGCTTCTGGGGCGTGCCGGTGCAGAGCGAAGCTCCGGTCGAGTCGGGCATCGGTCCGTCCGCGGTCGAGCAGGAAGACCAGGACGCCATCGACACCGCGCCCACGCGGGTCCCCACGGCCTCGGAGGTCTCCGCGGTGGCGGCCGACCGCGAACCCATCGTCGCGCCGGAGGACGAGCCGGCGGCCGCCCCGGAGCCGGAACCGGTGGTCGCGTTGGGACGTGATCCGTTGACCGACACCGGCCGCCACGCCCGTATCGATATCGACGAGCCCCTGCCGTCGGCCCCGGCGCTGCGCCTCCCGCTCGATGATCCGAACGAGATCCCCGAGGGCTATCCGGTCAAGGCGGACACCGGCTCGGGTCTGTACTGGGTGCCCGGCGACGCCGACTACGACGAGGCTTCGGCCCACATCTGGTTCGCCAGTGAGGAAATGGCCCGCACCAACGGCTTCGTCCGAGGCGAGTAGCCGGGCGGCCGCTACATCTTGCGGATGACGGTGACGACCTTGCCAAGGATCGCGGCATCGTTGCCCGGGATCGGCTGGAAAGCCGGGTTGTGGGGCATCAGCCAGACCTGACCGCGCGTGCGCTTGAACGTCTTGACGGTGGCCTCGCCGTCGATCATCGCCGCGACGATGTCACCGTTGTCGGCGACGTTCTGCTGCCGGACCACCACCCAGTCGCCGTCGCAGATCGCGGCGTCGATCATGGATTCGCCGACCACCTTGAGCAGGAACAGCGATCCCTCGCCGACCAGTTCGCGCGGCAGCGGGAACACGTCTTCGACGGCTTCCTCGGCGAGGATGGGGCCGCCTGCCGCAATGCGTCCGAGGACCGGGACGAACGTGGGCTCCGGCAGTGCGTCCGAGCCCGCGACGTCGGTGGTCACCACCGGGGCGCCGGCGTCGTCGGCGCCCCGCACGTCGACCGCGCGGGGCCGGTTCGCGTCACGGCGTAGATAGCCTTTGCGCTCGAGGGTGCGCAGCTGGTGGGCTACCGACGAGGTCGAGGTGAGCCCGACCGCGTCGCCGATCTCCCTGATGCTGGGCGGATACCCGCGGGTGGTCACCGACGCGCGAATGACATCGAGAATCGTGCGCTGACGTTCGGTCAGGCTCGAACGGGGTGCGGGGGCGCTGTCCGTGCTTTCGCTGCTGTCGTCGCTCATGTGCCCGAATCTAACCCGGGCAGCGCCAAGAATCAAACATGTGTTCGAGGTGTGTCGGCGCCCGTTCGGTGTCGCGCCGGACTTGTCGGTGGGCTGCGTTAGCGTTCGCAACAGTTCGATCACATGTTCTATTCATCGAACACATGATCGACTACGATTCGAACACAAGAGCGAAGACGTCCCGGGATGAAAGGCAGACAGATGACGATCCTCCACACCCGCGAGGCCGGATACGAGTTCGAGCGGGCCCCCCGACCCGACGCAGGCAGGGCGGGCACCGTGCTCGACCGTCCGCGGTCGCGACCGGCCACGGCACGGCGTAGGCCGCGGTCGCGACGGCCCGCAGGTGCGCCGATGCGCTACCGCGGAACGGGTGTGCTGGTGTCGCGCGCCTCGCATCGACGGCGTCCGATCACACCCGCGACCACCGTGGTGTTGGCGTTGATCGCCGGCGCGATCACGATGTGGCTCGGGCTGGTCGCCCAGTCCGGGGGCGTCGTCGGCAGTGAAGCCCAGATTCCGGGCCGGCTGGCGGTCGTGCAGGTCCAGACCGGCGAGTCCCTGCAGCAGGTGGCCCAGCGGGTGGCCCCCGAAGCGCCCGTCGGCGATGTCGTCGCGCGGATCCGCGAACTGAACGAACTCGACTCGGTGGCGCTGGACGCGGGGCAGACCCTCATCGCCCCCGTCGGCTGACCGCACGCGTCGACTCCACCAAACACCCAGCCGCTCAACCACTCTGAGGGAACCTGACGTGAGGTATGCGCCAATCGGTCCGGCGCTGGGCCGGCCACGAACCGCGCAGGTACGCTCGAGGGCGTTCGAAGCGGTTGTCTGCAGGTGTGGCGAAGGAGCGGTGATGCACTGTCCGTTCTGCCGTCATCCCGATTCCCGGGTTGTCGATTCCCGTGAGACCGACGAAGGCCAGGCGATTCGGCGGCGCAGGTCATGCCCGGAATGCGGGCGGCGGTTCACGACGGTCGAGACCGCGGTGCTGGCGGTGGTCAAGCGCAGCGGTGTCACCGAGCCCTTCAGCCGGGACAAGGTCATCAAGGGCGTGCGCCGATCCTGCCAGGGCCGTCAAGTCGACGACGATGCGCTGAACCTGCTCGCCCAGCAGGTCGAGGATGCGGTGCGGGCGACGGGTTCTCCTGAGGTGCCCAGCCACGAGGTGGGGCTGGCGATCCTCGGGCCGCTGCGCGAACTCGACGAGGTGGCCTATCTGCGGTTCGCCTCGGTGTACCGGTCCTTCTCGTCCGCCGAGGACTTCGAGCGCGAGATCCAGGCGCTGCGCGCACACCGCCAGGCGCCGGTGGAGGGCGAGCCCGCTCAATCGATCTGACGTGTCCCGTCGTCGGCGACCCGTCCGGCGACCTGCACCCAGCCCTCGGGGCTCCACGTGGTCTGGATGATCGACCCCTGCCCCTGCACGATGGTCAGATCGCGGCTGAGGTACTCGGTGATGCGCACGGCTGCCGCACCCGTCGCCTCGTCTTCGCGGATCCCCAGATGTGGGGCGAACATCCTGGACCTGATCCTGCCGGCAGGCTTGTCCAGCCACGTCCACAGATAGTGCTCGACGTCGTCGCCGTAGTCGTCGGGGTCGGCGGCTTCCAAGTCGTCGACCGTGGGGAGATCGTAGATCGAGAAGTCCGGTGCCCAATCGGCTCGCGCACTGACCGAGGTCAGGTCGTCGGTATAGCTAACCTGCACGATGCCCGCGGGCACCTGCAACGTCTTGACCGGCGTCCCCCGGTTCTTGAGCCACCAGGACGCACCCACCGTCGGGTGTCCGGCGAAGGGGAGTTCGGTGGTGGGCGTGTAGATGTGAGCGTGGGCGGTGCTGCGTCCCGTGTCAGGCAAGGCGACGAATACGGTTTCGCTGTAACTCAATTCGGCGGCGAGGCGTTGTCGATCAGCTGGGTCTACGGCGGCCGCGTCGACCACACCGAGAGGGTTGCCGAATCTGCCGTCCTCGTCGGTGAATACGCGCAGCACTGTCACGTCGATGGCCATGCGCCGATGCTACGTGCTGGGCACGTCGGCGAGCCGACAAACTGCTCCGGCGCCGGTCAGGTTGCGCTGCGTTCGTCGGCGCCCATCGCGTCGAGCACCGCGACGCGGGTGTCCACAGGCCCCGAGATCGTGCCCTCGCTGATACCGGCGCGCAACAGACTTCGCAGGTAGTCCTGGTCATAGACGGCCGGTTCGGTGGTGTCGATGAACCGCTCCACGATCTCGACGAAGCGATCCGGGTCGTCGTGGAACGGGAAGTGTCCCGAACCTTCGAAGATCTCCAGTCGCGACCCCGGCATCGCCGCGTGCGCCATCTCGGCGTGGCTGACCGGGATGACCGAATCGGCGCTGCCCCAGATCAGCTGAACGGGAACCGATTGCGTCAGGTAACAGCGGTCGAGCATCGTCACCACCTGGCCACGCCAATCCACCACCGCGCGCAGCGTTCGCGCGAACGCCGCCGACGCGGTCGGTTCGGGCAGGTCGGCGAGGATGCGCAGCATGTTGGGGAGATCACGGCCCATCCCGGTCGATCCGAAGAGGCCGCCGCCGATCCGTCCGATGACCTGCAACGCGGGCAGTACCAGAGGCAGCCGCAGCAGGGCCAGCGCCTCGCTGCCCATGGGCATTGACGCGACCCGCAGAGCGATGTTCACCTCCTTGGTGACGCCGCCGGCCCCGACGAGGATCAAGCGGTCGACCAGTTGCGGGAACTGGTAGGCGAACTGCATCGCCACCCCACCGCCGAGGGAGTGGCCGACCACGGTGACGCTGTCGATGTCCAGCACGCTGAGCAGGTCGCGCATGCCGTTGGCGTACGCGGCCACCGAGTAGTCGGCGCGCGGCTTGTCGGACTTGCCATGGCCGAGCAGGTCGGGCGCGATGACGGTGAACCGCTGCGCGAGCTTGGTCTGCACGGTGCTCCACGTGGTGGAGTTGTCGCCGATGCCGTGGATCAGCAGGATCGCGGGACCCGACCCGGCTATCCGGTAGGCCCGGCGATAGCCGTGAATCGTCTTGAACTGCAACGTCGGGGTCAGCTCCCGCACAGATCGCAGGTTCGGTTTGCGGTCGGTCACGGTGCGAGCCCGAGGTCCACGGTCATGTCGCCCACTTCGTCGTCGGGACGGATGGCAGCTACGTGTTGCTAGTGACCGTCGCCGGGATGGTCCTTGTCTTTCGTGTCGTCGCCGGTCTGTTGGGCCAGGAATCGCTCGAACTCGGCGCCGAGTTCCTCACCGCTTGGCAAATCCTCGTCGTGCGCCAGAAGGGATCGGTTCTCCTGAGCGGCAACGAACGCATCGTACTGGCGCTCAAGAGCCTCCACCACTTGAGCGACCTCGGGGCTGGCCGCGACCTGCTCGTTGATCTTGTCATGGACCTCGGCGGCCGCCTGCGCCAATGCCGCGGTCGGGATTTGCAGCGAACCACTCCTGGCGACCTCCGACAGCAGCGTCTCGGCGGCTGACGGGTAGTCGGTCTGCGCCAGATAGTGCGGGATGTGCACGGTGAACCCGACGACCTCGTGACCGTGCTGGGCCATCCGGAACTCGAGCAGGTTGGACACGCTGCCCGGGACCTGAACCTCACCGACCCAGGGCTGGTGGTCGGAGATGAGTTCCTTGTCGTTGGAGTGGGCGGTCAGCGTGATCGGCCGGGTGTGGGGGACGGCCATCGGGATGGCGCCGAGCCCGATGACCCGTCGCACCCCGAGACTCTCGGTCAGCAGGCGCACCGCGGTGATGAAACGTTCCCATCGCAGATCGGGCTCCAGCCCTGCCAACAGCAGAAACGGTGTGCCCACGCTGTCGTGCAGCGCGTAGAGGTTCAGCTCGGGATCGTCGTAGTGCGTGAAGTGATCGGTCTTGAACGTCATCAACGGCCGCCGCGACCGATAGTCCAGTAGTTCATCGATCGCGAACGACGCCACCAGTTCCGTGTCGAGGGTGTTCTTGAGGTGCTCGGCGGCCAGCTTGATCGCCCGGCCGGCGTCTGAGAAGCCCTCGAGGGCGTGGATCAGGACCGGCCCGCGGCCGTCCGCAGCGGAGAGCTGCGGAGCGGGGAACTCGAGTTCGTACATGCCGGTCTGGTCTGGTTGGTACTGCCGGCCGGGATCGTCTGTGTTGTCAGCCATCTCTCGCCTCCTTTTCGCGGTGCGCCGCGACGGTGATGTCGGCCGCACCGTGAACCTCTAGTGTCCCGCATGCGGGGATTCCCGCCACGGCGGTATACCCCGCGTCACCCATTTGTTCGAACGCGCGCATGCCGATGTGACATTCCGCATGAGCGAGGTGGGGACGATCATGGGCATTCGCCACCGCGCCGTTGTCGGGGCGGCTGCCGATAGCGTGGTTCAGGAACGGAACTGGTTGAGCGCGCGCAGCTTGTTCATCACGTCCAGTGCCGCGACCTTGTAGGCCTCGGAGAACGTCGGATAGTTGAAGACGGCGTCCACGAGGTACTCGATCGTGCCGCCGCAGCCCATCACGGCCTGGCCGATGTGCACCATCTCGGTGGCGCTGGTGCCGAAGATGTGCACCCCGAGCAGTCGCAGGTCCTCCGTCGAGACGAGCAGCTTGAGCATGCCGTAGGAGTCGCCGGCGATCTGCCCGCGCGCCAGCTCGCGGTACCGGGACACCCCGACCTCGTAGGGCACCGAGTCCTTGGTCAGGTCCACCTCGGTCGCACCCACGTAGGAGACCTCCGGAATGGAGTAGATGCCGATGGGCTGGAGCTCGGTCATGCCCTTGGAGGGCTCACCGAACGCGTGGTAGGAGGCCAGCCTGCCCTGGTCCATGGACGTGGCGGCCAGCGCGGGGAACCCGATGACGTCACCGACGGCGTAGATGTGGTCGACCTTGGTCTGGTAGTTGTCGTCGACGAAGATGCGACCGCGGCCGTCGGCCTCAAGGCCGGCGTTGGGAAGGTCGAGGTGGTCGGTCTGGCCCTGGCGGCCCGCCGAGTACATGACGGTCTCGGCGGGGATCTGCTTTCCGCTGGCCAACGTGGTGACGGTGCCTGCGGACCCGACGTCGACGGCGGTGACCTCCTCACCGAAGCGGAAGGTGACGGCCAGATCGCGCAGGTGGAACTTCAGCGCCTCGATGATCTCGGGGTCACAGAACTCCAGCATGTTGTCGCGCTTCTCGACGACGGTGACCTTGGTGCCCAACGCGGCGAACATCGATGCGTATTCGATGCCGATCACGCCCGCACCGACCACCACCATCGAACCGGGGATGGACTTGAGGTCGAGGATCCCGTCGGAGTCCAGGACGCGGTCCTCGTCGAACTCGACGCCCAGCGGGCGCGCCGGCTTGGTGCCGGTGGCGATGACGATGAAGCGGCCGCTCACCGTGACGCGTTCGGCCCGGTTCGGGTCGTCGACGTGGATGGTGTGCTCGTCGATGAAGCGGGCGTGACCGACGTAGAGCTCGATGCGGTTGCGGATCAGCTGTGAGCGCACGACGTCGATCTCCCTGCCGATGACGTGTTGTGTTCTCGCGAGCAGGTCGGCCGGGGTGATCTTCTCTTTCACCCGGTAGCTGGCGCCGTACAGTTCGCGCTGGCTCATGCCCGTGAGGTAGACGACGGCCTCCCGCAGGGTCTTCGACGGGATGGTGCCGGTGTTGACGCACACCCCGCCGAGCATGCGGCCCCGCTCGATCACGGCGACGGACTTGCCGAGTTTCGCCGCGGCGATGGCGGCCTTCTGTCCGCCTGGGCCGGAACCGATGACGACGAGGTCGTATTCCTGCATGGAACCCATGGCACAAGGTCTACGCCCGCTGCCCCGATCTCGTATGTCACCGACGTCAACTCCAGGTGAACACTGCCGAGGGCGCGGCGCTCACCTGTCCCCAATCGCGGTTCCATCCACAGTTCAGGTCCGCGGGATCGTCGTCGCCGGTTTGCCGTCGGCGGCGGTTGCGAGGTTTGCGGTATGTCCTCAACACATCATCCCGATACCCCGCTCGACCGACCCGGGGCCCTCATCGCCGCGCTGCCCGCTGTGCTCGGCTTCGTGCCGGAGAAATCGCTGGTGCTCGTGACCGCCGCCCACGGAGAGATGGGCGCGGTCCTACGGGCGGATCTCGACGGTGAGGTCGGTGGCTCGCTGCACCGCCTCGCGGAATTGGCGGCCGCGTCCAGAGCGGAGATCGCGATCGCGGTGATCGTCGACGGTGAAGGGGCGTCGTGCCGCATGTGTGCCGACGAGTACCGCGAGCTGGCACGCGATTTGGCCGTCGGGCTCGCGCAACGCGATGTCGAACTTTTCGCAGCGCACGTGGTCGACAAGGTCGCCGCGGGCGGCCGGTGGTACTGCGCGGACGGCTGCGGCAACTCGGGTGTGGTCGAGGACCCGGCCGCGTCACCCATCGCGGCGGCCGCCGTGCTCGACGGCAGGCGTCTCTACCGGCGGCGTTCTGAGCTCGTCGCGGTGGTCGCGGTCGCCGACCCCGAGCGCAGCGCCGCGCTGGCCGAGGCGATCGAGGAGCTCGACCCGATCGATCTTGACCGTCCGGACGGGCAGGCCAGAAGTGACATCGAGCACACCCTCGCCTGCGCCGGGCAGATCGGCGACGGACGTCCGCTTACCGATGACCAGCTGGCTCGACTCGCGCTGGCGCTGACCGACCCCCGGGTGCGCGACACCCTGTATGCGCTCGCGGTCGGTGACCACGCGGGTCCTGCCGAATCGCTGTGGGCCGATCTGGCCCGCAGGCTGCCGGAGCCGTGGCGGGTGGAGGCGCTTGTGCTGCTGGCCTTTTCGGCCTATGCGCGCGGGGACGGGCCGCTTGCGGGCATCTCACTGGACGCGGCACTGCGCTGTGCGCCGTCACACCGGATGGCCGGCATGCTGGACACGGCACTGCAATCGGGGATGCGGCCAGAACAGATCCGCGAACTGGCGCAGACGGGTTATCGCCTCGCCAGGCAGCTGGGTGTGCGGCTGCCGCCGCGGCAACTGTTCGGCCGCCGGGCCGGTTAATCGTGAGGTCCAGGGAGGTTGGTCGGTCAGACCTTCTCGACCTTGACGGTGTGGGCCATCTCGTGGGGGAGCTCGACCTGTTCGTGGCCCGGGATGACGATCATGACGCCGCCGTGGTTGTTGACCTCGACGGTCACGCGGGCGTTGGGCACCACACCGGCGTCCTTGAGCCGGGCGATCAGGTCGGCGTCGCCCTGGACATGTTCGGTCAGCTGCCGCACCACCACCGCGACCGGCATGCCCGCGGGAAGCTCGGTCAGGCGGACCAGGTTCATGGCGTCGTTGATCAGGTCGTCCCCGACCCCGAGCTCGGACAGGCCGGGGATGGGGTTTCCGAACGGGGATGTGGTGGGGTTGTTGAGCACCTGGACGAGGCGGCGCTCGACGTCCTCGCTCATCACGTGCTCCCAGCGACAGGCTTCGGCGTGCACCTCCTCCCACGGCAACCCGATGACGTCGACCAGGAGCCGCTCGGCGAGGCGGTGCTTGCGCATCACCGCGACGGCCAGCCCGCGGCCCTTGTCGGTCAGCTCGAGGTGCCGGTCACCGGCGACGTGCAGGAGCCCGTCGCGCTCCATCCGGGACACGGTCTGGCTGACGGTGGGTCCACTCTGATCGAGACGTTCCGCGATCCGCGCACGCAGCGGGATGACGCCCTCTTCCTCGAGGTCGTAGATGGTTCGCAGATACATCTCGGTGGTATCGACCAGATCGTTCATTCGCACACCCTCCGTCTGTCGAGAGTCTACCGGTCGACCCGTCTGAACAGCGGTGCTTCCTGGGGCGACACGGCCCACACCACCGGCGACAAGGGACAGCAGAAAGCCCGCCGGGGATCCGGCGGGCTTTCCCACGAGATTGGTCGGGGGTCGTCAGCTGGCGTAGGAACGCAACCGGTCGGCACGTTCGCCGTTGCGGAGCTTCGCCATCACCTCGCGCTCGATCTGGCGCACGCGTTCGCGGGACAGCCCGAACAGCTTGCCGATCTGGTCCAGGGTGCGCGGCTGACCGTCGTCCAGCCCGAACCGCAGGCGAATGACCTGCTGTTCGCGCTCGTCCAGGGTGGTCAGCACGTACCGGATGTCGGTGTGCAGCAGCTCGGAGATCACGGCGTTCTCCGCGGACATCGCCTCGGCGTCCTCGATGAAATCGCCGAGGGGTGCTTCCTCGTCGCTGCCCACAGGCATGTCCAGGCTCACCGGGTCGCGGCTGTGCGACAGGAGGTCGGCGATCTTCTCGGCGGGGATCCCGGATTCTTCGGCCAGCTCTTCGTCGGTGGCGTCGCGGCCCAGATTCTGGTGCATCTCGCGCTTGATCCGGGCGAGCTTGTTGACCTGCTCGACCAAGTGGACGGGCAGCCGGATGGTGCGGCTCTGGTCGGCCATCCCTCGCGTGATCGCCTGCCGGATCCACCACGTCGCATACGTGGAGAACTTGAAGCCCTTGGCGTAGTCGAACTTCTCCATCGCGCGGATCAGGCCCAGGTTGCCCTCCTGGATCAGGTCGAGCAGCGGCATCCCGCGGCCGGTGTAGCGCTTGGCCAGCGACACCACCAGTCGCAGGTTCGCCTCCAACAGATGGCGGCGCGCCGCCTCACCGTCGCGGACCACAGCGGCGAGGTCGCGTTTGCGGTTGTCGCCCAGACGTTTACGGGTATCGAGCAGATGCTGCGCGTACAGGCCGGCTTCGATCCGCTTGGCGAGTTCCACCTCGTCGGCCGCGTTGAGCAGCGCGGTCTTGCCGATGCCGTTCAAATAGACGCGCACCAAGTCCGCGGCAGGGCTCTGAGCATCAAGATCTTGGTCAACGCGACTGCTGGTGGCAATTGCCATTTACGGCCTCCTGATCGGGTCGAACTTTCATGAGCTACAACGCCCTACGCCCGCAAAGAGTTCCCAACCTTGCCGTCGTTCACACCTGCTGAGCTGCGGTTATCGCAGCCAGACCTGAGAATGTGCTGAGAAGTGCGCCTGAAGAAGCTCAGCGCGGAACATCGCCACTGGAACGGTCGGAATCGTGGAAACCGTCTGCCTCGTGCCGCGACTCGGCGGAGTCGTGCGGCTCGGTCAAGGGCGGCTTGCCGTAGATCGCCGGACGGTCCGCGCTCGGGAACAGGGGAATGCGGCCCTTCGAGTCGTAGCGCCGCGGCTCCTCAGCGCGGCGGGGCGGCCGGTCGTTGGCGATCAGAACAGCCATCCACGGCAGCGGAATCGACAACACGATGATCGCCAGTGAGAGCAGGCCGTTGTGCCAGATGCCGTAGGCGGCGGCGGCGAGGATGAGGGCAGGCACGCGGAACGACATCAGCGTCAGGTACTTGCGTACCCGCTGACGGTGCTGCTCCTCGTAGGCGGGGGCGGCCCTGGTGATCAGAACGGGCCGGCCCTCGTCGTCGAAGCCGTCGAAACTCAGCTCTTGGCCGTGTTTCATGCCTCTACTGTTCCACATCTGGACCCGGGTGCGCCCATCGCGTTTCTTACCGATCTCTTGCGGGGCAGAATGGACCCCATGGACACCCAGACCATCGAACGCACCGAGACCGACGAACGCGTCGACGACGGGACGGACAGCGACACTCCCAAGTTCTTCCACTACGTCAAGAAGGACAAGATCGCCGAGAGCGCGGTCATGGGCACCCACGTCGTCGCGTTGTGCGGCGAGGTGTTTCCGGTGACGCGATCGGCCAAGCCGGGGTCACCGGTGTGCCCCGACTGCAAGAAAATCTACGAGCAGCTCAAGAAGTAGCGGTGTCGCCGTTGGCGACCCCGCCGGGCCCATCCGGGCGGGCGGCCGCGCCGGCGCCGCCGTTGAGTGATTCGGCCTTGCCCTCCAGCCACCACCGGAAGCGCTTGGCGTGGGTGTCCGGAGCGGGCCACTCTTCCTGGACGGCGGCGTTGAGTTCGGCGCCGAGCATGATCGCGAAGCCCAGGAAGAACGCGAACAGCAGGAACGCGATCGGTGTCGCCAGCGCGCCGTAGGTGTAACCGGTGCCGGTGATCCAGGTCAGATAGACCCGCAACCCCCATGTCGCGACGAGGAACACCACTGCGGCGAGCACCGAGCCGGTCAGCAGCCGATGCGACGGCAGCGGCTTGGGCAGCGACACCCGGTACAGCAGGTTGAACGCCACCACCAGGGCCAGGAAGAGCACCGGGTAATAGCCGAACTGCAACACCTTGTCCCAGCTGTCAGGGATGAATTCGGCGACCTTACGCGGCCCCAGGGCGAGGAACGGTGCGCTCAGGATGGCACCGACGAGCATCACGACATACAAGCCCAGCGCGTAGAACCGCTGCCGGACGGGATGGCGCAGCGGCGTCTGGTCGTGGGCTTCGGTGATGGAGTCCACGAACGCCGAGATCGCCGACGACCCCGCCCACAGCGAGATCACGAACCCCAGCGACACCACCGCGCCACGGGCGCCGAGGACGATGTCGCGCACGGTCGGCTCGATGATCTCGACGACCACGTTCGGGGAGAAGAACCGCCCGGCCGTGCTGATCAGCTGGTTCTCGATCATCGGCAGGGTCTCGGGACCGAACATCGGCGCGATGTAAGCCAGACTTCCCAACATTCCCAGCAGCAGCGGGGGCAGCGACAGCGCGCACCAGAACGCTGCCTGGGCTGACTCCGAGAAGATGGAGTCATCCCAGCTTTTCAAAAGTGTGCGTCCGGTGATGTGTCGAATGTGGTGGCGTGACGGCTTGGCCCTCGTTGATGGCCGCCCGGGTGAGCGTGCTGACTGGTCAGTCATGACCAGACCAGCATCGCCGATTCGAGGCTATGGCTCCAGCGGGCTGACTTCGATGACCGCGGCCAGCTCGACAAGCTTCGCCTCGTGCTCGTTGGCGTGATGCTGGCAGAACAACAGTTCGGCGCCCGAAGGAAGCTTCGCCCGCACCCGGGCCGCGGCGCCACAACGATCGCAGCGATCAGCCTTGGTCAATTCGGGACTGGTGAGCGTTGCGGTCATGGCACCTCCATAGGGTGTAGCGACGTACATCTACTCTGTCAGACGCTTGGGCTTCCGGCCTTGTTCCCCGGGGGTTTACGGGTGTGTCGTGTCTCACGGATACCCGTGTTGCGACGGTTGGGGGCTGACGGTATGACTTCCGAGCCGGATTCCGTCGTCGACGTGCTCGTTCATCTGTGTACCGCCAAGGAGTGGGACGCGGCGCGCCGTTGCGGTGCGTTGCGGCCCGATTCGCTGGACGGCGCGGGCTTCGTGCACCTGTCGAGCCCGCAGCAGGTGCATCTGCCGGCCAACCGGCTGTACGCCGGTCGGACCGATCTGGTGCTGCTCCGCATCGACGCCGCACGTCTCTCCTCGCCTGTGTGCTGGGAACCCGGAGTCCCAACGGATCCCGATGGCATGGTGTTCCCACATTTGTACGGACCCCTACCTGTCACGGCTGTGATTAGCGTCACTCGCTACCTGCCCGATGGGGCCGGTCGGTTCGCGGCTCTCGACGGCTGAACGGGCGCTCGACTCAGTCCGTCACGTACGCGTCGACCTCGATCTCGACCACCAGTTCCGGTGCGATCAGGGCAGACACCTCCACCATGGTCGTCACCGGCCGGATGTCACCGAACACCTCGGCATGCACCGCACCGACCTCACGCCACGCCGCGACGTCGGTGACGAAGATCCGGCTGCGCACCACGTCCGACAGCGACGACTCCACCTCGGCCAGCGCGATCTCGATGCGGCGCAGGGCTTCCCGGGTCTGGGCCGCCGGGCCGTCGCCCGGTGCCGTCGTGCCCGCGACCACGACGTGCGGTCCGATGCGCACCGCGCGCGAGTAGCCGACGAGGTTTTCGAACTCCGAGCCCGAGGAGACATTGATGCGCTGTGTCACGGTGCCAACGTACGTCGCCGCGATGTGACTCAATACACTCACCGCTCGTGGGAATACTCTTTGGGTTCGCGCCGTGGATCGTCTACTGGGTGCTCGTGGGCAACGTCCCCTTCGTCGCGGCCGTCCTGGTCGCGTTCACCGTCGCGATTGCCGCGTTCGTCCTCGCGCGGCTCAGCGGGTCGCCGGGGCGGACACTGGAAATCGGCGCGGTTGCAACCTTTTTCATCCTGACCGTGCTCACCTTCACGGTGAGCCAGGGGTTCATGGAGCGCTGGATACAGCCACTGAGCACCGGCGGGATCTTCCTGGTGTCATTGATCAGCGCGCTGATCGGCAGGCCGTTCGTGCGCGAGTTCGCCGAAGCCGGTCAGCCCAAAGAGGTCGTCGAGAGCGAACCATTCCTCCGCATCACCTCGCTGCTGACCTGGATCTGGATCGCGGTGTTCGGCGGCATGACGGTGTCGTCGGCGATCCCGCCGATCGTGCAGGGCGATGCGACCCTTCTGGACACCCGCACACCGCTGTCGTTCGTCTGCTACTGGGTGGTGCCGTTCGCGCTGCTGGGCCTGGCCGCCCTGCTGACGCGGGTGCTGCCCGACCGGATGACACCGCCCGCCGAGGAACTCGTCCGCAAGACGACGTTCGTCGCCTTCGCCGAGGCGGAGATCGACCAACTGATCTACCTGGCCACCGAGCACGCCAACCGGGAGGTCGGTGCGGGGAAAGAGGCCTACGACGTCAGGATCGGCAGCAAGGGCATCCCCCTCGTCGGCGACGAGACACGCGAATCCTGGCCATCGACCTACAAGGTGCGCGAGCGCAAGCGCTGACACAGAAAAATTTGTCGTCGGCCGCGAGCTATGGCATTCGCAGCGAAGTTTGCGAGTTCTGCACACCACTTGTGAAGGCGATACCGCGGCCCGTTACCTGCGAATTCATGGCGGGCGCCGAGCTTCGCCCGATTCTGCGAGTTCCGGCCCGGAATACTGATTCGGCAAACAATCGCACGACGTGATTATCCGGACCTGCGGAAGTAATTGACCGAGTTGACGATTTGCCGTGTTAGATTCCGGCGAATTCATGAGCACCAGCAGATCGGGGGATCCGCATGCCTGAAAGTCACCGGACCGCACGTGGCGTGACCGACAGCGGTGGGGCGACCACCGCCAACCGTTGGCTCGCTGCCGGGATGAGTGGAGCCGCCGTCGTCGGCTTCGGGCTGCTGCTGGCGGCGCAGTCCGATGCCCCGACCGCCACCGTCAGGGCCGTCGAACTGGCCTCCTTCGATTCGCTGCTGACGCCGAATGCGCCTGTTTCCGAAGAACTCTGGTGGTTGTCAGACGGCGACTCCTCACGTGACCGCGTCGGCGCCGCGAATTCGCCCCAGGTCCGTGCCGCGGTACCGATGATGGGCGACGGCGGGTGGCTGATCGGCGATGGCGTCGATGCTTCCGCGGACTGCACGGGATCGGCGTGCAACGGCCGCAATGGCGGGCTGCTCTGGGGAAGTGGCGGCGACGGAGCCAACGGCGGCCATGGCGGTCACGCCGGGTTGTTCGGCGGCGACGGCGGCCGCGGCGGCGACGGCACGCGTCCGGGACAAGCCGGCGGCGACGGCGGCAATGCCGGACTGCTCGCCTCCTCCGGTGACGGCGGCGACGGGGGACACGGCGCCGACGGCGCAGAGGGCAT
>NZ_JACKSH010000102.1 GCF_025821625.1 Mycolicibacterium pyrenivorans
CTGCAGGGCGGCGTCGACCTTCGCCGCGTCGTCGTGCGGGAGTTTGATGCGGTAGCAGGTGAACTCGTCCTCGCTGGTCTTGGTGATCGACGGCGGTGATGGCGGTTTGGGGTCGGGGTCGGGTCGGGGTTCGAGTTTGACCGCGGTGCGCAACTGGGCGACCGTCGCACTTTCGGCGAGTTCGGCGTAGTGGGCATCCGAGCCGTCGCCGGCCTGCTCGGCGATGACACCGACCTGATCGAGGGACAACCGGCCCGTTCGCAGGCCCTCGGCGCAGCGGGGGAACGCCTCCAGCCGGTCGGCGACCGCCACCAACGTCTCGGCATTGCGCGGGGAGGTGCCCAGCTTCCACGCCATCAGCGCCGTCACCGACTGGGCGCCGGTCATCCCCCACAGTTCGTCGCGGTCGAGTTCNCCAACGTCTCGGCATTGCGCGGGGAGGTGCCCAGCTTCCACGCCATCAGCGCCGTCACCGACTGGGCGCCGGTCATCCCCCACAGTTCGTCGCGGTCGAGTTCGGCCACGATGTCGACGATGCGCCCGTCGATCGCGTTGCGCTGACCGGCCAGCTCCGACAACTCGTCGAACAACACCTCAAGACGCTCAACGCGGGGTGCGCTGGCGACGAAAGATGGTGCGGTCGAGGACATGACCCCATCCTTGCAACAAGCACCGACAACTCCTGGCCGCGCGACGTACCCGTGCCGCCCGCTCTCGCCATTTCAGGCGGAGTAGCTAGTTGGCGTGCAGTGCTTCGTTGAGCGTGATGCCGGTACCGTCGCGCTTGACCACCTCGACGGCTCCGGTCACCGAGTTGCGGCGGAACAGCAGGTTGTTGGCTCCCGACAACTCACGAGCCTTGACGGTGGTGGCCGTCTGGCTCTCGTCGAGGAGGGTGACCTTTGTCCCCGCAGTCACATAGAGCCCGGCCTCGATGACGCAATCGTCGCCGAGCGAGATGCCCAGTCCCGCGTTGGCGCCGAGCAGGCACCGCTTGCCGACCGAGATCACCTGCGTGCCTCCACCGGACAACGTGCCCATGATCGACGCGCCGCCGCCGACGTCGGAGCCGTCGTCGACGACCACACCGGCCGAGATGCGTCCCTCGACCATCGAGCTGCCCAGGGTGCCTGCGTTGAAGTTCACGAACCCCTCGTGCATCACCGTGGTGCCCGTCGCGAGGTGCGCACCCAAGCGCACCCGGTCGGCGTCGGCGATCCGCACCCCCGACGGCAGCACGTAGTCGACCATCCGCGGGAACTTGTCGACACCGAAGACGGTGACCTGGCCGCGCCGGCGCAGCCGCGCCCGCACGCTCTCGAAACCGTCGATCGCGCAGGGGCCGTAGTTGGTCCACACCACGTTGGTGAGCACCCCGAACAGGCCGTCGGCATTCAATCCGTGCGGGGCCACCAGGCGGTGCGACAGTAGGTGCAGGCGCAGGTAGGCGTCATAGGCGTCGACCGCCTTGTCCTCCAGCGAGGCGATCACGGTGCGCACGACCACGGTCTCGACGTCGCGGTCCTCGTCGCGGCCCGCCAGCGCGGCGAGCTCGTCGGGGACCTCGGCGACCGACAGGCGCACCGTGCCCCCGCGCGCGGCACCGTCGCCCCCCAACTCCGGCGCCGGGAACCACGTGTCGAGAACCGTTCCGTCGGCCGCGATGGTTGCCACGCCGACGCCTGATGCTGAAGTCACGGCGCTAAGACTAACGTCAGACGCATGGGCCTCGATCTTCACGGTGACCCCGTCGCGCTGACCGCGGCGCTGGTGGACATCCCCAGCGAATCGCGGCATGAGAAACGCATCGCCGACGAGATCGAGGCCGCCCTGCGGTCGCAGGCCACCGGCTTCGACGTCGTCCGGCACGGCGACGCCGTGCTGGCCCGCACCAACCTCGGCAGGCCGTCGCGGGTACTGCTCGCAGGGCATACCGACACCGTTCCCGCCGCCGACAATCTGCCCAGCAGGCTCGTCGACGGGGTGCTGCACGGCTGCGGAACCTCGGACATGAAGTCGGGGGATGCGGTGTTCCTACATCTCGCGGCGACCGTCACCGACCCCGCCCACGACATCACCCTGGTGATGTACGACTGCGAGGAGATCGAGGCGTCGGCGAACGGGCTCGGCCGCATCGAGCGCGAAAAACCCGACTGGCTCGATGCCGACGTCGCGATCCTTGGTGAGCCGACAGGCGGCTACATCGAAGCCGGCTGCCAGGGGACGCTGCGGGTAGTGGTCAGTGCCGCGGGCACCAGGGCGCACTCGGCGCGATCATGGTTGGGGGACAACGCCATTCACAAGCTGGGCGAGGTCCTGGAAAGGCTCGCGCAGTACCGGCCGCGCAGTGTGGACATCGACGGCTGCGTCTATCGCGAAGGACTCTCGGCGGTGCGGATCGACGGCGGCATCGCAGGGAACGTCATCCCCGACGCGGCGACGCTGACGGTCAACTTCCGCTTCGCCCCGGACCGCAGCGTCGAGCAGGCCTACGCGCACGTGTGCGAGGTCTTCGACGGTCTGGACGTCGGCATCGACCTCACCGACTCGGCGGCCGGCGCGTTGCCGGGTCTCACCCGACCCGCTGCGGCGGCCCTGGTCGACGCCGCAGGCGGACAGGTCCGCGCGAAGTACGGGTGGACCGACGTGTCACGCTTCGCGGCGCTCGGCGTCCCGGCCGTCAACTACGGACCCGGTGACCCCAACCTGGCGCATCGCGCCGACGAACGAGTCGAGGCCGAGCAGATCACCGCCGTCACCGACATGCTGCGGCGGTATCTAACCGGTTGACGGGGTGGCTACCCTGGAAAACATGCTGGGAGAAGACATCACCGGGTAGATCCCGGACGCTGTCCTGATCGTTCCTCTTGCGGGCCTTTCACAGCTGCCCGCCGCACGGGAGATCTCTCGCATGTCCGCATCTGTTTTTTCGGCGACGTCCACCGTCGTCTGTTCACACCTGTCCTTCTCCTGGCCCGACGACACACCTCTGTTCACCGACCTGTCGTTCACGGTCGGCGCAGGCGCTACCGGTCTGGTCGCGCCCAACGGCGCGGGCAAGAGCACGCTGCTGCGCCTGATCGCCGGTGAGCTGCGGCCCACCGCCGGATCGGTGACGGTCGGCGGCACCCTCGGCTATCTGTCCCAGACTCTGCCGCTGCTCGACGACCGCGACGTCGCCGAGATGCTCGGGGTGGCACCGACGATCGCGGCGCTGGACGCGCTGGCCGCAGGTGATTCCGGGGACGAGGTCTTCGCCGCGATCGGCGAGGACTGGGACGTCGAGGAGCGCACCCGCGCCCAGCTCGACCGTCTCGGCCTCGGCCACGTCTCGCTCGACCGGCCGCTGAGCACACTGTCGGGTGGTGAGGTGGTCACCCTCGGGCTGGCGCGGGAGCTGCTGCGCCGCCCCGATGTGCTGCTGCTCGACGAGCCGACGAACAACCTCGACAGCGATGCCCGGCACCGGCTCTACTCGGCACTCGACGACTTCACCGGCTGCCTGCTCCTGGTCAGCCATGACCGCGTGCTGCTCGACCGGATGGACCGGATAGCCGAGCTGTACCGCGGCGAGATCGACTTCTTCGGAGGCAATTTCAGCGCCTATCAGGACGCGGTGGACGATGCCCGGCACACGGCCGAGGGCGCGGTGCGCAGCGCCGAGCAGCACCTCAAGCGGGAGAAGCGGCAGCGCCAGCAGGCACGTGAGCCGGCGGCCCGCCGGTCGAACACCGCCAAGCGCAACCTCAAGGACGCCGGGTTGCCGAAGATCGTCTCGGGTGCGATGAAGCGCAGGGCGCAGGAGACGGCAGGGCGTACCGACGACGTCCACGCCAGGCGGATCGACGACGCGAGATCGCGACTCGACGACGCCGAGCGCGCGCTGCGTGACGACGACGCGCTGGTGCTGGACCTTCCCGACACGACGGTCCCGGCTGGACGGACGGTGCTGGACATCAAGGGATTACGGATTTCACGGGACGGCAGAGAGCTTCTCGCCGCCACGGACCTGGTGGTGCGCGGACCGGAACGGATCGCGCTGACCGGTCCGAACGGGGCGGGCAAGACGACGCTGCTGCGGACGCTGCTGGGTGAGATCGAACCCGACGACGGCACGATCCAGAAGGGTGACGGGCGCGTCGCCTATCTGTCTCAGCGGCTGGATCTGCTCGACGACGACCGCAGTGTCGCCGAGAACCTCGCTGCGGCCGCGCCGGGCCTGTCGATGACCAGGCGCAGGCACCTGCTGGCGCAGTTTCTGTTTCGCGGGGACGTCGATCGGCTGGTGCGCACGCTGTCCGGGGGTGAGCGGCTGCGCGCGACGCTGGCGTGCGTCCTGTTCGCGGAGCCGGCACCGCAACTGCTGCTGCTCGACGAGCCGACCAACAACCTCGACCTGGTCAGCGTCGGGCAGCTCGAGAGTGCGCTCGCGGCCTACCGGGGTGCGTTCGTCGTCGTCAGCCACGACGAGTCGTTTCTCGATGGAATCGGTGTGGATCGGGTTCTCCGCGTCGAGGACGGCAACCTCACCCAGGGCTAGTCGCTCGAAGGCCGGGTGGGCGCGGGCTTCTGCCGGTCACCGGGTGCGACGGGCACCGGGCCCGAACCGGCTGGGGCCCCCGGCGCAGCCTCGGTCGGTGGCTGCTGGTCCCGGCCGGGTTCGGGTCGTGGGTCTGAATCGGAATCGCGACCAGGAGCTCTGTCCGATTCTGTTGCCTGCGTGGCGCTCTGGGACATCTGCTGCACGCCCTGCATGATCTGTTGGGGGAGCTGCTGCAAGGGCTGCGCCAACGCGGCAAGGGGAGCGCCGAGCTGCTGGCCCATCTGCCCGAGTTGGCCCACGCTCTGCCCGAGCGCGTCGGTGCCGCCCGCCGAACTCCCGGGCGCCGCCGGTCCCGCGGCGCCGCCACCGGCCGCCGGGCCCTGACCCTTGCCGATCGTGTCCGCGGCCGCCCTGATCGCTTCGGCGCCGCGCTGGTCGCCGCGTTCGTAGGCCATCGCTGCCTGGTGGAGGAGCTCCGAGATGTGGGCACCGCTGGCCCGGGTGACGTTCAGCGACCCGGTTCGGGAGCCGAGCGCGGCGGTCAGCGCGGTGTCGACGCCGTACGCGATGGTGCCGTGAGATGCGGCGACGCCTTCGGGCCCGGGTGCGCCTGCCGTGAGAACGCCCAGTCGCGCGGACACGGCGGTGTGGATGTCGCCGAGAGAGCGCACCCCGTCGGTGTCGACCGAGAGCGGTTCGACCATCGGTGTACCTCCAAACGTGTTCGGCTCGAGTCTAAGGCGGCTGCTCAGGGCATCCGCGCATCAGTTTCGCGGGCGGCCACCAGCGCCGCGCGGCCGAACTCGCAATCGACCTCACCGCACAGCCGGACCAGCGTGTCGAGCCCACGCGGATCCCCGAGCCGGGTCGCGTCCGCCGCGGCCCGTAGCGCGACGGCGCGCTGGGCGCCGCGTTCGGCGGCCTTGACCGCGTCCCTGGCGGCGGCGACCGCGCCGTGGGTGTCGCCCCGGGACGCCATCGTCCACGCCTTGGCCAGCGCCAGCTCCGGGGCGAACAGCATCGACTTCAAGCCGTGACGGGATTCCGCCCGCCCCAACGCTTTTCCCGCGTCGACGGTCTCACCGAGCCGGCCCAGCGCCTGCGCCAGCAGCATCCACGCCAGCGGGCCCCACGAGTATCCGGTCGGCGCCAGCGTGTGCGCGGCGCCTCGCAGCAGCGTCACCGCGTGGTGCAGGTCGCCGGTGGCGATCAGCGCGTCGGCCATCAGCACCTCGCCGATCGAGCGGCCCGGCTGTCGTCGCTGCGCGAGGTCGGTCAGCCGCTGCGCCAACGTCAGCGCCCGCTGCGAATGGCCCGTCATCAGCAGCGCCGTCGTCTGGCCGAACCCGCTGGTGAATCGCAGCAGGCCCGGGTGTCCGGCGGCCAAGGCCTGCTCGGCCAGCGCATCGACGTCGCCGAAGCGACCCATCCGCGCACAGCTCAGCGCCGCGGCCGAGGCCGCCCAGCCGATCGCGGTGTCGTCGGCGGTCGGCGACGCCAGCACCTCGTCCGCGATGTCCTTGGCGCGGCCGAGGTTCCCGGCGTTCATCGTGAACGTCGCCGACAGCGCATCCAGGGTCGTCAGCGCCGCCGGCGAGGACACCTTGCCGCGGGTGGCCCGCAGGAACGCCGTCGCGCGTTCGGGCTCGGACAGCATCCAGAACTGGTTGGCCGCCGTGGGAAGGGCCCACGCCATCAGCTCGTCCTCGGTCAGCCCCGCCGGATCGATCTGTGCGAGCACCGCGTCGGCTTCCCTGCCGCGGCCCTGCCACGCCAGCGCGTATCCGACGGTCAGGCGGGTGGTGAGGTCCGGTTCCCGTCCCAGGGCGGCCTGCCCGAGGCGTTCGCTGAGCTCCAGGTCGCCCAGCCGCAGCGCTTCCTGGGCGGCCGCGCACACGTCGGGTACCGGTTGCGGGCGGTCGCTGCCGACCGCGAGGACGGCCAGCCGCAGCCGCCCGATGACGCTGCCACCGTCGGATGCCGAGAGCCGTTCCACCAACGCGGTGCGCAGCCGGCGCAGGTCCGGCCCGCCGAGCGCGTCGCGCACCGCGACGGCGAACAGCGGGTGCGCCGGGCGCAGCGCGTCGCCGTCTACGACGACCGCCCCGGCGCGGACGGCGGCCTCGACCGCGTCGGTCCCGGTCAGCGCCACCGCGTCGGTCACCGCCAGCGGGTCGGCGACCGACAGGAACTCCAGCACCCGGTGGGCGGGGCCGGGCAGCGTCTCGACGAACTCCTCGACCTGTGCCATCAGCCGGCTGTCGTCGTGGCCAGGCGGTTGCAGCTCGATCCGGGTCACCAGTCCGTCCTGCCACAGCGCCGAGATCTCCGGCGGCACCCCCGTCCTGTCGACGGTGGCGGTGACCAACAGCCGCACCGTCCGGCTGACGGCGAGTTGGTAGACGAGGGCGGCGGACAGCGAGTCCAGCAGGTGTGCGTCGTCGACGACGAGGAGCCGACCGTCGCCGAGCGTCTCCCGCGCGGCGCGCAGCACTGCCGCGGTCTTGCCGGTCTCGGGCACCTCCAGCAACCCCTCGAACGGGGCGAACGGGACCAGCGTCCGCGACGCCGTGGCGCGGACCCAGTCGACCCGGGGGAAGCCGGGGGCGAGCCGCTCGGCGGCTTCGCGGGCCAGCGTCGTCTTGCCGACACCGGCAGGGCCGATCAGCGCCGCGCCCGCGCGGGTGCGGACCCCCGATTCGAGCTGATCGACCGCGGGTTCGTGCGGCGCGGTCACCCAGTGGACAGGCGCAGGCACAGGCACCGCCGGAGTCTATGGCTACCTTTGTTCCCGTGTCTGCAGAAGTGATCCGGCGAAGCGACGAGGAATGGGCGGTGTGCGTCTACTGCGCGTCGGGCCCGATGCACCCCGAGCTCCTCGATCTCGCGCGCCGCACCGGAGAGGCCGTCGCCGCCAGGGGATGGACGCTGGTCTCCGGTGGCGGCAACGTCTCGGCGATGGGCGTCGTCGCCGCCGCGGCCAGGGCGCACGGCGGGTACACGGTCGGAGTGATCCCCAAGGCGCTGGTGCACCGCGAGGTCGCCGACACCGAGGCCGACGAGCTCGTCGTCACCGACACGATGCGCGAACGCAAGCAGGTGATGGAGGACCGCGCCGACGCGTTCATCGCGCTTCCGGGAGGCATCGGGACCCTCGAGGAATTCTTCGAAGCCTGGACAGCGGGCTATTTGGGTATGCACTCGAAGCCGATCGTGATGCTCGACCCGTTCGGGCACTACGGGGGGTTGCTCGACTGGCTGCGTGGGCTGGTCGGAAGCGGGTATGTCGCCGAGGACGCGTTGCGGCGGCTCATCGTCGTCGACGACGTCGATGCCGCTCTCGCCGCATGTGCTCCGGTCGATTGACCGAGGTCGCCCGCGGTTAGGGTGACCGATAACTGACACAGCGGAGGAAGAGCGTCCTATGAGTGAGAAGTCCGGAACCCGTAGCAGTGTCGGGTTGCTCGATATCGCGGGCCAGGTGCCCGGCCTGCTGATGGACGTGCCGACGATCCTGCGGGGCGTCACCACCGGGTTCCTGGCCCGGCCGTCGGCCAAGACCTCGATCGGCAAGGTCTTCCAGGAGCGCGCCGCCCGCTATGCCGACAAGGTGTTCCTGAGATTCGAGGACCGCGAGATCACCTACGGCGAAGCCAACGAGACGGTCAACCGCTACGCCGCGGTGCTGGCCGCCCGGGGTGTCGGCCACGGCGACGTCGTCGGCATCATGCTGCGCAACTCACCCGAACCCGTGCTGCTCATGCTGGCGGCGGTGAAGTGCGGGGCGATCTCGGGAATGCTCAACTACAACCAGCGTGACGAGGTGCTCAAGCACAGCCTGGGGCTGCTGTCCGCCTCGGTCGTCGTCACCGACACCGAGTTCGTCGAGGCGATCACGGAGTCCGGCGCCGATACCGACGGTGTGGTGACACTCGACGAATTCAAGCGGCTCGCGGAGACGGCGCCGGCGACCAACCCGGCCACCACCTCGGCAGTGCTCGCCAAGGACAAGGCGTTCTACGTCTTCACCTCGGGCACCACCGGTATGCCCAAGGCCAGCGTGATGACCCATTACCGGTGGCTGCGCGCGCTTGCCGGCTTCGGCGGCCTGGGCATGCGGCTGAACAGCAACGACACGCTGTACTGCTGCCTGCCGCTCTACCACAACAACGCGTTGACGGTGGCGCTGTCGTCGGTGCTGAACTCCGGTGCGACGCTCGCGCTCGGCAAGTCGTTCTCCGCGTCGAAGTTCTGGGACGACGTCATCCGCCACGGTGCCACGTCGTTCGTCTACATCGGTGAGGTCTGCACCTACCTCCTCAACCAGGACCCCAAGGACACCGACCGCAAGCACAAGGTCCGCGTCATCGCGGGTAACGGCCTGCGGCCGGCCATCTGGGACGACTTCACCGAGCGGTTCGGCATCGACCGGGTCTGCGAGTTCTATGCGGCCAGTGAGGGCAACACCGCGTTCGTCAACGTGCTCAACGTCGACAAGACCACCGGCATCTGCCCGACGCCGGTGGCGTTCGTCGAGTACGACGAGTCCGGTGATCCGGTGCGCGACAAGGACGGCCGGGTACGCAAGGTCGCCAACGGTGAGCCCGGCCTGCTGCTGTCGAAGGTGAGCAACTTCCAGCCCTTCGACGGCTACACCGACAAGGAGGCCACCGAGAAGAAGTTGGTGCGCGACGCCTTCAAGGAGGGCGACGTGTGGTTCAACACCGGAGACCTGATGCGCTCGCAGGGCTTCGGGCACGCGGCGTTCACCGACCGTCTCGGCGACACCTTCCGGTGGAAGGGCGAGAACGTCGCGACCACCGAGGTGGAGGCGGCGGTGTCGACCGATCCGCAGGTCGAGGAAGCGACTGTGTTCGGCGTCGAGGTGCCCGACACCGGTGGCAGGGCCGGCATGGTCGCCGTCCAGCTCAAAGAGGGTCAGGAATTCGACGGCAAGGCACTTGCCAAGGCGGTCTACGACAAGCTGCCCGGTTACGCGGTGCCGCTGTTCGTCCGCGTGGTCAAGGAACTCGCGCACACGTCGACGTTCAAGAGTCAGAAGGTCGACCTGCGCAAGGAGGGTTACGGCGGCTCCAGCGGCGAGGGCGACGACGACGACGTCAAAGTCGAGGACCCGATCTACGTGCTGTCCGGCCGCGACGAGGGGTACGTGCCGTTCTACGACGAGTACCTGAAAGAGGTCAAGGACGGCAAGAAGCCCAAGTAGGTGGCTTCGGCGTAGCTGGTCACGCTGACATGACCATCTACACCGAAATGACCAGCTACACCGAAATCACTGGTGCGTAGCCTGGTGGGCGTGCAGTCGACGTTTCTCGGGCGCCCCGTGGCGCCCGACCGCGCTCTGATCATGGCGATCGTGAACCGCACCCCGGACTCGTTCTACGACCGCGGCGCGACGTTCACCGATGACGCCGCCAAGCAGGCCGCGCACCGGGTGATCGGCGACGGCGCGGACATCGTCGACGTCGGCGGGGTGAAGGCCGGGCCCGGCAGCACGGTGGACGTCGACGAGGAGATCGCGCGCGTGGTGCCCTTCATCGAATGGCTGCGCGACACCTTCCCCGATCAGCTGATCAGCGTCGACACCTGGCGCGCCGAGGTGGCCAAGCAGGCCTGCGCTGCCGGCGCGGACCTGATCAACGACACGTGGGGCGGCGCGGACCCGGACCTCGCGGGGGTCGCGGCCGAGTTCGGCGCGGGCCTGGTGTGCTCCCACACAGGTGGGGCGGTACCGCGGACGCGCCCGTTCCGGGTCAACTACGGCGTCTCTGAGCGAGGGGTGGTCGACGACGTCATCGCCGAGGTGACCGCGGCCGCCGAGCGTGCGGTGGCGCTCGGGGTGCGCCGGGACGGCATTCTGATCGATCCGACCCACGATTTCGGCAAGAACACTTACCACGGTCTTAGTTTGTTGCGCCATGTGAAAGACCTTGTAAAAACTGGATGGCCGGTCCTGATGGCACTCAGCAACAAAGATTTCGTCGGGGAGACTCTGGGTGTGGACCTGACAGAACGCCTGGAGGGCACCTTGGCGGCCACCGCGCTGGCCGCGGCCGATGGAGCTGCGATGTTCCGGGTGCACGAGGTCGGGCCCACACGACGCGTGCTCGAAATGGTCGCGTCGATCCAGGGCGCGCGGCCGCCGACTCGCACGGTGAGGGGACTGGCATGACTGTGTTATCCGACCGAGTATCTGATCTGCTCGCCACGGACGCTGTGGCCGAACACCGCTGGCTGACCGACCACAGCTGGAGCCGGCCGACGTGGACGGTCGCCGAACTCGAGGCCGCCAAGAAGGGCCGCACGGTATCGGTGGTGCTGCCCGCGCTGAACGAGGAGGAGACGGTCGCCTCGGTGGTCGAGACCATCACCCCGCTTCTCGGCGGGCTCGTCGACGAGTTGATCGTGCTCGACTCGGGCTCGACGGACGACACCGAGATCCGCGCGCTCGCTGCCGGAGCGCGGGTGATCAGCCGGGAGGTCGCGCTGCCCGAGGTGGCGCCCCAACCCGGCAAGGGCGAGGTGTTGTGGCGGTCGCTGGCCGTCGCCACGGGCGACATCGTCGCGTTCGTCGACTCCGACCTGCTCGACCCCGATCCGATGTTCGTGCCCAAGCTGCTGGGCCCCCTGCTCACCCAGGACGGCGTCCATCTGGTCAAAGGCTTCTACCGGCGGCCGCTCAAGGTCAGCGGTAGCGAGGACGCCAACGGCGGTGGCCGCGTCACCGAACTGGTGGCCCGCCCGCTGCTGGCCGCGCTACGGCCCGAGCTGTCCTGCCTGTACCAACCGCTCGGCGGCGAGTACGCGGGCACACGTGAGCTGCTCACCGCGGTGCCGTTCGCCCCGGGTTACGGCGTGGAGATCGGCCTGCTCGTCGACGCCTACGACCGGCTCGGACTCGACGGCATCGCACAGGTGAACCTCGGGGTGCGCACCCACCGCAACCGGCCGCTGACCGAGCTGGCAGCGATGAGCAGGCAGGTCATCGCCACGCTGCTGTCGCGCTGCGGGGTCCCGGACTCCGGTGTCGGGCTCACCCAGTTCTTCGCCGACGGCGAGGACTACACCCCGCGCACCTCGTCCGTGTCGCTGGACGACCGTCCACCGATGATGACGCTGCGCCCGCGCTGACGTGGTGGCTGTACCTGTCTGAGCCGTCAGGCAGTATCGAGGTGTGACACTCGTACTTCTGTACCTCGTGGTGCTCGTGTTGGTCGGTGTGGTGTTGTTCGCCGTCGGCAGCGTGCTCTTCGGCCGCGGCGAGGTGCTGCCCCCGCTGCCGAGTGCCACCACGGCGACCGTGCTGCCCGCCTCCGGGGTCACCGGCGCCGACGTCGACGCGGTGAAGTTCACCCAGACCCTGCGCGGCTACAAGGCCAGCGAGGTCGACTGGGTGCTCGCCCGGCTGGGCCAGGAACTCGACCAGTTGCGCGGGGAGTTGGTTGCGGTCCGCGGCACCCACGGTCTGGACTCCCCCGCCGTCGAGGACACGGGGGAGGGCGCCCACGCCCTGCCGCCGGACCTCGCGCGGGAGGAGTCGTGACGACGGACGCGGTCGATCGGCGGATCCGGTGCGGTTGGATCGACCAATCACGTTTGTCCCCAGATGATTTCGAACTGTACTGCGATTACCACGACACCGAATGGGGTCGCCCCCTGCACGGTTCGACGGCGCTGTTCGAGCGGGTGACCCTCGAGGCCTTCCAGAGCGGGCTGTCCTGGTTGATCATCCTGCGCAAGCGGGACAACTTCCGCTCCGCGTTCGACGGGTTCGACGTCGAACGCATCGCCCGCTACACCGAGCACGATGTCGAACGCCTGATGGCGGATCCGGGGATCGTGCGCAACCGCTCCAAGATCGACGCCACGATCTCCAACGCCCGGGTCGTCGCCGACCTCGCGGACCAGGGCGTCGACCTGAGTGAGCTGCTCTGGTCGTTCGCGCCGCCGGACCGGATCACCCGCACCAGGCCGGCCGACCTCTCGGGTGTGGCGGCGGTGACGCCCGAGTCCACGGCGATGGCGAAGGAGCTGAAACGCCGGGGTTTCCGATTCGTGGGCCCCACAACGGCGTACGCGTTGATGCAGGCCACCGGCATGGTCGACGACCATGTCGCCAACTGCTGGGTTCCGCGAGCCGAGGGCTGAGGGTCCAGCACGAGCGGGCCCGCAGGCCGACCCCGCCGCACCTTTCGACGTTCCCGACGGTCCGCCGGGGAACGCCGATCCGGCCGGCTCTCAGCGGTCTAAGCCGGGTCTTTGCACACGGGATGGCTTCGATAGGGAACAATGGAGCTCTGTAGCAATTCAAGGCCGGGTGCTGTCTGTGTCCTCGAAGGGTGGGCGCAACCGGCTCGACGGACAGACCGGGCCCTGACGGGCACGCCCATGCGGAGGGAGCACTCGATGGCGGCGATGAAGCCCCGGACCGGAGACGGTCCACTGGAAGCAACCAAGGAGGGGCGCGGCATCGTGATGCGGGTACCACTGGAAGGTGGTGGCCGGCTCGTCGTCGAACTCACCCCCGAGGAGGCCGCTGCGCTGGGCGACGAACTCAAGGGCGTCACCAGCTAGCCAAACCGACGTGAACGGTCGCGGTTACCGCGACCGTTCATTGCTGTCGCTGGGACGACACCCCGCGATAGATCTCCACCGTCTGCTCGGCGATGTGCGCCCAGGAGAACTCCTCGATACACCGCTGCCTGCCCGCCGCGCCGAACTGGCGGGCCTTGTCCGGGTCGGCGACGATCGAGTTGACCGCGTAGGCGAGTTCCCGCTCGAAGGCTGCGGTGTCGTTGGGGTCGTAGTGCACGAGCAGACCCGTCTGCTGGTCGGCCACCACCTCGGGTATCCCGCCGACGTCGGAGGCCACCACCGCTGTCGCGCACGCCATCGCCTCGAGGTTGACGATGCCCAACGGTTCGTACACCGACGGGCACACGAAAGTTGATGCCGCGGAGAGAATTTCGCGGATCTTGTTGGTCGGCAGCATCTCACGCACCCAGAACACCCCGCTGCGGGCCGCCGACAGCGCCTGCACCGCCGATGCCACCTCCTCGGCGATCTCCGGGGTGTCCGGAGCACCCGCGCACAACACCAGCTGAACCTCTGGGGCGAAGTGGTGGGCCGCGGCCACCAGGTGGGCCACCCCCTTCTGCCGGGTGATCCTGCCGACGAACGCGACGATCGGACGCGTGGTGTCGACGCCGAGTTCTGCGAGGACCGAACCATCGCCCTGGTCCACCGGATGCCACACCTCGGTGTCGATGCCGTTTTTCACGACGTGCACGCGGTGGGGATCCAGCGTCGGATACGCGCGCAGGACGTCGTCACGCATCCCGGAGCTCACGGCGATCACGGCGTCGGCCGCCTCAACGGCCGTCTTCTCCACCCACGACGAGATGCGGTAGCCACCGCCGAGCTGCTCGGCCTTCCATGGTCGCATCGGTTCCAGGGAATGCGCCGTGAGCACGTGCGGCACCCCGTACAGCAGTGCCGCCAGGTGCCCGGCCATCCCGGCGTACCACGTGTGCGAGTGCACGACGGTGGCCGCGGCGGCGGCATTGACCATGTTGAGATCGGCCGACAGCGTCGACAGCGCCGCATTGGCGCCCTGCAGGGCGGGGTCGGGCTGGGCGACCGTCACCCCGGGCCGTGGCGCACCCATGCAGTGCACGTCGACGTCGCAGAGGTGGCGTAGCTGCGCGACCAGCTCCGTGACGTGAACGCCGGCCCCGCCGTAGACCTCGGGTGGGTACTCCCGAGTCATCATCGCCACCCGCATGGTGTGACGGTATCCAACTTCGTGACCGGTCGCCCGGCATCACCAATTGTCTCGACCGGGTTCTTGGGCGCAAGTCTCGGACTGTGGTCCGGGGTGGGCCCTTCCCTGGTTGTCGGCCGTTGAGCTGTTGGGTGAGGGTGGAGATCGCCAGGGTCGGTGGGTAGGCGATGAGCAAGTGGACGTGGTCGGTTTCGCCGTTGGATGCGATCAGCTTGGCGTCGAGTTCGGCGCACACGCCGTGCATGGTGTTGTGCGGTGAAGGTGAGCATGGCGTCGGTGAACACCGGGTGCCGGTATTTCGTCACGAACACCGGGAGCGTTGGTGCAGTCGGTCAACGATTCGCGTCGGGCGTGGCGAAACTTCTTCGACTCGGTCACCGGAAAACGCCGGGGCCGCAAGGTGGGCCGGCCGCGGTTCAAGTCGCGGAAGGATCAACGACAGTCGTTTCGACTGACCCGCAACGGGTTCAGCCTCAAGGTTAACGGTCGACTATTTCTGGCCAAGGTCGGCGAGGTGAAGGTGCGCTGGTCACGCGAACTCTCGTCGGCGCCGTCCTCGGTGACGATCATTCGGGAGCCCGACGGCCACTTCTACGCCAGCTTCGTCGTCGAGGTGCCTCCATCGCCTCTGCCCGAGGTTGTGCGTGAGGTAGGGGTTGATGTCGGTATCGCCCGACTTGCCACGATCGCCACCAGCGACGGCCAACGAGTCGACGTCGCGAATCCGAAGCATTTGGGTCCCAAGCTACGCAAACTGCGGCGGCTGGAGCGGGAGAAGTCCCGCCGGCAGAAAGGATCAGACAACAGGAACAAGGCCAGGCGCAAGGTCGCGATCGCGCACAACAAGGTAGCGCGGGCGCGGAGGGACTATCACCACAAGCAGGCTTTGGCGTTGGTGCGCGAGAACCAAGTGATCCACGTCGAAGATCTCAACATCGCGGGGATGGTGCGCATCCGCCGAGTAAGACCTGCGCCGCATGCGGGCACCAGCTCGACGAATTGCCGTTGCAGATTCGGTCGTGGGCGTGCCCGGCATGCGAGACCGTTCACGATCGCGACCACAATGCTGCCAAGGTCCTTCTCGCTGCCGGGCGGGCAGAGAGGCTAAACGACTGTGGAGCCCGTGTCAGACCGCAATCCGTTGCGGCAGTGGGTATTGAAACAGGAAGCGCCCCAACAGCGGCGTAAGCCGCGGGAATCCCCGCACTTCAGCCCGGGGAGCACGTCAAAGACAGACCTGGAGCCCGCGCCAATAGCGCGAATGGCTGGCCCTGGTCCCAGCGTGCCGATAGGTTTGCACTATGAGGGAAGCGCCACACGTGTTGGGCATCGTCCTGGCCGGCGGAGAGGGCAAGCGGCTGTACCCGTTGACGGCCGACCGCGCCAAGCCGGCGGTTCCCTTCGGGGGCGCCTACCGACTCATCGATTTTGTGCTCTCCAACCTCGTCAACGCCCGCTTCCTGCGAATCTGTGTTCTCACCCAGTACAAATCGCATTCGCTGGACCGTCATATCTCGCAGAACTGGCGGTTGTCGGGGCTCGCGGGTGAATACATCACCCCGGTGCCGGCCCAGCAGCGGCTCGGCCCGCGGTGGTACACGGGATCGGCCGACGCGATCTACCAGTCGATGAACCTGATCTACGACGAGGACCCCGACTTCATCGTGATCTTCGGTGCCGACCACGTGTACCGGATGGACCCCGAGCAGATGGTGCAGCAGCACATCGAGAGCGGAGCGGGCGCCACGGTTGCGGGCATCAGGGTGCCCCGCGCGGAGGCCACGGCCTTCGGCTGCATCGACGCCGACGAGTCCGGCCGGATCCGGGGGTTCATCGAGAAGCCCGCGGACCCCCCGGGCACCCCCGACGATCCCGAGCAGACGTTCGTGTCGATGGGCAACTACATCTTCACCACCAAGGTGCTGATCGACGCCATCCGCGCGGACGCCGACGACGACGACTCCGACCACGACATGGGCGGCGACATCATTCCCCGCCTGGTGTCCGACGGCATGGCCTCGGTCTACGACTTCAACGCCAACGAGGTGCCCGGCGCCACCGAACGCGACCACGGTTACTGGCGTGACGTCGGAACGTTGGACGCCTTCTACGACGCGCACATGGACCTGGTGTCGGTGCATCCGGTCTTCAACCTCTACAACAAGCGCTGGCCCATTCGCGGAAGCTCGGAGAACCTGGCGCCGGCCAAGTTCGTCAACGGCGGATCCGCCCAGGAGTCGGTCGTCGGCGCGGGCAGCATCATCTCCGCCGCCTCGGTGCGCAACTCCGTGCTCTCGTCGAACGTCGTGGTCGACGACGGCGCGATCGTCGAGGGCAGCGTGCTGCACCCCGGGGTGCGCATCGGCCGGGGCGCGGTGGTGCGCCACGCGATCCTGGACAAGAACGTCGTGGTCGGCCCCGGCGAGATGGTCGGGGTGGATCTGGACAAGGACCGCGAGAGGTTCTCGATCAGCGCCGGCGGCGTCGTCGCCGTCGGCAAGGGTGTCTGGATCTAGCGCGCGGCGGTCCTAGCGCGGCGGCGTCGACGGATCAACGTGACGGCCGCCCACACCAGCGCGACCGCGACGACCAGCACCAGCACGGGCACCAGGATCGCCAGGAACACCAGCGCGATGCTCGTGAGGTCCTCCGCGGTGCTCAGCGCGGGGGCGGCCATCCCCGCGGTCGCGACGTTGGCCGCGGGCCGTACGGTCGACTTCGTCAGCGACACGACCAGCGCGACGGCCACGCCGATGACCACAGGGATCCACTGACCCGATTGCGCGAAAGCGCCGGGATCGGTCACCGCCGAGGTCTGCGCGGCGGTGCCGGAGCCGAACACGATGCCGCCAGCGGTGGGGCGCACGAACGTCTGGACCATGTCGTTGACGCTGTCCAGAGCGGGGACCTTGTCGGCGACGACCTCGATGACCAGCAGCACCGCCACGATCGTCATCACCCAGCCGTTCTCCAGCCAGGCCCAGGGCTGCGGCAGCGCCACCAGGTCGGTGAACCGGGCAAGCAGTCCCAGCGCCAGCAGCGGGATGTAGGCGTTCAGCCCGGCCGCCGTCGCCAGGCCGAGCCCGGTGAGCAGTTCCATGGAGTCAGTATGCGGCCGGTCCTCACCACACCCCGGGGATCAGGCGATACCGCACCTGCGCCGTGTACTCGCGGTAACCCACTAACTCCTCGGTCAGCGCCTTCTCCTCGTCGAGGATGCGGGCGACGAGAACCGGTGGGAACAGCAGTGCCGGCACCAGCAGGCCCCACAGCGAACCCAGGGCAGGCGGTATGCCCATCGTCATGACCAGCGACGCGCTGTACATCGGGTGGCGCACCACGCCGTAGAGGCCCATGGACACCAGATGCTGGCCGTCCTCGACCCTGATGGTCGACCCGGCGTAGTTGTTCTGCACCACCACCAACTGCGACATCAGCAGTCCGACCGCGACCAAAAGGTTGCCCACGAGGACCACCACCACCGGCACCGTCGACCATCCGTACCGCCAGTCCAGCACGCTCACGACCAGCGTCGCCACGAACGCAGCGCCCGCTGCCACGATGATGATCCGTTGCGCGGGGCGGCTTTCGGCAGTGGGGCCGGCCTTGAGCCGTCGCTGCAAAGCGGCCGGGTGACGCGCCGCCAGATAGATGGTCGGCACCGTGGTGCAGACGGCGAACACCGCGATGAACAGCCATCCCTGCCAGTAGTCGAACGTCCCGGCCGGCAGGAACAACGCGAGTCCGAAGAGCAACAGGCCTAGCAGCGCCGCAACCAAAGCTTGCAGTGCGACCTTCATGGATGCCTCCTCACACCGCGTCCCGACGTCGATAGACAAGCCCGGCCACCAGCGTGAAAGCCGTTGCCACCGCGGCCATCACGATCAACGCAAGGACGGGAGTGTCAGTGGGAACCGTGGTCTGCGCAACCGGCGAGAGATCGATGAGCCAGCCCGGAAGCCGCAACAGCGCACCGAGGTAGAGGGACACGACGACGAACGTCACCGCGAGCCAGCCGATCCAGGTGCTACGCAGCGCCACCGCAAGCGCAGCGATACCGGCCAGCACTGCGAGCGCAGGCACGAAAGCCAACCCCGCGAGCATGAGCCGGACCACGGTCCGAGGTTCGCCGAGCGTCATCCCTGCGCCGAGGCCGTTGCCCAGACCTGCGAAGAACATCAACACCACCGAGCCGAGCACCGTCGCGAGCACCGCGGTGAACAGCCACCGCATCCGGGAGACCGATCCGGCGAGAACGGGCTCACCGAGGCCGGACTGCTCGTCGGCATACACCCGCAGCACCGTGGACACCGCGTAGGCGCAGGCCGCGGCCGCGAGGAACTGCGACATCGTCGTGTAGACGCCGTCGGCGCCTTGGTTCGCGACCAACCGGGCGAGCAGTGGGTTGTCGGCCGCGGCGTCGATCAGCGACTTCGTCATCGATCCGAATGCCAAGCCCGCCACGAAAAGTCCGATCGACCAGCCGATCGTCTGGCCGCGCTGCAGCACCAGGTGTAGGCCGAGGACCCCGCGGATCGGCCGGGCACCCGGGCGCTCACCGGTCGAGGCGATGGTGCCGTCGTCGTACTGGCGGCGGGCCTCGAGCAACGCGGCCAAGGCGGTCAGGACGATCGTGAGCAGGATCAACAGCGCCAGCGGCCACCACCGGAGGTCGACGAACGCCCGCATCTGCTGCGCCCACGCGATCGGGGAGAGCCAGCTGACCGCGCTGCCCGAGTTGTCGATGACGTCGCCGACTCCGCGAACCAGCGCGGCGAGGGCGAGCGTCGCCATCGCCGCACCGGTCGCGGCGCGGGCGACGCGCCACAACTGTGCCGTGACCGCAGCGACGGCGCCGAACACCACGGCCACCGCGGTGACACCGATGCACATCGCGGCGGTGTCCACGACGCCGAACCCGGTCGCCGCCATCGCGGCCGTCATCGTCACGGCCAGAACGATGTTCACCGCGCCCATGACGGCCAACGCGGCTGTGGTGCGCGCATACCTTCCGACAACCGAGGCCAGCACCAGTTCGGCCGCCCCGCCCTCCTCCTCGGCGCGGGTGTGCCGGATGACGGTGAGAATGGCGAGGATCGATGTGGCGATGATCAGCGTGAGCGTCAGCTCGTTGGCCATCATCACCCCGAGGTCGGTCTCGTTGACCCCGAACATGGGACCGCCCAACATCATTCCGGCAGGGGTCTTGAGTAGTTCGACGCGCGTCAGGCGCTGCGCCTCCTCGGGGTAGGCGAGCTCGATGGCGGCCGGGGCGTACACCATCATCAGCGTCAGCACGGCGATCCACACCGACAGTCGCACGCGGTCACGGCGCAGCGCCAAGCGGATCAGGCTGTCGGTGCCCGTCCACGGCGATTCCGTCGACACCGCCGCGTGCCGTCCCGTGTGCAGTGGTGACACCGTGGTGGCGGGCGCGGTGCCGCTCACAGGCCCGCCCCCTGGTATTCGCTCAGGAACATGTCCTCCAGCGACGCCGGCGCCACGGTGAGTTCTTCGATACCGAGGCCGGCTAGGTCGGACATCGCGCGGTCGAGGTTGTCGCGATCCACCGCGAAGCGCAGGCGACCGTCTTCCGCGCGAAGGTCGTGCACGTAGGCGGCGCCATCCAGAGGCCCGCGACCGCCGCGGGTGCGCGCCGACACGGTGGTGCGCATGAGGTGACGCATGTCGGCCAGTTTTCCGGACCGGACCGTGCGGCCGGCCCGCACGATCGTCACTGTGTCGCAGAGCTTTTCGACCTCGGCCAGGATGTGACTGGACAGCAGCACTGCCGCACCCTGGTCGGCCACTTCCCGGACGCACTGCTGGAAAGCTTTTTCCATCAACGGATCCAGGCCCGAGGTCGGTTCGTCGAGGACGAAGAGCTCGCTGCGGGCGCTGAACGCGGCCACGATCGCCACCTTCTGCCGGTTGCCCTTCGAATAGGTGCGGGCCTTCTTGTGCGGGTCGAGTTCGAAGCGCTCGATCAGTTGATCCCGGCGCTTCGCGTCGACGGCGCCCCGACCGCGGAGGTCGGCGAGAAAGTCGATCACCTGCATGCCGGTGAGATTGGGCCACAGCGTGACATCGCCCGGAACGTAGGCGATCCGGCGGTGCAGCGCAACCGCCTCGCGCCACGGGTCACCGCCCAGCAGGCGGACGGTGCCGCTGTCTGCTCGAAGCAGGCCGAGGAGCACCCGGATGGTGGTGGACTTGCCCGCGCCGTTGGGGCCGAGGAAGCCCGTCACGTCGCCCTGGGCGACGGTGAGGTCGAGGCCGTCGAGAGCCTTGTTGCGGCCGAACGACTTCGACAACCCGCAGATCTCGACGGCGAGTCCACTTCCGTTGTCAGTCATCGTGATCTCCTTGCCCGGATGTCAACGGGATGCCCTTGTCGCGCTGCGCGACGAACGCGTCGTACATCGTCGAATCGGCCATCAGGCCATGGGTGTACAGCTCGAGGGCGGGCAGCACCATCTCCTCGCTGTAGTCCCGCAGTACCGAGCGCAGGTCGGTGGGGTTGTCGTGCATCTGCACGTAGAGCAGGAACCCGCCGCCGCCGGCCATCGCCAGGAAGCGCGCCCTGGCCCTGGGATCCTGGCTCGGCTTGACGGTTCCGGCCCGCACGCCCTCCTCGATGTAAAGCTCGGTGTTGTGGATCATGGTGCGCCACAATGTTTTCGCCAGTTCTCTGCCCTCCTGCAGGCTGCGCATGAGGTAGGCCATCATCGGGGCGTAGTCCTCGATCTCGGCCATCTGGGCGAACCACGTCGCGGGGTCGGTCGTCTTGATCGACTCGGTCTTGCTGGCGAGCACCGTCTCGGCGATGTGGTCGTCGCACACCTTGCGCAACCCGTCCTTGGAACCGAAATGGTGGATGACGAGGGCTGCGCTGACCCCGGCGACCTCGGCGATACGGCGAAGTCCGACCGTGAAGCCGTTGCGACCCCACTCGTCGATCGCGGCATCGCGGATCCGGGCGAGGGCGGTCCGATCGGCATTCACATTCGCTGAACGCATGTTCAGTATGCTAAACGCACGTTCAGTGCACGGTCAACCGTTCCGCGGAATAGCAGTCCTGGTTGTTGAAAAGGCCCGGTCGACGACCGGGAATGCGCTTCCGCGGAAGAGGGGCGTCAGTCGCGCGCGGCGGCGAGCAGGCCGTCACCCAGCGGGATGAGCACCGGTGTCAGCCGCTCGTCCTCGGCGATCAGCCGTGCCGCCTCACGAACGGCGGCGACCTCGCTGTCCTTGGCCGACGCGTCGCCGGCCCGACCGCCCAGCGCGGCGCGGTGCACGACGATCGCTCCGCCCGGGCGCAGCAGCCGCACGCCCTCGATGACGAACTGCGGTTGGTCGGCCGGGTCGGCGTCGATGAACACCAGGTCGTAGGACTCGTCGGCCAACCGGGTGAGCACTTCCTGGGCGCGGCCGCTGATCAGCCTGGTGCGCCCGGGTCCGACGCCGGCCTCGGTGTACGCCTGCTTGGCGATGCGTTGGTGCTCCGGCTCGACGTCGATCGTCGTCAGCACACCGTCCTCACGCATCCCCGACAGCAGCCACAGCCCGCTGACCCCCGCGCCGGTGCCGACCTCGACCACCGCCTTGGCTCCGGTCAGCTTCGCCAGGACGCAGAGCAGCGCCCCCACTGCCGGGGTCACTGCACCGGCGCCGATGTCCACCGCACGCTCGCGGGCCGCAGCGACTATTGCGTCCTCGGAGATCGAGTGCTCGGCATGGGCGACGATCGCCTCGGCCTGGCTGGCCCTCACACCGGCGTCGCCGGGGCGAGAATCGGGCTCGTCGGTGCCTGCCATGCCCGCAGCGTAGAGCGAAGCGCGGGCGGCCGATGGCGCGACACGCCCGACTCGAGACGCCCGAAATCCAGGCCCGTGCACATCGTTTTCCCTGGTCGAAAAACGGGTAGCAATCATTCTCAGGAAATGTTCAGTTTGCTCATATGCCTGGCACACCAGCGCGGGAGACGGTGAGTGCATGACAGACGGCGCATTCAGCGCACGCAGCGACATCGTGCGGCCCGAGGCACGCCCCGGGAAGAAAGCCCCACAATGCCGCGTTGTCGATATCGAGCGGTCGTCAACCGATGATCGCTGCCGTCACGACCTGGAGGATCCGACGACCACCACCCATGCGGCCGGCCCTACGGCTCCCGTTGCTGCTCCTGCTGCCGCTCCCGTTTCTCCGGTTTCCATGGCCCACCTCGAGCAGTTCACCGACGGCGAGTGGGTGGAGCCGAACGACGAGTTGACCGGCACCGCGGTGTTCGACGCCACCGGCGACAAGGCCGCGATGCCGACATGGGACGAACTCGTCCGACAGCACGCCGACCGGGTGTACCGCCTGGCCTATCGTCTGTCCGGCAATCAGCACGACGCCGAGGATCTGACCCAGGAAACGTTCATCCGCGTGTTCCGCTCGGTGCAGAACTATCAGCCGGGCACTTTCGAAGGCTGGTTGCACCGCATCACGACCAACCTGTTCCTCGACATGGTCCGCCGCCGCGGCCGTATCCGGATGGAATCGCTGCCTGAGGATTACGACCGCGTCCCCGCGGACGAGCCCAACCCCGAGCAGATCTATCACGACTCGCGGCTGGGACCCGACCTTCAGGCTGCGCTGGACTCGCTGCCGCCGGAATTCCGCGCCGCCGTGGTGCTGTGCGACATCGAAGGGCTGTCCTACGAGGAGATCGGCGCGACGCTGGGCGTCAAGCTAGGCACCGTGCGCAGCCGCATCCACCGGGGCCGCCAGGCGTTGCGGGATCACCTGGCACGTCACTCCGATGCCACGACATCCGACGGGTACCGCAGCTTTGACAACACGGCCAGGTCGGCCTGACGTTCCCGCGTTGCCTCACAGCATGCCGCGCTACATTCGAAGAAGTAGCCCCGTTCTGACATGAGCCGAGAGGAGCTGGGTGATGTTTGAGCCCGGACATGCGTTCCGTCGCGCTTTCTCCTGGCTTCCCACGCAGTTTGCCTCGCAGAGCGACGCGCCCGTCGGCCCGCGCCAGTTCGGGTCCACCGAGCACCTGTCGACCGAGGCGGTCGCCGCGTTCGTCGACGGTGAGCTGCGCATGACCGCGCACCTGCGCGCGGCTCACCACCTCTCGATGTGCCCCGAGTGCGCGCTGGAGGTCGATGCCCAGCGTCAGGCGCGCACCGCGTTGCGGGATTCGTGTCCCGTGGCGATGCCGAGTTCTTTGCTGGGACTGTTGTCCCAGATCCCGCACCACACCCCGGAGGAAGCTCCGGGACCGGCCGACGCGCCGCAGTTAGCTGACGGTGCGCAGCGCGCCCGCCGCAAGCGTCGGTAGGGTGAATGCAGTCGATCGGCGTCGATCAGCGTCGTTGCGTCGGCGCTGGCTGCCGCCGTGTCAGAAGGGTGAGGGAAGGGCGATGAACGGGTGACCAATCTGGACCAGACCGGGCGGGAGCGTCTCGAGCCGCGCCCCGTGTCGCGTCCGCCTGTGGATCCGGCGGCCAAGCGTGCATTCGGCAGGCCCGCGGGTGTGGACGGTTCCTTCCAGGGGGCTGCCCAGTACCGCGATCAGGGTGACTACACCCCCAAGGACCTGGCCCCCGACCCCGTGCTCGCCGAGGCGTTCGGCCGCACCCATCCCGGCGGCGACTCACTGCAGCGACACCCCACCGACGCGGGCGCCCTCGACGCCGAACGTGACGGCAGTGACGACGAGCCCGACGACCCGTGGCGCAATCCGGGCGCTCCCGCAGCGTTGGGAACACCGGCGGTCGCCCCGACGGCGCCGCCACCGACGTCCACCACCATGGGGAAGCTCGGCGTGCGCGACGTGCTGTTCGGCGGCAAGGTGTCCTTCGTCGCGCTCGTGGTGCTCGGCATCGTCGCGCTGGTCATCGGTGTCGCCGGCGGCCTGGTGGGCCGCAAGACCGCCGAGGTCGTCGAGGCGTTCACCACTTCGAAGGTGACCCTCGAGACCAGCGACAGGCCCGATCTGCCGCCCGGCCGGTTCACCGAGGTCGCTGCCGCGGTCGCCGACTCGGTGGTCACCATCGAGGCGACCAGCGACAACGAGGGCTCTCAGGGATCCGGCGTCGTGATCGACGGCCGCGGCTACATCGTCACCAACAACCATGTGATCTCCGAGGCGGCCACCAACCCGAGCAAGTACAAGTTGGCAGTGGTGTTCAACGACGGCAAGGAAGTCCCCGCCAACCTGGTCGGACGTGATCCGAAGACCGACCTGGCGGTACTCAAGGTCGACAACGTCGACAACCTCGTGGTCGCCCGGATGGGTGACTCCGAGAAGCTGCAGGTCGGTGAAGAGGTGATCGCCGCGGGCGCGCCGCTGGGACTTCGCAGCACCGTCACCACGGGCATCATCAGCGCGCTGCACCGCCCGGTTCCGCTGTCGGGTGACGGCTCGGACACCGACACCGTCATCGACGGTGTCCAGACCGACGCGTCGATCAACCACGGCAACTCAGGTGGGCCCCTGATCAACATGAACGCCGAGGTCATCGGCATCAACACCGCAGGTAAGTCCCTGTCCGACAGCGCCAGCGGTCTCGGCTTCGCGATCCCGGTAAACGAGGTCAAGCAGGTCGTCGCGGCCCTGATCGAGAGCGGCAAGATCGCTCACCCGACCCTGGGCCTGACGGCACGCTCGGTGAGCAACGACGTCTCCAAGGGTGCGCAGATCGCCAACGTCAACCAGGGTGGACCCGCGGAGCGGGCCGGCATCCTCGAGAACGACGTCGTCGTCAAGGTGGGGGACCGCGAGGTCGCCGACGCCGACGAGTTCGTCGTCGCGGTGCGGCAGCTCAAGATCGGCGAGCCCGCGCCCATCGAGGTCGTGCGCGACGGCCGCCGCGTCACGCTCACCGTGACTCCCGGCCCCGACAACAGCACGTAACCGCCGATGTTCGCCAATGTCGGGTGGGCCGAGATGGTGCTCCTGGTGATCGCCGGCTTGGTGATCCTCGGGCCGGAACGGTTGCCGGGCGCCATCCGGTGGACCTCCAGCTCGCTCCGCCAGGCTCGGGACTACATCAGTGGCGCCACCAGTCAGCTCCGCGAGGATCTCGGCCCGGAGTTCGACGACCTGCGAGAGCCGCTGTCCGAGCTGCAGCGGCTGCGGGGTATGACGCCGCGGGCGGCGCTGACCAAACACCTGCTCGACGGCGACGACTCGATATTCACCGGCAAGTTCGACACGCCGGACCGGGCACAGGCCCCCTCGGAGAAGCCCCAGTCGGCGCACGGCCCCTCCGCGGTCGCGCCCACGGCGCCGCCCGCCGAGAAACCCGAAGCGTCGGGGTCGGGACCGGCGTCGACGCCGTTCGACCCCGACGCCACCTAGCCACCTCCGCCGGAATTGCATTCCAGCAGCGGAAGTGCGAGTAACGGCCTGCTAATCCGAAAATAGAGGTGAGGTGCGCTGGGTGTGGGCGCGTCGGTGTTGCCGTGGGTGCCACGGCGGGTTTGGTGTGTTCGCGGGTCAGG
>NZ_JACKSH010000103.1 GCF_025821625.1 Mycolicibacterium pyrenivorans
TCGGTGATCGATGTGCGTTGTGGTAACCCACACCGATACCGGAGGTCCTCACCTACATTCTGCTAGCCACGCCGTTCACATCGGTGATCGATGTGCGTTGTGGTAACCCACACCGATACCGGAGGTCCTCACCTACATTCTGCTAGCCACGCCGTTCACAACCTGTCTGGGAGTTACAACTAGGTGCGACCGCCGGATGCCCGCCTGCGGCGGGCGTGGGTTGGGTAGCTACTCACCTTTAACCGTCAGCAGGGGTCGCAGCCCAGCCTAATCGGCCGGGGGCCCGACCGGTCAACCCACACCGACGCCGAACTACGCAGGCCGAGTGACCTTTTCGGCCCTATCGAGCTCGCTGCCGCTCGCGGGCCGAAAACCCTGCTCCGTGCGCCGTCGGCTCTTCGGGGTTGACCGCCCACCCTCACCCGATTGACCGCTCCCCAGCGCTGTCCATCACCACCGCCATCATCACCACCGACTGCATCGCCACCATCGACCAGCCCGTCGATTGCCTCCTCGACGCCATGATCGAAGCCCAGAACCGCGTCGGACAGATCACCTGGGACGACATCGCCGCCGAGCGGGCCCACGGCACCTACCGCAACCCCGCAGGAGCCACGGCCCCCATCACCGTCGTCGACACCAGCACCACCACCGACCTGCTCGACACCATCCGAACCTGGATGCAGCACGCCTAGCCGCAGCGCCGCCCGGCCCGGCCCCGCCTCGCGCGGGGACCGGGCTACCGGCGTCTTCCGGGATCACACCTCACCAGCAGCAGCGGCCGCCCTGGCGGGCGCCGGATGCCCGCCTGCGGCGGGCGTGGGTTGGGTAGCTACTCACCTTTAACCGTCAGCAGGGGTCGCAGCCTAATCGGCCTTCGGGGTTGACCGCCCACCCTCACCCGATTGACCGCTCCCCAGCGCTGACCGGCGCACCACTCACCACGCCGTCGGCTCTTCGGGGTTGACCGCCCACCCTCACCCGATTGACCGCTCCCCAGCGCTGACCGGCGCACCACTCACCACGAGAAACGGGAGAACACCATGACCACCACCACCGCCACACCCACCGTGCCCACCACCGTGTACCTCAACGAGGCCCCTGCCAGTTTCCTCGGCTTCAACCGCGCCGCNCCCGCGCGGCTGCGCGCCGCCGCAACTTTCAACCTGCCCATCCCCACCGACACCCGACCCCAGCAGACCGCCATCAGCGCCGCACTNGAGCNCATCTTCGACGAGCTCAACTGCGAACCCACCACCACCTGGGCCACCGGATGGCGCCACGCCGGACACCGCAGCCTGTCCGTCGGCGACGTCGTAGTCACGTGTCCACCGACGAACTCACCGCAGCCATNGANCGGTCCTGACCACCCGATCGGGCCCCGCCNCGGCGCGGGGCCCGATCACCACCCCAGCTCANCCANCACCCATCCTTGAAAGGACACCACCATGGGCCAATACTTCAACCCCGTCATCGTCGACCCCACGGGCCGACCCCTGGCCGCCCTCAACCCCGCCACCTACGGCGCCGGACCCAAACTGTCCACCCACACCCGCGCCGACTCCCCGCTCATGACCGCCGTGGAAATACTGCTCACCCTCGACGGCGGCGCCCGCCTGGTCTGGGCCGGCGACTACGAGGACCCCGACGACGACCAGGATGCGCTGTATTGGCTCGTCGAACCCCAGCATTTCGTGTGCTTCGCCGGTCTCATCGACCCCGACGAGCCAGTCACCCCCAACGCTGAAGCGCCCGCAGCACTGCCGGCCCACCGGTACATCTGCAACNCCGACAAGCGCCAGTACCTCGACAAAGACCACTTCGGTGTCGACGACTACGGCATCCGGCGCTCCCCCCTGCCCTGGCTCACCGCCGAAGGCGGCCTCGCCACACAGAGACGCCACACCACCTGGGCCCGCGACCGCATCTACCTCGCAGCCCACCCCCCCTGCCCTGGCTCACCGCCGAAGGCGGCCTCGCCACACAGAGACGCCACACCACCTGGGCCCGCGACCGCATCTACCTCGCAGCCCAGCACCCAGGCCCCGGATGGACCGAAGTGCCCGCCCTGCTCTGGGTCTGACCAACCACCAGCCCGCCCGGGTCCGCGCAGCCGCGCGGGACCGGCGGGCCTGCGGTGTCTTCCGGTCCGCCGCCCCCCTGTCGGCCGGCGCGCCCGGAGGCGCGGAGGCCCGCCTGCGGCGGGCG
>NZ_JACKSH010000104.1 GCF_025821625.1 Mycolicibacterium pyrenivorans
GGCAAGCGGTTTCACAGCACGTTCACGACACCGAGTATCTCACCGAACTCACAACGTGGAGCGGGCGCTACGCCTCGGTGGCCGGCGTGCCCGCTCGCAGTACGCCGACACCCGACCAGGGAGCCGCTGTCCCCAGCCGTATTTTCGCCGGCCCCATGCTCAGCCAACCCGCGGGGACGGCCGCAGCGGACGACAACGGATTACTCTTGGCCCTCGGCACGTCAACGGACACTCCACTCGATCGGCTCCGGGCCGGTGAAGCCACCAGCGCAGTTCTGCTCACCGCGACCGCACAAGGACTGTCGACCTGCCCGGTCACCGAGGCATTGGAGAATCCTGATTGCCGGAAAATCGTCGGAACGGACGTTTTTGGTGACGAACTGTTCCCCCAGATGCTCATTCGCGTCGGCTGGGCGCCGCTGAATGCCGATCCGCTGCCCGCGACCCCGCGCCGGCCCCTGGCCGACGTGGTCTCGTGGCTCGACGACGATGCTCCATTCACGTGATTCGGCTCGATGCGATGCCGACCCACCGAGCAATAGCCCGCTACCCCAACGGAATAGCAAGCCGAAGAGAAATCAATACCATGAGCACATCCCACCCCATCGAGTACCGGACCCGCATGTTCGCTCGGGTACTCGGACCGTATCT
>NZ_JACKSH010000105.1 GCF_025821625.1 Mycolicibacterium pyrenivorans
CCGCCCGTTCTTTTTGCCTTCTGGCACTGGAGATTTGGGCCGGTAGAGGGCCGTGGAGTGCAAAGGTCCGGGCGGGGCAGGTCCCGGGTGAGCGCAGCGAACGTTTGTGGGGGAGCTGCCCCGAGCCTGTGGGCCCGCAGCGCAGCGGAGGCCGTGGCCTTGCGCGGAGCGGACCGCCGGCCACAATCGGAGGGCCAGAAAGGCA
>NZ_JACKSH010000106.1 GCF_025821625.1 Mycolicibacterium pyrenivorans
CCAGCGTGCACACAGATCACGCAAATCACCTCGAACGCGATCTATGTGCACATTCGACGCCCCGACCCCCTCGAAGCGTTACTGACCCACGCTCCTAGTGACGTGGTGCGCTCCGGCGGCCAGGCGCACGGTCATTGCGGATCGAACGTCACATCCAGCCTGGCCGACGCCGCAACTGAAGACCCTGGCGTCGAAGGGCCGCTGCGACGGTTGTGTGTGAGACACCGTAACGATCACCAAGCCACGCCAGCGATTTTCCCGCAGCGTAGAGGGTTGCTGCCTCGTTGACCTGTTCGTCACTTAGACCATGCCGGCGGATAGCGACACCGTGCTCGCAAAGCACGTCTGCCACGCGAGTCTTGGAGATGCCGTACCGATTGCCGATCCCCTGAGTGGTTTCTCCGACTTGGTATCTGTGCACAATGTCGACGACGTCTTCGGAGGTCAGGAAGCGCTTGAGCGCTGATTTGGGCCGTCATGGGCCGTTCGGGGTGGTCGTGCTGACGCTTCGGTGATGCGTTTACGCAGGTCAGCCCAACGTTTACAGAGGTGACCGAGGTTCGAGTTTCTTCCTATTGCCTCCACCCACGAAACGAGCAGTTTAGGGAATTGGTCGCGCCGGGCAGGGTCACGTAGGTTCACAGCGATTCGACTTAAGACCGACGCACTATCGACCGAAAGCCATCATGTCCGAGGACCAGAGCACCGACGTTCCGCCGAACCACCTCTCCATTGATCCGAACAGCCCGTTCTTCAACCAAGAGGCGCTCCTCCGCGACGTCGGCATCCGCTTCAACGGCGCCGAGAAGACCAATGTCGTCGAATACGACGTGGCCGAAGGTTGGGTGCGCGTCGAAGTGCCCACCGCCAAGGATCGCCGCGGGAATCCGATGGTGATGAAGCTCAGCGGCACGGTCGAACCGTATTTTCGCCCAGCGAAATAGCGGTTGCGGGGATATCTGCCCTTGCGGCGCCGGTTGTTCTTACAGCTGCTGAGCAGATGCACAGCATTCCGCTGACGTAGCCGCCATCCTCGGTGTAGCTTCCGCTGCATGCCCTTGGAGCTGGCCTCGTTCTTCCGGACGACGCTGCCGCTCGACCTCGGCGGGTTGGACGCCCTCGACGACGGTCGCTACCACTCCCTGTGGCTGCCTGATCATCTCGTGAGCTTCTGGCCGGACTCGATCTGGACGCCCGAGTTCACCGACCTCGCGGAGGTGTCGCCGTCGCCGCACCGCTACCTGGACGGCCTCACCCTCGCCGGTGCCGTCGCGGCTCGCACGACACGCACTCGGCTCGCCACGAGCGTTCTCGACACCGTCCGCCGCCACCCGGTGATGCTGGCCCAGTCGGCGCTGACCTTGAGCCATCTTTCGAACGGCCGGTTCATCCTGGGACTCGGTGCCGGCGAGCGCGAGAACCTCGCACCGTACGGCTTCGACCACCGGTGCACGGTGAGCCGGTTCGCCGAGGCGCTCCGGCTGATCCGGCTGCTCTGGAGCACCGACGGACCGATCGACTTCGCCGGAGAGCATTTCACGCTGGAGCACGCTCGGCTGGACGCCGAGCTTCACCACTCCGGCCCGCCACCGATCTGGATCGGGGCCAACGGCCCCCGCATGCTGCGACTGGTAGGCGAACTCGGCGACGGTTGGTGGCCGACGGGCAGCGCCGGGCCCGAGACTTATGCCGGTCAGCTGGCGCGCATCCGGGAGGCGGCCGAACACGCCGGACGTGACCCGGAGGCCATCACGCCGGCGAAGATGGTGGTGTGCCTCATCAGTGAGCCCGACGAACTGAGTGCGATTGTGCAGCGTCCGCTGGTGAAGTCGCTGGTGCTGCAACTGACCGGCGACGCACTGGCAGACGCCGGTCACCGCCATCCGATGGGGGAGCACTGGCGCGGCATCCAGGACATCGATCCACGCGTGCTGACCCGCGACAGGTTGCTCCGGCTCTTCGAGGAGGTCGACCCGGCCGCGATCCTGTCTGTTGTTCCGCATGGGACGCCGAAGCAGGTCGCCGCGCAGATCGCCGACTTCGGCGAGGCGGGTGCCCGGGTCGTGTCGGTGCTCGACTACAGCGGAATGGCCGGGCAGGTTTACGCCGCCGAGTCGGCGCGCAAAATCCGCGAGGTCGAGGACGCACTGCTGCAGCTCGCGGGAAGCACGCCATGACGATCTTGGACGGGGACGTCCTCATTGCCGCCGCGCAGGAATCGACTGGCTTCACCGACTTTGGTGATGACACCCTGCCCGCGCGCGTGGCGCTGGTCGTCGACAGGCTGAACAGCGCCCGACTCGACGAAACAGGTTCGCGGGCAGCCGCACTCACGATCGGCGGACTGCTGACGAGCCGCCTGCACTTCGTTGACGACCACGCACGCCTGCCGCTTGCGGCAGAACGGATCACGGCCCCGCTCTTCGCCACCGGCGAGCCGCGGTCGGGGACGACGCTGCTGCATGCCCTGCTCGCCGAGGACGAGGATTCGCGGGCGCTGCGCTTCTGGGAGGTCATGTACCCGTCGCCGCCACCAGGACCGGCCGTCGTCGACGACCCACGCCGCGCGCAGGCCGATGCCGACTGGCGGGACATCCTCGACCGGATCCCGCCGTGGATCGTCAGCCACCCTTACAACGACCTGCTCGGTGCCGGGCTGCCCGAGTGTGAACGCACGTGGGCCTTCGACTTCCGCGCGACGAACCCGAGCGCCTGGTGGCGAGTGCCCGTGACGATCCAGAACTTTCCGCAAGACCATCACGCGCAGTACGCCCTTCACCGCATGATGCTGCAGCACGTCCAATACACCCGCCCGCCGAAGCGGTGGGTGCTCAAGGGATTTCACGGCCGACGCCTGCGCGCGCTCTTCGACACCTACCCTGACGCCCGCATCGTCTGGGTGCACCGCGACCCCGTGCAGGTGCTCGCCTCGCAGATCGTGGCCTTCGGGCAGATCAACGAGAGCCTGGCCGGGACGCTGGACTGGACTCAGTACGCCAAAGACACGATCGAGGGCTCGCGGGCCAACTTCCACGCCTACCTCACCGACCCGCTCGTGGATGACCCGCGCATCCACCACGTCCGCTACCGCGACTTCGTCACCGACCCGGTCGCCACGATCGGCGGCTTCTACGACTTCGCCGGACTGCCCTTGCAGGCCGAAGCCGAGAAGGCGATGCGCGACTACCTCGTCACCAACCGCAGCGATCGGTACGGCAAGTTCGCCTACTCCACCGACGTCCTACCGGTTCCCGTGCAGCGGCTGCACGACGAATTCGCCGACTATCGCGAGCGATTCGGCATCGACATCGAGACGAGGCGCTGATGGCCTTCGGTGACAGCGAGGACGACGAGGCACTGAGCGCCGCGTGGCACGAATTCTGCGACCGGCTCAAGGCCGCCGGCGATCTCGCGTTCAAGGACACCTCGCCGGCGAATGCGCCGCAGCGTGCCGACGCCTTCCGCTACCTGACGCAGAATCTCGGGCAGGCATACGATCTCGCCCTGGAGACCAAGAACTCCCGCTACCCGATGATCCACCCGTTCTGCGGGCCGAGCCGGAAGCTCGGCGGCGACAACGCCGACTTCGTCTATCTGCAGGCGTGGATCGACGGCGCCTCGACATACCGGATCGCGGGTAATCGGGGCACCGCGCGTTTCATCAACTTCACCGTCCAAGGGCCGCGACCCGAGAAGGACGTGTACTACGGCGCCGATCACCCGAACCTGCATGAACCCTTCGGCGACACCCCGGAGGCCAACGTCACCGGCGACGACCTGGTCACCGAACGCGACGGCAGCTTCGTCCTTTACGTGGGTGGCGCTCGGCGAGAACCGAATTGGCTGCCGACCTCCCCGGGTTCGCGAAAGCTCTTCATGCGGCAGGGCTTCGACTCCTGGGCGGAGCGCTCGGCGCAATTCAGCATCGAGCGCATCGACATGGATCAGCCACGTCCCGTGCCGACACCGCAGGATCTGATCGCGTCGATGCGGTGGGCCGGCGACTTCCTCGCCGGGGCGATGAGGGACTGGCCGGACCGCGAACTGGAGATCGGTTCGCTTTTCGGCGAGCCCGAGCCCAACGTGTTTCCCGGGGCGCGATTCGCCGGCACGGCGGAGCAGCGCGATGCGCGCCGCGGCCGGCTCATCGTCACCATGCCGTGGCGTCTCGGGCCGGACGAAGCGTTGATGTTCGAGTTCGCCGACGACGGGGAGTTCTGGATGCTGACCAACATGGGCGCGTTCTGGAACAGCATGGACTACCTGTACCGACCGGTGAGCTACACGCCGAGCAGATCGGCGATCGACTCCGACGGCCGCGTCCGAATGGTGATGGCCCACAACGACCCCGGTGTGCACAACTGGATCGACACCCAACAATTCAGCGAGGGCTACCTCACGATGCGCGTTATCGGGAGCCGGCAGCTGCCCGAGGTCAGCACCACTGTCGTCACCGCCGCCGAGCTGGACACCGTGCTGCCGGCCGACACCCGGCGCGTCACGCCCGAGGAGCGGGCCGCGCAACTGCACGCACGCTTCGACGCCATCCGCCGCAGGTACAGGATCTGACATGGACCCGAAACTCGAGACGCTCGCCGCGTCGGCCTTCGACAACGTCTACCACGTGGGCCACCTCGTCCCCGATCTGTTGCTTGCCATGCAGACGTTGGCCGGCGCCATGCAGATCACGTGGGCGCCGCCGTTCGAGATGCGTAGCGGCTTCCTCCGTCCGGACGGGTCCGCTGACGACCAGGCCGTACGCATCGCGTTCTCCACTTCCGGCCCGCCGTACCTGGAGCTGATCGAGGTCGTCGCCGCCGCGGACTCGATCTTCGCCGAACCGAAGCTCGGCGGCATGCACCACGTCGGCTACTACGCACAGCGCTGGCGCGATGACGTCGCGCGGCTGCAGGACGACGGTTGGGAGTTGGAACGCACGGGTGCCGGCGTAGCGTTCCTGCGTGACCCGCGGAGCGGGCTTCGCGTGGAGGTGGTGAGTTTCAAGGGCCGCGACTTCCTGACCCGGATACTCGACGGCGAGATGGCTGAGACCTACCCACTGACGGCCTACCCCCTGACAGAGCGCCCGTGACCGCAGTCGCGCACACCTCGTACGGAGCACTGCGGGGCGACGCACGCGCGTCCGGCGCATGTGGAGACGTTGTCGTCTTTCGCGGTGTGCCGTACGCCGCGGCACCGACAGGCGAGCATCGTTGGCGCCCACCGCAGCCCGTGACGAGCTGGGCAGGGATGCGTGACGCGACCGCGTTCGGGGCGATTGCCCCGCAGGACATCTCGCCCGAGCGGTTGGCCAAGCGCGGCCTCACGATGAGCGAGGACTGTCTCACGCTCAACATCTGGACACCCGCGGCCGACGACAACCTCCGACCCGTGCTGGTCTTCCTGCACGGCGGCGGGCAGACGCAGGGGCACGGATCCGCTCCGCTGCTCGACGGTTCGCGGCTCGCCCGGCGCGGCGACATCGTGGTGGTGACGATCAACTTCCGGCTCGGTGTGCTGGGTGCGCTCTACGCGCCTGACTGGCACGGGCCCGGCTCCACCAACCTGACGCTGCGCGACCAGAGGCACGCGCTGCAGTGGGTGCGCGAGCAGATCGCCGCGTTCGGCGGCGACCCCAGCGCCATCACGGTGGCGGGGCAATCCTCCGGTGCGATCGCGATATCGGCCCTGCTCGCCGGAGGGTGCGACCTCTTCGACCGCGCGATCCTGCAGAGTGGCGGCTTGGAGCGCGTCCGCTCGACGGCGGCCGCCTCCGCCGTGGCCGAGCAGCTGATCTCGACCGGTGCCCTCACGCGCGCCGAAGAACCGGGTGTCGAGGAGATTCTTGCCGCGCAGCGGCGCATCGACAGCGGATTCGTGCCGCCGCAGGGCCCGTTCCATCCCTGCATCGACGGCGACGTCATCGAAGAGCACCCGTTGGTGGTTGCGAGAACGCGCGACATGCCGCCGATCCCCGTCCTCGCCGGGACGACGCGCGACGAGTGGCGGATCTTTGACGCGGCGCTGGATGAGGGCGTCTTCACCGAGCAGTACGTGCGGGACAGGGCGCGGGCACTTGCCGGGGACAGTCACGACGCCGACGCGGTGGTGACGACCTACCTCGCCGACCACCACAAGCTTCGCGATGCCGCCAGCGCGATGGTCACCGACTACCACTTCACCGCGCCGACCGAGCAGTTCGTCCGGGCACACGCCGAGCGCGGCAACCCGGTGTTTCGCTACGAATTGCAGTGGCCTTCTCCGCGTGCCGGACTGGGGGCATGCCACGATTCGTGCCTGCCCTTGCTCTTCGGCAACCTGGACGCTGCGAGTGCGCTGGCTGGTGACGACGAGGCGGCTCGGCACATGTCAGACGCGGTTCAGGAACTCTGGCTGGAATTCGTTCGCGGGGGCGAGCCCTGGGAAAACTACGACGGTGCCGGCGGGGCCACGATGCTGCTCGGCCGCGAGGCCGGGATCGCACACGGTCACCGCGCAGAGCAACTCGCCGTCTGGGAGAAACGCTATCCCGCCTACGGGTAGGCGAAATTGGCGAATCGCGCGCGCCGATGAACACAATCAGCGTGACAAGACGGCGGCCAGACGACGTGGCCGGTCGGCCCTTTCCGGATCGAGGGTTGTCCCGCCGCTCCACTCCGGGAAACCTGCCTTGTGACCACTGGTCGGGCGGGTTTGTAGTCTGTGAATCGTGCTGTGGGGCACGGTTGCTGGGCGCTGTGAGTAGTCCGCCGTTGAACTCGACGAGATCTGGTGTGTGGTAGCCGCCGCCAGACGGCACCAAATCGTCACCCGCTTCGATGTTCTCCGGGCGGGTGTGGTTTTCGAGATCCGCGACGTTAGCCCGAATTTTTCGCGGTTTGTCGCTTGTGGCGGTGTGTAGATAAGCGAAAGTGCCTGTCCTGCAAGGAATAATCGGACTTGTCTAAGGTTCAGATCGTTCCAG
>NZ_JACKSH010000107.1 GCF_025821625.1 Mycolicibacterium pyrenivorans
GTCCAGCCGGGGGCTTCTTTGGCGTAGTTGCAGGCTTCGCAATCACCCAACCCGTTGAGCGCGCTGGTCGGCCCGCCCGCACGATCGGGGGTGGCGTGGTCGCAGTGCCGGATCGGGGCATCGCAGAACGGGGTCCGGCACCGCTGATCGCGCAACCGGAGGAAGGCGGCCAGCGCTTTCGGGAAAATCCTCGCCCGGGATTCCATGGCCACCAGTTGNGCATCGCAGAACGGGGTCCGGCACCGCTGATCGCGCAACCGGAGGAAGGCGGCCAGCGCTTTCGGGAAAATCCTCGCCCGGGATTCCATGGCCACCAGTTGTCCGGATTTCGGGTGGCGGTAGAGCCGCCGCAGCGTGGCCTTCACCGCCTTGTCGGCGACCGCGTCACCGGTGAGTCGGCGGGCGAACCCCGCCGGGATCGGTCCAAAGCCGTCCAGCCAGGCCGGTTCGTGGTCGTCGCCGGCCAGCGTGGTGTCGGCCATCACCAGATTCAACGCCACCGGCACCGGCTGTTGAGCGGGGCGGCCGGTGAGGCGTTGGTAGGCGGTGTCGGCCATCACCTGCCCCCGGGAGCGCCCGTCACAGCTCACGTCGGCTTCGCGTTTGAGTGCGGCGAATGAGGCGTTGGTAGGCGGTGTCGGCCATCACCTGCCCCCGGGAGCGCCCGTCACAGCTCACGTCGGCTTCGCGTTTGAGTGCGGCGAACACCGCCACCCCTCGTTGCACAGGCAGCAGGACGGTCACGTAGGTCATGGTGTCGGGGGCGGGGCGGATCCACACCCCACGATCGGCGGCGGCCTTGGCTGAGCGGGCCACCACCGCCGCGGCGTCGAGGCGGGCGGCGATCCTCTTGGCTTCGGCCTCCACCCGGTCGTTACCCCAGCCCGCCAGTTTGGCGACGTCGGCGCACAGTTCGGCGTCCAACGCGCGGCGATGCTCGACGCTCAGGCAGGCCGATTGTTTGACGATCAGCGTGGCCCGCCACTCCGAGAGCACCCCCGACTCCAGCGCGGCCAGGGTGTGGGGCATCTCATGGACCAGGGCCTGAGCGAACCCCAGGTGCCGGTTCCCGCACGACGGGGCGTCATGGCGGGCCAACGCCACCTCCGACGCCAACCCCAGGCCCCGTTTGCGGGCCGGCACCCCGGCTGCCTCCTCGGCAGCACGGCGTTTGGCCGCCCACAACGCCGTCGCCCGCGCCTGGGCCGCCGCCGTCGCCGACTTCAACCGCTCGAGCTGCTCGACCTGATCCCGCAGCGCAGCCTCACCCGCCCCCGGATCCACATCGAACAAACATTCGAACATGAACCCAGGCTAAACCACGCCCCCGACAAGTCCGGTCACCTAAGTGTGAGTTGCTGGGCGGCGTGGTACTGCTCGGCCTCGGATCGCGCTCCACCACCGACCAGGATGATGCGCTCCACATCCACGCCCTGCCCGGCGATCTTGTCGATGCAGTAGGCCATCGAGGACAGCAGGCCTTCCACGGCCGCACGAGCGATGTTCGGGGAGTGGAGGTTCGCATCGTCATCCCGTGCAGGGCACCGGCGGCCCGCGGCAGGTTCGGCGAGCGTTCCCCGTCGAACTGGGGGATGAGGACCAGGCCGTCGGCCCCGGCGGGCGCCGACAGAGCGAGCCGATCGAACTCGTCGAAATCCAGACTCAGCATCTCGGCGACCGCGGCCAGCAAAGGGGCCCCGTTGAGAGTGCACACCAGCGGAAGCTGGCGCCCTGTGGCGTCGGCGAAGCCGGCGACGAGGCCCTCCGCGTCGCGCGGAGCCACCTGTCCGACGGCGCTCACAACCCCCGACGTCCCCAACGACACCACGCAGTCGCCGGCTCCTGCGCCCAATCCCAGTGCGGCTGAGGCGTTGTCGCCGGCGCCGGGACCCAGAGCGGTTCCCCGCGGCGTGATGCCCGCCGAGTCGCGCGGTCTGAGCACCCGCGGCAAGGGCGCGGGCAACACACTGCTGTGCGCCGTCGACGTCGTCATCGGTGGCGTGGTGGTCGCGACGATCGCCAACCGGACTGGGCCTGCTGAACCAGTCGTCCTACATCGACTTCCTGGTCACCGGTGGCGTGCTCCTGCTCGCGGCGAGCGTGGATGCGATATCCCGCAGGCGGCGCTCGTACACGTGCCTTGGATGAGCCGCAGACGTCAGGCCAGCCACCCGCCGATCCGGCGCAACGCCTCCTCGATGTCGCCGGTCGGGCCCGCGAACGACAACCGCACGTGCGCGCCGCCGCGGACCGTGTCGAAGTCGACACCGGGTGCGATCGCAACCCCGGTGTCCGCCAACAACTTCGAGCAGAAATCCAGCGAGTCGGTGGTCAGATGTGAGACGTCGGCGTAGACGTAGAAGGCTCCGTCGGTCGGGGCCAGCCGGTCGATCCCGATCCCGCGCAGCCCGTCGAGCAGCAGCGCCCGGTTGGCCGCATACCCGTCCAGCAGCGCATCGGCCTCGGCGATCGACTCGGGGGTGAACGCCGCGACCGCGGCCTCCTGGGCCAGTGTCGGCGGGCAGATGGTGAAGTTCCCGGTGAGGCAGTCGACGGCCCGTTTCAGCTCATCGGGCACCAGCATCCAGCCGAGCCGCCACCCCGTCATCGCGAAGTACTTCGAGAAACTGTTGACGACCACGGCTTCTCGCGACGTCTGCCACGCGCAGCTGGTCGCCGGGGAACCGTCGTAGACCAGGCCGTGGTACACCTCGTCGCTGATCAGGCGAACCCCCGACGCCGCGCACCAGGACGCGATCGCCGCGAGTTCGTCGGGAGGGATCACCGTGCCGGTCGGGTTCGCCGGACTCGCCACGACAACGCCCGCGACAGGGGGATCGAGTTCGGCCAGCATCTGCGCCGTCGGCTGGAAACGGGTCTCGGGGCCGCAGGGCAGCTCCACCACCTCGCAGCCGAGCGCGGACAGGATGTTGCGGTAGCACGGGTATCCCGGGCTGGCGATCGCCACGCGGTCACCGACGTCGAAGCATGCGAGGAACGCCAACAGGAACCCGCCGGACGAGCCGGTGGTGGCCACCACGTCACGCGCCTCGACCTCGAGTGCGTACTTGCTCCAGTACGAGTCGGCGATCGCCGCGCGCAACTCCGGTTTTCCCAATGCCACGGTGTACCCGAGCTGGTTGCCCTTCAGCGCCGTCACGGCGGCGTCGCGGACCGGCGACGGCGCCCCTGCGCTGGGCTGTCCCGCTGACAGGTTCACCAGATCGCCGTGAGTGCGTTGACGTTCGGCGGCCGCCAGCCACACGTCCATCACGTAGAACGGCGGGATACCTGCCCGAAGTGATGGGCCTCTTGCCGTGGTGGTCACGAGTCCAGGCTAGAACAGTTCGGATTCGAGGCGACGCAGATGCTGGCGCGGCGCCCCGAGCAGCTGCGCGCTGGCGTGGGCGCGTTTGAAGTACAGCTGGATGTCGCTCTCCCAGGTGATGGCGATGCCGCCGTGCATCTGGACAGCCTCGCCCGCCACCTTCGAGAACGCCTCGCTGGCCGCGACACGCGCCAGCGCCGCCGATGTCGGCGACGGGTCGGCCACCGCCTCGTCGACTACCGCGCGCGCCGACTGCACGGCGACGTACAGGTCGGCCATCCGGTGTTTGAGCGCCTGGAAGCTGCCGATCGGCCGACCGAACTGCACCCGGTCCTTGGTGTACTGCACGGTCAGGTCCAGACAGCGGGATGCCGCGCCGATCTGCTCGGCCGCCAGCAGGATCGCCGCGATGTCCGCCAGGCCGGGATCCGTGCCGATCGCGGAGGTCTCGGTGGCCTCCACCCGGGCCAGGCGGCGCGTCACGTCCATCGAGACCGCCGGCTGAGCTGTGAACGACGTCCAGCGCGTGAGCTTCTCCCCGTCGGCGGCGATCACGACGTCGGCGATGTCGCCGTTCACGACGTACCCCGGATCGAAGACCACCACGCCGATCGAGCTTCCCTCCGCCAGCTTCTCGAGCGCGTCGGCATCCGGTTCGTCGGCCGCCAGCAGCGCCAACTCGGCCAGCGTGGTGCCGAGCAGCGGGGTCGGGACCAGGCCCTTGCCCAACTCCTCGAGCGCCACCGCGGCATCGGCCAGTTCGCCGCCCGCACCGCCCAGCTCCTCGGGAACCACCAGGGCCGCAGCGCCGACCTGCTCACACAGCATCTGCCACAGCGACTCGTCGTATCCCCGCCCAGAACTCATCGCCTCGCGCACCGCCTCCGGCGACGCGTGCTTCTCGACGAGCGCAGCGACCGTGTCGCGCAGCAGGTTCCGTTCTTCTGTCATGCGCGATCCGCCTTCGCTCCTCGCTGAACCGTCATGCGGTCAGTGCCTCCAGTACTCGGCGCCGGTGCCACGTCGGGTCGCCCCATGCGGGGCGCAACGCCTGCACCCTCACCAGCAGCAGCGACAGGTCGTGCTCCTGAGTGAAGCCGATCGCGCCGTGGGTCTGCAACGCCGACCGCGCGGCCAGGAGAGCCGCGTCTGCCGCTGCGGCCTTGGCTGCGCTGACGTCGCGGGCGGTGTCGTCGGATCCGTCCGCGAGCGACAGCGCCGCTCCGTAGACCAACGGCCGGGCCAGTTCCACCGCGATGAGCACATCGGCGAGCTTGTGCTTGATCGCCTGATACGTGCCGATGACGGTGCCGAACTGGCTGCGCTGCTTGGCGTATTCGACGGCCGTATCCAGCATCGCCTGCGCTGCACCCACCAGTTGCGCCGCGGTCCCCAGTGCACCGAACTCGAAGGCGCGAGCGACATCGGCCGGCTGGGCGTCGCCGGTGGCGGTGACGTCGAACAGCGTGCGGCTCAGGTCCACCGACGCGTGTTTGTCACCCGCCGTGCCGACGCGTACCTGCCCGTCCTCGGCGATCAGGATCAGCCCGGCGGTGTCGGCGTCGACCGCGCGGGGGACCAGCGGCGGCTGAGCTACCGTGGCGATCAGTTCACCGGACGCCAGAGCGGCGCTGCGCTCATCACCGGCGAGCAGAATCGGTGCCACCGCAATGGATTCGGTGACGGGACCGGGGACACCCCACCGCCCGAGCCGCTCCAGGGCCACCACCAGGTCGGTCGGGTGCGCCTCGATGCCGTCGAACTTCTCGGGCACCATCAGTGCCGTCACGCCGAGGTCGGCCAGTTGCGCCCACACCTTGCGGCCGGGCGCGGTGTCACCCCCGCCCCATGCCCGGATGGCGGCGGGCAGGTCGGCAGCGCCCAGGGCGGCGTCGATACTGGCCGCGAAGTCGCGCTGCTGTTCGTCTAACTCAAAGTTCACGATCGTCTACTTTCGGGGCAGGCCCAGGAGCCGCTCGGCGATGATGTTGCGTTGGATCTCGTTGGTGCCCGCATAGATCGGGCCGCCGAGCGCGAACAGCAGACCGTCGGTCCAGTTGTAGGATGCCTCCTCGCGTCCGGCGGTCTCGGCCAGCTCGCCGTCGGCGCCCCGCAGGTCCAGCGCGGTCTGGTGCAGCGCGACGTCGAGGTCGGACCAGAACACCTTGGTGATCGACGATTCCGCGCCGAGCTCCCCGCCGTTGCTCACGCGGGTGACGGTGCCGAAGGTGTGCAGCCGGTAGGCCTGGGCCTTGATCCACGCGTCGGCGACACGGTCGACGAACGCCGGGTCGGGGTTGTCCTTCCACTGCGCCACAAGCCGTTCAGCCGGGGCGAGGAACCGCGCGGGGCTGCGCAGCGACATGCCGCGTTCGTTGCTCGACGTGCTCATGGCCGCTTTCCAGCCGTCGTGCACGCCGCCGATGACGTCCTCGTCGGGGACGAACACGTCGTCGAGGAAGATCTCGCCGAACCCGGTGTCGCCGCCGAGTTGGGCGATCGGCCGGACGGTCACCCCGTCGGCCTTCAGGTCGAACATAAAGTAGGTCAGGCCCTTGTGGCGCTGCGCTTCCGGGTCGGAGCGGAACAGCCCGAAGGCGCGCTCGCCGAAGACCGCGCGCGAACTCCAGATCTTCTGCCCGTTGAGCAGCCAGCCGCCGTCGGTCCTGGTCGCCGTCGACCGCAGCGACGCCAGGTCACTGCCAGACTCGGGCTCCGACCAGGCCTGCGCCCAGATCTCCTCGCCGCTGGCCATCTTCGGCAGGATCCTGTCCAGCTGCTCCTCGGTCCCGTGGGAGAACAGCGTCGGCGCCAGCATCGACGTGCCGTTGGCGCTCGCGCGTCCCGGCGCGCCCGCGCGGAAGTACTCCTCCTCGTACACGACCCACTGCAGCAGGGTCGCGTCACGGCCGCCGTACTTCTGGGGCCAGGTGATCACCGACAGTCCGGCGTCGAAAAGCACCTTGTCCCACCGGCGGTGCTGCTCGAATCCCTCGGCGGTGTCGTACGACTTCGTCGGGAAGGAATCCTTGTGGGCGGTGAGGAACTCACGCACCTCGGCCTGGAATTCGAGGGTGGCGTCGTCGAAGTTCAGGTCCATTAGAAAGTGTCAGCCCCTTTCACTTAAGGCTCCGCAGCAGGGGCTTGACCACCTTGCCGCCCGGATTGCGCGGCAGCGCGTCGAGGAACTCGACCGACCGCGGGGTCTTGAAGTTCGCGAGATGTTCGCGGGTGAAGGCGATCACGGTCTCGGCGTCCAGCTCGGCGCCCGGCAGCGCGACGACGAACGCCCTGCCCACCTCGCCCAGTCGCTCGTCAGGCACTCCGATTACGGCGGCCTCGGCGACGCCGTCGAGGCGGGCGAGCACCTGCTCGACCTCGGCCGGGTAGACGTTGAAGCCGCCGCAGATGTACATGTCCTTGAGCCGGTCGGTGATCTTCAGGTTGCCCGCGTCGTCCAACTCGCCGACGTCTCCGGTGTGCAACCAGCCGTCGTCGTCGATCGCCGCGGCGGTGGCCTCGGGATCGTCGAGGTATCCCAGCATCACGTTGGGCCCGCGCAACAACACCTCGCCCCGATCACCGATCCGCAGTTCGAAGTCCGCGATCGGACGGCCGGAGGTGGTGGCCACGGTGACGGCGTCGTCCTCGGCGCGGCACATGGTGCCGAAGCCGCTGGCCTCCGTCAGCCCATAGGCGGTGAGGACGATGTCGATGTCGAGTTCGCTCTGCATCCGCTCGATCAGCACGACGGGGATGGTGGCGGCACCGGTGACCGCGAACCGCAGCGAGCTCAGGTCGAAGTCACCGCGCCCGGGGTGGTCGAGCAGTGTCTGGTAGATCGTCGGCGGGCCGGGCAACACGGTGATCCGGTTGTCCTGCACCGCCCGCATCGCCTGCTCGGGATCGAAGGTCAGCTGGGGGATGAGCGTCGCGCCGGTCTGCAGGCAGGCCAGGATGCCTGCCTTGTAGCCGAAGTTGTGGAAGAACGGGTTGATGCACAGGTAGCGGTCGTCGCTGGTGAGCTGACCGCAGGCGGCCCACGCGGCGGATGCGTCGAGTGACTGGCGGTGCGCACAGCGAACACCCTTGCTGCGCCCGGTGGTGCCGGAGGTGAACAGGATGTCGGAGACGTCGTCGGGCGCCACGGCCGCGGCGCGGGCGTCGACCTCGTCGAGATCACCACCGCGGCCGACGAACTCGTCCCACGTGCCGTCGTCCTTCTCGATCGGGATCCGCACGACGTGGCGCAGCGCGGGCAGCGCATCGCGATCGACGCTCGCCGCCTTGTCGGCACCGAGGAATTCGGCGGAGGCGAACAGCAGCGGCGCAGCGGTGCGGACCAGGATGTCGGTGGCCTCACTGGCGGTGTAGCGCGTGTTGAGTGGGACGAGCACGCCGCCGGCGTGGTGGGCGGCCAGGCACGCCACCACCCAGTGCCAGGTGTTCGGCGACCAGATCGCGACCCGGTCACCGGGCTGCACGCCCAGGTCGATCATCGCCGCCGCGGCCTGCCGGACCTCCGAGCGCAGCTCGGCGAACGTCATCGTTCGGTCTGCCGTGACCACCGCGGGGTGGTCGGGAAGCTCGCGCGCGATCCGGTCGAGAACCGCGGGAGTGGTTCTCCGCTGTGTCATCCCTCGCTTCGCTCCTGCCAACCGGCGGTCCTCATCGACGCTCCTCTAACAAAGCAAGTGCTTGGTAGGTTAGCCTACAGGGGTGATAGAGGTCCAGGAGTTCAGGGCTGAGGTCCGCGACTGGCTCGCCGACAACCTCGTCGGCGACTACGCCGCGCTGAAGGGTCTCGGCGGCCCCGGCCGCGAGCACGAGGCATTCGAGGAACGGCTCGCATGGAACCGGCATATGGCGGCCGCGGGGCTGACATGTCTGGGGTGGCCCGAGGAGCACGGCGGCCGCGGGTTGTCCGTTGCCCACCGGGTCGCGTTCTACGAGGAGTACGCCAAGTCCAACGCCCCCGACAAGGTCAACCACCTCGGCGAGGAACTGCTCGGGCCGACGCTCATCGCCTACGGCACCCCCGAGCAGCAGCAGCGTTTCCTGCCCAGGATCCTCGATGTCACCGAACTGTGGTCGCAGGGCTACTCCGAACCCGGCGCGGGCAGCGACCTCGCCAACGTCTCGACGTCGGCCGTGCTCGATGAAGAGGGTCAGCAGTGGCTTATCAATGGCCAGAAGGTCTGGACCTCGCTGGCGCACTGGGCGCAGTGGTGCTTCGTGGTCGCCCGCACCGAGAAGGGATCCAAGCGACACGCTGGCCTGTCCTACCTTCTCGTGCCCCTCGATCAGCCCGGCGTGGAGATCAGGCCGATCATCCAGCTGACCGGTGACTCGGAGTTCAACGAGGTGTTCTTCGACGACGCCCGCACCGACGCCGACCTCGTGGTCGGCGAGCCCGGCGACGGGTGGCGGGTCGCGATGGGGACGTTGACGTTCGAGCGGGGCGTGTCGACTCTGGGTCAGCAGATCCGTTACGCGCGTGAGCATTCCAACCTGGTCGAACTCGCCAGGCGCACCGGCGCCGCCGACGACCCGTTGATCCGCGAGCAGCTGACCCGTTCGTGGGCGGGGCTGAAGGCGATGCGTTCATACGCGCTCGCGACCATGGATGTGGAACAGCCCGGCCAAGACTCAGTCTCGAAGCTGTTGTGGGCCAACTGGCATCGCGAACTCGGCGAGATCGCGATGGAGGTTCAGGGCATGGCCGGCCTGACGCTCGACGACGGCGAGTTCGACGAGTGGCAGCGGCTGTATCTGTTCTCACGCTCGGACACCATTTACGGCGGATCCAACGAGATCCAGCGCAACATCATCGCCGAGCGGGTGCTCGGCCTACCCCGAGAGGTGAAGGGATGAGCGCTTGCGCGAAGACCAGAGGAGCAGCATGACCGACCTTTCCATCGCCCCGAAAGAGATTGACGGCCACGGACTTCTGACCGGAAAGGTCGTCCTGGTGACGGCCGCCGCGGGCACCGGTATCGGGTCCACGACCGCCCGCCGGGCACTGCTGGAAGGCGCCGACGTCGTCGTCTCCGACTACCACGAACGGCGGCTCAACGAGACGCGTGACGAACTCGCCTCACTGAGGCTGGGCAAGGTCGACGCCGTCGTCTGCGACGTCACCTCCACCGAGGCCGTGGACGCGCTGATCACTCGGACAGTCGCCGCCGCGGGCCGCCTGGACGTCCTCGTCAACAACGCCGGCCTGGGCGGGCAGACGCCCGTCGTCGACATGTCCGACGACGAGTGGGACCGCGTCCTGAACGTCACGCTCACCTCGGTGATGCGTGCGACGCGTGCCGCGCTGCGCTACTTCCGCGACGCCCCGCACGGCGGCGTCATCGTCAACAACGCCAGCGTCCTCGGCTGGCGCGCGCAGCACTCGCAGTCGCACTATGCGGCGGCCAAGGCCGGCGTGATGGCGCTGACCCGTTGCAGCGCAATCGAAGCCGTCGAGTACGGGGTGCGGATCAACGCGGTGTCGCCCAGCATCGCCCGGCACAAGTTCCTCGAGAAGACGAGCAGCTCCGAGCTGCTGGACCGGCTCTCCGAGGGCGAGGCGTTCGGACGGGCCGCCGAGCCATGGGAGGTCGCGGCCACCATCGCGTTCCTGGCCAGCGACTACTCCAGTTACCTGACCGGCGAAGTGATCTCGGTGTCGAGCCAGCACCCGTGACCGCGCAGCGCCCGGCCGCTGGGGCCACCCCGCAGGCCAACACCAGACGCGACGAGCTTCTCGCACTCGCCGCGACGATGTTCGCCGAGCGCGGGATGCGGGCCACCACCGTGCGTGACATCGCCGACTCCGCCGGGATCCTGTCGGGCAGCCTCTACCACCATTTCTCGTCGAAGGAGGAGATGGTCGACGAGGTGCTGCGCGGATTTCTCGACTGGCTGTTCGACCGCTACCAGCAGATCGTGGCGACCGAGCCGAACCCGGTGCAGCGCCTCAAGGGCCTGTTCATGGCGTCGTTCGAGGCGATCGAGACCCAGCACGCGGCGGTGGTGATCTACCAGGACGAAGCCAAGCACCTGTCCGCGCAGCAGCGATTCGCCTACGTCGAGGAGCGCAACAAGGAGCAGCGCAAGATGTGGGTGGAGGTGTTGACCCAGGGCATCGAGGAGGGTTACTTCCGTCCCGATGTCGACGTCGACCTGGTGTATCGATTCATCCGTGACACCACCTGGGTTTCGGTCCGCTGGTATCAGCCCGGCGGGCCGCTGACAGCTCACCAGGTGGGAGAGCAATACCTCGCCATCGTGCTCGGTGGCATAACGACAGAAGGAGTCTAGAAATGGCCGTAGCGTCTGAGGCGTATGTCATCGATGCCGTGCGCACCGCGATCGGGAAGCGCAACGGGTCGCTTGCCCGTGTGCATCCGGTCGACCTCGGAGCGATCGGCTGGCGTGGCCTGTTCGAGCGCGTCGATGTCGACCCGGGTGCGGTGGACGATGTCATCGCCGGGTGTGTCGACGCGATCGGCCCGCAGGCCGGCAACATCGCCCGGCTGTCCTGGCTGGCCGCGGGGTTCCCGGAAGAGGTCCCCGGCGTCACCGTCGACCGGCAGTGCGGATCGAGCCAGCAGGCCATCTCGTTCGGTGCGCAGGCGATCATGTCGGGCACGGCCGATCTGATCGTCGCCGGCGGGATGCAGAACATGAGCCAGATCCCGATCAGCTCGGCGATGCTCGTCGGCGAGCAGTTCGGATTCACCTCTCCGACAAACGAATCGAAGAGCTGGCTGCACCGCTACGGCGACCAGGAGATCTCGCAGTTCCGCGGCTCGGAGCTGATCGCCGAGAAGTGGGACATCTCCCGCGAGGAGATGGAGCAGTTCGCGCTCACCAGCCATCAGCGCGCGCAGGCGGCCATCCGTGCCGGACATTTCGAGAACGAGATCATCCCGGTCGATCTGGACGGGGTTCCCTTCGCCATCGACGAGGGTCCGCGGGAGACGTCGCTGGAGAAGATGGCCGGCCTCAAGACGCTCGTCGAGGGCGGCCGCATCACCGCGGCCATGGCCAGTCAGATCTCCGACGGCGCCAGCGCCGTGTTGCTGGCCTCGGAGAAAGCAGTGCAGGCTCATAACCTCAAGCCGCGGGCCAGGATTCACCATATCAGCGCGCGCGGCGCCGACCCGGTGTTCATGCTGACCGGCCCCATCCCGGCGACGCGCTACGCCTTGGAGAAGACCGGGCTGTCGATCGACGACATCGACACCGTCGAGATCAACGAGGCGTTCGCGCCCGTCGTGCAGGCCTGGCTCAAGGAGACCAAGGCCGACCCCGAGAAGGTGAACCCCAGCGGCGGTGCCATCGCGCTCGGGCATCCCCTCGGTGCGACCGGCGCGAAGCTCTTCACCACGATGCTGAACACGCTGGAGCGCACCGGAGGCCGCTACGGGCTGCAGACGATGTGCGAAGGCGGCGGCACCGCCAACGTCACCATCATCGAGCGCCTCTAGCCCGCGCCGGAATTGCATTCCAGCAGGGAAAGTTCGAGTAGAGGCCTGCTGGAATGCAATTCCGGCGGATCGCTCAGTGGTCGTGGAGGATGACGCCGCGGATGTTGCGGCCCGCCCGCATGTCCTCGTAGCCCTCGTTCACCTCGGCCAGCTTGTATTCGTGGGTGACGGTCTCGTCGAGCAGCAGCTTGCCCTCGCGGTAGAGCGACAGCAGCCGCGGGATGTCGGCGCGCGGGTTGGCCTCACCGTAGAGGCTGCCCAGCAGTCGCTTCTGGAACAGCGTGAACATCATCATCCCCAGCGTCGGCTGGTTGTCCGCCATCGTCGACAGCGCCGTCATCACGACGGCGCCACCCTTGCGGATGATGTTGGCGGCATCCTCGAGCATCGAGCCCTCGAGTAGGCCCACGGTGAGGATCGCCGAATCGGCCATCACGCCGCGGGTCAGCTCGGCGACCAGCGCGGTCGCCTCTTCCATCGAGGTGACGAAGTGCGTGGCGCCGAACCGGAAAGCCAACTCGCGCTTCGCTTCCACCGGTTCGATGACGACGATCTTCTCGGCCCCGGCCAGCCGCGCTCCCTGGACCGCACCGCTGCCGATCCCGCCCAGCCCGATGACCACGACGGTGTCACCGGGCGACACATCCGCGGTGTTCACCGCCGACCCCCACCCCGTGGTGACGCCGCAGCCGAGCAGGCACGCCCGCGACAGCGGCAGATCGTCGTCGATCTTGACGATCGACGCCTCCGGCACGGTGCCGTACTGCGAGAACGTGCCGACGAGCGCCATCACGCCGACGTCCTGCCCGCGGATGTGGCGCCGGTAGGTGCCGTCGAGCTGGGTTCCCGCCATGATCATCGCGCCGAGGTCGCACAGGTTCTGGTGCCCGGTCGAGCAGAACCGGCAGCGGCCGCACGCCGGCAGGAACGACGCGACGACGTGGTCGCCGGGAGCGAGGCCGACGACGCCCGGGCCCACCTCGCGCACGATGCCCGCACCTTCGTGGCCGCCGATCAACGGCAGCGGCGCGGGCAGATCGCCGGTGCGGATGTGCTCGTCGGAATGGCACAGACCGGTGGCCTCCCAGGACACCAGCACCTCGCCGTCACCCGGCGGATCGAGGTCGATCTCTTCGACCGTCCAGTCGCCGCCGTACTCCCACAGAATCGCCGCGTTGGTCTTCATCTGGCCGAGTCTAGGAAGCCGCCAAGGCTCGCCGTGGCGATTCGGCGGCACCGGTCAGAGTCGGCCCCGGATGCGGTCGAGGTAGTTTCTGCCGTCTGGGTCGTAGAACATCCGGTAGGCGGGTCCCGCCCACAACCGGGTGGGCAGACCCAGCCGTTCAGGCCGGTGGGGCCGCAGCCGGCCCGGCGGCCGCGGACCCAGGCGCCCGGATGAATGCCACTGTTCCAGTGCCTGGGCCGCCGCGGTGATCTGCTGCACCGCGGTCTCCGGGTCGGCCAGCCCGTCGTCCTGGCTGCCGTCGGGCGCCCGGTCGAGGTGTTCGCGCAGCAGTTGCAGCCGCAGATCGCGGGCGAAGACGCGAGCGCCGTCACCGAGTCCGGCGGGATCGAGCGGCGGGCGGTCGTCCCTCGTGTCGTCCAGGACAGCGCAGGACAGTTCGCTGTCGTGCGTCCATGATCGGCGGTTGAAGTTGTCGCTGCCGACGCTCGCCCACACGTCGTCGACCACGCAGACCTTGGCGTGGACGTACACCGGTGCGCCGAGAAGGTTCTCGACGTCGAACACGTGTACCCGGTCGGGGCTGGCCTCCCGGCAGGCCCGGATGGCTTCGTGGCGTCCGATCTGGTTCGGCGGCAGCGCCCACCGGCCGTCGACGTCGGGATACCGGGGCACCACCGCCACCAGGTGCAGTTCGGGGTTGTCCGCCAGGGCACGCGCGAACAGCCGGGCCACCTGCTTCGACCACAGGTACTGGTCCTCCAGATAGATGAGCCGGCGGGCGCGGCGCAGCGCCTTGCTGTACCCCCTGGCGATGCTGCGCTCACCGTGCGGAGCGAAGTCGTATTCGAAGCGCCCGTCGGGGTAGGTCCGCAGCACCTGCACGGCGTGCGGTCCGCACGGTGGCGGGTCGGGTGGTTGGACGGGCAACTCGTCCGCGGTCAGGTCGGCACCGCGCAACTTGTCCTCGACCCACGCGATGGGGGAGAGCGTGTTCAGCCGCGCGGGGTCGTCCCAGCGTTCCCGGAACGTGCTGTCGAGCGCACCGACCACCGGGCCCTGCAGTCGCAGCTGCACGTCGTGCCAGGGCGGATGATCGCCGTAGTTCTCGGCCATCCGCACCGCCTGCCGGTCGCCGCGGTGCGACGCGTCGTCCCTGCGGGAATGGCACAGATCGATGCCGCCGGCGAACGCGACGTCACGATCGGGCGCGCCGGGATGGCGAATCACCACCAGCTTCTGGTGATGCGACCCGCCGAGGCGGACCCGCTGGTCGAGCAGCACCTCGCCACCCGCGTTCGAGATCGCATCGCCGAGCTGCCGGTTCTCCTCCTTGCTGTAGGAGAACTTGTCCAGGTGCGACCGCCACATCAGTCCCTTTACGACGACGCCCCGCTCGGCGGCCCGGCAGAACACTCGGCGACGGTCGGGCCGTCCTCGCGCATCTTCTGATCCGGGTCACCGCGCCAGTCGGTGAAGAACACGTGATCGCCGGCGCGCAGCGCCTCGACCTCCGTCGCTAGCTGGTCGAAGTACGTCGCCCCGTGGACAAGCGGCTCGGCCCGGTTGCCCTCGCACCAGGCAGGCAGCCGTGAGAACGAGTTACCCCGCTCGGCCTTGGTGAGGAACCACTCCGTCGGATCGGGCATGGCCCGGGAGTACCCCGAAGCGGGCCGGGTGAGGCGTCAGTCGGCGATGAACCCTGCAGCGGACCGAAGGTGCTGGATCGCCTCGGTGACGATGGAGTCGATCAGCTCGGCGCAGGACGGCAGGTCGTCGATGATGCCGGCGACCTGGCCCGAGGCCAGCACGCCGGCTTCGGTGTTGCCCTCGACCAGTCCGGCCTTGAGCAACATCGGGGTGTTGGCCGCCATGACGACCTGCGACCAGGTGAGTTCCTTGCCGTGACGCATCTCGAGGCCGTCCTTGATCATCGAGCGCCACGACATCTGGGACATCTTCTTGAACTTCTGGGCGTTGCCGATTGCGGCAGAGAAGCCGCGCAGCCGCGAGCCGCTCTCGAGCTTCTCGACCAGCCCGGTGCGCAGCACCCGGTGCGGCATGCCGTCCACGCGGGTGGACACCACGGTGCCGTCGAGGGCGGCCTGCAGGTAGCGCTGCTTGACCGAGTCGGGGACGGTGGAGTCGGACGTCAGCAGGAAGCGTGTTCCCATGGCGACCCCAGCCGCGCCGTAGGACAGTGCCGCGGCCAGGCCCCGGCCGTCGAAGAAGCCGCCCGCGGCGATCACCGGCATCCCGGTGTCGGCGACGGCGTCGAGCACCGACGGCAGCAGCAGCGTGGTGGCGATCGGGCCGGTGTGCCCGCCGCCCTCACCGCCCTGCACGATCACGGCGTCGGCGCCCCAGCCCGCGACCTTCTTGGCGTGCTTGGCCAGTCCCACCGACGGGATGACCACGACGCCTGCCTCTTTGAGCTTGGCGATGAGGTCCGGCTTGGGAGCCAGGGCGAAGGAGGCGACTTTGACTCCTTCGCTGATCAGGAGGTCGACGCGTTGGTTGGCGTCGCCGGCGTCGGCGCGGATGTTGATGCCGAACGGCTTGTCGGTGGTGGCTTTCACCTTGGCGACCGCGGTCTTGAGCTCGTCGAGGGTCATCGTCGCCGAGGCCAGGATGCCGAGACCGCCCGCGTTGGCGGTCGCGGACACCAGTCGCGCGCCCGCCACCCAGCCCATGCCGGTCTGGACGACTGGATGCTCGATGCCGACCAGCTCGGTCAGCGGGGTCTTCAAGGAGCTCACTTCACTTCTCGCACTTCTCGGTCCCTCAGTCCTTTCGGGTCGATGACCTCGCGGATCAGCTGCTGCTCCTCGTCCGACGGCAGCCGGGTGGTCTCCGCGGTGTCCAGTCCGTGAACCTCGAACGACGTGTTCTCGGCCACCTGGTCGGCCTCGACGCCCGGATGCAACGACACTGCGCGCATCTGGTGGTCCGGGCCGTTGAAGTCGAAGACGCCGAGGTTGGTCACCACCCGGTAGACGTTGACGAAACGGTAGGCGGGGTTGTCCGGATCGACCTTGTCCCAACCGATTCCGGACACGATGTCGACCGACTCGCCGAACACCCGCTTCGAATGGTTGCCCACCCAGTAGCTGGTGGCGTGGTTGATGGTGTTTCCCGGCGCACCCCGCACCCCGAACATCTGGCGGGTCGGGTGCTGCAGCGGGCCGAACGCCGACAGGTTCTGGTTGCCGTACCGGTCGACCTGATTGGCGCCCATGACGACGTGGCGCCGGCCCCAGGCGAGTGTCTCGAAGACGCGACCGAACGGCATCCAGCCTTCGATCGCGGCAGGCGCGCCGATGGCAGGCGTGTCGGCGATCAGCCGGGCCTCGCCGTCGCTGAGCACGATGTCGGGGGAGAAGGTCAGCCGTGCCAGCCTGGCGCCGATGGACACGATGGTGGTCATCGGGCTGACCATGATCTCGCCGGCGTCGCGGAAGAGTTCGGCGCACGCGACGGTGCACACCTCGGCACGTGTCACTGACATCACTTGCTTGCCCCCTCTGCAGCCGACTTCGCGGCCGCTTGCTCTTCGGCGAACGTGCGCACCGCGGCCTGGTAGTCGGCTTCGCTGCCCGACAGGTAGGTGCTGACGAACTCGGCCCAGGTGTCGTCGGAGCCCGCCGCCTCGGCGTAGTGACGCTGGAACCTCTCATCGCGGCGGTAGTCGGGTTCGGCGGTGGTGAAGTGTGCGCCGTTGGGTGCTTCCACCACTGTGTCGACCATCATGCGGTTGATCAGCAGCTGCTGCGGCACAACCGAACTCACCAGCTCCTCGGTGGACACCACCTTCTCGACCGACAGGCAGCGCTTCTCGGCGGCCATCAGGAACAGGTCGTCGAAGTAGGGGTCGATTCCCGTGTAGGCCGCATTGCCCCGTGCGTCACCGAGATTCATGTGCACGAATGCCGCGTCCAGCGTCAGGGCGGGCATCGCCACCAGCTCTTCGTAGCCGGATTGGGTGGGGTACGGCGAGCGCACGGTCTTGAGCTCGTCGCCCCAGAAGGCCCTGACGTCGCTGCCGAGTCCGGCGCGGATCGGCAGGAACGGCAGCCGTTGCGCTGCGGCCTGCAGCCCGCAGCGCAGCATGCCCTCGTCCATCTCGCGGGCCTCGATGGCGCCGGTGGTGCGCGCCTTGGCGAACCACGGGTCGTAGAACGGCGGCGAATCCAGGGACACGAAGCCGTAGTAGACCCGCTTCACCTTGCCGGCCGAGCAGAGCAGGCCGAGGTCGGGGCCGCCGTAGGTGACGACCGTGAGGTCGGTGACGTCGGTGCGCAGCAGCGCGCGCACGAAGGCCATCGGCTTGCGCCGGGAACCCCAGCCGCCGATGCCGATCGTCATGCCGCTCTCGATCGACGCGACGGCGTCGTCCAGAGTGGTTCGCTTGTCGGTCATTTGGTCCCCGCTCGCTTCTCGGTGCCCGCGAACGCATCGCGGTGCTCGTCGGCCACCCCGGCCAGGTTGAGCTCGAACGTGAAGCCCTGCTCCATGCGGTAGCTCGCGTTCACCCTCTGCACGTCGATGAGGTTCAGCGCCTCCTTGGCCGCGCGGATCACCCTGGTGTCCTTGACGGCGATGTCGCGGGCGACGCGCAGGGCGGCTTCGTCGAGGTCGGCACGCGGAACCACCTCGTGGACCGAGCCGAAATGGTGAAGGGTCGCGGCGTCCACGGTGGCCGCCGTGAAGAACAGCCGCCGCATCATGTGCTGCGGGACCAGCCGGGACAGGTGGGTCGCCGCGCCCAGCGCGCCGCGCTCCACCTCGGGCAGGCCGAACGTCGCGTCGTCGGAGGCGACGATGACGTCGGCGTTGCCGACCAGCCCGATGCCGCCGCCCACGCAGAAGCCGTTGACCGCGGCCACCACGGGCACCTCACACTCGTAGACCGCCCGAAAGGCGTGGTAGCAGCCACGATTGGCGTCGATCAGGGCAGTGAAGCCCTCGGTGTTCTGCATTTCCTTGATGTCCACGCCCGCGTTGAAGCCGCGGCCCTCGGCGCGCAGGATCACCACATGGGTAGTGCGGTCGCGGCCCGCGGCGGTGATGGCGTCGCCGAGTTCGAACCAGCCTCGCGACGGGATCGCGTTGACCTTGGGGTAGTCGACGGTGACCGAGACGATGCCCGGTTCGACCGTCCTCGTGGTGATGCTCATGAGATCTCCAGTGAACTCTCGATTGGGGTGGCTACCTAAGCAAGCACTTGCTTGGTACGCTAGCACAGTGACTGACGCCGTCGACAGTGCCATCAGCCTGGGTCTACGGGGCCGCGTCGTGCTCGTCACCGGGGGTGTGCGGGGCGTCGGCGCAGGCATCAGCAAGGTCTTCGCCGACCAGGGCGCCACCGTGGTGACGTGTGCGCGCCGCCCCGTGGAGGGATTGCCCTACGACTTCCACTCCTGCGACATCCGTGACGACGACGCGGTGAAGGCGCTCATCGACGCGGTGGTGGCCGACCACGGCCGGCTCGACGTGGTCGTCAACAACGCGGGCGGTTCGCCGTACGTGCTCGCCGCCGAGGCCTCGGCCAAGTTCAGCAGGAAGATCCTCGAACTCAACCTGCTTGGCGCGCTGTCGGTTTCGACACACGCCAATACCGTCATGCAGACGCAGGGGTCCGGGGGATCGATCGTCAACATCACCAGCGTGAGCGGCAGGCGTCCCACGCCGGGCACCGTCGCCTACGGCGCGGCCAAGGCGGGGGTGGAGAACATGACCGCGACCCTGGCCGTCGAGTGGGCGCCCAAGGTGCGGGTCAACTCCGTGGTGGTGGGCATGGTGGAGACCGAGCAGTCGGAACTGTTCTACGGTGACGCCGATTCCATCGCCGCGATCTCGAAGAACGTGCCGCTCGGCAGGCTCGCCAAGCCGGCCGACATCGGTTGGGCCACCGCATTTCTGGCTTCGGATGCGGCGTCCTACATCAGCGGGGCGTCGCTCGAGGTGCACGGCGGCGGCGAGCCGCCGCACTACCTGTCGACCACCACCGCCGACATCAAATAGCGCGAAAACACAGCAAGGAGACCAAAATCATGGGATTGCTCGACGGCCGCGTGGTCATCGTGACAGGTGCGGGTGGCGGGATCGGCCGGGCGCATGCCCTGGCCTTCGCCGCCGAGGGCGCACGGGTCGTCGTCAACGACATCGGGGTGGGCCTGGACGGTTCACCGGCAGGTGGCGGCAGCGCGGCCCAAGGCGTTGTCGACGAAATCGTCGCCGCCGGTGGCGAAGCCGTCACCAGCGGCGCCAACGTCGCCGACTGGGCGCAGGCCGAGGGCCTCATCCAGACCGCTGTCGACTGCTTCGGCGGGCTGGACGTACTGGTCAACAACGCAGGCATCGTGCGTGACCGGATGTTCGCCAACACCAGCGAGGAAGAGTTCGACGCCGTCACCGCCGTGCATCTGAAGGGGCACTTCGCCACGATGAAGCACGCCGCCGCGTTCTGGCGTGCGAAGTCCAAGGCGGGTGAAACCGTTGATGCCCGCATCATCAACACCAGTTCCGGTGCCGGACTGCAAGGCAGTGTGGGACAGGCGAACTACAGCGCCTCCAAGGCCGGGATCGCCGCGCTGACGCTGGTCGCCGCGGCCGAGATGGGTCGCTACGGTGTCGCCGTCAACGCTATCGCGCCGTCGGCGCGCACCCGGATGACCGAGACGGTCTTCGCGGAAATGATGTCGACCCAGGACGCCGACTTCGACGCGATGGCGCCGGAGAACATCTCACCGCTGGTGGTGTGGCTGGGCAGCGTCGAATCCCGCGACGTCACCGGGAAGGTGTTCGAGGTCGAGGGCGGCAAGATCCGGGTGGCCGAGGGATGGGCACACGGCCCGGAGATCGACAAGGGGGCCAAGTGGGACCCCGCCGAACTCGGCCCCGTGGTCACCGACCTGCTCGCCAAGGCGCGCCCACCGGTACCCGTTTACGGAGCCTGAACCTGCCACCTGCATAAGTGGTCCGCTCACTTCTTCGGGCGGCGACTACCTCCGTGCCAGTCTTCTTCGGTGCCGCCGGTTTCGGTGTCGACTCCGAAACTCGCCAGCTGGGGACGTTCCCGCAGGCTGCGCTTGATCTCGGCGAAGCCGGGAAAGCTCGCAAGGCCGATCACGTGATCCCAGAGGCGACCCGCGTCGTCGGGGCTCGGCAGCCTGCTGATCACCGGTCCGAAGAACGCCGTCCCGCCCGGCGGTTGAAAGTGCAGGATCGGCGTTCCGACGTCGCGACCCGTCAGGGCCAGCGCGTCCTCGGTCTCGGCGCGGATCACCTCGTCGAACGTCGCGTCGTCGAGCGCGTCTGCGAGAGCGGTCGGGAGTCCGACGCCGCGTAGCAACGGCTCCAGCATGCCTCGCGATCCTTGCTCCGATGCCGAGAGCGGATCGACGTCACGGCGTGTGTCGAACAACCGGGTGCCGAGCGCCGTGTACAGAAGCCCGACGGCCTCGCGTCCGTGCTCTTGTCGCGCCCGCGCGCAGACCCGCAGCAACCGCAGGCCCGCGGTGTGGCCGTCCACGTAGTGTTCGGGAAAGTGCGTTGCGTAGTCGACGTTTGCGTTCAGGATTCGCAGCGAGATGAACCGCCAGTCCACCGCGTAGTCACGCTGGGCGGCCACGATGCGCACCCACTTGCTGGTCATCCAGGCGAACGGGCACACCGGGTCGAAATAGAAATGAAGGTCCGCTGAGGTCGTCATGGTTCGCAGACTACGGTCCATGGCGCGCGAGTCACGACGCGGTGAACCACGCGGTGACCAGCAGCGCCGAGCAGATGACGTAGGTCGCCATCGCGATCAGCGTGACGCGCGGCCGGCGTCGCGCGGGAAACGCGAACGGCACCACGAGGGCCGCGACGAGCCCGCTGGCCAGCGCCAGGGCCGAGCCGAACATCAATCCGTAACCGTGCGGATCGTGGGCCGGATCGGTGGCGAACCGAGAGCTCGCCACCGTGAATGCGCAGAACGCCCACAGCAGGCCGGCCGCGGCACCGACCACGCCGGCCACCACCCGGATGGTGACCGCCACCCGCGAACGCCCGGCTGTCACGTTCACTCCGCCGGGTCGGGGGTGCAGGTCGCCAGGAAGGTCTTGCCGTCCTGCTCGGCCACCTCTGCAGGGCCGAGCCAGCCGACGTCCTGGAACCAGTACGTGTCGTCGGGATATCGGGCTGAGCTGTCGACGATTTCGTCGATGTCGGTTCTCGACCCGAGCCCACCGGGATGGCCGACGATCCAGAACCGCAACGACTCCGCGTCGCGCCAGTCGAAGTCCTCGGGTAGTGCCTCGGTCACCTCGAGACCCGGATAGGTTCCGCCCAGCACCAGACGTTCCACGCTGGCGGTCTGCCCGGGCGGGGCCGAAAGCTGCAGTCGGCCCTTGTTCGGCGCGAAATCGAGATTGACCTTGGTCGCGGCGGTGCACGGGGATCCCGTCCAGATGTGCAGCCGCCCGTCGGTGACCCGCGCGCCGAAGGCCGGTGGCAGCGACGGGGCGCCGCGTTGGGGTTCCCAACCGTCGCGCTGGCACGCGACGACCGTCGCTCCGACCACGGCCAGTGCGGTCAGCATGGTGAGCATCCGGTGGATCACGAGTACCCCCCGTCCGCCAAACCGGCGTCTTCTTCGAGCCTGTTGGTCTTGCCGAGCACGTTCTCCCGGAACAGTTCCCAGCCGTAGTCCCGCAGGAATCCGCCGTAGCCCCTGTCGGCCCACTGCTGGGAGTGGCGTTCCTTGTGGTGAAGCATGCGGTCCAGATCGAGCCGGTTCGAGCCGGCGTAACCGTTGCCGTCGTCGCCGCTGTACCACATGACGCCTGACTCGGCGACGTCGCGGAGTTGCTGGGCCGCGTCGTCGGGGTCGTCGATGTTGAGCATGAAGATGTCCCCCCATGTCGAGCCGCCCGCCTGGCTGTAGAGGTCCTGTAATCCGTTGCCTCCCAGCCCCATCAGCATCCCGTTCGGCGTGGTCATGAGTCGGCCACCGTTGCCGTGGACGAAGTCGACGTCTCGGTCGTAGCTCCACGAGTTCGCGTTCTGCCGGTCGATGATGCGTTGGACTTCGTCGGCCGAGTACGGCTCCGGGGTGAAGTCGTTGCCGGTGCCGTGGTCGCCGTAATCGGTGCCCGCGTTGAGGATGTAGGTCATCCGCGCGGCTTTGCGGGCGTCCGCACCCGAGGTGTCTTGCGGGATCAGGAAGAACGACTTGCCGTCCTTGTCGACGACCTTTTGCATGCCGGTGAGGACATCGAAGCTCGACGGCGTGATGTCGTGGCGCCGGGCGATGTCGGCGATGATCTCCGGCGGCACGCCCTGACGCCGGGCGTTCTCCAGCCATTCCCTGTAGAAGCCCTCGGGAGGGGGCCCGGTGAGCAGACCTGCCTCGCGCAGCGCCCCCTCGTACTCGTCCCGGGGCTCGGTCGGCGGCCGGGTCGGGTCGGCGGGGTTCTCACCCGGGCCGCCCGAGCCGAACTTCTGGCCGATGCCCAGCGCGCGGTATTCCTCACCGATGCCGGCGATCCGGGCGCCGATGGAGTTCAACTCGCTGTTGGACTTCGACACGATTTCGACGACCTCACCGATGCCCTTCTGCACGATCGGCAGCAGCATCCGTTCCCCTGCGGCGTTCTGCGGAACGCTGCTCGCGGCGGCCATCACCCACTGATGCACGGCGTCGAGGTTTCCCCGCCCGGTCGTCACCACCCGTGCGGACCGATCGAGCTGGGCGCGCAACCTCAGGTCGAGGCCCGCAAGGGCACCGAGGACGCGGCCGTGGTCGGCGTTGGCCGTGCCGTAGGCCGTGGCCGCTCCGCCGGACCACTGCGCGCCCGGTGCGGCCGCGGCCACCCGGGATTCGAGCTGCCGCAGCGGCGCGCTGCCGTCGTAGGGGGCGCCGTTCTGCGGGGTGCCCTGCCCGAACGTCGAGCGCGCGCGGGACCACGTCGCAAGGAACGCGGCGAGCACACCCACGCGCACCAGTATCCCACCGGCTGGAACCGGTCAGGCGCACCGAAATGTCAGGCGGGGTCGCAGATGATGATCGGGATCTGGCGGTCGGTGTAGGTCCGGTAGTTGGCGAAGTCCGGGTAGAGCGCGTCGAGCTTGGGCCAGTATTGCTCGCGCTCCGCGTCGGTCGCGTCGCGGGCCGTCAGCTTCAGCTTCTCGTTCTTGATCTGGAATGAGACCTCGGGATTGGCCTGAATGTTCAAGTACCACATGGGATTGGTGGCACGCCCGCCCTGTGAGGCGACCAGCACCACCCGGTTGCCCTCGCGCAGGAACAGCAGCGGGCTCTCCCGCGGCTGGCCGGACTTCCTTCCGATGGTCGTGAGGATGCCGACCGGGGGAGGCGCGCTGAAGCGGTTGGACCCGCCACGCCACTTGGACCCGAGCCGCCCGCCGGTGGCCTTGAACGCCCACGTGTTGAACTTCGACATCCATTTGATGCCGACGCCGACGGCATTGGAGTTGAGTCCTTCGACCTGCTTGGGGCTCAGAGGGCGTGGGGGTTTGGCCATGGCCGGATCCTATCGGGTCAGGAACGGGCGGATGTCGGCCCGGATGTGGTGGATCAGCGCCTGCCCGGACGGGTCGTCGGCGGGGATGAGGAACGTCTCGTCGACATGCGCTCCGACACGGCGCCCGGCCAGGGTCGGCCTGGTCGACAAGTCGAAGCGGGCCCGTACGGTGTCGCCGTCGACGGAGAACTCCGGCGCGGTGACCGACCTGATCACCCGGTACTGCATGCCGCGGTTCAGGCTGCGGCGCAGGTGATTACCCGAGAATCCGGTCTTGAGGCCGACCTCGGTGCGGGTGCAGCCCGGCGCGAACGGCACGGCGTCGGCGTCATGGCTGGCCAGTGCGTTGATGTACGCCTGCGCCGCGGCGATGCGGTCGGCTTCCGGAATCACTGGGTCCCTAGATCCGCTCGATGATCGTTCCGGTGGACAGCGCGCCGCCCGCACACATCGTGATCAGCGCGGTGGTCTTGTCGGTGCGCTCCAGTTCGTGCAGCGCGGTGGTGATGAGCCGGCTGCCGGTGCTGCCCACGGGATGACCCAGCGCGATGGCGCCGCCGTTGACGTTGACGGTGTCCATGTCGGGCTCGTGCACCTGGGCCCATGACAGCACGACCGACGCGAAGGCCTCGTTGATCTCGGTGATGTCGATGTCACCCATCTTCATCCCGGCCTTCTCCAGCACCTTCGCGGTCGACTGGACGGGGCCGTCGAGGTGGTAGTACGGCTCGGCGCCGACGAGCGCCTGACTGACGATGCGGGCCCGGGGAACAAAGCCTTGCGCGCGTGCCACGGATTCATCCATCCACAGCACCGCCGCGGCGCCGTCGGAGATCTGCGAAGACGTTCCCGCGGTGTGGATGCCGCCCTCCATCACCGGGTTCAGCGACGCCAGACCTTCCAGCGTGGTGTCGCGCAGGCCCTGGTCGCGGCTGACGAACGCGCGCTCGGAGGTCGGCTGCCTGTTCTCGTCGAGGACGGGCGCCTCGATGGGGCTGATCTCGCGCTCGAACCGGTTCTCGGCCCACGCCTGCTTGGCCTTGCGCTGCGAGTCGAAGCCGAACCTGTCGATGTCCTCGCGGGTGATGCCGCGACGCTTGGCGATCCGCTCGGCGGCGGTGAACTGATCGGGCAGGTCGATGTCCCACGACTCGGGACGGATGATGCTGCGGTCCGGGCCGGCGTTGGCGCCCAATCCCACGCGGCTCATCGCCTCGATGCCGCACGCGATGCCGACGTCGATGGCGCCCGCCGCGATCAGGCCCGCGATCAAGCCGTTGGCCTGCTGGCTGCTGCCGCACTGGCAGTCGACCGTCGCCGCACCCACATGGTGGGGCAGGCCGGCCACCAGCCAGGCCACCCGGGTGATGTTGTTGGACTGCTCACCGAACTGCGTGACGCACCCTCCGATGACCTGTTCCACCTGGCTGGCTTCGAAGCCGGAATCCAACTCGGCCTTCTCCACGAGGGCCCGCTGGGTGGCCCCGAGCAACTCGGTGGCGTGCAGGCCGGACAGCCATCCCTTTCGCTTGCCGATTGGGCTGCGGGTGGCTTCAACGATGACAGGGTTACCCATTCCGTCAGGCTAGAACACGTTTCATCAGCTTGCCAAGCCGCGCTACCACCACACCTTTGATCTGCGGTGAAGGCATGTTTTACTGGAACTAGAACACGTTGCAACTGAGGAGAGCTTTCCTATGTCAGGCCCGAATTCCTGCCCCATCGCGTCAGATTTCGACTTCCTCGATGCGACGCTGAATCTCGAGCGTCTGCCGGTCGAGGAACTCGCCGCGCTGCGCGAGTCCGAGCCCGTCCACTGGGTCGACGTGCCGGGAGGCACGGGCGGCTTCGGTGACAAGGGCTACTGGCTCGTGACCAAGCACGCGGACGTCAAAGATGTGTCCAAGCGCAACGACGTTTTCGGCAGCTCACCCGACGGTGCCATCCCGACGTGGCCGCAGGGGATGACCCGAGACGCGATCGATCTGCAGAAGGCCGTCCTGTTGAACATGGACGCGCCACAGCACACCCGGCTGCGCAAGATCATCTCCCGTGGCTTCACCCCGCGCGCCGTCGGGCGCCTCGAGGACGAACTGCGCAGCCGCGCCCAGAAGATCGCCCAGACCGCCGCGGCCGCAGGCACCGGGGACTTCGTCGAGCAGGTGTCCTGCGAGCTGCCGCTGCAGGCCATCGCAGGCCTCCTGGGCGTGCCGCAGGAGGACCGCGACAAGCTCTTCCGCTGGTCCAACGAGATGACCGCCGGTGAGGATCCCGAGTACGCCGACGTCGACCCCGCCATGTCTTCGTTCGAGCTCATCACCTACGCGATGAAGATGGCCGAGGAGCGGGCGAAGAACCCCACCGACGACATCGTCACGACGCTCATCGAGGCCGACATCGAGGGCGAGAAGCTCTCCGACGACGAGTTCGGCTTCTTCGTCGTGATGCTCGCGGTGGCAGGCAACGAGACCACCCGCAACTCCATCACCCACGGCATGATCGCGTTCTCGCAGAATCCCGAGCAGTGGGAGCTGTACAAGAAGGAACGGCCGGAGACCGCCGCCGACGAGATCGTCCGCTGGGCCACGCCGGTCTCGGCGTTCCAGCGCACCGCGCTGGAGGACGTCGAACTGGGCGGGGTGCAGATCAAGAAGGGCGAGCGGGTCGTGATGTCCTACCGCTCGGCCAATTTCGACGACGAGGTCTTCGAGAACCCGCATTCCTTCGACATCATGCGAAACCCCAATCCGCACGTCGGTTTCGGCGGCACGGGCGCCCACTACTGCATCGGCGCGAATCTCGCCAAGATGACCATCAACCTGATCTTCAACGCCATCGCCGACGCGATGCCGGAAATGAAGCCGATCGGCGAACCGGAGCGGCTGAAGTCGGGGTGGCTCAACGGCATCAAGCACTGGCAGGTTGACTACACCGGCAAGTGCCCCGTCGCCGGGGCTCCGGCGGATCACGCCTGAGCAGCACTGATCAGCGCAAGGCTCAAGGAGGAGTCGAGTGGATTTCGGTCTCGATGAAGGGCAGCAGGCTGTCGCCGATGTGGTGACGTCGGTGCTGGACCGCGACAACAGCTGGGAGGCACTGGTCGCCGGTGGCGTGCCCGCCCTGGCGGCGCCCGAGCGTCTCGGCGGCGATGGCCTCGGTCTCGCCGAGATCGCCACCGCGCTGACCGAGATCGGCAGGCGCGGCACGGTGGGCCCGGCGCTGACCACGCTCGGCGCCACGGCGGTGCTGCTCGATCTGGCGTCCGACGCCCAGCAGGATCGTTACCTGGCCGGCGTCGCGAAGGGCTCCGTCCTGGCGCTGGCAATGAGCGAGCCGGGCGCGCCGCTGCCGGATCGGCCGTCGGCTTCGCTGGCAGGCAACAAGCTCAACGGCACCAAGGTCGGCGTGGGCTATGCGGGACAAGCGGATTGGATCGTCGTCACCACGGACGCCGGCGTGGCGGTCGTGCCCGGTGACGCCGACGGACTGACGGTCACCAAGACGCCGACGTCGAACGGATCCGACGAGTTCGTGGTGTCGTTCGTCGATGTGGCGGTCGACGACGCCGACGTGCTGGAGGCGACCACCGCGCGCCGGGTCGACCAACTGGCGCTGGCCGTGGTCGGCGCGTTCACCGCGGGCCTGGTCGCCGGCGCGTTGCGGCTCACCGCCGACTACGTCGCCACCCGGGAACAGTTCGGCAGGCCGCTGTCGACGTTCCAGACTGTGGCCGCCCAACTCTCGGAGGTCTACATCGCCTCGCGCACCATCTCCCTGATCGCCAACTCGGTCGTGTGGCGGCTCTCCGAAGGCCTTGACGCCGATGACGACCTGGCCATCCTCGGGTACTGGCTGACCTCCCAGGCGCCGCCCGCGATGCGCACGTGCCATCACCTGCACGGCGGCATGGGTATGGACATCACCTACCCGATGGACCGCTACTACTCGTCGATCAAGGACCTGAACCGGCTGCTGGGCGGTCCGACTCATCGTCTCGACCTGGTGGGAGCGTAAATGGGGCGAGCGAAGCGACGGGAGAAATAATGTACATCGAGCTGACGCCAGAGCAGCGGCAACTGCAAGCCGAACTGCGGCAGTACTTCTCGACGCTCATCACGCCCGAAGAGGCCGAGGCGATGGAGTCCAACCGCCACAACGAGGCCTACCGCGCGGTCATCAAGCGGATGGGCTCCGACGGCAAACTCGGGGTCGGTTGGCCCAAGGAGTACGGCGGGCTGGGGTTCGGCCCGATCGAGCAGCAGATCTTTGTCAACGAGGCCAACCGCGCCGACGTCCCGCTGCCACTGGTGACGTTGCAGACCGTTGGCCCGACGCTGCAGGTGTACGGCACCGAGGAACAGAAGAAGAAGTTCCTCCCCGGAATCCTCTCCGGTGACATCCATTTCGCGATCGGCTACTCCGAACCCGACGCGGGCACCGACCTCGCGTCGCTGCGGACCACGGCGGTGCGTCGTAGGGACGAGGCCGGCGACTATTTTATCGTGAACGGCCAGAAGATGTGGACCACCGGCGCCCACGACGCCGACTACATCTGGCTGGCCTGCCGCACGGACCCGGAGGCCGCCAAGCACAAGGGCATCTCGATCCTGATCGTCGACACCAAGGATCCGGGCTACTCGTGGACCCCGATCATCCTGTCCGACGGCGCCCACCACACCAATGCGTCCTACTACAACGATGTCCGAGTCCCCGCCGACATGGTCGTGGGGGAGGTGAACGGCGGCTGGAAGCTCATCACGACCCAGCTCAACCACGAGCGGGTCGGCCTCGGTCCCGCCGGGCGCGTCGCGGGCATCTACGACCAGGTCCGCGATTGGGCCTCCAAGCCGGGCTCGGACGGTGTCACGCCGATCGACCACGCCGACGTGCAGCGGTTGCTGGCGCAGATCAAAGCGATCTGGCGGGTCAACGAACTGCTGAACTGGCAGGTGGCGTCGTCGGGAGAGACGATCGCGGTCGCCGACGCCGCGGCCACGAAAGTCTTTTCCACCGAACGTATTCAGGATGTGGGCCGGTTGGCCGAGGAGATCGTCGGCAAGTACGGCAACCCGGCCGATCCGGAGACCGGCGAGCTGCTCGACTGGCTGGACAAGATGACCAAGCGCAACCTGGTGATCACGTTCGGCGGAGGAGTCAACGAGGTGATGCGCGAGATGATCGCTGCGGCGGGGCTGAAGGTTCCGAGGGTTCCGCGGTGATGAGAGCCTGCGCGAAGAACAGAGCATCACGATGAGTGTGGACGACATCAAGGCCGCGGCGGACCGCGTCAAGGCCGAAGGTAAGAGCAAGCCGCGCACCGGTCGCCACCCGGTCAACCAGCCGATGGTCGACCACTGGCTCGACGCGATGGGCGACAAGAACCCGATCTACGTCGACGAAGAGGCCGCGAAGGCCGCGGGCCATCCCGGTGTCGTCGCACCGCCCGCGATGATCCAGGTGTGGACCATGATGGGGCTCGGCGGTGTCCGCCCCGACGACGACCCACTCGGCAAGATCCTCGAATTGTTCGACGACGCAGGCTATGTCGGTGTGGTCGCCACCAACTGTGAGCAGACCTATCACCGATATCTGCGCCCCGGCGAGGAGGTGAGCGTCGCCGCCGAACTGACCGACGTCGTCGGCCCCAAGCGGACCGCGCTCGGTGAGGGGTTCTTCATCACGCAGAAGATCACCTGGCACTGTGGCGACGACGAAGACAGCCCAGTGGCCGAGATGCTCTGGCGGATAATGAAGTTCCGGCCGGCAGATCAAGATGCGCCCGCCTCGGCGGTGCCCGAGGACCTCGACGCGGCCTCGATGATGCGGCCGGCGTCCTCGAAGGACACCAAGTTCTTCTGGGACGGCGTCAACGCGCACGAACTGCGCATCCAGAAGCGACCCGACGGCAGCCTGCAGCACCCGCCGGTGCCTGCCCTGTGGGCCGACGCTGGGAAAGATGTGGAGCCGTCCGATTATCTGGTCGCCAGCGGGAACGGCACGGTGTTCAGCTTCGTCGTGCACCACGCGCCGAAGGTGCCCGGCCGCACGCTGCCGTTCGTCATCGCGCTCGTCGAACTCGAGGAAGGGGTGCGGATGCTCGGCGAACTTCGCAACGCCGACCCGGCCAGCGTGGAGATCGGAATGCCGGTTCGCGCAACGTACATCGACTTCCCCGACGGTGACTCCGGCCCGGCGTGGACGCTCTACGCGTGGGAGCCTGCGAAGTGAGCGCCCCGGTGGCAGAGGTCGGGACCAAGCTTCCCGAGCTCAAGCTCTACGGCGACCCGACGTTCATCGTCTCGACGGCGATCGCGACGCGCGACTACCAGGACGTGCATCACGACCGGGACAAGGCGCAGGCCAAGGGGTCCAGGGACATCTTCGTCAACATCCTCACCGACACCGGTCTGGTGCAGCGCTTCATCACCGACTGGGCCGGCCCGACCGCCGTCATCAAGTCGATCGGTCTGCGGCTCGGCGTGCCGTGGTACGCCTATGACACCGTGACGTTCACCGGCGAGGTGACCGCCGTCGACGGCGACCTCGTCACTCTGAAGGTAACCGGCAGCAACAGCCTCGGCGATCACGTGATCGCCAACGCGACACTGACCCTCGGAGGTGCCGCATGAGCGACGGCCTGTCCGGCAAGGCGGCGATCGTCGGCATCGGCGCCACCGACTTCTCGAAGAACTCCGGCCGAAGCGAACTGCGGCTGGCCGCCGAGGCGGTGCTCGACGCACTCGACGATGCGGGTCTCACACCGGCAGACGTCGACGGCATGGTCACGTTCACCATGGATTCCAACACCGAGGTCGCCGTCGCACGGGCCACCGGGATCGGGGAGTTGAAGTTCTTCTCCAAGATCCACCACGGCGGCGGGGCGGCCTGCGCGACGATCCAGCAGGCCGCGATCGCGGTCGCGACCGGTGTCGCGGAATGCGTTGTGGCATACCGCGCCTTCAACGAGCGGTCGGGAATGCGGTTCGGCCAGGTGCAGATGCGGCTGGTCGAGAACGCCGATTCCACCGGCGTCGACAACTCGTTCTCCTACCCGCACGGGCTGTCCACCCCCGCCGCCCAGGTGGCGATGATCGCGCAGCGTTACATGCACCTGTCGGGGGCGACCAGCAAGGACTTCGGAGCCGTTTCGGTGGCCGACCGTAGGCACGCGGCCAACAATCCGAAGGCGTATTTCTACGGCAAGCCGATCACGATCGAGGAACACCAGAACTCGCGATGGATCGCCGAGCCGCTGCGGCTGCTCGACTGCTGTCAGGAGACCGACGGCGGCGTCGCGGTCGTCGTGACGACACCCGAGCGGGCCAAGGACCTCAAACACCGGCCCGCGGTCATCGAGGCGGCCTCGCAGGGGTCCAGCCCCGACCAGTACTCGATGGTCAGTTACTACCGGCCTGAGCTGGGTTTGCCCGAGATGGGGCTGGTGGGTAGGCAGCTGTGGCAGCAGTCCGGGCTGACACCCGCAGACATCCAGACCGCGATCCTCTACGACCACTTCACGCCGTTCACGTTGATCCAGCTCGAAGAGCTCGGATTCTGTGGGCAGGGCGAGGCCAAGGACTTCGTCGCCGACGGCGCGATCGAGATCGGTGGCCGGCTGCCGATCAACACGCACGGCGGCCAGTTGGGCGAGGCCTACATCCACGGCATGAACGGCATCGCCGAAGGGGTGCGCCAGCTACGCGGCACCTCCGTCAACCCCGTGCCTGACGTCGAGCACGTGCTGGTGACCGCCGGTACCGGCGTGCCGACATCGGGTCTCATCCTCGGTTGAGATGCCTGGCAACAGCGCCCTCGAGCAGGTGTTGCCGCACCGGCTGCCTGATGCGACGACAGAGCCCCGACAGCGTTCGGTGGGGTCATCGAGAGATTTGATCGCTGACGGGGTGATCAGGGGGCGGGGATTGCCCACCCCCTGATCAGTGGTTGTCGGTTAGACGCCGCCGCTCCCGTCCGAGCCGGAGGAGCCACCGCTGCCGTCGGTGCCGCCGGTGCCGTTCGCGTCACCGCCGTCACCCCCGTCACCGCCGAGACCGCCGGTGCCGGTATCGCCGGTGCCACCGCTGTCACTGTCGGTGCCGTCGGTGCCGGTGCTGCCGCCGGACAATGGGCCGCTGCCGCCTGTACCGCCGTCAGCGCCGGCCCCACCGGTGCCGGCGTCACCGCCGTCACCTCCGTCACCGCCGTCACCGCCGTCACCACCGAAACCGCCAGCGCCGTTCGCGTTACCGCCGTCACCGCCGTCACCGCCGTCGGTGGCGTCTCCGCCGTCACCGCCGTCACCGGCCTCACCTGCGGGCCCGCCGTCACCGCCGGTGCCGCCAAACAATCCACTGCCGCCGCCGGCCCCGCCGGCCCCGGCGTCACCACCGGTTCCGCCGGCACCGCCGTCACCGCCGGTGCCACCTGTACCGCCGTCACCGCCTAGGTCCGGGGTGGTTGGGATGCCGTTGGCGTTGCCGCCGTCACCGCCGTCACCGCCATCGTTGAGGGCGTCACTGCCGGCACCGCCGTCACCGCCGCTGCCGCCGGCACCGCCGTCACCGCCGTCACCGTCGAACCAACCGCCGTGACCGCCGTCACCGCCGTCACCGCCGTCACCGCCGGTTAGCCCGACTAGGCCGTCTACGCCAGCACCACCGGTCCCGCCGTCACCGGCTTCATTGGGCGCCGTGGTGCCGTTCGAGTTGCCGCCGTCACCGCCGTCACCGCCGTCGGTACCGGTCCCGCCGTCAGTGATCACCTCGTTGGGGGGAACACTGTCGCCGTCCTCTCCATCAACAGGCTCGCCAGTCGGAACGCCGGCGTCTGCACCGGCGTAGCCGTCACCGCCGTTGCCACCGTTGCCGCCGGCGCCACACGACAGCCATCCAGCGTCGCCGCCGCTACCGCCGTTACTGCCGTCGATAATCGTGGCGTTTCCATCCGCCCCGTCGCCGCCGTCGCCCCCGTTGCCGCCGAACAACCCGGCCTTGCCGCCGTTACCGCCATCCACTCCCGCCACGGTCGAATCCCAGCCGTCGCCGCCGTCGCCCCACAGCAGCCCGCCCCTTTGGCCGTCGGGGTCTCCCTCGATGCCGTCGACGCCGTTACAGACCAGCCCGCACGAGTTGAACACGGTCGCGAAGAAACCCGCGCCGCCGCCGACACCGACGGACGAAGCCGTCGACGCGGATTTGGAATCCGATCCGCCATCGATCCACCACCAGAGGACGTCACCCTCTGGGGTCAGCGGAGGGGGTGCCAGCACTGAGCCGAAGGACGCGAGTTGAATATCCGGGTTTGCGATTTTCGACATTTGAGCACCCGGAGGGGCGGCCAGCAGGACGCCGACCCCGACCATCGCCGCTCCCCCGACTCCCGTCGTGAGATATTGGCGAGCCGAGAGTCCCGGACCACGCGACTTCTGATGCCTGGCTTTGCAATTTTGCTGCTTCTTCTTCATTTCCGTACCCCGTTCTTTTGTGCGATTGGGGCGCTCAAGAACTGCAGTCTTTGAGGCGCTCCGAATAGTTGGAACCGGGCCACGCAGCGGATGATTTGGGCGACCGCTCGGCGGAGGGTCCGGTGCGATCGCATCGCCCGAACATGGTCGAGCGACGGTCCAGCATGGACGCATAAGGCGGTTCGCTGGCCGCGGGTGGCGCGCGAGCAGGGTGACCTCGTGGCCGATGAAGATTTGCGAATGCAACGGATGCGGGATCTATCTGGGATCGGCTAGCCCCCCGACCTCGACGGTTATTCATCCGAACCATCGCCTCTGCCTTCCCCGACGCTCACTCCGCGCTGGGGTTAGAGCAAGCAGACAAATTCTATGAGTTTGCTGAAATCACTGTCAACCGTAAAGGTTCGATTTCAAGCAAATCGCAGGCTGTCACAACGGTGCATCACGCGCTGGCCCTCCCTCTTCGCGAACTGGTCGTGCAACGCAGGCACGGCTTCCTGCGGTAGGCGCGCGACAAAAATGCCGGTCACATGGTTGTTGACCGCCCAACATCTCAGCGCCGAGACGCTCCATCTGATTTCCTTGCTGTGATCGATCCTTCAACGGGTGCTATCCCGAAACCCCACACACTGGTACATTTCTGGCAAGGGCAACTGAGGGCTCGGTCGCCTACAGCAGAAACTTGCTATAGCAATAGTTAGCGAATATCAGCACTCCATGAGCTGGCAGTCGGTAAGCCCCTGCCGAGGACCCCAAGGCGCTCTACGTCCGTGAGTCGCGAACCATGACGGCTGCTGAACTGCCACCGGACACTGGGGGCGGCGATCTCGTGGATGCCGCACGGATGAGGACCCCAAGCGGCGACCGCCCATCATCGACGCGATCAAGGCGCGACAGTATTCGAGAGGTCAGCTATCGGATTCCGAGGTGCAAGCCGGTAACCCTGTGATGACCCGCGACGCGTCTAAAGACGGACGTGAAACCACCGCCGACGTTGCGAGCGCGAGCAGAGCAGTCCCTTGGGCATCGTCCCCAAGACGCGCGGCGTCGACCGGGGAGACCTTCGCGGAAAGTGGTTCAACAGCGGGGATCTGGTCATTCGCGGTGAGGACGCTCTGCTGTATTCGCATGGCGGCGCCGACGAACTGCTGAAGATGTGTGGTGTGCGAGCGCATCACGCTGAGGTCGAGGCGAAATCGAATACCCACTCTGCGGTGCCGACGCCACCGGCGAACGGCTCTGGCGCCGCGCGCCTATTACCCTTGGCAGGATGAGCTCCCTCGAGCCGGACCCCGATGACGCCAGCACCGGGCCACTGCACCTCGAGAAGGTGCGGGAACGGGCTGCAAGTCCCGGGTACAGCCGTTTCGACGCGCCGCTGTCGGTGAATCCGCGCCCGGTGCACAACGACCGCAGACCCGTCGTGCTGCTGGCGGCGGCGGCGGTGGTGGCCCTCGGCGTGCTCGCCTGGCTGTTCTGGCCATCGGCGGATGACTCCGCGGAGTCGGAAGGCGTCACAACCACGACCACGCAGACGGAGTCGCCGCAGGAGGCGGAAGGCCGGTTGATGGGCATGCTCCCGAAGGGTTACGCACCCGACGCGTGTGAAGGTGTCGTGCCGCCGAAAGACGCCCTGGCACAGGTCAGTTGCACCCGGAACGCGGACGCGGGCGGCCCGCTGTCGGCCACCTACACCCTGGTGAAGGACGACGAATCGCTACGCGCGATGTTCGACGGTGTGGTCAGCGCCTCCTCGGTCGTGAATTGCCCGGGCAACATCCAGTCCCCGGGTCCGTGGCGCCGCAACGCGACGCCGCAGCAGGTGGCGGGCACGCTGGTGTGCGGCTTCCAGCAGGGCAAGCCGACGGTCGCGTGGAGCACCGACGCCGCATTGATGGTCAGCGAGGTGCAGTCAGGACCCCAGGGGCCGAACATGGTTCAGCTGTACACCTGGTGGGCGTCGCACTCCTGAGGACCCGAGCCCGCCGTCAGGCGGGCGGCGCGGGAACCACGATCGTTGTCGTGGGCGCGGCCCCTGCGGGCAGCGGCGTGCCCGCGCTGCCCTCCGGAGCGACGGCGGCGGGCACCGGTGTCGGGACGGCCTCGCCTGCCGGGGCGACGCCCTCGGGCAGCGGTGTGCCGGAGCTACCCTCGGGCAGCGGTGTGCCCGAGCTTCCTTGCGGCAGTGGCGTGCCGGAGCTACCAGCCGGCATCGGCGTGGCGGTCGGCATGGAAGCGGGAGCGGCCTCTGCCGGCGTCTGCGCAGCCGGATCCGCACCCGGGGCAGGGGTGGTGGTCTCGGCCGCTGCCGGGGCCTCACCGGTTTCCGAGGCGCCCGAGGCCTCCGAAGGCGAAGTGTAGGTCTGTGCCTGCGACGAACCGCTGCCGGTGGCCGGGGCCGGAGGCGGCTCGACCCACAGGAGCAGATCGTTGCCGCCTGCGTTGTAGACGACGCTGTCGGGCTTCTCGCCGGTGACGTCGAAGTAGATCTTCCCGCTCGTCTTCTGGCCCTGCGTCAGCGTCGACGGGTTGACACCCTGCGCGGTGGCGACACCGAACAGCACCCGGTAGGTCTCGCCGTTGTGGGCCCGCGCGTTGAGGTTCGAGACGATGGGCGTGGCCGAACCCGAGATCGCCTCGTCGGTCGCGGTGGCTTCCCACAGCGTGCCGGCCGGCCGGTACGGGATGGTGTCGGTGCTTGGCTTGAGGCCGGTGACGGTCCAGTGCTGGACGACGCTGCCGTTGACTAGTTCGGCCGGCTGTCCCAGAGTCCGAACCTCTACATCGTCAGCCGAAGCGAACGGTGCGGCTGCGACCCCGAGGGCGGCTGCGGCGGCAGCGGTCATGGCGGTCATTGCCGGCTTGATCTTCACGTGATGCCTCCTGGATTCGTTGAGCGAGCAGCGAGGTTTCCCCCCGAGGAAACTAGCAAATCGGCTGCGGTGCCGGGCGCAGCCAGCGGGAACCTGTCGAGCGTCATGCGGTCGGCAACCGAAAATCGACTGTCCCACAGGCGAAATGCGACTCCTGGCAAACGTCCCTGCGGCGGCGCGGACGGGGGTCGGGGCTATGATCGCCCCATGTCAGACACCACGCCGGGCTGGATTGCCCCTGCCGCGCTCGTAACAGCCGTCATCGCCGTGGCTCTCGCGGTCTGGGGACTGGTGCGCTCATCCTCGGATGCCGCTCCGGCGGCCGGCGCCGAGCAGACCGCTGAGGCCAAGGCGGAGGTCTGCGCGGCGTTCGACATGGTGCGCAACGCGGTGTCGCTTCAGACCAATGCCGACTTGGGCAAGGACCGGGTGGCCACGCAGGCGGTGGCCGCCAACGCCCGGTTGGCCACCCTCGGCGGCGGGCAGTTCCTGCTGTCCCGCCTCGACGCCGCGGTGCCGTCCGACCTGTCCGATGCGGTGCGTGCGTTCGCGAACAACCTCGAGTACCTCGGGATGGGACAGCTCGCGGGCATGGCGGGAGACGACCCCGCGCAGACGAGCCGCCTCAACGACGCTCAGGCCAGCGCCACCCGCGTCGGGGAGCTCTGCAAGTAGGCCGGGTCAGGCCGGGACGAACTCGACCCCGGCCAGCGCCACGGCATCGTCGCGGTCCGGGGCGGTCACCACGGCGCTGAAGCCGCCCTGCGGATCAGTGGAGTTCTTCCAGACGCTCACGCGCAGCGTCTCGCCGGGGAAGACCACGCCCGCCATCCGTGCGCCGTAGGACTTCAGCCCGGCGACATCGCCGTCGAGCAGGTTGTCTACCAGCGCCTTGCAGGTCATGCCGTACGTGCACAACCCGTGCAGGATCGGGCGCGGAAAGCCTGCTGCGGCAGCGAAATCCGGATCAAAGTGCAGCGGGTTGCGGTCCCCGCACATCCGGTACAGCAGCGCCTGCTGGGGCGAGGTCGGTATGGAGAGCTCCAGGTCGGGCGCCCTGTCGGGTGCGGCCGACGACCCGGAGGGGCCACGGTCGCCGCCGAACCCGCCTTCACCGCGGGCGAAGATCGACCGCTTCTGCGTCCACAGCAGCGCGCCTTCGGGGTTCGTCACCGTGGTCTCCGACCAGATCACCGCGGCCTTGCCCTTGTCCCAGATCTCGGTGAACCGGGTCACGGCGGTGCCGGTGCCCGACGGTGGGATCGGCCCCGGCACGGTGACGGCCTCGCTCGCGTGCAGCACCTTGCTCAGCTCGATGTCGATACCGGGGAACTTCACCGCAGGTGGCTCGGTCATGTGGAAACTCTGCGCGACGTTGCCGAACGTCGGAAGCACCTGCGGGGTGTCGTCGGTCAGGTAACGCAGCTCGCGCTTGTCCATCGGGTTGCCGCCGGCACCGAGGCCGAGGTGGTAGAGCTGGATATCGCTACTGGTCCAGGAGAATTCGACCGGATCGAGTTCAGCGCCGATGGCTTCGTCGAGGTTGATGGGCACGGCTATTCCGCTCTGTTGGATTCGATCGCTCGCGCGGCGGTGGCGAGGTGCAGTGCCGCAAGATACCCGAAGGTCATCGCGGGGCCGATGGTGCCCCCGGGCCCCGGATAGGTGTGGCCCATCACCGGTGCGCTGACGTTACCGGCGGCATAGAGACCCTCGATGATCGTGCCGTCGTCGCGCAGGGCACGGCCGTGCACGTCGGTGACGACGCCGCCCTTGGTGCCCAGGTCGCCGGGGACCATCTTGGCCGCGTAGAACGGCGCGTGGCTGATCTCGCCGAGGTTGGGGTTCGGCTTGTTGGTGGGATCCCCGTAGTAGCGGTCGTAGGCGCTTTCGCCTCGCTTGAAGTCCTCGTCGACGCCGGAGCGTGCGAAGCCGTTGAACCGGTCGACTGTGGACTTCAACGCGTCGGCGGGCACGCTGGTCTTGGCGGCCAGCTCATCGAAGGTCTGGGCCGAGACGATGACGCCCGACTCCATCCACTTCTTCGGAATCCGCTGTCCCGGTTGCAGTCCCGCGAAGATGTACCGATCACGGTATCGCTGGTCGAACACCAGCCAGGCGGGGATGTTCTCACCCGGCCCCGGACCCTGTCCGTACTGGCCGCCGTACATGTGGTGGCAGGCCTCGACGTAGGGCATGGACTCGTTCATGAACCGCTTGCCCGACATGTTGACGATGATCGAACCGGGGGAGTTGCGCTCCGAAAGTGCGAACCAGGGCGCGTCCACCAGTGGCACCGTCGGGCCCCACCACGCGTCCTCCATGACGTCGAGTGCGGCGCCCAGTTTCTCGGCGGCCAGGATTCCGTCGCCGGTGTTGGCCTTGGCGCCGACCGTCCACTCGGTGGTGATCGGGGCGCGCTGATACTTCACCCGCATCTGCTCGTTGTGCTCGAAACCCCCGCAGCCGAGGATCACGCCGCGGCGTGCCCGGATCAGTTGCGGCTCGGCGCTTTCCGGTGCGTCGGCGGGACGCACATAGATGCCACGGACGACGCCGCCCTCGACGTAGAGGTCGGTCAACGCGGTGTTGAGCAGCACCGGCACGCCGGCCTTCTGCAGGCCGATGCGCAGCGGGGCGATCAGCGCACGGCCCATGCCGACGAGGTTCTTGCCGGTGACCTTGCCCCACGTCGCGCGCACGCCCACCTTCAGGCTGCGCAGCACACCGCGCGGATGACGCTTGAGCTGGTTGAGCCGGACGTAATCCTGCTGCAGGACGACCATGTTCATCGGGACCTTGCCGTACGGCGGCTCGAGGCCGGGCAGGTCGGCGCCCAGTTTGTTGGCGTTGAACGGCTTGGGTTCCACCGACCGGCCCGACGCCTTGCCGCCCGGGGTCTCGGGGTAGTAGTCGGAGTAGTTCGGCACCCAGCACAGCTTCAACGGCGAGTGCTTGAGCACGAACGACAGCATCTCCGGCCCGCGGTCCAGGTACGTGTCGATCTTCTCGGCAGGAACCACGTCGCCGATGATCGTGTGCAGGTAGGTGCGGGCTGACTCGGCAGTGTCTTTGACACCGTCACGCTTGAGGATTTCGTTGTTCGGGATCCACACGCCGCCACCTGACCGCGCAGTGGAACCACCGTAGTGCGGGGCCTTCTCGACGACTACTGTCGAGAGGCCCTGGTTGGCAGCGGTCAGAGCGGCGACCATGCCGGCGGCGCCGCTGCCTACCACGACCACGTCAAACTCCCGGCACTCCTGCTCAGTCATGTAGAACACGTTATAGAATTGCCCGGCCGACTAACAACTGTGCCGGTCGACGAAACGAGGGGACTTCACGGAAATGCTCAGTTCCGAGGTGCGTGAGCAGCTTGCCGCTGACCTGGCCCAGGCCGAGCGCAGCCGGGTTCCGATCTCCCCGCTGACCGACGCCAACCCCGAGATCGATGTGGTCGACGCCTACGAGATCCAGCTGATCAACATCAGGCAGCGTGTCGCCGAGGGCGCCCGCATCATCGGGCACAAGGTCGGTCTCTCGTCGGAGGCCATGCAGAAGATGATGAACGTCGACGAGCCCGACTACGGGCACCTGCTCGACGAGATGCAGGTCTTCGAAGATCGCCCGGTGAGGTCGGCGAACTACCTGTATCCGCGGGTCGAGGTCGAGGTCGGGTTCGTGCTCGCCGACGACCTGCCCGGGGCCGGCTGCACCGAGGACGACGTGCTCGCCGCGACGGCGGCGTTCGCGCCCGCCATCGAGTTGATCGACACCCGCATCACGAACTGGCAGATCAAGCTCTGCGACACGATCGCCGACAACGCCTCGTCCGCCGGCTGGGTGCTCGGCGAGGCGCGGGTGTCGCCCAAGGACATAGATATCCGAGCCATCGACGCCGTGCTGACCAACAACGGTGAGGTGGTCGCGGAGGGGCGCAGCGATGCGGTGCTGGGCAATCCCGTCACGGCGGTCGCGTGGTTGGCGCGCAAGGTGGAGGCGTTCGGGGTCCGGCTCAAGGCCGGCGACATCGTGCTTCCGGGGTCGTGCACCCGTGCGATAGATGCACCTCCCGGCAGCCATTTTGTCGCCGACTTCACCGGGTTAGGTTCAGTACAGCTCAGCTTCGAATGACAGGGAGAACCCAATGCCTGACAAGGCATCCGTCGCGATCGTCGGATCCGGCAACATCAGCACCGATCTGCTGTACAAGCTGCTGCGCTCGGAATGGCTCGAGCCGCGCTGGATGATCGGTATCGATCCCAGCAGCGAGGGGTTGGCCCGCGCCCGCAAGCTCGGGTTGGAGACCTCGCACGAGGGTGTGGACTGGCTGCTCGGCCTTGATGAGAAGCCCGACATGGTGTTCGAGGCCACCAGCGCCTATGTGCACCGCGACGCGGCGCCCCGTTACGCCGAGGCCGGCATCCGCGCCATCGACCTGACGCCTGCCGCCGTCGGGCCGGGAGTGATACCTCCGGCGAATCTGCGCGAGCACCTCGACGCGCCGAACGTCAACATGGTGACCTGCGGTGGGCAGGCCACCATCCCGATCGTCTACGCGGTGAGCCGCGTCGTCGACGTTCCGTACGGGGAGATCGTGGCCTCGGTGTCGTCGGCGTCGGCCGGACCCGGCACCCGCGCCAACATCGACGAGTTCACCAAGACCACCGCCGCAGGCGTGCAGAACATCGGCGGGGCCCGGCGCGGCAAGGCGATCATCATCCTCAACCCCGCCGACCCACCGATGATCATGCGGGACACCATCTTCTGCGCGATCCCCGAGGACGCCGACCGCGACGCGATCGCGCAGTCGATCCGCGACGTCGTCGCCGAGGTGCAGACGTATGTGCCGGGTTACCGGCTGCTCAACGAGCCGCAGTTCGACGACCCGTCGATGAATTCGGGCGGGCAGGCGCTCGTCACCACATTCATCGAAGTGGAGGGTGCCGGGGACTACCTTCCGCCGTACGCTGGAAACCTGGACATCATGACCGCCGCGGCCACCAAGGTGGGCGAGGAGATCGCCAAGGAGAAGGCCGGAGCATCGCTGTCCGCATCGGGAGGCCAATCATGACCGATATCTACTTCAACCCGATGTGGGATGTGCGGATGACCGACACGTCGCTGCGCGACGGCAGTCATCACAAACGCCACCAGTTCACCAAGGATGAGGTCGGGGCCATCGTCGCGGCGCTGGACGCCGCCGGTGTGCCGGTCATCGAGGTCACCCACGGTGACGGGCTCGGCGGGTCCAGCTTCAACTACGGCTTCTCCAAGACCCCCGAGCAGGAATTGATCAAGCTCGCGGCGGAGACCGCCAAGGAATCCAAGATCGCTTTCCTGATGCTGCCGGGTGTCGGCACCAAGGAGGACATCAAGGAGGCGCAGAACAACGGCGGTTCGATCTGCCGGATCGCCACCCACTGCACCGAGGCCGACGTCTCGATCCAGCACTTCGGGCTGGCCCGCGAGCTCGGGTTGGAGACCGTCGGCTTCCTGATGATGAGCCACACCATCCCGCCGGAGAAGCTCGCCGCCCAGGCCCGCATCATGGCCGACGCCGGCTGCCAGTGCGTCTACGTCGTCGACTCCGCCGGTGCGCTGGTGCTCGAGGGGGTTCGCGACCGGGTGGCCGCGCTGGTCGCCGAACTGGGCGACGACGCCCAGGTGGGCTTTCACGGGCATGAGAACCTCGGGCTCGGCGTGGCCAACTCGATCGAGGCCGTGCGCGCCGGGGCCAAGCAGATCGACGGCTCGTGCCGCCGGTTCGGTGCGGGTGCCGGTAACGCGCCGGTCGAGGCGCTCATCGGGGTGTTCGACAAGATCGGCGTAAAGACCGGCATCGACTTCTTCGATATCGCCGACGCTGCCGAAGAGGTGGTCGCCCCAGCCATGCCCGCCGAGTGCCTGCTGGACCGCAATGCGCTGATCATGGGCTATTCCGGGGTGTATTCGAGCTTCCTGAAGCACGCCATCCGGCAGTCCGAGCGCTACGGGGTGCCCGCGCACAAGCTGCTGCACCGCGCCGGGCAACGCAAGCTGATCGGCGGCCAGGAGGACCAGCTGATCGAAATCGCGCTGGAGATCAAGCGGGAGATGGACGCCTCCGCCTAGATTTTTCTGAGATCGCCCGACGGCCGGTCTGGCCTGCGGCTATGCCGTGCGGCCGACCACCGGTGAAGCCCGTCGGGCGTTTGGGTTGCGCGCGGACCGGCTAGGCCTCGGGGTGCGATCAACTGATCGTGAAAACACATCACGTCCCAGAGGAGTGATTTTTCATGAACCCGTCCGCTACCACAGTGCGCCGCGGCCTGTTCGGCATGTTCGCCGGCGGCCTGCTCGCCTTCGGGTCGGCGGCGATCATCGCGCCGGTCGCCAATGCTCAACCGGCTCCTGCTCCGGCCCCGGGCCCCAACTGCTCGGCCAGTGCCGTGGCAGGGACCGTGAGCGCCGCCACCGCGTCCGAGGGCGCCTACCTGACGGCGAATCCGCAGACCAACGAGGCGCTGTCGGCGATCTCGTCGCAGCCGCAGCCCGAGGCGGAGGTCGCCTACCGCGCATTCTTCGCGCAGAACCCGCAGGTCGAGGAGCAGCTGAAGGCGATCCACCAGCCGGTCAGCGCGCTGCAGACCGAGTGCAATCTGAAGCTGGTCCCGACACCGGTGGCCCAGGCCGTCTGGAGCGGCACCGAGCCGGCTCCGGTGACTCCCGATACGGCCGAGGTTCCTGAGGGTCCTGTGATGGAGGAGATCCCGGCCACCTGATGCCGGTGATCACGTAGCAACACCGCTTGCCGTGCCCGCGCTTCGGCGCAGGCACGGCAAGTGCGTTCGGGCACGATGGGGGCATGGCGACACGAGCGGACGCGCAGGCGATCCTCGACCAACTGGCAGGCCCCGACGCCCGACTCCGCGACGACCAGTGGACGGCCATCGAGGCGCTGGTCGTGCACCGTCGCCGAGCACTCGTCGTCCAGCGCACCGGATGGGGGAAGTCGGCCGTCTACTTCATCGCCGCCAAGCTGCTGCGCGAGGAGGGACGCGGGGCCACGGTCATCGTGTCGCCGCTGCTGGCGCTGATGCGCAACCAGGTGGCCGCCGCGGACCGCGCGGGCGTGCACGCCGCCACCATCAACTCGAGCAACGTCGCGGAGTGGTCCGACATCCACGAACGGGTGCGCGGCGGCGAACTCGACGTGCTGTTGGTCAGCCCGGAACGGTTGAACAATCCGGACTTTCGTGACGAGGTGCTTCCCGCACTCGCCCGCGACGCCGGGCTTGTCGTGGTGGACGAGGCGCACTGCGTGTCGGACTGGGGCCACGACTTCCGTCCCGACTACCGGCGCATCCGCACGCTCATCGCCGAACTCGGCACCGACGTCCCCGTGCTGGCCACCACCGCCACCGCCAACGACCGCGTGGTCGCCGATATCGCCGCCCAGTTGGGTGTCGGCGGCTCCGAGGCCGGGGACGGCACGCTGGTGCTGCGGGGTGGACTCGACCGGGAGTCGCTGCGGCTGTCGGTGGTGACGGCGGGCAACCCGGCACAGCGCGCGGCTTGGCTTGCGACACATATCGATTCCCTTCCCGGCTGCGGAATCGTGTACACGTTGACCGTTGCGCAGGCCCATGACATCGCCGCGCTGTTGCGTGAGCACGGCCACCAGGTCGCGGCCTACACCGGTGCCACCGAGGCGGTGGAACGCGAGCAGCTCGAGGCGGATCTGTTGGCCAACCGGGTCAAGGCGCTCATCGCCACGTCGGCGTTGGGCATGGGCTTCGACAAGCCCGACCTCGGCTTCGTCGTCCACCTGGGCGCGCCGTCCTCTCCGATCGCCTACTACCAGCAGGTCGGCCGCGCGGGCAGATCGACGGCGAGCGCCGAGGTGATCCTGCTGCCCGGACGTGAGGACCAGGACGTGTGGCGCTACTTCTCCTCGGTGGCCTTCCCCTCGGAAGCCATGGTGCGCAACGTGATCGGTGCCCTCGAGCCGCAACGGCCGCAGTCGACGCCCGCGCTGGAGCCGTTGGTCGATCTCGGGCGCTCCCGCCTGGAGATGGTGCTGAAGGTGCTCGACGTCGACGGGGCGGTGCGCCGGGTCAAGGGCGGCTGGATCGGCACCGGTGCGCCGTGGGAGTACGACGAGCCGCGCTACCGCACCCTCGACGAGGCCCGCAGGCGCGAGCAGCAGGCCATGCTCGACTACCAGGCCACCGACGGGTGCCGGATGGCGTTCCTGCGCCGCCAACTCGACGATCCCGACCTCGGCGAGGACGAGCGCTGCGGCCGGTGCGACAACTGCACCGGCACCCGCTTCGGCGGCGAGGTCGATGCCGGCGCCGCCGAGGACGCGCGGCAGCGGCTCATGCGACCGGGAGTGGAGATCGCGGCGCGCAAGCAGTGGCCGTCGGGCATGGCCAAGCTCGGCGTCGAACTCACCGGCCGGATCACTGACGGCCCGGAGCCGGGGCGCGTCATCGGCCGGTTGACCGACCTGGGTTGGGGCGCCCGGTTGCGCAGGCTGCTCGACGAACCCGACGCCGAGGTGTCCGACGACGTCGTTGCGGCGGCGGTGAAGGTGCTGGCGTCCTGGGACTGGGCCGAGCGGCCGACCGCGGTGATGGCGCTGGACTCGCACGCCCATCCGCTGCTGATCTCGTCGCTGGCCCGGAAGCTGGCCGAGCTGGGCCGGCTCACCGATCTCGGCACGCTGCGGTACGCACCCGAGCGTCGGCAGGTGACCGCCGTGAACTCGGCCTACCGGGTCGCGGCACTGCACGGGTCGTGGTCGGCGCCGGATGAGGGCCCGATCCGCGCGGCGGGCGGGCCGGTGCTCCTGGTCGACGACATGACCGACACCGGCTGGACGCTGACGATGGCCTCGCGGGTGGTGCGCGCCGCGGGGGCGCCCGCGGTGCTTCCCTTCGCGCTGGCCGGAACCAGCTGACTAACGTCGCGGTTTCGCGCCCCCGAGTTGGGCGGTCACCGCGTCGGCCGTCGCCATCAGGGAGCGCGCGCGTTCGGAGATCTCGCGGTCGGTCAACGATTCGCCGACGTGCATGGACGCGACCATGACCTGCCGTTGGTGGTGGTCGTAGACGGGCGCGGAGATCACGCTGATGTCCGAACGGGCACCGCGGCGGCGTCCTTCGGTCTCGGAGCGCAGGTACACCCGCTCACCGATGTCGGACACCAATTCGCCCAGCAGCGCCCGTAATTCGTCGGGCAGGTTGCTCGACATCCCCGCCATCAGCGAGTACAGCCGACGACCACCGGGGGTCAGCCGTTCGACGAGATGGCCGTCGGCCCGGCACGCGGCGATCACGCGGTCGAGGTGTTCGGTGTCGGTGCGCAGCGGGATGGTGGGCTCCTTGGCCAGCCAGTCGCGCAACGCGTCGTCGTCCCACAGCACGAACATCAGCCCCACCGGCGGAGCGAAGGGATAGCTCTGGCCCACCTGGACGCCGACGTCCGCGCCGGGGGGCCCGACGAGTTCGAGCAGGGTGATGCGGTCGTCGATCACCGCGGAAAGCGCGGCCGTGGTGCCGTACATCGCCGACAGCCGACGCAGTTCCGTGCGCGCCGCGGGGTTGACCCGCATGGACTCCTGTGCGGTGTGGCCGAGCGAAATCAGTCTCGGCCCAACCCGATACGTCTTGTCGTGGGCGTCGCGGACCAGGTAGCGCGCGTCGGTGAGTGTTGTGACGATGCCGAGGCACGTCGGCTTGCTCATCCCGAGGCGGCGGGCCAGTTCCGAGAGGCCGAATCCGTCGTGCGGGTGCTCGGCCAGGAAGTCGAGGACGGCCACGACGCGCTCGGTGGGTGGCGACGTCCTGCCTGCGCTGTCCGGTTGCCGCATGCTCCCGCCGCCCGTTGACTCGAATTAGAACGCGTTCTACTGTCAGGGCGGAAAGTCTACCAGCTCGGTCCAATATTGGACCGCACTGGACAGTGAGAGGCGATTACCCGGATGTACTCCCAGCCGCTGGCCGACGCCGTCGCCGAGGCCGAGCGCCTCGTCGCCGAAGCACCCTTCATCGAGTCCGAGGCGGATCTGCTCGAGGGTCTGCAGTACCTCGCCGGTTGTATCGCGGCGTGCACGCACGTCGCCTTCGACTACGACCGTGACCACCCGTTTCTCCACAGCGGCACCGGTCCGTTCACCAAGATGGGGTTGGACAACCCCGACACGATGTACTTCGGCACCCGCGTGCAGCCCGGTCACGAATACGTCGTCACCGGCAAGCGGGGCACCACCACCGACGTGAGCTTCCAGCTGCTGGGCGGTGAGTACACCGACGACAACGTGCCCGACAGCGAGACGGCGTTCGACGACCGCAAGCTCGACATCGCCGCCGACGGCACCTTCGAGTGGCGTTTCACGCCACCCAGTCCGTCGCAGCTGGTGATCCGCGAGGTGTACAACGACTGGTCCGCACAACGCGGCACCTTCGCGATCGCGCGCACCGACACCGCAGGCACCGCGCCGCCACCGCTGACCAAGGAACTCATCGAGAAGCGGTACGCGGTGGCCGGCAAGCAGTTGGTGCAGCGCGTCAAGACATGGCTGCAGTTCCCGCAGTGGTTCTACACCGACAGCCCGGCCAACACGATGGTGCCGCCGCGCCTCACACCCGGTGGGCTGGCCACCCAGTACTCGTCGGCCGGCCAGTTCGACCTGGCCGACGACCAGGCGCTCATCATCACGCTGCCGGTCACCGACGCACCGTATCTCGGCTTCCAGCTGGGCAGCCTGTGGTACATCTCGCTGGACTACATCAACCACCAGACCTCGCTGAACGGCACTCAGGCGCAAGCGGATCCGGACGACAAGATCCGCATCGTGGTGTCCGACAGGAACCCGGGCGTCACCAACTGGGTCGAGACGCTGAGGCACCGCAAGGGTTTCCTGCAGTTCCGCTGGCAGCGGGTCTCCCGCGAGCTCACCGCCGCCGACGGTCCGACGGTCGAGCTCGTCGGCATCGACGACGTTGCCGGGGCACTGCCGTACTACGAGTCGAACAAGATCTCCGAAGAGGACTGGCGAGCGCGGATCGCGTTACGTCAGAAGCAAATAGGCGAGAGAATGGTGGGTTAGGACATGGCCGGTTCCGAGGGCTCCAGCGGGCTGTTGAAGGACAAGGTCGTGGTGATCAGCGGTGTCGGGCCGGCGCTGGGCACCACGCTCGCGCGGCGGTGCGCCGAGGCCGGCGCCGATCTGGTGCTGGCCGCTCGCACCGTGGAGCGGCTCGACGACGTCGCCGAGCAGATCACCGGTCTCGGAAGGCGCGCGCTGTCCGTCGGCACGGACATCACCGACGAGGCGCAGGTGAACAACCTGATCGAGGAGTCGCTCAACGCGTACGGCAAGGTCGATGTCCTGATCAACAACGCGTTTCGGGTGCCCTCCATGAAGCCCTTCGCCAACACGTCGTTCGAGCACATCCGCGAGACCATCGAACTCACCGTCCTCGGTGCGCTGCGCCTCATCCAGGGATTCACCCCGGCCCTGACCGAGTCGAAAGGCTCTGTGGTGAACGTCAATTCGATGGTGGTCCGGCACTCGGACCCCAAGCAGGGTGCGTACAAGATGGCCAAGTCGGCGCTGCTGGCCATGTCGCAGTCACTGGCCAGTGAACTCGGCCCTCAAGGTATCCGGGTGAATTCCGTTCTGCCCGGTTATATCTGGGGCGGCACGCTGCAGGGATACTTCCAGCACCAGGCGGGCAAGTACGGCACCACCGTCGAGGAGATCTACAAGGCCGCCGCGGTCAACAGCGATCTGAAGCGCCTGCCCACCGAGGACGAAGTCGCCTCGGCGATCCTGTTCATGGCCAGCGACCTGTCCAGCGGTATCACCGGCCAGGCGCTCGACGTCAACTGCGGGGAGTTCAAGGCCTGACATGAGTGCTCACACCGCGAGGACCAATGTGGGAACCGTCGAGGACCTGCACGCCTCGGCCACGAAGGCGTGCGGCCTCGACGATTTCGGAACCGACGACGACAACTACCGCGAGGCGCTCGCGGTGTTGCTGGATTCCTACGCGCGCGACGCCGACCTCACCGAGATCGGCAGCAAGATGCAGCGGTTCTTCGCGCGAAACGCCTTGGTGGCGCGGCTCGTGTCCGAGGCTGCGTTCAAGCAATACCCTCAGCACGCCGAGGTCCCCATCGAGCGGCCGATCTTCGTCACCGGCCTGCCGCGCACGGGTACGACGGCCATCCACCGGCTGCTCGCCGCCGATCCGCGGCACCAGGGTCTGGAGCTGTGGCTCGCGGAGTTCCCCCAACCGCGTCCGCCCCGCGAGACCTGGTCGCAGAACCCGGTTTTCACGCAGATCGACGCGCAGTTCACCAAGGCGCACGAGGAGAACCCGGACTACACCGGATTGCACTACATGACCGCCGACGAGGTGGAGGAGTGCTGGCAGCTGCTGCGCCAGTCGCTGCACTCGGTCTCCTACGAGACGCTCGCGCATCTGCCGACGTACTCCCAATGGCTGGCCCGGCAGGATTGGACCAAGCCCTATCAACGCCACCGCAAGAACCTGCAACTGATCGGCCTCAACGACGCCGAAAAGCGCTGGGTGCTGAAGAACCCGAGCCATCTCTTCGCGTTGGACGCGCTGATGGCAACCTACCCGGATGCCCTGGTGGTGCAGTGTCACCGGCCCGCCGAGACCATCATGGCGTCGATGTGCTCGCTGGCCCAACACACCACCGAGGGCTGGTCGAACACGTTCGTCGGGGACGTCATCGGCGCCGACTCGATGGAGACATGGTCGCGGGGCCTCGAGTTGTTCAATGCCGAACGCGCCAAGCATGATCCGGCACAGTTCTACGATCTGGACTACTTCGCGTTGATCAGGGACCCGATCGCCACCGTGGAGGGGGTCTACAGCCATTTCGGCATCGAATGGACCGACGCCGCCAGGGACGCGATGACGGCCACCCACGCGCAGAGCAAGCAGGGCCCGCGCGCACCGAAGCACACCTACTCACTGGCCGATTACGGGCTGACCGGCGAACAGGTCCGGGAGCGGTTCAGCGGCCTGGAGCGTCGCTGGCCTTCGGCCTAGTCGTCGTCCTTCTTGTCCTTCTTGCCGTTCCCGTTTCCATTTCCTCGCCCGTTGCCGGGTTTCGGCTTCACCGGCGGGGCCTGTTCGATCACGGGTGGGGGCGTGCTGACGACGGGTGTCGGCGCCGGCGCCGGGCTGCTCGTCGTCGGCTCGGGAACCGACACGGCAGGTGTCGGCGGCGACTGGGACGCTGCGACGATGATCGTCGCCGCGACTGCCGCGACTGCCGCGACGACACCGATACCGGCGGCCGCCAGCACCTTGGTCCGGCGCGAGGCCCGGTTCGGCGCCGGCGGCACATAGGCCAGCGAGACGGGCTGCAGGTGCGGCGGCATCTCCATCACCTTGGTCGGCGTCCGCACCGGCGCGCCCTGCACCATCGTCGCCGCGGGTGCGGCGATCGGACGTCCCTGCAGCGCCGCGAGCATGTCCGCCGCCGCGTCGAACCGCTCGGTCGGGACGGGCGCCATGGCGCGTTCGACCACGGCGGCCAGCGACGGTTCCACATCGGGCCGCACGGCGGACACCGGCGGTGGTCGGTCGGTCATGATCGCGTGTGCCAGCGCGGCGGCATTGCCGTGGCTGAACCGCGGACGCCCGGCCAGCGATTCGAAGCCGACGACGCCGACCGCGTACAAGTCGTCGGCGATCGACGCCGGCGCCCCGGCGATCCGCTCGGGGCTCAGGTAGGCCATGGTTCCCAGCACCTCGCCGGTTCTGGTGAAGTTGCCTGCATCGAGCGCCTTGGCGATCCCGAAGTCCGCGAGCTTGACCGTGTCACCGGAAACGGCGTGCAGGATGTTGCCGGGTTTGATGTCGCGATGCAGGATGCGCGCACTGTGTGCGGCATGCAGTGCGCCGAGCACGTTGTCGAGCACGCCGCGGAGCCGTTCCTGCGCCAGCGGTCCCCGGGCGATCTCGTCCGCCAGCGAGGTTCCCGGCAACCGCTCCATCACGATGAACGGCACACCGTCGTGTTCACCGCTGTCGTACACCGAGACGATGTTGGGGTGATTCAACGAGGCGGCGGCACGGGCCTCGTCGCGAAAGCGCGTACGCATCTCCGGTTGGCTGCCCAGGACCGGATGCAGCAGTTTGACGGCGACCGGGCGATCGAGGTGGGTGTCCCACCCGTCGCGCACTTCGGCCATCCCACCACAGCCGAGCGCGTCGCCCAGCCGGTATCGGCCGGCAATCATCACGCCGGCCTAACGATGGCTAACGCAGTCCGGGTTCAGGTCGTGGCAGACCGGGATACCCACGGGTCCCTTACCCCACTCGCTGATCGCGGCAAGCGTCGTCATCATCATGGGTGCACCTCCCAGGGCAGACTTCCCGACCCTTTGGCTCAAGGTATTGCCCGTCGTGCCGCGATCGCAAACGCGGTCAGCCGTCCCCCGGGGACGGCGCGGTAGAGGCTTCCTCCAGACAGCCCTCCGCCACGGCGTGCTTGATGCTGTCGGCAAGACGCGGGCAGGAGCGTTCGCGGGCCGGGTCGCCGCCGGAGGCGCGGATCTCCGCGAAATGTGCGCATCGCTGGGTCGCCTCGGAGTTCCACTGCACCGCCGTGTGCGCGGGGCCCAGCTTCTTCACCGACACGGCGACATGGCAGAAGCGGCAGTCGATCGACACCAGCCCGGAGGTCAGGTAGCGCTCGCGATCGCGCTGGGTGCTCTCCCGCACCGCCGCCGCGCGGTCCGGATCGGAGGCGAAATCCGGTGCCTTGCGCCATGATCCGCCGCTCTCGCCGCTGTCTTTGGTCTCGCCGCCGCCGCCGTGACCGTGAGCGTGTTCGTCGTCGTCGTGGCCGTGCAGCAGCAGCATCGACCGGGCAAGGCGGTCCACGTCGGGCGGCTGCTGACTCGAGCTCATACCTAGGAGACCTCGGTGGGCTGGTCGGCGGCTTCGGTCTTCTCGGCGTCGCGGGCCTTCAGGTTCTCCTGAACCTCGACGGTCCACTTCTCGTTGGCCGCGGTGGTGTCGACCTCCATCTCGAAGCGGTCGGTCATCTCGGCCGTGACATCGGCGACGTCGACGTAGAACTGCTGGTACCACCGCCGCATCTGGTAGACCGCGCCGTCCTCCTCGACCAGCAGCGGATTGTCGATGCGGGTCTTGTGCTTCCAGATCTCCACGTCCTGCAGAAAGCCCTTGCTGACGCCGTCGGTGAAGGCGGAGGACAGCTTCTCGGTGGTCGCGTCGTCCATGCCCTTGGGCTTTTCGACCATGACGCCCCACTGCAGGACGAACGAGTCCTGGCTCACCGGATAGTGGCAGTTGATCAGGATCGACTCGGCCTTGAAGCCGCTGTAGTTGTTGTGCAGCCAGTTGATCATGAACGACGGGCCGAAGTAGCTGGCCTCCGAGTCCAGGTGCGCCTCGCCGTAGGCGGTGCCCATGTCGCCGACGTCGGGCCTGCCCACGTTGTGCAGGTACTGGCTGGCGATATGGCCCTCGAAGACGTTCTTGAAGTACGTCGGCAACCCGAAGTGGATGTAGAAGAAGTGCGCCATGTCGGTGACGTTGTCGATGATCTCGCGGCAGTTGGAGCCCTCGATGAGCATCGTGTTCCAGCGCCAGTCGGTCCAGTCCTCGCTCGCGAACTCGGGGATCTCGGGGATGCGGACCTCGGGTTGCGGCGGGTTGCCCTCGTGGTCGTGCCAGACGAACAGCAGTCCGCCGCGCACGTCGGTGTGCCAGGCGCGGGTGCGCGCGAGGCGCGGGGTCCGCTTGGCGTACGGCACCAGCTTGCACTTGCCGTCGCCGCCCCAGCGCCAGTCGTGGAACGGGCAGGCGACCTCGTCGCCTTTGATGGTGCCCTGCGACAGGTTTCCGCCCATGTGGCGGCAGTAGCCGTCCAGGATCTTGATCTCGCCCTGCGAGTCGGCGAACACGACCAGCATGGTGCCGAAGATCTCGACGCCATGAGGCTTGCCGTCCCGGTAGTCCTTCACCGGGCCCAGGCAGTGCCAGCCCCGTGCGTACCGGTCGGGCAGAGTGCCGGTGTCGATCTCGCGAATGTTCGCGGTTCCCGCAGCTGAATCGGTGCTCACCTGTGGCCTCCCAACAAAGTGTCTCGAATTAGAACACGTTACAGTTTTTGTGGTCGCCCGCGCAATGCAATTGCCGTTTACCTGCGGCAAGTGTTGTGAACGACACTCTCGTCCCACTTGGATACCCATCTATAGTGGACACAGTGTTCAGGAATAGGTTGGTGCCGTGGTGACGGCCTCCGTCGCGGTACAGGCAGCCAGGACGGCGGCGGGCTCACGGTCGCGAGGCTGGCTCGCGGTCGCGACCGCGACCTTCGCGATCGCCTGGGGCGGCAACGAGTTCACCCCGCTGCTGGTCATGTACCGCACGCGTGGCGACTTCTCCCCGCTGGCGGTCGATCTGCTGCTGTTCGCCTACGTGCTCGGCATCGTGCCCGCGCTGCTCATCGGCGGCCCGCTGTCGGACCGGTTCGGCCGTCGCCGGCTCATGTTGCCTGCGCCGGTGCTCGCCGCGCTCGGGTCGACGATCCTCGCCGCCGGGGCGGACTCCGAGGTGACCCTGGCCGTCGGCCGGGTTTTCAGCGGGCTGGCCCTCGGGCTTGCGATGGCCGTCGGCGGCAGTTGGATCAAGGAACTGTCCAGCCCGCCGTGGGATGACCGCGACACCGGCGCCCGTCGCGCCGCGATGAGCCTGACCGCGGGGTTCGGCCTCGGTGCCGGCACTGCAGGCGTGCTCGCGCAGTGGGCCCCGGCGCCGACGGTGCTGTCCTACGCCGTCAACGTCGCGATGGCGCTGGTGGCCGCCGTGCTGCTCGTCGGCGCCCCGGAGACCCGCGCGCCCCGCCGAAACGGCATTCCGGCAGGGGCGCGGTCGAACTTTCGCTGCTGGAATGCCGTTTCGGCACCGAATCGGCGGTTCTGGCTTGTCGTCGTTCCCGTCGCCCCGTGGGTGTTCGGTGCGGCGGCGTCGGCCTACGCGGTGCTGCCCGCGCTGATGACCCACCGCGCTGCGGCCGCTCCGATCGCGTTCTCGGCCCTGCTGTGCGCCGTCACGCTCGGGGTCGGCTTCGCCGTGCAGCACCTCGGACGGTGCCTGGGCGGCGACGGCCTACGCGGCGTGCTGATCGCGTTGGTGCTGCTGGTGCTCGGCATGGGGATCGCCGCCTGGGCGGCCTCGGTGCTGACGGTCTGGGCGGCGCTGGCCGCGGCCGCGGTGCTCGGCGCCGGGTACGGCATGGCCCTACTGGCGGGCCTGCAGGAGATCCAACACATCGCCGGTCCCGACGATCTCGCCGGCCTCACCGCGATCTTCTACGGCGTCAGCTACCTCGGTTTCGCGGTGCCCGCCGCCTTGGCTTTCCTGTCGCAGAGGTGGGCGTGGTTGACCTACCCCGTCATGTTCTCGGCGGGTGGGCTCGCGGCCATCGGGTGCCTGCTCGTCGTGCTCGCGGGAGCGAAGCGCCCGCCGGCAATAGGCTGAGCCCGTGGGCCCGACCCGAGACCCGGCCCGCCGCGGCCGCCCGCGCAGTCAGGCCGCGCGCACAGCGGTGCTCAGAGCCGCCGCAGACCTCGCGCTCGACGGCGGCCCCGCGGCGGCGACAGTCGAGGCGATCGCCAAGCGTGCCCAGGTGAGCCGCACGACGATCTACAAATGGTGGCCGTCCGCGGCCGCGATCGTTCTCGAGGGCCTGCTCGACACGGTGCGCGATTCCATCACCCGGCCACCGGGCAGCACGGCGGTGGAGGCCGTCACGCATCACGTCGGCTCGCTCAACTCCATCCTGGCCGACCCTGCCGTCGGTCCGTTGCTGCGCAACGTGATCGCGGCATCGCCGGCGGACCCCGCCATCGAACGGGCGCTGCTCGACCAGTGGATCACGCCGCGTCGCGCAGCCGTGGCGGCGACGTTGCGCGAGGCCGTCGACCGCGGCGAACTATCCGCCGACGTGGATATCGAGGTGGCCGTCGACGCTTTGGTGTCGCCGCCGTATTACCGGCTCGTGTTCGGGATGGCGCCGCTTGACGGCGACGCGGTGCTGCGGCTGGTGCAGACGGTGTGGCAGGGCTGCCGCCGCTGAGCCTCCGCGCCGGAATTGCATTCCTGCAGCGATTTTCCGAGAAGCGTGCTGCTGGAATGCAATTCCGGCGAGTATTGGAATTAGGCGTCCTGCCAGCCCGAGTGGATGTAGGTGTCGGCGAACCGCTTGAGCGAGTCCTTCTTCTTCTCGATCGGCGCGTCGAAACCCAGTCCGTCGAAAACCCAGGGGATGACGATGTTGTCGGTCACGCCTGCCTGGGCCAGCTCGCGGTGGCCGTCGACGCCGAACTTGTCGATGCACACCGCCTGGAACTCGAACGGCTCGTCGGCGCGGCCATACTCGGCCCGAAGCGCGTTGAGTTTCGCGATCGTCTCGGCCAGCTGGTCGCCCGTCATCATCGCGCTGGTCCAGCCGTCACCGACGCGGGCCGCCCGCTTGAGCGCCACCTCGGTGTGCCCGCCGACGTAGAACGGGACGGGCTTGCTCGGCGCCGGGCTCATCTGAAGCCGATCGAAGTCGTAGAACTCGCCGTGGAACTCGACCATGCCGCCGCCGAGGACCAGCTTGATCACCTCGATCATCTCGTCGACCCGCTTGCCGCGCTTGGCGTACGGCACGCCGCACCATTCGAATTCCTCAGGTGCCCAGCCGATCCCGACGCCGAACCCGAACCGGTTGCCGGTCAGGTTGGCCACCGACCCGACCTGCCTGGCCAGCAGCAGCGCGTTGCGCGAGCCGAGCTTCATCACGTTGGTGTAGAAGCGCAGCGTCGACGTCACCGCGCCCATCGCGCCTGCGGCGATGAGCGGGTCCACCCACGGGGTGTCCTCGTCCCACATCCGGGAGCCGTCGGGCGTGTAGGGGTAGTCCGCAGCCTGCTTCTCCATGTAGAACAGCGAATCCGGCAACGCGATCGAGTCGAAGCCGACTTCCTCCGCGGTCCTCGCAATCTCGACGAGCTGGTCGACCGGGCCCATCGCGACACTGCAGGTGTACTGCATTCGCGTCATGCCGGCTCGGCCGGCTTGGCTGGTTTATCGCTGCCGACCACCCACATCGAGAAGTACTGCGCGCCACCACCGTAGGCATGGCCAAGCGCCTTGCGCGCACCTTCGACCTGGTGCTCGCCTGCCTTGCCCATCACCTGGATCGCCGACTCGGCGAACCGGATCATGCCCGAGGCGCCGATCGGATTGGAGGACAGCACCCCGCCCGACGGGTTGAACGGAATGCGGCCGCCCATCGCGGTCTCCCCGGCCTCGGTGAGCTTCCAGCCCTCGCCCTCCGGGGCGAAGCCCAGGCTTTCCAGCCACATCGGCTCGTACCAGGAGAACGGCACGTACACCTCCGCGACGTCGATCTCGTCGATGGGACTGGAGATTCCGGCGGCCTTCCACAGTGCCGCCGCGGCATCGCGACTCGCCTGCGGGTTGACCTGGTCACGGCCGGAGTACGCGAGCGGTTCGGTCCGCAGCGCGGTGGCGTGGATCCACGCCACCGGGTGACCGTCGGCGACACGGGCGTCGGCACTCGCCTCGTCCCCGATGACCATGGCCGCCGCACCGTCCGACGACGGGCATGTCTCGTCGTAGCGGATGGGGTCCCACAGCATCGGCGACTCCATCACCTTCTCCAGCGTGATGTCGGGCTGATGCAGATGCGCGAGCGGATTCCTGGCCCCGTTGAGCCGGTCCTTGACCGCGACCATCGCGCCGATGTGCGTCGGCGCTCCCGAGCGGCGGATGTAGGCGCGGATGTGCGGGGCGAAGTAGCCGCCGGCGCCCGCGCCGACCGGCTTGGTGAACGGCACCGGAATGCTCAGCGCCCACATGGCATTCGACTCGGACTGCTTCTCCCAGGCCATCGTCAGCACCCGGCGGTACTTGCCCGACTGGACCAGGCTGGCCGCCACGATCGCGGTGGACCCGCCGACCGAGCCGGCGGTGTGAACCCGGATCAGCGGCTTGCCGGTGGCGCCCGTCGCGTCGGCCATGAACAACTCGGGCATCATGACGCCCTCGAAGAAGTCCGGCGCCTTGCCGACGACGACCGCGTCGATATCGGCCATCGTCGCGCCGGCGTCGGCCAGCGCCCGGTCGATCGCCTCGCGCACCAGGCCGTTCATCGAGACGTCCTTGCGCTTGGCGACGTACTTCGTCTGACCGGTCCCGAGGACGGCGGCGAGTTTCTTGGCCATTACTTCCCCTCCAGGACTGCGACCAGGTTCTGTTGCAGCGCAGGCCCGCTCGTGGCGTGGGCCAGCACCCGCGACGCGTTGCCCTCGAAGATGTGCCGGGCGGCGAAGCCGATGCGCTCCAGACCCGCCGAGAACATCGGGTTGGCCGCGAGCGCACCGCCGGACGGGTTGATCCTCGTGGAGCCGGTGAGTCCGATGGCCTCTTTGAGGATCAGCTGCTGATGGCTGAACGGCGCGTACAGCTCCGCGATCTCGATGGAGGACCTGTCTCCTCCGGTGGCGGCCTGCGCCGAGGCCGCCGTCGACGGGGAAGTGGTCAGATCGCGGGCGCCCAGCACCGGGGTCTCGATCCGGTGCTCGATCCCGGTGATCCACGCCGGGCGCTCCCGCAGTTCACGGGCCCGGTCTCCGGAGGCGAGCACGATCGCCGACGCGCCGTCGGTGATCGGGGCGATGTCGTGGCGGCGCAGCGGATCGGCGAAATACGGGCGCTCCAACAGTTCCTCGACACTGCTCGCCGGCTCCACCGAGTCGGTGCGCGGGCAGGCCGTCATCGCATCCAGCGCCACCTGCGCCATCTGCTCCGCGGTCCACTTGCCCGAGTCGAGTCCGAACCGGGCCTGCAACCCGGCCATGCTGACCGAGTCGGGCCACAACGGTGCGACGGTGTAGGGGTCGGTCTGCAGGGCGAGGACCCGGCGCAGGATGCCCGCCGAGGACTTGCCGAAGCCGTAGACCAGCGCGGTGTCGATCTCCCCGGTGAGGAGTTTGATGTATGCCTCGTACAGCGCCCACGCCGCGTCCATCTCCACGTGCGACTCGTTGATCGGCGGCACTGCACCGATGGAGTCGATCGCCGAGATGAACGAGAATGCCCGGCCGGCGAGGTAATCCGACGAACCCGAGCACCAGAAGCCGATGTCGGTCTGCTTGAGACCGAGCTCGGCGTAGATCTCGGCGAAACACGGCATCAGCATCTCGACGCCGTTGGTGGTGCCGTCGGTGCGGCGCACGTGTGGTGCGTGTGCGAACCCCACCACCGCTACTTCGTTTTCCAAAGCCATGTGTCTATACGCCTTTACAGGTGCTTCTTGTAGGTGTCGTAGTCGGCGTCGGGCTCACCCGTCGGCCGGAAGTACTCGATGTTGTCGATGCCAAGGCCCCACTCCTCGCGGGGCTTCCACACGGCTTTCACCCGCATGCCCATACGGACCTGGTCGGCGGCGATATCCGCGACAAGATGCAGGACGGGGATGTCCGCGCCGTCGAGCAACACGTAGGCCGCGACGTACGGCGGCTTGATCCGCTGCCCGGCGAACGGGATGTTGATGATCGCGAACGTCGTCACCGTGCCCTCGTCGGACAGTTCGATGAACTCGTCGAGCTGCTGGCCGGTGGCCGGATCCGCTTCGCGGGCAGGGAAGTACACCTTCCCTTTTTCGCCATCCCGGCCAGTTGTCCGGCCGCCCAGGAGCTTGCCCTGCTCCAGCGCGCGCAGGAAGGCGCTCTCGGGAAGCGATGCGGTGTGCTGGATCTCGATGCTGCTCGGCGACACCTGGATCGTCACCGGGTCCAGCCCCTCGGCCGGAGCCGGCACCTCCTCGGCCTGATCGCCCAGCGTGAAGTAGGCGATGTCGGTGATCGCGCCGACTGTCTCGTCCACCCAGTGCGCGTGCACGCGCGCGCCGGTGCTGATCGCGTCCGACGACTCGGCGTCGACCGCGTGCAGCAGGGGAGTGTCGGCCCCGTCGAGACGGATCAGCGCCCACGCGAACGGACGGTCCAGCGGCTGCCCCTCCAGGGGTACCGACTGCCACGTCCACGACACGACGGTGCCGACACTTTCCACCGGTACGATCTGCGTCAATTGTTCGTAGGTGACAGGGTCGTACTCGGCAGGCGGAACAAGCACCCGCCCATCCGACCCGCGCACCCCGACAATGCGTCGCTCGCGCAGAGCGGTGAAGAACTCGCCGAGGAGTGGTCCTACTGAACGGGTGTAGTCGAACGAAAGCTTCAGCGGCGCCGAAAGTGGCCGCTCATGGGGATCGATCTGCACCGGGCTGCTTTGGCTGGTGGTCACGGCATCGAGTAGAACAGGTTCTAAGTTTCGTTTCAAGGACGCGTCGAGAGGTAGCCGAATGAAGCTCGGTCTTCAGTTGGGATATTGGGGCGCGCAGCCGCCGACCGACCACGCGGAACTGGTCGCCACCGCCGAGGGAGTCGGCTTCGACACCGTCTTCACCGCCGAGGCGTGGGGCTCGGATGCCTACACGCCGCTGGCGTGGTGGGGGCGTGAGACGACCAGGATGCGGCTGGGCACCTCGGTCATCCAGCTGTCCGCGCGCACCCCTACGGCGTGCGCGATGGCGGCGCTGACCCTCGACCACCTCTCGGGCGGCAGGCACATCCTCGGTCTCGGGGTGTCCGGGCCGCAGGTCGTCGAGGGCTGGTACGGGCAGAAGTTCCCCAAGCCGCTGGCCCGCACCCGCGAGTACGTCGGAATCCTGCGCCAGGTGTGGGCACGCGAGGCCCCGGTGCACAGCGACGGCCCGCACTACCCCTTACCGCTGACCGGCGAGGGCACCACGGGCCTGGGCAAGAACCTCAAACCGATCACCCATCCGCTGCGCGCCGACATCCCGGTGATGCTGGGCGCCGAGGGACCCAAGAACGTCGCGCTCGCCGCGGAGATCTGCGACGGGTGGCTGCCGATCTTCTACTCCCCGCGCATCGCGGGCATGTACAACGAGTGGCTCGACGAGGGGTTCGCGCGTCCCGGCGCCCGCCGGACGCGGGAGACGTTCGAGATCTGCGCGACGGCGCAGGTCGTCGTCACCGACGACCGCCCGGCGATCATGGAGCTGATGAAGCCGCACCTGGCGCTCTACATGGGTGGGATGGGCGCCGAGGACACCAACTTCCACGCCGACGTCTACCGCCGCATGGGCTACGCCGAGGTCGTCGACGACGTCACGAAGCTCTTTAGGTCCGACCGCAAGGACGAGGCGGCCAAGGTGATCCCCGACGAACTCGTCGACGACTCAGCGATCGTCGGCGACCTGGCCTACGTGCAGGAACAGATCAAGGCGTGGGAAGCCTCCGGGGTCACCATGATGGTCGTCGGCGCCCGCTCGCCCGAACAGATCCGCGATCTGGCCGGCCTCGTGTAGACACTTCTTGCAGCTTGTCTAGAACACGTTCTAGATTGAGGGTGTGACCGACGCCACTGAGTCTTCGCGCGAGCGCTCATCCGACCCCACTTCCCAGCACACCATCGCCGGCACCGTGCTCACCATGCCGGTCCGGGTGCGCACCGCCCACCAGCACACGGCCATGTTCGTCGTGGACGCCGACGCCGCGCAGCGGATGATCGACTACAGCGGGCTGCGGGTGTGCCGCTTCGGCAGGGGCGACCGCCGGGCGCTGGTGGTGCTGATGCTGATGCGCTACGAGGACACCGATCTCGGCCAGTACTACGAGTACGGCACCAACGTCATGGTGAACCCGCCGGGCACCCCGGCATCGGAAGCGACCGGGTTGCGCGCGCTGCAATCGGCGGGCGCGTTCGTCCACCACCTTCCCGTCGACCAGTCGTTCACGTTGGAGGCGGGCCGGACGCTCTGGGGCTATCCGAAGGTGATGGCCGACTTCACCGTCCGCAACGGGCGGCGGTTCGGGTTCGACGTCAGCATCGACGGACAACTGGCGGTCGGCATGGAGTTCAGCCCCGGGCTGCCCGTGCCCGCGGCGTTCACCTCGCGCAAGCAGGTGCACAACACCTACTCCCATCTCGACGGCGTGACCCGCGAGACGGCGGGGGAGATGTTGCTGACCGCGGTGCGGTATCGGCCCGGCGGCGTCGAGCTGCGGCTCGGTGACCATCCCTACGCGGCCGAGCTGGCCGCCCTCGGCTTGCCGAAACGTGCGCTGATGTCCAGTTCGGCTGGCAATGTCGACATGACTTTCGGCAATGCCCGCGTGATTTCTCAGTGACCCCCGAACAGCAGTGACCACCGAACAGCAGTGACTACCGAACCCAGGAGCGCCATGACGTCCACACCCCCCGTTGCCGGTCTCGACGTGGACCTCGCCGACGGCCGCTTCTACGCCGACGGACCGGCCGCGCGCGAGGCGTACAAGTGGATGCGGGCCCACCAGCCGGTGTTCCGGGACCGCAACGGGCTGGCCGCGGCCACCAGCCACCAGGCGGTGCTCGATGCCGAACGCAACCCGGAGTTGTTCTCCAGCGCGGGCGGCATCCGACCCGACCAGCCGGGCATGCCCTACATGATCGACATGGACGATCCGGCGCACCTGCTACGGCGCAAGCTGGTCAACGCGGGCTTCACCCGCAAGCGGGTGATGGACCGGTTGTCGTCGATCGAGACGCTGTGCGACACCCTGATCGACGCGGTCTGCGAACGCGGCGAGTGCGACTTCGTCCGGGACATCGCCGCACCGCTGCCGATGGCGGTCATCGGGGACATGCTCGGGGTGCTGCCCGACGAGCGCGACATGCTGCTGAAGTGGTCCGACGACCTGGTCGGCGGCCTCAGTTCGCACGTCGACGAACTGACCGTCCAGAAGCTGATGGACACCTTCGCCGCCTACACCGCGTTCACGATGGACGTCATCGCGAAGCGGCGCGCGGAGCCCACCGACGACCTGTTCTCCGTCCTGGTGAACTCCGAGGTCGAGGGACAGCGGATGTCCGACGACGAGATCGTCTTCGAGACACTGCTGATCCTGATCGGTGGCGACGAGACCACCCGCCACACGCTGTCGGGTGGTACCGAGCAGCTGCTGCGGCACCGCGATCAGTGGGACGCGCTGGTCGCGGATGAGCGCTCGCGCGAAGACCATGGGGTACGCCCGTCGCTGCTGCCGGGCGCCATCGAGGAGATGCTGCGCTGGACCTCACCGGTGAAGAACATGTGCCGCGTGCTCACCGCGGACACCGAGTTCCACGGGACCGAGCTGCGCAAGGACGAGAAGATCATGCTGATGTTCGAGTCCGCCAACTTCGACGAGAGCGTCTTCGGCGATCCCGAGAACTTCCGTATCGACCGGAATCCGAACAACCACTTGGCATTCGGCTTCGGCACCCATTTCTGCCTCGGTAACCAGCTGGCCCGCCTCGAGCTGTCGAAGATGACAAGTCGCGTGCTCGAGCGGCTGCCCGACCTGCGGCTTGCCGAGGGCGCCGAGGTGCCGCTGCGGCCGGCGAACTTCGTCAGCGGTCCCGAAGCCATGCCGGTGGTGTTCACGCCGACGGCACCAGTGCTGGCCTAAGCGCGGTCAGCGCATCTGGAACTTCGGGGCGCGCTTCTCCTTGAACGCCCGCGGGCCTTCCTTGGCGTCCTCGCTCAGGAAGACCGGGATGCCGTTGGCGGTGTCGGGCTTGAACGCCTCTTCCTCGTGCATGCCCTCGGTCTCGCGGATGGTCTTGAGGATCGCCTGCACGGCCAGTGGGCCGTTGTTGTTGATCACCTCGGCGATCTCGAGGGCCTTGTCCAGCGCGGTGCCGTCGGGCACCACGTAGCCGATCAACCCGTAGGACAGAGCCTCGGCGGCGGTGATGTGGCGGCCGGTCAGCAGCAGATCGCACGCGATCGTGTACGGGATCTGGCGGACCAGGCGCACCGCGGAGCCGCCCATCGGGTACAGGCTCCACTTCGCCTCGGAGATGCCGAACTTCGCGCTCTCGCCGGCGATGCGGATGTCGGTGCCCTGCAGGATCTCGGTCCCGCCCGCGATCGCCGGGCCCTCGACGGCGGCGATCAGCGGCTTCTTCAGCCGGCGGCCCTTGAGCAGGCCGTCGATGCGCGACGGGTCATAGCTGCCGTCCTTGAACGAGTCGCCCGGCGGCTTGGCCGTCGCGGCCTTGAGGTCCATGCCCGCGCAGAAGTAGCCGCCGGCGCCGGTGAGGATGCAGGTGCGGATCTCGGGATCGTTGTCCACGCGGTCCCACGCATCGACCATGATCGAGAGCATCTCAGTGGACAGCGCGTTGCGCGCCTCCGGTCGGTTCAGCGTCAGGATCAAGGTGTGTCCGCGCTGCTCAATGAGGGCGTCGGGGCCTTTTGTTGCTTCGCTCACGGGGGTCCGCCTTCCAGCGTCGTCGCCACAGACTTGTCTGGAAATGTAACACGTTCTAGTTTAGAGACGTGGCTCTGAATATCGCCGACCTCGCCGAGCACGCCATCGACGCTGTGCCCGATCGCACCGCCCTGATCGGCGGTGACCAAAAGCTGACCTACGCCGAGTTGGAGGAGAAGGCCAATCGACTGGCCCACTACCTCATCGACCAGGGCGTGAAGAAGGACGACAAGGTCGGTCTCTACTGCCGCAACCGCGTCGAGATCGTCATCGCGATGCTGGGTATCGTCAAGGCCGGCGCCATCCTGGTCAACGTCAACTTCCGCTATGTCGAGGGCGAACTGAAGTACCTGTTCGACAACTCCGACATGGTGGCCCTGGTGCACGAGCGGCGCTACGCCGACCGCGTGGCCAACGTGCTGCCCGAGACCCCGAACGTCAAGACGATCCTGTCCATCGAGGACGGGTCGGACGACGACTACCAGCGCTACGGCGGCGTCGACTTCTACGCCGCACTCGAGCAGGGTTCGCCCGAGCGTGACTTCGGCCCGCGCAGCGCCGACGACATCTACCTGCTGTACACCGGCGGCACCACGGGCTTCCCCAAGGGCGTGATGTGGCGCCACGAGGACATCTACCGGGTTCTGTTCGGCGGCACTGATTTTGCGACCGGCGAGCCGATCGCCGACGAATACGACCTGGCCAAGCAGGCCGCCGCGAACCCGCCGATGGTCCAGTACCCGATCCCGCCGATGATCCACGGCGCCACCCAGTCCGCGACCTGGATGTCGTTGTTCTCCGGCCAGACCGTCGTGCTGGTGCCGGAGTTCGACGCCGATGAGGTGTGGCGCACCATCGCCGAGCACAAGGTGAACCTGCTGTTCTTCACCGGTGACGCGATGGCACGGCCGCTGCTCGACGCGCTGCTGGCCAGGCAGGAGTCAGGCGAAGAAGGAGAGGCGTACGACCTGTCGGCGCTGTTCCTGCTCGCCAGCACCGCGGCGGTGTTCTCCACCAGCATCAAGGAGAAGTTCCTCGAGTTGCTGCCGGACCGGATCATCACCGACTCAATCGGATCCTCGGAGACCGGCTTCGGCGGCACCAGCATCGTGGCCAAGGGGCAGTCGCGCACCGGCGGTCCCCGGGTGACGATCGACAAGAACACCGTGGTGCTCGACGAGGAGGGCAACGAGGTCAAGCCCGGTTCCGGGGTGCGCGGCTTCATCGCCAAGCGTGGCCACATCCCGGTCGGTTACTTCAAGGACGAGAAGAAGACGGCCGAGACGTTCAAGACGTTCCACGGCGTCCGCTACGCGATCCCGGGTGACTACGCCGAGGTCGAGGCCGACGGAAGCGTCACGATGCTCGGCCGTGGCTCGGTGTCGATCAACAGCGGCGGCGAGAAGATCTACCCCGAAGAGGTCGAGGCCGCGCTGAAGGGCCACCCCGACGTGTTCGACGCGTTGGTGGTCGGTGTTCCGGACCCGCGCTTCGGTCAGCATGTCGCCGCCGTCGTGCACCCGCGCGAGGGCACCCGCCCCACCCTCGCCGAACTCGACGCCTTCGTGCGCAAGGAGATCGCGGGTTACAAGGTGCCGCGCAGCCTCTGGTACGTCGACGAGGTCAAGCGTTCGCCCGCGGGCAAGCCGGACTACCGCTGGGCCAAGGACACCACCGAGGAGCGCCCCGCCGACGACGTGCACGCCAAACACGCCGGCGCACAAGCCTGATGGGCCAGATCGTGAGGACTCGATCGTGAAAACAGAACTCTGCGAGCGTTTCGGGATCGAGTACCCGATCTTCGTGTTCACTCCGTCGGAGAAGGTCGCCGCGGCGGTCAGCAAGGCCGGCGGCCTCGGCGTGCTCGGCTGTGTCCGCTTCAACGACGCCGACGACCTCGAGAACGTCCTGCAGTGGATGGACGCCAACACCGACGGCAAGCCGTACGGCGTCGACATCGTGATGCCGGCCAAGGTGCCCACCGAGGGCACCAGCGTCGACATCGACAAGCTGGTCCCGCAGACCCACCGCGACTTCGTCGCCAAGACGCTCGCAGACCTGGGCGTGCCGCCGCTTCCGGAGGACGAGGCGAAGTCCGAAGGTGTTCTGGGGTGGCTGCACTCGGTGGCCCGCAGCCACGTCGACGTCGCGCTCAAGCACCCGATCAAGCTGATCGCCAATGCGCTCGGGTCGCCGCCCAAGGATGTCATCGACCAGGCTCACGCGGCCGGTGTCCCCGTCGCGGCGCTGGCCGGTTCCGCCAAACACGCGCTGCGCCATGCTGAGAACGGCGTCGACATCGTCGTCGCGCAGGGCCACGAGGCCGGCGGGCACACCGGTGAGATCGGCTCGATGGTGCTGTGGCCGGAAATCGTTGACGCCCTTGACGGTAAGACCCCGGTGCTGGCCGCCGGCGGCATCGGCACCGGGCGGCAGGTTGCCGCGGCGCTGGCGCTGGGGGCCCAGGGTGTGTGGATGGGGTCGGCCTTCCTGACGTCCGCCGAGTACGACCTCGGCGTGCGCCTGGAGTCGGGACGGTCCGTGGTCCAGGAGGCGATGTTGAAGGCGACCTCCGCCGACACCGTGCGTAGACGCATCTACACGGGCAAGCCGGCGCGGCTGCTCAAGAGCCGGTGGACGGAAGCCTGGGATGCCGATGACGCACCCGAGCCGCTGCCCATGCCGCTGCAGAACATCCTCGTCAGCGAGGCGCACCAACGGATGAGCGAGTCGACCGACCCGACCACGGTGGCGATGCCGGTGGGCCAGATCGTCGGTCGGATGAACGAGATCCGCCCCGTCGCCGACATCATCGCCGAGCTGGTCAGCGGTTTCGAGGACGCGACGAGGCGACTCGACACCATCCGGGACAGCTGACGCCGGACTAGAGTCGGCAACCGTGAACGGTGCCGAGGCCCTGCTGACCACTCTCGTCGACGGCGGGGTCGAGGTGTGTTTCGCCAACCCCGGCACCTCGGAGATGCACTTCGTGGCCGCGTTGGATGCGGTGCCGCAGATGCGTGGTGTGTTGACCTTGTTCGAGGGTGTGGCCACCGGCGCCGCCGACGGGTACGCGCGGATGGCCGACAAACCTGCCGCCGTGCTGCTGCACCTGGGCCCGGGCCTGGGCAACGGCCTGGCCAACCTGCACAACGCGCGCCGGGCGCACACCCCGATGGTGGTCGTCGTCGGCGACCACGCCACCTATCACAAGAATTTCGACGCCCCACTGGAATCCGACATCGACGCGGTCGCGGGCACCGTGTCGGGGTGGGTGCGCCGTACGATGCACACCGCCGACATCGCCTCCGACACCCGCGACGCCGTCGCCGCCGCCCGCGGGGGCGCGGTGTCGACGTTGATCCTGCCCGCCGACGTGTCCTGGACCGACGGTGCGCGCACCGCTCCGGCTTCACCCGCCGTCGCCGAGGCCACCGGCGCCGACGCAGCCGTCCGCGGCGCGGTGGAGGTGCTGCGTTCCGGCGCGCCGACGGTAATCCTCATCGGCGGCGACGCTACCCGCGCTCCCGGGCTGGCGGCCGCTGTCCGCGTCGCCGAGGCCGCCGGCGCCAAGGTGCTGTGCGAGACGTTCCCGAGCCGCCAGCTGCGCGGCGCGGGTGTCCCGGAGGTCGACCGGCTCGCGTACTTCGCCGAGGCGGCCGAGGCGCAACTGGCCGGGGCGACGCATCTCGTGCTGGCCGGCGCGAAATCGCCGGTGTCCTTCTTCGCATATCCCGGTAAGCCCAGCGACCTGGTACCCGCGGGCTGCGACGTGTACGTGCTCGCCCCGCAGTCCGGCGCCGCGGCCGCGCTGGAGAAGTTGGCCGACGAATTGGCGCCCGGCACCACCGCCACCGTCGCCGGCCCGGCACGTCCCGGTCTGCCCGCCGGGCCCCTGACCGCGTTCGCGGCGGCGGCTGTGGTCGGCGCCCTCCTGCCCGAAGGGGCCGTCATCGTGGACGAATCCAACACCGCGGGAATCGGGGTCGCCGCCGCCACGGCAGGTGCCCCGGCCCATGACGTGTTGACGCTGACCGGCGGCGCGATCGGCTACGGCATACCGGCCGCGGTGGGCGCCGCCGTCGCCGCGCCCGACCGGCCGGTGCTGGCCCTGCAGGCCGACGGATCGGCGATGTACACCGTCTCCGGTCTGTGGACGCAGGCGCGCGAGAACCTCGACGTGACGACGGTGATCTTCAACAACGGCGCCTACGACATCCTGCGCATCGAACTGCAGCGCGTCGGCGCGGCGAGTGCGGACGCCCCCGGTCCCAGGGTGTTGGAGCTGCTCGATCTGGGAAGCCCCACAATCGATTTCGTCAAGATCGCGGAGGGCATGGGCGTTCCGGCGCGGCGTGCCACCACCACCGAGGAGCTGGCTGCCGCACTGACCGACGCGTTCACCGAGCCGGGCCCGCACCTGATCGAGGCCGTGGTCCCGTCCCTGGCCGGCTGATCGCCCGCTCTCAGTCTCAGGCGCGCGTGCGGGCCGCCATGTTCTCGGCGACCTCCTGCTGCCACAGGTCGTTGGCGTGGGTGGTGTCGACCTCCTGCTCGAAGCGGTCGGTCATGTCGGCAGCGACGTCGGCGGCATCGACGTAGAACTGCTGATACCACCGCCGGTGCTGGTAGACGGGTCCGTCCTCCTCGGTGAGCAGCGGATTGTCGATGCGCGTCTTGTTCTTCCAGATCTCGACGTCCTCCAGGAAGCCCTCGCCGAAGCTGCGGTTCATCGCGGCGGCCAGTTTGGCGGCCTTGTCGGCGGGCAGCCCGGGCATCTCCTGGACGGCCACCCCCCACTGCAGGACGAACGAGCTGTGGGTGACCGGGTAGTGTCAGTTGATCAGCGCCACCTCGACGGTGAATCCGGGGCCGAGGTCGTTGTGCAGCCAGTTGATCATGTAGGCGGGACCGAAGTAGGTCGCCTCGGAACGCAGATACGTTCCTTCCCAGAGCTTCTCGGGATTGGGCGTGAAGTCGGGCCGCGGCTTGGACTCCATGAACTGGCTTGCGGTGTGGCCGTCGATGACGTTCTTGAAGTACGTCGGGTAGGCGTGGTGGATGTAGAAGAAGTGCGCCATGTCGACGTTGTTGTCGACGATCTCGCGGCAGTGCGCACCCTCGATCAGAATCGAACTCCACTGCCACGGTGACCACCGGCCCTCGTCGTATCCCTCGATGGTCGGCGGGGTCAACTCGGCCGGGGGAACCGAGCCCTCGGGGTCGTTCCAGACGAGCAACTGGCCGTTCACCTCGGTGGTCTGCCACGCCTTGGTGCGCGCCATCCGCGGGGTGCGTTTGGCGTAGGGCACCAGCTTGCACCTGCCGTCGCCGCCCCAGCGCCAGTCGTGGAACGGGCAGGCGACCGTGTCGCCCTTGACGGTGCCCTGGGACAGGTCCCCGCCCATGTGACGGCAGTACCCGTCGAGAACGTTGAGCGCACCTTCGGAATCCGCGAAGACGACCAGTTTGGTGCCGAACGCGGTGACGCCGTGTGGTCGGCCGTCACGGAAGTCCTCGGCGAGCCCGAGGCAGTGCCAGCCGCGTGCGAAGCGTTCCATCGCTGCGCCGGTGTCGATCTCGCGAACGTGCTCGGTCATCTTCTACTCCCTCTTCATGTCCAGCACGGCCAGGTGACTGAAGACCATGCTGGTGCCGATCGGGTTGCCGCCGCCGGGATAGGCGGTGCCACTTGGTGCTGCCATCGTGTTGCCTGCCGCGTAGAGGCCTGTGATCACAGTGTCCGCCGTATCGAGCACCCGCGCCGCGGTATCGGTGCGCAGACCGCCCTTGGTTCCGAGATCGGACACCCCGAACGCGGCCGCGTGGAACGGCCCGCGTTCGATCGGGTACAGCGGCGGCGCGCCACCGGAGAACGCGCGGTCGTAGGGTTCGTCACCGCGGCCGAAGTCCTCGTCGACGCCGCGCCGCACGAAATCGTTGAACCGCGCGACCGTCTCCACCAGATTCCGCGGTGGCACCCCGATCTCGACGGCGAGTTCCTCGAGCGTCTCCGCCGTGCGCCACAGCCCGGCGGCCACGTACTTGTCGGGCTCGACCATCGAGACATTGGTGGCCTTCACCGGAGGGATGCCGCCGGCCCCGTCTCCACCGTCGTCGTAGACCATCCAGAACGGCAACGTCACGGTGCCGTCGTCCACCGCGGCCAGCACCGCACGGCCGAGCCGGTCGTAGGCGGCCGACTCGTTGACGAACCGTCTGCCGTGGTCGTCGACGAAGATGCCGCCGGTGAACCACAGCGCGAAGGCCGACGCGCCGTCCGGGTGGGTGAGACCCGGCGACCACCAGGCCTGGTCCATCAGGTCGGTGTCGGCGCCCACCGCCATCGCCGCAAGGTGGGCCAGACCGCGATTGCCCCACGGGCCCATGGTGTCTCGCGATCGGCCCGGCACGCCGAATTTGGCACGCAGGTCGTCGTTGTGCTCGAATCCGCCCGCGGCCAGCAGCACACCCCGCCGCGCCCGGATCGCCCGGCGTTGTCCGTCCGTCTCGACGATCGCGCCGACGACGGCACCGTCGTCGACCACCAGCTCGACCAGCGCTGTGTTCAGCCGGGCGGAGGCGTGCGGATACCGGCGGGTGGCCGCCAGGAATCGGGCGATCAGGGCCCGGCCGCCGACGAAATAGTCCTCGGGCGGCGGAGTCCCGAGCCGGTCGGTGTCCAGCGGTCCGCGGACGAGGTCACGCAGATCGGGGGCGGCGGCGACCTTGAGGGGCTTGGCGGCGATATGACGCATGCCGTCGGCGCGGGCCTTGGGCGCCTTGCCGAAGTAGTCGGGCCAGGGCAACAGCGTGAACTTCAGCTGATCATCGGATTCCAGGTACTCGATCAGCGGTGCACCGCTGCGGACGTAGGTCTCCTGCAGCGCCCTGGGCGTGCGGTCGCCGACGACCGCGGTGTAGTACTCCAGCGCGTCGTCGATGCTGTCGTCGGTGCCCGCGCGCAGCAGAACGGGGTTGCACGGGAACCACATTCCGCCGCCGCCCGAATACGCGGTGGTGCCGCCGAACTTGTCGGTGGCCTCGACCAGGATGACGTCGAGTCCCTCCCTGGCGGCGGTGTAGGCGCCGGTGACCCCACCGGCGCCCGAGCCCGCGACCAGGACGTCGGTGGTCTCATCCCACTCACGGTCTTCGCGCAAGGCTGTTCCTTCCGTGCTCGGCGAACTCGGCGTCGAGGGCGCTGCGGTCGTGGTCGGTCATCGGCCGGTAATGCGGACGCCCGCGACCGGCCCAGCGGTACACCGGTTCCCGGGTGTGCCAGCGCTGCGCCTGAAGGTCACGTTTGAGGACCTTGTTGGAGCCGGTGGCCGGCAGGTCGGCCGACAGCCGGAGCAGTCGCGGAATTCCCTTGGCGCCCAGATCGTCCTGGGCAACCAGGAACTCCGCGAAGTCCTCGACGTCGAAGCCCTCGGGATCGGCGACCTCCAGAGCCGCCATCACCTGGTCGCCCGAACGCGGATCAGGGACTCCGTAGACCCCGGCGGTGATCACGGCGGAATGGCGGCGCACCACGCGTTCGATCGTCAGCGCCGAGATGTTCTCGCCGTCCACCCGGATCCAGTCACCGCGCCGCCCGGCGAAGTACAGAAACCCCTCGGTGTCGACGTAGCCGAGATCGCCCGACCAGTACCAGCCGTTGCGCACGCGTTCGGCGTCCGCGGCGTCGTTGCGGTAGTAGCCCTCGAAATCGCGCGCGCCGCGCTGGTCGACGATCTCACCGATGGCCTCGTCGGGGTTGAGCACCCGGCCCCGCGCACCGGGAACGGCTGCCGGACAACGGTGCAGGGTGTCGGGGTCGACGATGACGACCTCGGGATGTGCCGGCCGGCCGAGCGCGCCTTCCGGCGCCTCGGGATCGGCGGCGGCCACCGCTCCGCCCTCGCTGGAGCCGTACCCCTCGAACAGCTCTGCGCCGAAACGGCGGCGGAACTCCTTCTGGTCCTCCGGTGAGGCTTCGGTGCCGAATCCCCGCGTGAGGGTGTTGTCGGCGTCGTCGGGCTGCTCGGGTGTGGCCATCAGGTACGCCAGGGCCTTGCCGACGTAGGTGAAGAAGGTCGCTCCGAAAAGCCTTACGTCCGGCAGGAATCGGGATGCCGAGAAGCTCGGCGTCAGGCACACCGTCGCTCCGTTGGCCAGTGCGGGCGCCCACAGCGCCATGATCGCGTTGCCGTGGAACAGCGGCATGCAGCAGTAGTCGACGTCGCCGCGGTGATGGCCGTACTTCGCGGTGGCCGCGTACGCGATCCGGGTGAGGCGGCCTTGACCGCCTTGGACGAACCGGTCGTCCCCGACGTGAACAGCAGCAGGAACAACGACTGCTCGTCGACACCAGGCGCGGCCGCGGGCGTGCTCCGGCACCCGTCGACGCGACTGCGGTGCCCCGGGTCGTCGACGAGCAGGAAGCGGGAGGCGTCCAGGCCGTGATCGAGGTCCCGTAGCCGACTCATGCCGTGGCTGTCGGTGACGATCAACTGGCAGTCCGCGTGCCGGATGTCGGCGACCAGAGCGTCCGTGCCGCGGGTGGGGTTCAACCCGACGATCGTTGCGCCCGCCAGTGCCGCGCCGCCGAGCCAGAACACGAAGTCCGGCACGTTGTCGAGCAGGACACCCACGTGAAAGGGTGACGCGCGGAAGTGCTTGGCACGCAGCGCACGTGCCAGAGACGCGCGCGCCGCCCACTCGGCCACCACCTCGTCCCAGGTCCAGTCACGCTCCCGGGTCCGCAGCCCCAGGTGTCGGTCGCCGACCCGGTCGAGCAGCATCGAGGCGATGTCGGTCAGCACTGTCGCGTGATCCGGTAGACCGGGTCCGGGCAGTCGGTGCCCTCCGCGGACAGCTGCCGTTTGAGCACCTTGAACGTCTCGGTGCGCGGCAGCGCGGAACCGACGCGCACGAAGGCCGGCCACTGCTTGGGGCCGAGATCTGGTTGCCCGCTGAGGAACCGGGTGAAGGCGCCGGGATCGAAGGAGGTGTCCCCGGGCAGCACCAGCGCCGCCATCACCTGGTCACCCACCGCGGGATCGGGAATCGGGTAGACGGCGGCCTCGGTGATTCCGGGATAGCGCATCAGGATGCGTTCGATCGGCGCGGTGCCGAGGTTCTCGCCGTCGACGCGCATCCAGTCACCAAGCCGGCCGGCGAAGTGGGCGAATCCGTCCTCGTCGCGGTAGGCGAGGTCGCCGCTGTGGTACACGCCGCCGCGCATCCGTTCGGCCTCGGCGTCGGGATCCTTGTAGTAGCCCCGAAACTGGCCGGGCCCTTCGGTGTTGACGAGCTCGCCGATGACCCCGGGCGGGCATTCGGCGCCGGTTTCGACGTCGATGATCGCCACGCCGCCCACCAGTGGTCCTAGGGCGCCGTCAGGGGTGTCCGGGGTACGGGCGATGGACACCCCGCCCTCACTCGAACCGAAACCGTCGACCACAGTGACCCCGAACCGCTGCGCGAACCGCTTCAAGTCACGCGGTGCGGCTTCGTTGCCGTAGGCCACCCGCAGCGGATTGTCGGCGTCGTCCGGGCGCTCGGGGGTGGCCAGAATGTACGACAGGGGCTTGCCGACGTAGTTGGCGTAGGTGGCGCCGAAGCGCCGCACATCCGGAAAGAACTGCGACGCCGAGAACTTGGTGCGCAACGCGATCGAGGCTCCCGCGGCCGCCGCAGGAGCCCAGCCCGCCATGATCGCGTTGGAGTGGAACATGGGCATCGACAGGTAACACGTGTCGGCGGGTCCGAGGCCGAAACGCTGAGCGAGCATGGTCCCGGGGAATGCCACCTTCTCGTGGGTGCAGCGCACGGCCTTGGGATCACCGCTGGTGCCCGAGGTGAAGATCAACATGTAGAGGTCGTCGGGGTCGGCAGGGCGGAATTCGACCGGCGCGTCGCGGAACGCGGCGAGTTCGTCGGTGAAGTCCGGTGATTCGACGTCGAGCGCAGTGACACCCCGATGGGCGATGTCCGGCGGTGCGGACCGGTCGGCGAGCACCAGTTGACAGTCGGCGTGCGCGATGTCGCGGCGCAGTGCCGCGCCCCGGCGGGTCGGGTTCAGTCCGACCGGCACGATGCCCGACAGCGCGGCGGCCACGAGCACCGTGCAGAAGAACGGGGTGTTGCCCAACAGCACGCCGACGTGCGGCGGCCTGCCGGGGTCGAGCCGGGCCCGCAACGCCGCAGCGAGGGCGGCGCCGTCCCGGATGTGGTTGCGCCAGGTCACGAACGACACTGCGCCGCTGCGGGGATCGACCGAGTAGACCCCCCGGTCGTCGACCTCGGCCAGAGGCGTCAACAGAGCCGGGACGGTCGGTCCGAGAGGGTTGGCCACCGGGCGGAGGCGATCAGGCCGGGGTGTCGGCCAGGTCCCGACCGATCGCCAGCAGTTGCCCGGTGGCGCCGCCGATCGCGAACTCGGACTGTTTGGCCGCCAGGAAGTACCGGTGTACCGGGTGGTCGGTGTCGATGCCGACGCCACCGTGCACGTGCACCGTCGTGTGGGCCACGCGGTGGCCGGCCTCGGCCGCCCAGAACGCCGCGGAGCGAACGTCGATGTCGGCGGGTAGATCTTCGGACAACCGCCATGCGGCCTGGGTCAGCGTCAACCGCAGTCCCTTGATGTCGATGTAGCCGTCGGCCAGGCGCGACGACACGGCCTGGAAGCTTCCGATCGGCCTGTCGAACTGCTCGCGTTCCCGGGCGTACTGCGCGGTGAGCTCCAGGGCGCGGTCCAGCACGCCGAGTTGGAACGCCGACAGGCCCAGGGTGTGGTGGGTCTCGATCCAGCTGAGCGCGGCGGGCCCGTCGGCGCCGACCGCGCGCTGCTCGTCGATCTCGACACCGCGCAGGTCGAGGTGCCCGACGCTGCCGTGGCCGGTGGTGCTCAACGACGTGACGGTGACGCCGGGATCGTCCGCAGCGACGACAAAAACGATTGTTCCCGAGTTGGTTTCGGCGGGAACCAGGAATGCGTCGGCCACCGGCCCGTAGGGGACCAGGGTGCGGGTGCCGGTCAACCGGTACCCCGCACCGCCCGACTGTGCCTGGACGGGTCCGTCGCCCATCTCGCCGGCCAGCGCGACGGTGAGGATCTTCTGCCCGCTGACCGCAGGCGCCGCCCACTGCTGCTGCAGTTCGGCGGATCCGAACTTCGCCAGGGCGCCCGCGGCGACCACGACCGATTCCAGGTACGGCACCGCGGCGAGTTGCCTGCCCAGGGCTTCGAGGATCGCCGTCTGCTCCAGCACGCCGTACCCGCCGCCGCCCAACGATTCCGGTGCGGCGGCTGACAGCACGTCGGCCTCGACGAGCTTGGACCACAGAGCGCGATCGAAACGGTCTGCCGCACCGTCGAGCTCACGCTGATGGTCGGGCGTGCACACCGCCTCGGTGATGGTGCGGACCAGGCCGCCCAGGTCTTCGGCTTCTTCCGGGTGCGAGAAGTCCACGTGAAATCTCCTTATTCCGTTATCGGTTGACCCGGGGCAGGCCGAGCGCGACCATGCCGATGATGTCTCGCTGAATCTCGTTGGTGCCGCCGCCGAAGGTGAGGATCAGGCAGGACCGGTGCATCCGTTCGATGCGGCCGCGCAGCAGCGCGCCGGGCGAGTCGGTGCGCAGCGTCGCCGCGGTGCCGAGCACCTCCATCAGCAGGCGGTAGGCCTCGGTCGCCAGCTCGGTGCCGTACACCTTCGCCGCCGATGCGTCGGCGGGGGACGGCGCGGCGTCGCTGGAGGCGAGTTCCCAGTTGATCAGCTTGAGCACCTCGGCCTTGGCGTGCACCCGGGCGAGGTTGAGCTGCACCCACTCCGAGTCGATCAGCCGCCTGCCGTGAACATCCTTGGTGTTCTGGGCCCACTCCCGGACCCCGTCGAGGGCCGAGAAGATCGGTTGCGCCGAAACCAGTGCCACCCGTTCGTGATTGAGTTGGTTGGTGACCAGCTTCCAGCCGGCGTTCTCCTCGCCCACCAGGGCCGACGTCGGCACCCGGACGTCCTCGTAGTACGTGGCGCTGGTGTCGACACCGGACATGGTGTGCACGGGCGTCCAGGAGAAGCCGTCGGCGGTGGTCGGCACGATCAGCATCGAGATGCCTCGGTGCTTCTTGGCCTCCGGGTTGGTGCGCACGGCCAGCCAGACGTAGTCGGCGTAGGCGATCAGGCTGGTCCACATCTTCTGGCCGTTGATCACGTAATCGTCGCCATCACGCACCGCGGTGGTGCGCAGCGCGGCCAGGTCGGTGCCCGCGCCCGGCTCGGAGTAGCCGATCGAGAAGTGCAACTCGCCCTTGGCGATCTTGGGCAGGAAGAAGGACTTCTGCTCGTCGGTGCCGAACGCCATGATCGTCGGGGCCACGCTGTTGATCGTCAGGAACGGCACCGGCACATTGGCGATCGAGGCTTCGTCGTTGAAGATCAGCCCGTCCATCGGCGGGCGGGCCTGCCCGCCGAACTCCTTCGGCCAGGACAGCGTCAGCCAGCCGTCTTTGCCCATCTGGGCGACGGTGTCCCGGTAGACGCTGCCGCGACCCATCTCGCCGTCGTTGGATGCCAGCGCCTCGGCGCGCTCTGGCGTCATGAGCTTGGTGAAGTACGCGCGGAGTTCGCGGCGCAACTCCTCCTGCTCGGGGGTGTAGCCGATTCGCATCGCGCTGTCCTCACTTCTCTGCGAGCCTTTGATGACGGCACCAATGGGATACCTCAGGTCTTCTGCGGTTGTAACACGTTCTAGTGTTGGGGTCCAGGGTGGTGTCACACTAGGTGCCCGAAACGGGTAGGACATCGAGGACGCGGTAGGAGAGTGTCATGCGAGTGGAAGTGGATCGTGACCGTTGCGAAGGCAACGCGGTCTGTGTCGGAATAGCCCCGGACCTGTTCGAGCTCGACGAGGACGACTATGCGGTGGTCAAGGCCGACCCTGTTCCCGAGGGGGACGAGGCGCTGGCCGAGCAGGCCGTCGCCGAGTGCCCCCGCGCCGCCCTGATCCGCCACGACTAGAGGTATTCGTACTTTGACTGATTCTTCGTCCCTTCGGGGGACAGACATAGACCTGTCCGGGCACGTCGCCGTGGTGACCGGTGCCGCCGCCGGGCTGGGCCGCGCCGAGGCCATCGGGCTCGCGCAGGCGGGCGCCACCGTCGTCGTCAACGACATCGCGCAGGCACTGGACAAGTCCGACGTCCTCGACGAGATCGCGAGCGCGGGTTCCAAGGGCGTCGCGGTCGTCGGTGACATCAGCGTGCGGTCCACCGCCGATGAGTTGGTCGAGACGGCCGACGGCCTCGGGGGCTTGGGCATCGTCGTCAACAACGCCGGGATCACCCGCGACCGGATCCTGTTCAACATGACCGACGAGGAGTGGGACGCGGTCATCGCGGTGCACCTCCGCGGCCATTTCCTGCTGACGCGCAATGCCGCCACCTACTGGCGGTCGAAGGCCAAATCCGGAGATGGCCAGGTTTACGGCCGGATCATCAACACCTCGTCGGAGGCCGGCCTGTCCGGGCCCGTCGGACAGCCCAACTACGGCGCGGCCAAGGCCGGTATCACGGCGCTGACGCTGTCGGCGGCGCGAGCGCTCGGGCGCTTCGGCGTGCGCGCCAACGTCATCGCGCCGCGCGCCCGCACGGCGATGACGGCAGGCGTGTTCGGCGACGCCCCCGAGTTGGCGGACGGGGCGGTGGATCCGCTGTCCCCGGAGCACGTCGTGAACCTGGTGCGGTTCCTGGCGTCGCCGGCTGCCGAAGGGGTCAACGGGCAGCTGTTCATCGTCTATGGTCCGACGGTGACGCTGGTCGCGGCTCCGACCGCCGAGGCGCAGTTCAGTGCCTCGAGTGACGTCTGGGACCCGGCCGACCTGTCCGACACCTTGCAGAACTACTTTGCTGATCGTGACCCCGAGCGGAGTTTCTCGGCGGCGATGGGGCTGGGCGACCGAGACTGACAGTCTCGGTTGTCAAGCGCGCGCGTCAATTGGAACACGTTCTAGAATGATGTAGGTCACAGTGGCCCTGAACTGCGCAAATGTAAGATATTGGTCTGGATTTGACGTTCTTTGACACTGCGAACACGTTCTAGTTAGTATGATCCGGCTCACTGGGAGCATTGCCTCACACTGGGGTGGGAGCCGTCGCAGGCGACGAGTGTCGAACTCTTCGCCACGGGGGATGTCCTCAACCTGCCCGAGAACGGAGCCGAGGTTGATCGAACAGCTTGCGGCGCCTGCGCGGGCCGTGGGCGGGTTCGTCGAGATGTCCTTGGACACGTTCGTCAAGACGTTCCGCCGACCGTTTCAGTTCCGTGAGTTCCTCGACCAGACCTGGATGATCGCGCGGGTCTCGCTGCTGCCCACACTGCTGGTGGCGATTCCCTTCACCGTCCTGGTGGCGTTCACGCTGAACATCCTGCTGCGTGAGATCGGTGCGGCCGACCTGTCCGGCGCGGGCACCGCGTTCGGCACCATCACCCAGCTCGGGCCGGTGGTGACCGTGCTCGTGGTGGCCGGGGCGGGTGCGACGGCGATCTGTGCCGACCTCGGCGCCCGCACCATCCGCGAGGAGATCGACGCGATGCGGGTGCTGGGGATCGACCCGATCCAGCGCCTCGTGGTTCCCCGCGTCCTCGCCTCCACGTTCGTGGCGTTGCTCCTCAACGGCCTCGCTGCCTGATCGGCCTGTCCGGTGGCTATGTCTTCTCCGTGTTCCTGCAGGGGGTCAACCCCGGTGCGTTCATCAACGGCCTGACCGTGCTGACCGGTCTGCCCGAGCTACTGCTCGCCGAGGTAAAGGCCCTGTTGTTCGGGGTGGTGGCGGGGCTCGTCGGCTGCTACCGCGGCCTGACGGTGAAGGGCGGGCCGAAAGGCGTCGGCAACGCCGTCAACGAGACCGTCGTCTACGCGTTCATCTGCCTGTTCGTGATCAACGTGATCATGACGGCCATCGGGGTTCGGGTGCTGGACCGGTGATGAGCGCTTGCGCGAAGAACAGAAGGCGGTGATCGCGCGATGAGCTACGACGTCACCGTCCGCTTCCGCCGGTTCGTCAGCAGCGTGCCGAGAGCAGTCGACACCGTCGGCGAACAGGCGCTGTTCTACGGCGAGTCGATCCGGTACATCCCCAACGCGCTGACCCGGTACCGCAAGGAGACGATCCGGCTCATCGCCGAGATGTCCATGGGGACCGGCGCATTGGTGATGATCGGCGGCACCGTCGGGGTGGCGGCGTTCATGACGCTGGCCTCGGGTGGCGTCATCGCCGTCCAGGGCTACTCGTCGCTGGGCAACATCGGTATCGAGGCGCTCACCGGCTTCCTGTCGGCCTTCCTCAATGTCCGCATCGTGGCACCGGTGATCGCCGGCATCGCGCTCGCGGCGACCATCGGCGCGGGTGCCACGGCACAGTTGGGCGCGATGCGTGTCGCCGAGGAGATCGATGCCGTCGAAGCGATGGCGGTGCACGCCGTCTCCTACCTGGTGTCCACCCGGATCATCGCCGGGTTGATCGCGATCGTCCCGCTGTATGCGCTCCCGGTGCTCGCGGCGTTCTTCGCGGCACGGTTCACCACGGTCTACATCAACGGCCAGTCCGCAGGCCTCTACGACCACTACTTCAACACGTTCCTGATACCGAGCGATCTGCTGTGGTCGTTCCTGCAGGCGATCGTGATGTCGATCGCGGTCATGCTCGTGCACACCTATTACGGTTACAACGCATCGGGAGGTCCGGTCGGGGTCGGCATCGCCGTCGGGCAGGCGGTGCGTACCTCGCTGATCGTGGTGGTGACGATCGTGTTGTTGATCTCCCTTGCCGTCTACGGCGCCTCCGGCAACTTCAATCTCTCCGGATAGGTTGGGACAGCACATGGCCGACGGTGACGCCAAGCGCAGCCACGTCAGGATCGCTGCGGCGATCCTGGCTGCCGTCGTCGTCGCCGCGGCCGTGTTCACCTACCTCTCCTACACGGCGGCGTTCACGCCGACCGACAAGGTGACGGTCCTCTCGCCCCGCGCCGGTCTGGTGATGGAGACCCAGGCCAAGGTCAAGTACCGGGGCATCCAGGTCGGTGAGGTCGAATCCATCGAGTACGCGGGCAACGAGGCGAAGCTGACGCTCGCGATCAGAAGCGGCGAGATGCGTTACATCCCGTCGAACGCGGTGGTGCGGATCGCGGGCATTCGGCGTCGTCGGATCTGACCGACATGCTCGAGCAGTCTCGTCGGCCGATCCAGGGGGTCATCGAGAACGCCCGGCCGCTGGCCCAACGACTCGACGAGCGCAAGGGTGACGTGAACAAGGTCATCGAACCGCTGGCCGAGAACTACCTGCGGCTCAACGCCCTCGGTGCCTACGGAGCGTTCTTCAACATCTACTACTGCTCGATCCGGATGAAGATCAACGGCCCCGCGGGTAGTGACATCCTGATCCCGTTCGGCGGACCGCCGGATCCCAGCAAGGGGAGGTGTTCTGAGAGTGGCTAGACCCGACAGTGGAAATCCGCTCCGCACCGGCATTTTCGGCATAGTCCTGGTTAGCTGCCTGGTGCTGGTGTCCTTCGGTTACAGCGGGCTGCCGTTCATGCCGCAGGGCAAGTCTTATGAGGCGTTCTTCACCGACGCCGGGGGGATCGCTCCCGGCAACGATGTCAACGTCTCCGGGATCAAGGTCGGTTCGGTCAAGAACGTGGCGCTGGCCGGCGACACCGCCAAGGTGACCTTCACCGTGGATCGAGGAGTGCGGGTCGGCGACCAGTCGATGGTGGCGATCAAGACCGATACCGTGCTCGGCCAGAAGTCGCTCGCGGTGACTCCGCAGGGCAACGGGTCGGTCACCTCGATTCCGCTGGGACGCACCACGACCCCGTACACCCTCAACACCGCCCTGCAGGATCTCGGTCAGAATGCCAGCGACCTGGACAAACCACGATTCGAACTGGCACTGCAGACCCTGACCGACACGCTCCGTGACGCCACCCCGCAACTGCGTGGCGCGCTCGACGGTGTCACCAACCTGTCGCGCAGCCTCAACGAGCGCGACGCTGCGCTCGAGCAGCTGCTCGGGCATGCCAAGCGGGTCTCGGACACGCTCGCGCAATGAGCCGGCCAGGTCAACCAGCTGATCGTCGACGGCAATCTCTTGTTTGCTGCGCTGGACGAGCGACGCCAGGCGCTGAGCAATCTGATCGCCGGCATCGACGATGTCTCCCAACAGATCTCAGGCTTCGTCGCCGACAACCGGCGGGAGTTCGGGCCGGCGCTGGAGAAGCTCAACCTGGTGATGGACAACTTGCTCGAACGGCGTGAACACATCGGTGAGGCGCTGCGTCGCTTGCCGCCCTACGCCACCGCGCTCGGGGAGGTCGTCGGTTCGGGTTCGGGCTTCAACATCAACCTCTACGGCCTGCCGCCGGTCAGCCTCGCTGAGGTCCTGCTGGACACGTACTTCCAGCCCGGCAAGCTGCCCGACAGCCTCGCCGACTATCTGCGCGGTTTCATCACCGAGCGCATGATCATCAGGCCGAAGTCACCATGACGACGGCCAATACCTCCCTCACGCAGAGCCGTTGGCTCCGACCGGTCCTCATCGCCGTGCTGGTGGCCACGCTGGTCATCGGTGCCTTGCTGGTCTGGCCGTCGCGCACCAGCCACAAGATCGTCGGATACTTCGAGTCCGCCGTCAGCATCTATCCCGGCGACCAGGTCCGCATCGTGGGTGTGCCGGTCGGCACCATCGACTCGATCGAGCCGCGCGCCAACGACGTCAAGATGACGATGTCGGTGCAGGACGGCGTGAAGGTCCCCGAGGATGTCAGGGCGCTGATCATCTCGCCGAATCTGGTGGCGGCCCGCTTCATCCAGCTCACGCCCGCCTACACAGAGGGCCCCGCGTTGGCCGACGGCGCCGAGATCGGGCCCGACCGCACCGCGGTACCTGTGGAGTGGGACGAGGTCAAGGAGCAGCTCACTCAACTGAGCACCCAGCTGGGTCCGCATCAAGGTTCGGTCCAGGGTCCGCTGACGGAGTTCGTCAACCAGGCGGCCGACAGGTTCGACGGCAACGGCGACAGTTTCCGGCAGGCGGTGCGCGAGCTGTCGCAAACCGCTGGGCGGCTGGGTGATTCACGCACCGATCTGTTCGGCACGATCCGCAACCTGCAGGTGCTCATCGATGCGCTGTCCAACAGCAACGAGCAAATCGTCCAGTTCACCAACCATGTCGCTTCGGTCTCGCAGGTGCTCGCCGACAGCTCCGCCGATCTCGACAACACTCTGGGCACCCTCAACCAGGCGCTCTCGGATGTCAGCGGCTTCCTTGGCGAGAACAATCAGGCCTTGATCGACCAGATAGGCAAGCTCGCCGATTTCACGCAGATCCTGACCGACCACAGCGACGACATCGAGCAGATCCTGCACATCACGCCCAACGGGTTGTCGAACTTCTACAACATCTACAACCCCGCCCAGGGCACCGTCGGTGGTCTGCTGTCGCTACCCAACTTCGCCAATCCGGTTCAGTTCATCTGCGGTGGCACGTTCGACGTTGGAGCCTCGCCCGACAACTTCAAGCGGGCCGAGATCTGCCGCCAGCGCATGGGGCCGGTCTTCAAGCGAATCGCGATGAACTATCCGCCGGTGCTCTTCCACCCGATCAACAGCATCACCGCCTACAAGGGCCAGGTCATCTACGACACCCCGGCCACCGAAGCCAAGGCCGAGACCCCGGTGCCCTACCTGCAGTGGCAGAACGCCCCCGGTGTCACGCCGCCGCAGGTCCCGGCTGACGCCGACCTGGCCTCGCTGTTGGTGCCGCCGGCCCCCGATGCGGTGGCCGGATCGCCGGCACCGCCGGTGTCGAGTTCGCACAACAGCGGCCCCGAGCCAGGAGCGGGCGGATGATGCGCAAGACGGTCGCCGTCTCCTCGCTGGCCGTGCTGCTGACGGGTTGCCAGTTCGGTGGTCTGAACTCGTTGAACATGCCGGGCACCGCCGGGCACGGATCGGGTTCCTACGTCATCACGGTGCAACTGCCGGATGTCTCGACGCTGCCGCAGAATTCGCCGGTGATGGTCGACGACGTCACCGTCGGCAGTGTCTCGGGGATCGACGCCGTTCAGCGGTCCGACGGTTCGTTCTTCGCGTCGGTGGAGTTGTCGCTGGACGGTGACGTCAACCTGCCCGTCAATGCCACCGCCAGGGTGGCGCAGACCTCGCTGCTGGGTTCGCAGCACGTCGAACTCGCCGAACCCATCGACGAGCCCAGGGTGGGGCGCCTCGAGGACGGCTCGCAGATCCCACTGGAGCGCACCGGCCGCTACCCGACCACCGAGGAGGTGCTCGCGTCTCTGGGCGTCGTGGTGAACAAGGGCAACCTCGGTGCACTGCAGGACATCACCGAGGAGACCTACAACGCCGTGGCCGGCCGGGAGGGACAGTTCACCGACCTGATTCCGCGGCTGGCCGAGTTGACCAGTTCGCTGGACCGGCAGACCAACGACATCATCGCCGCGGCCGAGGGACTCAACCGGTTCGCCGGAATCCTGGCGCAGAGCAAGGACAGCCTGGGCCGCACCCTGGACACACTTCCCGAGGCGCTCGAGGTCCTCAACCGCAACCGCACCACCCTTGTCGAGGCATTCGCCGCGCTGCGCAGCTTCGCCACGGTGGGATCGCGGGTGCTGGATCAGACGAAGGACGACTTCGCCGCGGACTTCAAGGATCTGTTCCCGATCATCAAGTCGCTCAACGACAACGCCGACGCGTTCATCAAGTCGCTGGAGTTCCTGCCGACGTTCCCCTTCCATTACAAGTACCTGCGCAACGCCGTGCGCGGCGACTATCTGAACGTGTTCGTGACCTTCGACCTCACGTTGCGACGGCTCGGTGAGACGGTCTTCACCACCTCGAAGGGCCTGGACCCGAACATGAAGAGGATGAACGAGATCATCACCCGCCCGACTTCCTCACCGGAGCCGTCGCGAACCTCTCGGGTCAGGCCGCCGACCCGTTCACGGTGGCACCGGGAACGGCGACCCAGCACGAGGAGGCGCCGTGATCGACCGGCTCACGAAGATCCAGCTGATGATCTTCGCCGCCGTGACAGTGCTGACGGTCGGCTCGATCCGATCTTCTACCTGCGCCTGCCCGAGGCGGTCGGTCTCGGTTCCTACAAGGTGACAGCGAATTTCGTTGCCGGCGGCGGTCTTTACGAGAACGCAAACGTCACCTTCCGCGGCGTGACGGTGGGCCGGGTCGAGACGGTCGGATTGACCGACGACGGCGTCGTTGCGCACATGCGGCTGCAGAGCGGCACTCCGGTGCCCGAGAACGTCACCGTGACGGTGAAAAGCGTGTCCGCGGTGGGCGAGCAGTACATCGACCTGGTGCCGCCCGAGCAACCGGCTCAAGCGACGTTGCGCAATGGCGCTGAAATCGGTGTGGACCGCACCGCCATCGGTCAGGACATCTACGGTCTGCTGCAGCAGGCCGACGCGTTGGTGAGCAGCGTCGGCGACAGTCGTGTGCAGGATCTGCTGCGCGAGACGTTCAAGGCGTTCAACGGATCCGGGCCCGAACTGGCCCAGCTGATCCAGTCTTCCCGCCTGCTGATCGACGAGGCCAACGCGAATTACGGGCAGACCACCCAACTGATCGACCAGGCAGGCCCCTTCCTGGATGCGCAGATTCGCGGCGGGGACGACATCAAGTCGCTCGCCGACGGGCTGGCCAGGTTCACCGGCGAGGTCGCCAACGCGGATCCGCAACTGCGGTCGGTGCTGCAGACCGTTCCGGGAGCGACCGAGACGGTGAACACGACGTTCGAGGGCATCAGGCCCACGTTCCCGGTTCTCGCGGCGAACCTGGCCAACTTCGGGCGGATCGGGGTCATCTACAACAAGTCGCTCGAGCACTCGCTCGTCGTCTTCCCGGCCCTGCTCGCCGCGCTCAACACCGTGGCCGGCGGCGTTCCCGCCGACGAGGGCGGCAAGCTGGACTTCAAGATCGACCTCGGCGGCCCGCCACCGTGCTCGGTAGGCTTCATCCCGCCCCCGCAGATCCGCTCGCCCGCCGACACCACGCTGCGCGAACTGCCCACCGACATGTACTGCAAGGTGCCGCACAACGACCCGAGCGTGGTGCGTGGTGCGCGCAACTACCCGTGCCAGGAGTTCCCCGGCAAGCGGGCGCCCACCATCCAGCTGTGCCGCGATCCGAATGGCTACGTGCCGATCGGCAGCAACCCGTGGCGGGGGCCGCCGATTCCGGTCGGGACGCCGATGGACACCCGGGAAGACAACCACTACGAGCCGCCTGGGCGGAACATCCTGCCGCCCAACAAGTTCCCGTATATCCCGCCGCATGTGGATCCTGATCCGGGACCGCCGGTGGTGCAGTTGCCCCCAGGGGGGCGGTGCCTGGGCCGGGTCCGGCGCCGCATGCACCCTTCCCGCTGCCGGTGCCGCCCAACGAGGTCGGACCGCCGCCGCCGCCGTGGCCCTACTTCTCGCCCCCGGACCACGTCGTTCCGCCGTACGGCCGCACGCCCCCGGCGCCTCAACCGGCGCCCGCGCCGGCACCGGCACCTGTGCTTCCCGCGGAAGCCCCGCCGCTGGCGTCGGGTTCCCAGTCCGCGGGGCTGGGGGATGGGCCGGTGATGGCGACGTACGACCAGAACGGCGAGTTCGTCAACCCCGAGGGCGGAACTGGCATCTATGCGCCCGGAACTGACAAACTGGCGCCCGCGGAGAACTGGGTCGACCTGATGTTGTCGCCCAAGCAGGCATAGGTGATCCGGGAAGGCATCCAGGAAGGCATCCAGGAAGGCACAGTGGCAGAAGAAGTACCCCGCGATGCAGGGCGGCCGGCGCGGCGCCGCGCATCACGGGCCGCGGGCCGCGGGTCCGGCCGCCGGTGGGGACCCCAGTGCGGCCGTCACACCCGAACTGACCGTCACGGCGCCCGTCACCGCGACGACGGTGCGCCCGGCGCGGCCCCCCAAGTCGCCTCCTCGGCGAGCCCCCAACCGGGCGCTCGTCGCGCTGGTATCGGTCGTCGCCCTCCTGGTGATGGCGGGCGCCTTGGCGGGCAGTGTCACGTGGATGCTGGTTCAGCAGCGCGACGCGCAGGCCCAGCAGACTCGAGATCAGCGCTTCGTCGACACTGCCGCGCAGCTGGTGACCAACATGTTCAGCTACACGCAGGACAACATCGACGACAGCGTGAACAGATTCGTCGACAGCACCAGCGGACCGCTTCGCGACATGCTGAGCCAGGGCAACAACGTCGACAACCTCAAGGCGATCTTCCGCGACACCAACGCCAGCTCCGAGGCCGTCATCAACGGCGCCGCGCTGGAAAAGATCGATGACGTCACCAACAACGCCGCCGTGCTGGTGTCCGTCCGCGTGACCGTCACCGACATGGAAGGCACCAACAAGCCGTCGCAGCCCTATCGGCTGCGGGTCATCGTCCACGAGGACGACAACGGCCACATGACCGGTTACGACCTCAAGTACCCGGACAGTGGCAACTGATGCGGCTGGCTCGACTCTGGGGCGCGCTCGCCGTCGCACTGGGTGCTGGTGTGGTGGCCCTCGCGGCGTTCGGCGGCTCGCTCTACTGGAACGGCGTGCAGCTCAACGGTGAACGCACCACTCGCGCAGAACTCGCTCCGCTGGCCGCCGAGCAGATCCCGCGGGTGTTCGGGTACGACTACCAAACCGTCGAGCGCAACCTCAATGACGTCTACCCGCTGCTCACGCCGGCCTACCGCCAGGAGTTCCGGGACCGCGCCGACCAGGACATCATCCCGCAGGCGCGCGAACGTCAGCTCGTCAGCCAGGCCAACGTCGTCGGCGTGGGCGTTCTCGATGCACGGCGTGATTCGGCCTCGGTGATGGTGTACATGAACCGCACGGTGACCGAGAAGGCAGGGAAGCCCGTCTACGACGGCAGCCGACTGCGCGTCGACTATGAGAAGGTCGACGGCAAGTGGCTGATCAACTACATCACTCCGATTTAGATCACTGCGATTTAGCCAGCGCCTCGAGGAACGACTTCGCCCAGCGGTCGACATCGTGGGCGAGCACCTGCCGGCGCAACGCACGCATGCGGCGCCTGCCCTCCTCGGGGGTCTGAGTGAGTGCCGCTTCGATCGCGTCCTTGATGCCCTGTGGATGGTGCGGGTTGGTCAGGTAGGCCTGACGCAGCTCCGCGGCCGCCCCGGTGAACTCGCTGAGCACCAGGGCGCCGCCGAGGTCGCTGCGGCACGCGACGTACTCCTTGGCGACCAGGTTCATGCCGTCCCGCAGCGGCGTGACCAGCATGACGTCGGCGGCGACGAAGAAGGCGAGAAGGTCTTCACGCGGGATCGCGCGGTGCATGTAGTGGACGACCGGGTGGCCGACCTCCCCGTACTCGCCGTTGATGTGCCCGACCTGCCGCTCGATGTCCTCGCGCATCGCGATGTAGCTCTCGACCCGCTCGCGGCTCGGCGTGGCCAGCTGCACCAGCACCGTGTCCTCCGGGTTGACCCGGTGCTCGTCGAGCAGTTCCGAGAACGCCCGCAGCCGCACGTCGATGCCCTTCGTGTAGTCCAGCCGGTCGACGCCGAGCAGGATCTTGCGGGGGTTGCCCAGCTCGCTGCGCAGTTCCTTCGCGCGCTGCCGGATCGCCTTGGTGCGTGCCTGCTTGTCGAGTTCGGCGGAGTCGATCGAGATCGGGAAGGCACCGACCTTGACCGTGCGGAAGCCGACATGCACCTCACCGAACCGCGACCGCACCCCCACCGAGGCGCGCGAGGTGTTCGCGCCCGCGAGCCGGCGCGCCAGGATGAGGAAGTTCTGCGCGCCTCCGGGCAGGTGAAAACCGACCAGGTCGGCGCCGAGCAGGCCGTCGATGATCTCCGACCGCCACGGCATCTGCATGAACAGCTCGACCGGGGGAAACGGGATGTGCAGGAAGAACCCGATGGTCAGGTCGGGGCGCAGCATGCGCAGCATCTTGGGCACCAGCTGCAGCTGGTAGTCCTGCACCCAGACGGTGGCGCCTTCGGCGGCGGTGCGCGCGGCCGCGTCGGCGAAACGCCTGTTGACCTCGACGTAGCGGTCCCACCACTGCCGGTGGTAGATCGGTTTGACGATCACGTCGTGGTAGAGCGGCCACAGCGTGGCGTTCGAGAAGCCCTCGTAGTAGAGCGCGACGTCATCCGCGCTCAGCCGCACCGGGACGAGGTACATCCCGTCCTGCTCGATCGCGTCGGGTTCGGCGTCCTCGGCATCCCCGTCCTCGGGCACCCCCGGCCAGCCGATCCACGCGCCGCGGCGCTTGCGGAGCAGCGGCTCCAGGGCGGTGACCAGGCCCCCGGGGCTTCGTTTCCACTCGGTGGTGCCGTCAGGAAGTTCCACCCTGTCGATCGGCAGCCTGTTGGCCACCACGACGAAGTCGGCGTTCCCGGAGCGTGCCTCGGGGCCGCTCTCGGGAGTCATTACGCGTCGGCGAGCTTGGCGGGTCCGATGCCGAGCATCGAGAGAAAGATCCGGCATTCGTCGGCGTCGGTCGCGTACGCGGCGACGACACGGCGGGCCTGGCGTTCGGTGCTGTCGGCAATGGGTTCGACATCGCCCAGTTCGGCGGGATCAGATTTCGCAGGCATGTACCAACTGTAGCCAACTTACGGTGCCAGCCCGACCTCGGCGTTCACCCGGTCTCGGGACAACCGTAATGTGCTCGATGTGGCGGACCGCGATCAGGTGACATACGAGACTCTCGACGAGGGGCGCATCGCGCGCATCTGGCTCAACCGGCCCGATGCGCAGAACGCCCAATCGCGGACCCTTCTGGTGCAGTTGGACGAGGCGTTCGGGCGGGCCGAGGCCGACGACGCCGTGCGGGTGGTCATCCTCGCGGCGCGGGGCAAGAACTTCTCGGCGGGCCACGACCTCGGCTCGGAGGAGGCGCTGGCCGAACGGGCCCCGGGCCCCGGCCAGCACCCGACGTTCCAGTTCAACGGCGCCACAAGGGAGGCCGTGGCCGAACGGACCTACCTGCAGGAATGGCACTACTTCTTCAACAACACCTCCCGCTGGCGCGATCTGCGCAAGATCACCATCGCCCAGGTGCAGGGCAACGCCATCTCGGCGGCGCTGATGCTGATCTGGGCGTGCGACCTGATCGTGGCGTCCGACGACGCCAAGTTCAGCGACGTCGTCGGCGTTCGGATGGGGATGCCCGGCGTCGAGTACTACGCGCACCCGTGGGAGTTCGGCGCCCGTAAGGCCAAGGAGCTGCTGCTCACCGGCGACGCGATCGACGCCGACGAGGCGCACCGGCTGGGCATGGTGTCCAAGGTGTTCCCCCGCGCCGAGCTGGAGGACAAGACCCTCGAGTTCGCCCGCCGCATCGCCGAGCGGCCCACCATGGCCGCCCTGCTCGTCAAGGACTCGGTGAACGCCGCCAGCGACGCGATGGGCTTCACCGAGGCGCTGCGCCACGCGTTCCACATCCACGAGCTGGGCCATGCGCACTGGGCCGCGCACAACGAGAACCGCTACCCGGTCGGGCTGCCGCCCGATGTGCCGGATTGGCGCACCCTCGGCGCGCCGAAGCTGGCCCGCCGCGACGAGCCGTGACGTATAACTAGAACCTGTTCTTGTTAGACGACCTTTCTTACGGACGGGGCCCCTCATGCTGCTGTCGTTGACGGATCGAACGTTCCTGGTCACCGGTGGTGGCAGTGGCATCGGCAAGGGAGTCGCCGAGGCTGTGGTCGCCTCGGGCGGCAACGTGATGCTCGCGGGCCGCAACGCCGACAAGCTGGCCGCCGCCGCGGAGGAGGTCACGGCGAACGCCGGTGCGGGTGGCGGCCAGGTGCGCTACGAACCGGCCGACATCACCGACGAGGACGAGGTGGCGCGGTTGGTGGCGGCGACCGTCGCATGGCACGACCGCCTCGACGGTGTCGTGCACAGCGCCGGCGGCTCCGAGACGATCGGACCGCTCACCCAGATCGACTCGCAGGCATGGCGCAACACCGTCGACCTCAACGTCAACGGCACCATGTACGTACTCAAGCACGCCGCGCGGGAGATGGTCCGCGGTGGCGGCGGCTCGTTCGTCGGCATCTCGTCGATCGCGTCGAGCAACACCCATCGGTGGTTCGGTGCCTACGGTCCGAGCAAGGCCGCCCTCGACCATCTGATGATGGTGGCGGCCGACGAGCTGGGCCCCTCGTCGGTGCGGGTCAACGGCATCCGCCCCGGCCTGACCCGCACGGACATGGTCGCGCCCATCATGGAATCGCCTGCGATCCTCGAGGATTACCGCGCCTGCACGCCGCTGCCGCGGGTGGGTGAGGTCTCCGATGTGGCCAACCTCGCGGTGTTCCTGCTCAGCGACGCGGCGAGCTTCATCACCGGCCAGGTCATCAACGTCGACGGCGGGCACGGGCTGCGGCGCGGCCCCGACCTGTCCGAGATGCTCGAACCGCTCTTCGGCGCCGACGGCCTGCGCGGCGTGGTCTCGTCCTAGGCCACCCCGCCGGAATTGCATTCCAGCCAATGTGACCTTGCGGTCGCCCGTTCCGGGGTGAAAATGGGCTGGTGGTCGCCTTGCGACGCCGTGTCTGCATG
>NZ_JACKSH010000108.1 GCF_025821625.1 Mycolicibacterium pyrenivorans
CTACGGCCATCACACCGCCAAATCACTGACCTCGATGATCTACCTCATGCTCGGCGGAATCAGCCCGAAACTCCCCACAACAAGGTGAGGAGTCGCACGTATGTTCGCATGGGGTATGCGGTGGGATGGCCAGGGCGTCAGTGTGGACGACGGGGCGCTTCCGGGGTTGCAGCGCATCGGCCTCGTCCGCAGCGTGCGCACCCCGGCGTTCGAGGGCATCACCTTCCACGAGGTGCTGTGCAAGTCGGCGCTGAACAAGATCCCCGCCGCATCGATGCTGCCTTTCCGATACACCGTCAACGGCTACCGCGGCTGCTCTCATGCGTGCCGGTACTGCTTCGCCCGGCCCACCCACGAGTATCTGGAGTTCGACTGCGGTCGCGATTTCGACACGCAGGTGGTGGTCAAGACGAACGTCGCCGACGTGTTGCGCCGCGAACTGCGACGTCCGTCATGGATGCGGGAAACCGTTGCGCTGGGCACGAATACGGACCCGTATCAACGGGCCGAGGGCCGCTATGCGTTGATGCCGGGCATCATCGGCGCGCTCACAGATTCGGGCACGGGGTTTTCCATTCTGACCAAGGGCACGCTGCTGCGGCGCGATCTGCCGCTGCTCGTCGAGGCCGCGCACCGGGTAGACGTCAGCGTGGCGGTTTCGCTTGCCGTGGGGGATCCGGACCTGCACAGCCAGGTCGAACCGGGCACCCCGACGCCGCAGGCGCGGCTCGGGCTGATCTCGGCCATCCGCGACGCCGGCCTCGGCTGCCACGTCATGGTCGCCCCCGTCCTGCCGGGCCTGACCGATTCCGAGGAGCACCTCGACGACCTGCTGAGCCGGATCGCGGCCGCCGGGGCGACCAGCGTGACGGTGTTCGGCCTGCACCTGCGCGGCAGCACCCGCGGGTGGTTCATGGACTGGCTGGCGCAGACCCATCCCGCGCTGGTGGGGGAGTATCGCCGGCTGTACCGGCGCGGAGCCTATCTACCCGCGGACTACCGGGCGATGCTGCAGCGACGGGTCGCACCGCTGGTGGCGAGGTACCGGCTGGCACCCGACCGCCGCTCGTTCCGCGAGCAGGCACCGCCGCCGCAGGTCGCGCCGACCGCCGCGGTCCAGCCCATGCTTTTCTAAAAGCTGTACTCGGGGCTCAGGTCGCGGCAGCGACGCTGAACGCCTGCTCGGTCCTGGCGGCGAGGTACTCCGGCCGCGGGGCCGCCGCTCGGAACGGCGCGCACAGGCGGTTCTCCACCGAGTTGAAGACCAAGAAGATGTTGGAGCGCGGGAACGGCGTGATGTTGGACGCCGACCCGTGCATCATGTTCGAGTCGAACCACAGGGCGGTGCCTGCCGGGCCGGTGACCTGCTCGATGCCGTGTCGATTAGCCGCCGTGGTCAACGTGCTCCGATCTGGCACGCCGATCTCCTGCTTGACGAGCGACGCCTCGTGGTGGTTCTGCGGCGTGGCACCGACGCACGGGTAGAAGGTCTTGTGCGAACCCGGCATCACCATCAGGGCTCCGTTGTAGGCGAAGTTCTCGGTCAGCGCGATCGAGCACGACACCGCGCGCATCGACGGCATGCCGTCCTCGGCGTGCCACGTTTCGAAGTCCGAGTGCCAGTAGAACCCGCTGCCGGTGAATCCGGGCATCAGGTTGATGCGCGCCTGGTGCAGGTACACGTCACTGCCCAGAAGCTGGCGCGCCACAGGCAGCACGGTGTCGAGGGTCACCACCTCGGCGACCACATCGCTGAGAAGGTGCGGTTGGAAGACGGAACGGATGCCCCCGGACGCTTCGCGAATGATGCGTGGATCGTCCTCGTCGGCGCGGGCGCCGATCTGTTGGAGCTCGTCACGAAGGGTGGGCAGCCAGTTCCCGCCCACGGTCTCAGGACGCACGAGGTAGCCGCTGTCGGTGACGGATCGCAGGTCCGCGTCACTCAGCGGGCCATCGGATTCCTGGCCCCATACCGTCGGTTCGATCCGGGCGATCGGATCGGCCGCACGCTCCAGCCGGGTGGGGTAGTGGTCGTGGCACCGGTCCATTCCGTTCAACCTCATCGGACCGGCTCTGCCGCAGGGTAGGCACCGTTCTCGTCGTGAACCTCCCGACCCGTCACCGGTGGGTTGAAGACGCAGAGCATCCGCATCTGGGTGTCGCAGGTGACGCGGTGCCGTTCGTGGCCGTCGAGAAGGTACATCGTGCCCGGGCGCAGTGGGTGTTGCTCGCCTGTCTCGTGATTGGTGAGCGTGCCGGCGCCTTCGACGACCCAGACGGCCTCGACGTGGTGGCGGTAGTGGAACTCGCTCACCGAACCGGCATTGATGGTCGTCTCGTGAAACGAGAACCCGACGCCGTCGTCGGCGAGCACGATTCGCTTCGACCGCCAGTCCTTCGCCGAGACGTCGCGCTCGGTGCCGGTGATGTCCGCGGTGGTGCGCACGATCAAGAGTTTAGTCTCCTTCTGTCAAGTCGTCGTGTCCGTCAGGACAGGGTCACCGCGACGGCTTCCGCCAGAACGTCGATGCCCTCGTCGAGGTCTGATTCGGTGGTGGTCAGGGGAGGCAGCAGCTTGACCACCTCGTCTGTGGGGCCGCTCGTCTCCATCAGCACCCCTCGGTCGGACGCCGCCCGGCAGACCGCAGCGGCCAACGACGTCTCGGCGAACTTCAGCCCCTGGGCCATCCCACGCCCGCGGGCAGTGATCCCTTGGTGGGTCGCGGCAATACCCTCGAGGCGGTCCCGGACCTGCCGCCCCTTGGCGGCGGTCTTATCAGCGAAAGACTCTGTACTCCAGTATGTCTCGAGAGCCTGAGTGGCGGTGACGAAAGCCGGATTGTGGCCCCGGAAGGTGCCGTTGTGCTCGCCGGGAGCCCAGACGTCCAACTCGCGCCGGAAAAGGGTCAGCGCCATCGGCAACCCGTAACCGCTGATCGACTTGGACACGGTGACGATGTCGGGGACGATCCCGGCCTCTTCGAAACTGAAGAACTTCCCCGTGCGTCCGCAACCCATCTGCACGTCGTCGACGATGAGCAGGATGTCGCGGCGGCGGCACAATTCGGCGAGCGCCTGCAGCCACTCGGCGCGCGCGACGTTCAGTCCGCCCTCGCCCTGCACGGTCTCGACGATCACCGCAGCGGGGTGATTGAGACCGCCGCCGGAGTCGTCGAGCACCCGCTCGAACCAGTGGAAGTCCTCGGTGACCCCGCCGAAGTAGTTGTCATACGGCATCGGAGTCGAATGGACCAACGGTATTCCCGCCCCGGCGCGTTTCATCGAGTTCCCGGTCACCGACAGCGCACCCAAGGTCATGCCGTGAAAGGCGTTGGTGAAGTTGATGATTGATTCACGCCCGGTCACCTTGCGGGCCAGCTTCAACGCCGCCTCAACGGAGTTGGCGCCCGTAGGGCCGGGAAACTGCACCTTGTAGTCGAGGCCACGGGGGCGCAGGATCAGCCGTTCGAAGGTCTCGAGAAAGTTGGTCTTCGCCGACGTCGCCATGTCGAGCGAGTGCACGATCATGTCGCTGGCGAGGTAGTCGAGCAGAGGCTGCTTGAGGGCGGGGTTGTTGTGCCCGTAGTTCAGTGCGCCTGCGCCGGCGAAGAAGTCGAGATATCGGCGGCCGGCGACATCGGTCAGCCATGACCCCTGGGCGACCTCCATGGTCGTCGGCCAGCTGCGGCAGTAACTGCGAACCTCCGACTCGACCGAGTCGTACACGTCGGGAAGGTCCGACTCGGCTACCGGGGTGGTGAGGGTTGGGATTGACATGGATCCTTTCAGGGATGTGCGTTGGTGAGGGGGGCGGTGATGGGCCCGATCCGCAGGATCGGTTCGTCCTCGTGGGACTGATCGACATCGAGGTGGGAGGCCAGAAAGCGGGGGTGCTCGCTGATCGGCACGCCGTGGCGTCGTGCGAAAGCGCCGAAGAGGGCGCGCGATGCCGAGTTGCTCGGCGCGACGGTGGCCTCCACGGTGACGGGGTGACCGTGGCGGTCTTCGCGGACCCGGCGCGTCAAGGTATCCAGCATCGCGCCTGCGAGCCCGGTCCCGCGCGCCGATTCGGCGACGGCGACCTGCCAGACGAACAGCACCTCCGGTCGCGACGGCGGGTGATATCCCGTGATCAACCCGAACAACTCTCCGTCGCGCTCCGCCACCACGCTGGTGTCGGCAAAGTCTGTCGCCAACAGAAGGTATGCGTAGGTGGAGTTGAGATCGAGGACTTCGGTCTCCGCGACAAGGCGGTGCATTGCGATCGCGTCGGCGTCAGTCGGGCGCCGCAAAAATTGCTGCCACGAATTGAATTGCCCAGCTGAGCGATTCGGCTCGCTGAGAAGCGTGGTAGGACTCTTCAGTCCATCACGCGGCGTACTTCCATCCACCTGGTTTTGTCACCACCGAACAAGTCATCGAATTCTGTCAGTTACGTCATCGGCGATTCGACCGTATTTGGGCAAATCCTGAGAAGCAAGCAGCGGCGGTGCCGAAATCGGTGGCTCGCAGACCTCGGACCACCGCCGTCACCTGCTTCGATGTCCGTTTCGATCCGCCGGCCGAGGGCCTCCATGCTGTTATCAAATCGTTATCAAGCACGGCCGCGGTCGCGTGGCCGTGCACGACATCGCATGTCTTCCAACGCAATTAGAGCGCACACCAGGAAGGGCGGCGCGCCGCCGAGGCGGCTGCAGTCCCTCCGAGTGTGATATGGGTTACTGGCGTCCGCGCTTGACCTGGTTGAACGGAACCCCGCGGTCGGCGGCGGGCTCGCGGGGGAAGCCCATCATTCGCTCACTGATGACATTGCGGGCCATCTCCGAGGTGCCGCCGCCGAGCGACCCGGTCTGCCTCGACAGGTAGCGCACGCCGATCTCCATCAGACCCGACAGATCCCCGCCCTCGTCGACCACACCCGCGGTGCCGGCGATGGCGAGTGCCGTGTCGACCTCCAGTTCGGTGGTCTCGGCGTGAAACAGCCGGATCAGTGTCCCCGCGTTCGGCGGAAGTGAGCCGTTGGGGATGGAACGGGCGATGTGCTCGATGAGCTGTTCCTTCACCAGGCGACGCACCAGAGCGCGGCCCGCCAGGTCCTGGATGCGGGGATCGTCGGCCTGGCCGGTGGCCTCGGCCAGCCCGACGTGATCGGGCGGCATCTCCTGGGCGTTCTCGGCGCCGGTCCCGCTGGCGAACTCGGATCCACCGCCCACGGCGCGACGCTCATGGAACAACTGGCGGGAAGCCACCTCCCAGCCCTTGTTGACCTCGCCCACCACGGCGTCGTCGGCGAGTTCGAGGCCGTCGAAGAACTCCTCGCAGAATTCCTCGTTGCCGTTGACCTCCTTGATGCGTCGCATCGTGATGCCGGGGGCGTCGAGGGGCACCAGGAACATCGTCAGGCCCTCGTGCTTGGGCACGGTCCAGTCCGTGCGGGCCAGCAGCAGTCCGTAGTCGCCGGCGAAGGCACTGGTGCTCCAGGTCTTGGCGCCGTTGACGATCCACTTACCGTCCTTGTGGTCCGCCCGGGTGATGACGCCGGCGAGGTCGGAACCGCCACTGGGTTCGCTCAGCAGCTGCACCAGGATCTCGTCGCCACGGATGGCGGCCGAGATCCGTTCGCGCTTCTGCTCTTCGCTTCCCATATCGAGGAGTGTCGCGGCGCAGATCGTGAACGTCGGCACATTCAGGATCAGCGGCATCTCGTAGGTGCGGCACTCGACGTCGAAGGCTTTCTGGTAGGCGTAATCCAGGCCGAGGCCGCCGTACTCGCGTGGAAAGCAGATCCCGGCGAAGCCGCCCTCGTAGAGCCGCTTCTGCAGTTGCTTGGCGCGGTCCCAGTATTCCTGCTCGGCGCGCACCGAGAACGGTGGATTGTCGGGGTCGACACGTGGCATGTTCTCGGCCAGCCACGTCCTGGCGCGGGCGGCGAATTCGTCCACCGATTCGGTGGTGGAGGTCGAGATCGCGGTGTCGGTCATGGCTTCGGCTCCTGCGGCTGCGTCTTCCCGCTCAGCGCGTACACGGCGCGGTGGTGGTCTTCGGGTGATCCGAACATCGCCCGGTACAGGGCGACCCGCCGGAGGTAGAGATGCAGATCATGCTCCCAGGTCACCCCGATGCCGCCGTGCAGTTGCACACAGTCTTGAAGCATCACCGGTGCGCGTTCGGCCACATAGGCTTTCGCGACGCTGACCAGCTTCTCGGCGGCGGGGGAGTGTTTGGCGACCGCGGCGACGGCGCCCGCGGTGGTGGCCCGGGACGCCTCGAACCACATCTTCATGTCCGCGACCCGGTGTTTGAGGGCCTGATAGGACGCCAGTGGGCGACCGAAGCTGTGGCGGTCGAACAGCCATTGGTTGGTCATGGAGAGGACGGCGTCGAGGATCCCGACGATCTCGGCGCACTGCAGGACCAGCGCGATCTGGCGCTGGCGTTCGATGATGGCCGGTGTCTGCTCGGCGGTTCCCACCGCGGCGGTCCCTTCGACCTCGGCGCCGTCGAATTGCACTCTGGCGTAACGCTTGACCATGTCGACAGACTTCTGCGGGGTGACCGTCACGCCGGGGGTGTCGGTCGGTACCAGGAACTGCCTGAGCTGACCTTCGCAGTCGGCGACCACCAACACCGCGTCGCTGTCGGCACCCGCCTCGACCCGGTCCTTCACCCCGTCGATGCGGTAGCCGGACGCGGTGGGCGTCGCGGTGGTACCTGCCTGTGCGGGCTCGAACGGCCGGGTGGGCTCGTACACCGCCCACGACGCCACCGATTCGCCGGACACCAGGGCCTCGATGAAGCCCTCGTGCCCATCGGGCGACTCGACCAGGCCGGCCAGCACCGTGCTCACCGGGTGCAGCGGGCCGGGCGCGACCGAGTGGCCGATCTGCTCCGCGACCAGGGCCAGATCGGCGACACCGTCGCCGGAGACGCTGCCCCCACCGAGTTCTTCGGGCACCAGCAGGCTGGCCCAGCCCAGCTCCGCGGCTCGTTGCCACCAGTCTCGGTGGAACGAGACGTCGGAGTCGTGCAGTTCCCGAACGTGACTCAGCGACGCTTCCTTTTCCAGGAATGCCTGGGTGGTGGAGGCGAACAGCATCTGTTCGGGATTGGCCACTTCAGTCATGAGATCCGTTCAGCATCTTCGTGGTGGGGACTTCTCGCCGTCTACGGGCGTGCCGGACCGAGCCGACGCGCCCGCAGCGGAGAATCCTCTAGGTCAGGACGAGCGCGGGCACGTCGGGCTTGTGGACCTGCTTGTTCTCGACCTTGAACAAGTCGATCATGTTGGCGCCCATCACCTTCCGGACACCGTCGTCGTCGAGCCCATGTGCCTCGAGATCTGCGACGAGGTTGATCGGATCCGCCAGGCCCTCGGGGTGCGGCCAGTCCGATCCGAAGATCACGCGGTCGATGCCGCACAGGTCGGCCATCTTCTTGAAGTCGTCCTCCCAGAACGGGGCGACATAGACGCAGCGCCGGAAGGCCTCGATCGGGTCCTCCGGGAACTCGTTGGGCATCTTCGAGTAGACGTCCTTGAACTGGTAGAACAGGTAGGGCACCCACGATGCGCCGTTCTCGACCGAGAGGATGCGCAGGTCCGGGTTGCGGGTCAGCGCGCCGTGGCAGACCAGCGCGGCCATGGTGTCCTCGATGGGCCGCTTGCCCATCGCGACCATCCGGAACGAGGTCGGCTTGAAGGGTTTGAACTCGTCGCCGGGTTCCCAGTCGTTGAGGTACTCGGCGTATCCGCTGTCGGAGGCGTGCATCGACACCGGGATGCCCGCCTTCACGCAGGCGTCCCAGAACGGGTCGAACTCGGGCAGGCCGAACGAGCGGGTGCCGCGGAACCCGGGGACCGGGGCGGGCCGGACCAGAACGGTCTTGGCGCCGCGTTCGAGGCACCACTCGAGTTCCTCGAGTGCGCGGTCGACGATCGACAGGTTGATGACAGGGGTGGAGAAGATCCGGTTCTCGTAGTTGAACTGCCAGGTCTCGTACATCCACTGGTTCAGGCCGTGGACGATGTCCAGGATCGCCTCGGGATCGTCCTTGAGTCGTTCCTCGACCAGTGAGGCCAGCGTCGGGAACATCAGCGTGTAGTCCAGGCCGAGTCCGTCGAGGACCTCGAGCCTCGCCTCCGGATCGCGGAACGCAGGGATCGCCTTCATCGGCTTGCCCATCACCTCGCGGTAGCTCTTGCCGCCGCTGCCGTGCCGGAAGTACTCCTCCTGGGCGCCGGGCCGCGCGACCACCTCGAACGTCGGGTTCGGGATGTAGTCGCTGATCGTGTTGCGGACCACGATCTTGGTGCGGCCGTGGACGTCGATGTAATCGATGATGCCCTTGCGGTGATCGGGCAGGAACTGGGTGAGCGCCTCTTTGGGCTCGTAAAAGTGGTTGTCGGCGTCGAACACCGGATAGTCGAGGATGCGTGACGGCATGATTTGGGCTCCTGACATGTCGTATTTCCAAGAATGGTAATGCCATTACCAGTCGGTGGTAACGAGATTACCACGCGTGGCCAGGCCTACGCCAGGGGCGTTGATGAGGTCGTTTTCGCAGTTGAGAGTGGTTATCGCACCAGGCCGCGCAGGCAGAACGTGTGCAGGTGGCCGCCATCGATGGGTACGCCGTTCAGCTCGGCGCCGAGCTCGCGCAACCGCAGCGCCCCCAGCACGGTCTGCATCAGGATCGCCGCATCGGTGTCGACCTCGAGATCCGCGCGAAACTCACCCTCGCCGATGCCGCGGCGCAGGATGTCGCCCACCAGGCCGTGCAGCGGTGCGAGCACCTTCGCGAACTCCTTGGGCCTGGTCTCCAGCAGGTGGTCGTTGTAGTAGGTCAGCCCGCGGTTGATGCTGTCCTGGGTGCTGGACTCGGCGGGTGCGCTGATGCGCTCGATCAGCGCGCGCAGCGCGTCGCCACTGGGCAGCTGCTCGGTCTCGGTGCGCCACCGCTCGGTGGCATCGGCCATGATCTTCTCGACCAGTGCCAGCAGCAGTTCGTCCTTGGTGGCGAAGTGCTGGTAGAACGCCCGCAGCGACGTCTTGGACCGCTCGACCACCTCGAGCACGGTGAAGTCGGTGCGCCCGGTCTCCCCGAGGATCGCAAGCGCCGACCGCATGAAGCGATTGGCGCGGGATTCGGATTCGGCCCTGACGGCGGAATCCGGCTGAGCCTTTGCTGCCATACCGCACCGCCCTTCAATTCCTCCGAACCTGATGGTAATGACGTTACCGCTATTTGCGAACCTCGGTTACTGTTCCCCCGACGGTTACTAGTGGAGGCGGTTGAAAGATGACGACTGATTCGGCGCAGACGCCGTGGACGGTGCAGGGACTGCTCGATCTCTTCGATGCTCAGCCGAGCGGGCAGGACACGTTCACCGCGGACACCGGCCCCGCCGGCGAGGACGAGCGCCAGGTGGTCGAGGGCACGCAGGTTCTCGCACAGGCGATCGTGGCCGCCGCCAAGCGTTTCCCGGACAAGTCCGTGCGATCGGTGTACTCGGTCTTCGCCCGCGCCGTCATGGTCGACGCCGGACCCGTGGAGTTCGACATCGACGTCGTCAGCGAAGGCCGTTCCACCGCAACGGCGGTGGTGACCGCCAAGCAGAACGGCAAGCGCTGCATCACGATGACGGTTCTCGCCGATGTCCCCACCGAGGACGTGATCCGTCACCACCTGCCCCGCCCGGACGTGGCGCCGCCCGGCGAGGCCAATGCGTCACCGATGCCGATGGTCGGCAGGGAACTGCGCCTGGTCGACGTCGTGGACGTCAACAGCCCCGACGAGGTGGGGCCACCCGAGTTGCACGCATGGCTGCACTACGATCCGATTCCGGCGCGCGACGATCTGGCCAAGGCGCTCATCGCGTATTTCACCGGCCACCTTGGCATTTCGACCACGATGCGGGCGCACGAAGGGATCGGCACCAGCCAGGCGCACCTGACGGTCTCGACCGCGCCGATGACGGTGTCGGTCAGCTTCCACGAGCCGGTGCGATGGGACGACTGGCTGCTCTACAGCCACGAGAGCACCCAGGTGGGTGCCGGCATGTCCTATGTCCGCGGCACGGTGCACACCCAGAAGGGTGAGCTCATCGCCTCGTTCGCCCAGGACGCCCTCATCCGGCCGCTGCGCAAGACCGACACCTCGATCAAGGAGCAGTCGCGCCTGTAGAGCGATCAGGCAGCCAGGGCAGATCGCAGCACGTCCAGCGGTAGACCACCGAGATCCATTGCCCGGCTGTGGAACTCCTTGAGGGGGATCCCCCGGGACCGGGTCTGGTCGCGTAGCTGCTGCCAGATCCGCTGGCCGATCGCATAGGACGGCGCCTGACCGGGCCATCCGAGGTAGCGGTCCAGTTCGAAACGCAGGTTCTCCTCGGCCATCGCGCTGTGCCTCTGCAGGAATGTCCACGCCTTCTCGGCGTCCCAGATGCCGCCGTCGGGCGCGGTCAGGCCGCAGTGCACTCCGATGTCGATGACCACCCGCGCCGCCCGGAAGCGTTGGGCATCAAGCATTCCCATCCGGTTTCCGGCATCGTCGAGCCAGCCCAGCTCGGCCATCAACCGTTCTGCGTACAGCGCCCATCCCTCGCCGTGCCCGGAGACCCAGCAGCCGAGCCTGCGCCAGCGATTGAGCTGATCGGCCAGCACCACCGCTCGGCCGATCTGCAGATGGTGCCCGGGAACACCTTCGTGGTACACCGTCGTCGTCTCCTGCCACGTGTGGAACGTGTCGACGCCGAGGGGAACCGACCACCACATCCGTCCGGGACGGGACAGGTCCTCCGACGGGCCGGTGTAGTAGATGCCGCCGGTGTGCGTCGGCGCGATCCGGCACTCCAGGTTGCGCAGCGGCTCGGCGATGTCGAAATGGGTGCCCGCCAATGAATCGACCGCGCGGTCGGACAGATCCTGCATCCACCGCTGGAGCGCGTCGGTGCCGTGGATGACATAGCGCTGCTCGCCGTCCAGTCGCCGAAGCGCCTCGGCGGCCGATGCGCCGGGATAGAGCCGGTCGGCGATCGAGTCCTGTTCGGCGACAATGCTCGCCAGCTGCTCCAGGCCCCAGTGGTACGCCTCGTCCAGATCGACGGCCGCGCCGAGGAAGGAGCGCGACAACACCGTGTACGCGTCGCGTCCGCACGCGTCCACCTCACGCGCGTGCGGACCGATGTCCTCCCGGAACACCTTGCCCAACCGGGCGTAGGCGTCGGCCGCGTCCTCGGCGCTGCGCCCCAGCTGCTCCCGCAGCGCGTCATTGGCAGGAGCGGCATCGGCGACCATCGCGATGAACAGGCGCTGGATCTGCCCCGATTGTTCGATGCCCCGTCGCACCTGGCGGGCGGCCGGTGCGCGCCCGGCCGCCGCGGCGGCGCGCAGCGAGTCGGCGTATCCGGCTACCCGGCGCGGGATCTGCGACAGCCTGCGGCAGATCACCGCCCAGTCGTCCTCGGTGTCGGTGGCCATCAGGTCGAAGACGTCGCGCATCGTCTGCAGCGGGGAGGCGATCACGTTCAGTTCGCCGAGGTCCAGTCCCGCGTCGTGCATGTCGAGCAGCACGCCGAGCCGCTCGCGCATCGCCGCGACGGTGACCACGTCGACATCGTCGACCGGTTCGACCCCATCGAGTTCGCGCAGCGTGCCACGGGCTGCCTCGGCGCGTGCCGCCACCCCGTCGGGGGAGTAGTCGGTGATCTTATCGTCGTGACCGGCGATGCCGGCTTCTGTTGCGGCGCAGGGATCGAGGGCGGCGAACACTGTGAGGTAACGCTCGGCGACGGCGTCGACGGCGGTGGTCGGCCTAGCCAAGGTTGTTCGTGGCGAACGTGTCGCACTTCGCCGGTTCGCCGGTCTGGTAGCCGGTGGTGAACCACTTCTGCCGCTGCTCTGAGGAACCGTGGGTCCACGACTCGGGGGTGACCCGGCCGGTCGCCGCCTCTTGGATACGGTCGTCACCGACCGCCGAGGCGGCGGACAGGGCGTCCTGAATATCCTTGTCGGTCAACGGTTTCAGGAATGTCACGTCGGTGCCCTCCTGCTTGGTGATCGCCGCGTAGTGCGCCCATACGCCCGCGTAGCAGTCGGCCTGCAGCTCGGTGCGGACCCCTCCGCCCGTCGGACCCTCAGGATCCTGCTGGGCGCGGGCGAGCGTGCCTTCGAGGTTCTGGATGTGGTGGCCGAACTCGTGGGCGACGACGTACTCCTCGGCTAGCGGCCCACCGCTGGAGCCGAACTGGGTGACGAGTGTGTCGAAGAAACTGGTGTCGAAGTAGGCGGTCTGGTCTCCGGGGCAGTAGAACGGGCCGACGGCGCTGTCGGCGAAGCCGCAGCCGCCGGTGTCGATGCCACCGGTGAACAACTCGATCCGCGGCCGGGTGTAGCCCGGCATCAGTTGCGACCACACCCCATCGAGGGAGTTGCCCGTGGCCACCACGCGGCACTGCACGATGTTGTTGGCGTCCTCGCCGGTCTGGCACTGGCTGAGGTCGAACCCGGGCGCCTCGACGCCCTCGGTGCTCATCTGCGGCTGCTGCAGGACGGTGCCTGGATCGATGCCGAGGAACAGCGCAACCACGACGATCAGCAAACCGCCCACGCCGCCCCCGACCGCGATGCCCCGGCCCGGGCCGCGACCCCCGCCGCTGCTGGACGTGGTGCTGGTGTCGATCCGCATGCCTTCGTTGAAGGTCATCGCACTACCTCATCAACTCTCGCCGCCGCGCCTGGTCCCCAGGCTGGTCAAGCTTTGCACACTACGATTTGTCCTGTGGCAGTCGTCGCCGGACATTCCACCGTCGTCCATACCACCTCGGGTGACCTGCGTGGCGACCTCGAGGGCGGGATCGGCGTCTGGCGCGGCGTGCCCTATGCCGAGCAGCCGGTGGGACGGCGCCGGTTTCTGGCTCCTGGACCGCCTGCGCCATGGTCGGGGGTGCGTGACGCGCACGAGCACGGGCCGCTGCCACCGCAGACGAAGTCGTTCGTCGGCGGCGGCCGTGACGACCCGAAAGTGCGCGACGAGGCCTGCCTGACCCTGACGGTGTGGTCGCCGGACACCAGCGGCTCGCTGCCGGTGATGGTGTGGATCCCCGGCGGGGCGTTCGTCTACGGCGCAGGGCAGTTCCAGCTGTACAACGGGTCGCGGCTGGCCGCCAACGGCAACGTGGTGGTCGTCAACATCACCTATCGGATCGGCGTGTTCGGCGGTTTCGAGCTCAGCGACCTCGGCGAGGGCTTCGACGACAACCTGGCCCTGCGCGATCAGATCGCCGCGCTGGGCTGGGTGCGCGACAACATCGCCGCGTTCGGCGGCGACCCGGGCCGGGTCACCGTGTTCGGCGAATCCGCGGGGGCGACGTCCGTCCTCGCACTGCTGGCCAGCCCCGCGGGTGATGGATTGGTCCACCGGGCGATCGCGCAGAGCCCCGCGCTGCCACTGATCGCCGACCGCGAGGTCCGCGCGGCCCGCGCCCACGAGTTCCTGGCACGTCTCGGCGTGAGCGCCGCCGAGGTCAAAGCGCTACCCCAGCGACAACTCCGCCGTGCCGCGGGGATGGTGCAGCTCAGGAGCGCGGCGACCACCCCGACGCTGGCCTACGGGCTGACCCACGGCACGGATCTGCTGCCCAGTCATCCGGTCGACGCCGCGCGAAGCGGGCACCTGGCGCGCATTCCGTTGATCATCGGCACGAACAGCCACGAGGCCTCGATGTTCGCGTGGACCAGACCGCCGATGCTGCCCACCACGCGGGCCTCGGTGGACGCCTATTTCGCCCGGGTCGCCCCCGACGCCAAATCGCGTGTGCTACAGGCGTACCCGGGCTACCCGCGGCGCCGCGCGCTGATCGACCTCGGATCCGATGTGATGTTCGGCGGACCCGCCTGGGCGTTCGCCGACGCGTACAGCGCGCACGCGCCCACCCAGATGTACCGCTTCGATTACTTCGGCCTGAGCCTGCGGATGCTCGGTCTCGGCGCCACGCACGGCAGCGAGATCGTGCATGTCCAGCACAGCTACGCGTCGTTCATCGGTCGCAAACTGCACCCCCTCGGGCGGCGACTGCAGCCGTCGGTGGGGCGGCGGATGCAACGGGCTTGGCTGGATTTCGCCCACGGAGAAGGCGTGGGCGAGGCGCAGTGGCCGCTGTACGAGACCGAACACCGGCGCACCCGGCTGATCATGACCGCTCGCGACGTCGTCGCCGAGGATCCCGATGCGGTCCGGCGCACGGCGTGGGCCGGCGTGTACTAGGGCCGGGGCGTCGCGAAGCGCTCGTCGGTACCGACTACTCCTCGCGCAAGCGCTCGTCGGTATAGCGGCGGAGATTGTGCAGGAACCGCTGGAACATCCAACCCATCACGGGACGTCCGGTGAACAGGCCGAGGCGTCCTGCCACCCCGTTGGGTTTCATCGCCATGATCCACGTGAGGTGGCAACCGTCCGGGGTGGGGACGACGCGGTAGTCCTCGGCGAACGCGGCGATGGCCCCGGTGGTCGATTCGTTGAAGCGGAAGGCCATCCGGGTGAACGGCTCCCAGGCCAGGAACTCCTCGTCGCCGGTGATGCCGCCACGCATCTCGACGGTACGGGTGGTGCCGATGCCGCGCGGCGCCGGACTTGTCCATGTCACGTTGGTGATCACGCTGGCCCAGTGCGGCCATGAGGATGCGTCGGCCAGCACCTCGAAGAGTTGCTCGGGCGTGATCGCCAGATCGACGGTGCTGACGAAGCGATACGGCGCGCGGTCGACGAACTCCAGTTCGACGCGTTCGCAGGGGTGACGCTTGGCCACGGGTGAACCTCCGGTACGTGGGTAGACATCTGACCATAGTTGTCTACCGGCCAGACACAACTGCACGCTGGACGCCGTAGCGGCCCCTCTAGACTGACCTGTCGGTTACCCCATCGCGAAGAGGAGCATTTGTGCTGCGCAGTCACACCGCCGGATCGTTGCGCGCGTCGGACGCGGGTCAGACGGTGACGCTGGCCGGCTGGGTGGCGCGTCGTCGCGACCACGGCGGCGTCATCTTCATCGACTTGAGGGACGGCTTCTCCGGAGGGCAGGAGCGCAGCGACCGGGGAAGCGGACCCAGTGTCGCGCAGGTGGTGTTCCGCGAGGGGGAGGTGCTGGCCCAGGCGCACCGGCTGCGCTCGGAGTTCTGCGTCGCCGTCACCGGCGTCGTCGAGATCCGGCCTGAGGGCAACGCGAATACGGAGATCGCCACCGGGGAGATCGAGGTCAACGCGACCTCGCTGACCGTGCTGGGGGAGAGCGCTGCGCTGCCGTTCCAGCTCGACGAGACCGCAGGCGAGGAAGCGCGGTTGAAGTACCGCTACCTGGATCTGCGCCGGGAGGGCCCGGGGCAGGCAATCCGGTTGCGCTCCAAGGTGAATGCCGCCGCCCGTGGTGTGCTCGCCGCTCACGATTTCGTCGAGATCGAGACGCCGACCCTCACCCGTTCGACACCGGAGGGCGCCCGCGATTTCCTGGTGCCGGCACGGCTGCAGCCAGGGTCGTTCTACGCGCTGCCGCAGAGCCCCCAGCTGTTCAAGCAGCTGCTGATGGTGGCAGGGATGGAGCGGTACTACCAGATCGCCCGCTGCTACCGCGACGAGGACTTCCGCGCCGACCGGCAGCCGGAGTTCACGCAGCTGGACATGGAGATGAGCTTCGTCGACGCCGACGACGTGATCGCGGTGTCCGAGGAGATCCTCAAGGCACTGTGGGCGCTGATCGGATACGACCTGCCGCTGCCGCTGCCCCGGATCAGCCACGCCGACGCGATGCGCCGGTTCGGCACCGACAAGCCCGACCTGCGCTTCGGTCTCGAGCTCGTCGAGTGCGCCGACTACTTCTCCGACACACCGTTCCGGGTCTTCCAGGCGCCCTACGTCGGGGCGGTGGTGATGCCCGGCGGGGCGTCGCAGCCGCGCCGCACGCTCGACGGCTGGCAGGAGTTCGCCAAGCAGCGGGGCCACAGGGGATTGGCCTACGTGCTGATCGGCGACGACGGCGAACTGGGCGGTCCGGTCGCCAAGAACCTCACCGATGCCGAACGAGACGGCCTGGCCGCCCACGTCGGCGCGAGCCCGGGCGACTGCGTGTTCTTCTCCGCCGGGCCCGCGAAGTCGGCGCGTGCCCTGCTGGGGGCCACCCGCATCGAGATCGCCAAGCGTCTCGACCTCATCGACCCGAACGCCTGGGCGTTCACCTGGGTGGTCGACTGGCCGCTGTTCGAAGGCGTCGACGATGCGACCGCCGCCGGGGACGTGGCCGTCGGGTCCGGTGCGTGGACGGCGGTACATCACGCGTTCACCGCACCGACACCTGCCTCGGAGGCGACGTTCGACACCGATCCGGGATCGGCGATGGCCGACGCCTACGACATCGTCTGCAACGGCAACGAGATCGGTGGCGGTTCGATCCGTATCCACCGGCGCGATGTCCAGGAGCGGGTGTTCGCGATGATGGGGATCGACCATGACGAGGCGGAAGAGAAGTTCGGATTCTTGTTGAACGCCTTCACTTTCGGCGCCCCGCCTCATGGTGGGATCGCGTTCGGCTGGGACCGGATCACGGCGCTGCTCGCCGGGGTCGACTCGATCCGTGAGGTGATCGCGTTCCCGAAGAGCGGCGGCGGGGTCGACCCGCTGACCGACGCGCCCGCGCCGATCACCGCGCAGCAGCGCAAGGAATCCGGAATAGATGCCAAGCCGGAGAAGCTGGACAGGTAATGACCGAGATCGACAAGCAGAAACTGTATTCCGACACAGCTGCGCTCGACGAGTTCAACCGCAACATCGTCGAGGAGTTCCGGGCCAACGGCGGCAAGGTCGGCGGCCCGTTCGAGGGCGGCACGCTCCTGCTGCTGCACACCACGGGCGCCAAGTCAGGCAAGACCAGGCTGTCGCCGCTGGCCTACCTGACGATCGACGGCAAGATGATCATCGTGGGCTCCTACGCCGGCGCGCCCAAGCATCCCGCCTGGGTGCACAATCTGCGGGCCAATCCCAAGGCGTTCATCGAGATCGGCACCGAGGCGTATGACGTCGACGTCCGTGAACTGCCCGACGACGAGCGGGATGTGACGTATCCGAAGCTGACCGAGCTCGCACCGGTGTTCGCCGAGTATCAGGCCAACACGTCGAGGGCCATCCCGCTGTTCGAGCTGACCCGCGCCTAACGACCCCACCTCACGCCGGAATTGCATTCCAGCAGGGTGTCTCTCGCGATTCCGCTGCTGGAATGCAATTCCGGCGGGGTTTTCAGAGGCGTTCGATGACGGTGGCGTTGGCCATGCCGCCGCCCTCGCACATCGTCTGCAACCCGTAGCGACCACCGCGCTGCTGCAGCGCGTTGACCAGCGTGGTCATGATGCGGGCGCCGCTGGCGCCCAGCGGATGCCCGATCGCGATGGCGCCGCCGTTGACGTTCGTCTTGGCGAGATCAGCCCCCGTGTCCTTCGCCCACGCGAGTACGACGGGGGCGAACGCCTCGTTGACCTCGAACAGGTCGATATCAGACAGTGTCAGCCCAGCCTTCGTGAGCACCTTCTCCGTGGCCGGGATGACACCGGTCAGCATGTACAGCGGGTCGGAGCCGACAACCGTCGTGGTGTGAATGAGTGCCAGCGGGCGCAGGCCGAGGCGCTTGGCCACCTCGCTGGTGGTGATCAGCACCGCGGCGCTGCCGTCGGACAGGGGCGAGCTGTTGCCCGGGGTGATGTTCCAGCCGATCTGCGGGAACCGTGCTCCGTAGGCCGGGTTGTAGAAGGCCGGCCTCAGCCCGGCCAGCGTCTCGACGGTGGTGCCGGGGCGGATGATCTCGTCAGTGCTCAGCCCGGCGATCGGCGCCAGCTCGTCGTCGAAGCGGCCCTCCTTGGCCGCGGCCGCTGCCTTCTCGTGGCTGTGGGCGGAGAACTCGTCGAGTTCGGTGCGCGACAAACCCCACTTCGCGGCGATCAGCTCGGCGCTGATGCCCTGCGGGACAAGGCCTTCAGGGTAGCGCTGGGCCATCGCTCCGAACGGGTCGCTGCCGGGGAGCACGCTGGAGCCCATCGGCACCCGCGACATCGACTCCACGCCCGCGGCGATGACGACGTCGTACGCGCCTGCGATGACACCTTGGGCGGCGAAGTGGACCGCCTGCTGGCTGCTGCCGCACTGCCGGTCGACGGTCGTGCCCGGGACGGTCTCGGGGAATCCGGCGCCGAGCAGCGCGTTGCGCGCGATGTTGACCGCCTGATCGCCGACCTGCGTGACCGCGCCCGCGATGACGTCGTCGACCAGTGCGGGATCGATGCCCGCCCGGCTCACGACCTCGCGCAGGCTGTGTGCAAGCAGGTCCACGGGCAGCACGTCATGCAGCCCGCCGCTCGGTTTGCCCTTGCCGATCGGGGTCCTCATCGCCGCGACGATCACCGCGTCCCGGCCTGTGGTTCCGGTCATTGCTGCCTCCTGATCTCGCCACTGAGTAAAGCGTCCTATACCCAGCTATAGCATCTGGGTATACTGGAAACAACTCAGCGGGAGGGGGAATTCCATGTCGGTGCTCCGAGGGCGACTCGTCGATCGCGACTCCTGGTCGGCGGTGGGCCAGTGCCCGATCGAGAAGACGATGGGCGTGCTCGGCGCCAAGTCCTCGATGCTCATCCTGCGCGAGGCCTACTACGGCACCACCCGCTTCGACGACTTCTGGCGCCGCATCGGCGTCACCAAGGCCGCCGCCGCCGCACGCCTGGCCGACCTCGTCGAGGCGGGACTGCTGGAACGTCGGCCCTATCAGGAGCCCGGCCAGCGCAGTCGCGACGAATACGTCCTCACCGAGGCGGGTATCGACTTCATGCCGGTGGTGTGGGCGATGTTCGACTGGGGCCAGCGCCATCTGCCCGACCCGGTACCCCTGCGGCTGACACACGACGGATGCGGTGCCGACACCGCCGTCGCGCTGCGCTGCACCGCCGGACACGATGTGCCGCCAGAAGAACTCGGGATCAGGGTGCGCGAGCGTCAGCGCCGTTAGTGTGCACCCGTGCCGCGCCCCCGCGGTCGGCTTGTGCCGCATCGGGCCCGTCACTGAGGCGAACGCGGTCTGCGTCGCCACCCCAGGTGTGGTGGGATTGCCCGTTATGGGTATCAAGGTGGCGCTGGAGCACCGCACCAGCTACACATTCGACCGCCTCATCGAGGTCTATCCGCATGTCGTCCGACTGCGCCCGGCGCCGCACTCGCGCACGCCGATCGAGGCCTACTCGTTGCGGGTCGAGCCCGCCGACAACTTCGTCAACTGGCAGCAGGACGCGTTCGGCAACTTCCTGGCCCGGCTCGTCTTCCCGACGCGCACCCGCAGCCTGACCATCACCGTCGGGCTGATCGCCGATCTGAAGGTCATCAACCCGTTCGACTTCTTCATCGAGGAGTACGCCGAGCATGTCGGTTTCAGCTACCCGAAGGCGCTGGCCGAGGACCTCAAGCCCTATCTGAGACCGGTCGACGAGGACGACGAGGGGTCCGGCCCGGGCGATCTCGCCGAGGCGTGGGTGCAGAATTTCTCCGTGCCGCCGGGCACCCGCACCATCGATTTCCTGGTCGCGCTCAACCGGGCCGTCAACGCCGACGTCGGCTACAGCGTGCGGATGGAACCCGGGGTTCAGACACCGGATTTCACGCTGCGCACCGGGATCGGCTCCTGTCGGGACTCGGCGTGGTTGCTGGTGTCGATCCTGCGTCAGATGGGTCTGGCGGCCCGATTCGTCTCCGGGTACCTGGTGCAGCTGACCTCCGACGTCGAGGCCCTAGACGGACCGTCGGGCCCGGCGGCCGATTTCACCGACCTGCACGCCTGGACCGAGGTGTACATCCCGGGCGCCGGGTGGATAGGTCTGGATCCCACCTCGGGCCTGTTCGCCGGCGAGGGGCACATCCCGCTGTCGGCGACACCGCATCCCGAATCCGCGGCACCGATCACCGGCTCGACCGAGCCGTGCGAAACCACGCTGGAATTCACCAATGTCGTGACCCGGGTCCATGAGGATCCGCGGGTCACTCTGCCCTACACCGACGAGACGTGGGCGGCCATCAACGAGCTCGGCGAACGCGTCGACGAAAGGCTGGCCGCCGGTGACGTGCGGCTCACCATCGGCGGCGAGCCCACGTTCGTGTCGATCGACAACCAGGTCGACCCGGAGTGGACCACGGACGCCGACGGCCCGCACAAGCGCGAGCGTGCCTCCGCGCTGGCGGCGCGACTGAAGAAGGTCTGGGCCCCGCAGGGGCTGGTGCAACGCAGTCAGGGCAAGTGGTATCCGGGAGAACCGTTGCCGCGCTGGCAGATCGGACTCTACTGGCGCACCGACGGCGAGCCGCTGTGGAGCGACGAGTCCTTGCTCGCCGACCCGTGGGCCGAACACCCCGACATACCGGCGCTTGCCCCCGACGCCGGCCGTGAACTGCTCGGTGTCATCGCCGACGGCCTGGGGCTGCCTGCCCGCCAGGTCCGACCCGCCTTCGAGGACGCGTTGGCCCGGTTGGCGGCAGCAGTGCGGCAACCCGAGGGCGATCCCGTCGCGCCCGAGGACGACCTGCAGGCCGACGGTCCCGACGCCCGAACCGCGCTGATGGCGCGCCTCGAAGCTCCGGTCGCCGAACCGGCGGCATACGTTCTGCCGCTGCATCGCCGCGACGACGGGTCGGGCTGGGCCAGCGCGGACTGGAAGCTGCGTCGTGGGCGCATCGTGCTGCTGGACGGGGACTCGCCTGCCGGCCTGCGGCTTCCGCTGAACTCGATCAGCTGGGAGCCGCCGCGGCCGGCCTTCGACGCCGATCCGACGGCGTCGCGCCCCGGACTGGGCTCCGGGGGCGCGGCGACCGACGATCCCGACGCGGTGGTGGAGGAAGCGGAGTCCATGCCGACGACCGCGCTGGTGGGCGAGATCCGCGACGGCTTCCTGCACGTCTTCATCCCTCCCACCGAGGAACTGGAGGATTTCGTCGACCTGATCCAACGCATCGAGACGGCCGCCGCCAAGATCGGCTGCGCCCTGGTGGTCGAAGGCTACGGTCCCCCGGCGGATCCCCGGCTGCGATCGATGTCCGTCACGCCCGACCCCGGTGTCATCGAGGTCAACGTGGCTCCGGCCGCCAGCTTCGCCGAGCAGCGCGAACAACTCGAGACGCTCTATGCGCAAGCCCGCCTGGCCCGACTGTCGACCGAGGCATTCGACGTCGACGGCACCCACGGCGGCACCGGCGGCGGCAACCACATCACACTCGGCGGCATCACGCCCGCCGACTCCCCGCTGCTGCGCCGTCCCGACCTGCTGGTGTCCCTGTTGACCTACTGGCAGCGGCACCCGTCGCTGTCGTATCTGTTCGCGGGCCGGTTCGTCGGCACGACATCGCAGGCGCCCCGGGTCGACGAGGGCCGCCCGGAGTCGCTCTATGAACTCGAGATCGCGTTCGCCGAGATCGCGCGACTCTCCGATGCAAGCTTCGCTCCCCATCATGGTCGCTCCGCAAGCTTCGCTCCCCATCATGGTCGCTCCGCAAGCTTCGCTCCCCATCATGGTCGCTCCGCAAGCTTCGCTCCGTGGATCGTCGACAGGGCCCTCCGGCACCTTCTCACCGACATCACCGGCAACACGCACCGCGCCGAGTTCTGCATCGACAAGCTCTACAGCCCCGACAGCGCGCGGGGACGGCTCGGTCTGCTGGAACTGCGCGGGTTCGAGATGCCACCGCATCATCAGATGGCGATGGTGCAGTCGTTGCTCGTGCGCTCGCTGGTTGCGTGGTTCTGGGACGAGCCGCTACGCGCGCCGCTGATCCGCCACGGCGCGAACCTGCACGGCCGGTACCTGTTGCCGCACTTCATCATCAACGACATCGCCGACGTCGCCGCGGATCTGCGGGCACACGGGATCGCCTTCGACACCAGCTGGCTCGACCCCTTCACCGAGTTCCGCTTCCCGCGGATCGGGACGGCGGTCTTCGGCGGCGTGGAGATCGAACTGCGCGGTGCGGTCGAGCCGTGGAACGTCCTCGGTGAGGAGTCCACCGCAGGCGGCACGGCCCGCTACGTCGACTCGTCGGTCGAACGCATCCAGGTCCGGCTCATCGGCGCCGACCGGCAGCGCTACATCGTCACCGTCAACGGCCACCCGATCCCGATGCTGGCGACAGACAACCCCGACGTGCAGGTCGGCGGCGTGCGGTACCGGGCCTGGCAGCCGCCCAGCGCATTGCACCCGACGATCACCGTCGACGGCCCGTTGCGCTTCGAACTCGTCGACGCCGCCACCGGGGTCTCCCGGGGCGGCTGCACGTACCACGTGTCCCATCCCGGCGGCCGGGCCTACGACGCTCCTCCGGTCAATGCCGTCGAGGCCGAGTCGCGGCGCGGTCGCCGCTTCGAGGCCACCGGTTTCACGCCGGGCAAGGTCAATCTGGCCGGTCTGCGCGAGAGGCAGGCACGGCAATCGACCGACGTGGGCGCGCCGGGGATCTTGGATCTGCGGCGAGTGCGTACCGTTCTGCAGTAATGGCATTCCCTGCAACCGGTCCGAGTCCCCAACCGGGCGCCGGAGCGACCGACCTCGACAACCCGTTGGTGCCCTACCGCACCATGCGGGCCCAGCAGGTGCTTTTCGACGTCCAGGCGGGCCTGCGGGGTCCGGCGGCGGGCTACGACGAATTCGTCGATGCGGCAGGCGATGTCCGGCCGGCCTGGCAGGAGCTGGCCGACTGCGTACGCGAACGGGGCCGCGACGGACTCGACCGCCTGCGGGCGGTGGTGCGCGGCCTGGTCGACAACGACGGCATCACCTACGTCCAGGTCGATCACAACGGCGACGCGGTCACCAGCATCGACGGCGCGTCGGCGCCGGGACCCTGGCAGCTCGACGCTCTGCCGCTGGTCATCTCCGCGGCGGATTGGGACCCGCTGGAGGCGGGGCTGGTGCAGCGCTCACGGCTGCTCGACGCCGTGTTGACCGACCTCTACGGCGCGCGCCGCTCCATCACCAGCGGGGTGTTGCCGCCGCAGCTGTTGTTCGCCCATCCCGGCTACGTGCGGGCCGCACGTGGCATCGAGGTGCCGGGTCGTCATCAGCTGTTCCTGCACGGGTGCGATGTCAGCAGGGGAGTGTCCGGCGAGTTCCTGGTAAACGCCGACTGGACGCAGGCGCCGTCCGGTGCCGGCTACGCGCTCGCCGACCGGCGCGTCGTCGCCCACGCCGTCCCTGACCTCTACGAGCAGATCGGGCCCCGCCCCGCCTCTCCGTGGGCCCAGGCGCTGCGACTGGCGCTCGTCGACGCCGCACCCGAATCGGCCGAGGAGCCTGCGGTGGTGGTGCTCAGTCCGGGGATCTACTCCGAGACGGCGTTCGACCAGGCCTATCTGGCCAGTGTGCTGGGCCTGCCGCTGGTCGAGAGCGCCGATCTGGTGGTGCGCGACGGCAGGCTGTGGATGCGGTCCATGGGCACCCTGAAACGGGTGGACGTGGTACTGCGCCGTGTCGACGCGGACTACGCCGACCCGCTCGACCTGCGGGCCGACTCACGGCTCGGGGTGGTCGGCCTGGTGGAGGTGTTGCGTCGCGGAGCGGTGACGGTGGTCAACACGCTGGGCAGCGGTGTGCTGGAAAGCCCTGGGCTGCTTCGGTTTCTCCCCGAACTCGCCGAGCACCTGCTCGACGAGCCACCGCTGCTGGCCGCCGCGCCCATGTACTGGGGCGGTATCGACGTCGAGCGCTCGCACCTGCTGGCCAACCTGTCGTCGCTGCTGATCAAACCGGTCACCGGCGGCGAACAGATCGTCGGACCCGAACTGTCGGCGGGGCAGCGGGAGGCCCTCGCGGCGCGCATCGAGGCCCTCCCGTGGCAGTGGGTGGGGCAGGAGTTGCCCCAGTTCTCCTCGGCGCCTTCGGATCACCTGCCCGGTGGGCTGTCGTCGTCGAGCGTCGGCATGCGCTTGTTCACGGTGGCCCAACACAGTGGTTATGCGCCGATGATCGGCGGACTCGGTTATGTCCTGGCGCCGGGTGATGCCGCTTGCCGCCTGAACAACGTTGCGGCCAAAGATATCTGGGTGAGGACGCCGACACGGATCACCGCGGAGAAGATCCCGACGGTGACGCCGGTGGTGTTGCCCGACGAGACGACGGGGTTGCCTTTCCTGGTCACCCCGAGTCCGATACACGAGATCAGTTCGCCGCGCGTGCTGTCCGATCTGTTCTGGATCGGCCGCTACGCCGAGCGCGCCGAGAACATGGCCCGGCTGCTGACCGTGACCCGCGAGCGCTATCACGAGTACCGCTACCGCCGCACCATGCCCGGCAGCGAGTGCGTTCCGGTGCTGCTGACGGCGCTGGGCGCGATCACCGGAACCGACACCGGCGCAGGCAGTGACTACGCCGAGATGGTGGCCACCGCCCCGACCACCCTGTGGTCGTTGACGGCCGACCGGTACCGGTCCGGCTCGCTGGCCCAGTCGGTGGAGCGTCTCAGCATGGCCGCGCGATCGGTGCGCGACCAGATGTCCAACGACACCTGGATGGTGCTGTCCGCGCTCGAACGCGCGCTGCTGCACGCCCCGGACAGCCCGCCTGATTCGCGGGCCGAGGGAGACGCGTTCCTGTCGTCGACGAACACTCTCACCCTGGCGGGCATGCTTGCCCTGTCGGGCGTCGTCGCCGAGTCGATGGTCCACGATGTCGGCTGGACGATGATGGACATCGGCAAGCGGATCGAGCGCGGCCTGGCGCTGACCGCCCTGCTGCGGTCGACGCTGGCGACCGCCCGGTTGCCCGACGCCGAACAGACCATCACGGAGTCGACTCTGGTGGCGTGCGAATCCCTGGTGATCTACCGACGGCGCAATCCGGGCAAGGTCGGTGTGGCCGGCGTGGCCGAGCTGGTGTTGTTCGACTCCGAGAACCCGCGCTCGCTGGTGTATCAGCTGGAGCGGCTGCGGACCAACCTCAAGTCTCTTCCCGGGGCGTCGGGGTCGTCACGGCCGGAGCGGATGGTCGAGGAGATCGCCATCCGGCTGCGCCGCATCGAACCCGCGGAACTGGAGGAGGTCACCGCGACCGGCGCCCGCGACGAACTCGACGGGCTGCTGGCAGGCACCCACCGCGACCTACGTGAGCTGTCGGGGGTCATCACCGCGACCCACCTGTCGCTGCCGGGCGGCATGCAGCCGCTGTGGGGCCCCGACGCACGGCGGGTGGTGCCGTGACGGCGTTTCCGGATGGGCCCGTCGGCACGGCTGGCGGGAGCCGGTGTTACGAGATCACCCATCGCACCACCTACCGCTACTCCGACGTGGTGACCAGCTCCTATGGCCGCGGCTTCCTGACGCCGCGGGACTCGGCGCGGCAGCGCTGCCTGTTCCACGAGCTGCTGATCGACCCGGAGGCCGCCGACAGTTCCACCAGCCGGGACGCATACGGCAACCTGAGTTCGTACTTCCACGTCACCCAGCGGCACCGCACGCTCAGCATCACCGGCAGGTCGGTCGTCGAGGTCGACCCACCGCCGCCCCACCTCTACCAGGGCCCGTCGGCGCGGGCGCCGTGGGAGATCGCGCGCCCCGTGGGCACCGACGGGGCCCTGGCCGTCGAGTTCACCATGGACCTGCAGCCCGCCGAGATCACCGAGGAGCTGCGTGCCTACGCCGCACCGAGTTTCACCCGGGGCCGGCCGCTGATCGAGGTGCTGCGCGACCTCACGTCGCGGATCTACACCGACTTCACCTACCGGTCGGGGTCGACGACGGTGTCCACTCAGGTGAGCGAGGTTTTGGCGGCCCGGGAGGGGGTATGTCAGGACTTCGCGCGGCTGGCGATCGCCTGTCTGCGCGCCAACGGTCTGGCTGCCAGCTACGTCTCCGGTTATCTGGCCACCGACCCTCCGCCAGGGAAGGAACGCATGGTCGGCATCGACGCGACGCACGCCTGGGCGGCGGTGTGGACGCCGCAGAACCTCTGGGTGGGGCTGGATCCCACCAACGACCAGATGGTCGACGAGCGTTATGTCACCGTCGGCTTCGGCCGTGACTACGCCGATGTACCGCCGCTTCGCGGCATCATCTACACCGAGTCGGAGAGCAGCGTCATCGATGTCGCCGTCGACGTGGCTCCGTACCAAGGGGGAGTGCTCAATGCGTGACTTCAACTGTCCCAATTGTGGTCAGCGGTTGTCGTTCGAGAACTCGGTGTGCCTGAACTGCCACAGCTCATTGGGTTTCTCACTGGACGACATGGCGCTGTTGGTCATCGCACCGCCCGCCGAGAGCGAGCACGCCGGCGCAGTCGACGAAAGCCAGTTTCAGCTGTGCACGAATCTTCATCTTGCCGAATGTAATTGGCTGGTCGAGAAGGGGCCGATCGCCAAGCTTTGTGTGTCCTGCGCGTTGACCCGCACCCGGCCCAACGACGCCGACACGGTTGCTCTGGCGGCGTTCGCGTCCGCCGAACGCGCCAAGCGAAGGCTGATCGCCGAGCTGTACGAGCTCAAGCTGCCGATCGTCGGCCGCGACGAGGACCCGGAGTACGGGCTGGCGTTCGACCTGCTGTCGAGCGCGTTCGAGAAGGTGTTCACCGGACACGAGAACGGCCTGATCACACTGGATCTCGCCGAGGGCGACGATGTGCACCGCGAGCAGCTGCGCATCTCGATGGACGAGCCGTACCGCACACTGCTCGGACACTTCCGCCACGAGATCGGGCACTACTACCAGTACCGGCTCATCGGGACTTCGGCGGACTACCTGCAGCGCTACCATGAGCTGTTCGGTGACCCCGAGGCCGATTACCAGGCTGCGCTCGACCGGCACTACAGCAAGGGCGCGCCCACCGGCTGGGAGGTCGACTACGTGTCGTCCTATGCGACCATGCATCCCGCCGAGGACTGGGCGGAGACCTTCGCGCACTACCTGCACATCCGTGACACGATGGACACCGCCGCCGCGTTCGGCTTCGCGCCGGCCGGTGCCACATTCGAGCGTAAAGTGCTGGGACCCAGCAGTTTCGACACGATGATCGAGATGTGGCTGCCGCTGGCCTGGGCGCTGAACATGGTCAACCGCTCGATGGGCAAGGACGACCTGTATCCGTTCGTGCTGCCTCCGGCGGTACTGGAGAAGATGCGTTTCATCCACACCGTCATCGACGAGATCACCTCCAGCCCGGCAAAACTCGCCGAGGTCGGTGCTCCAGTTCAGGATCAGAGCCAGCAGCTCGGCTAGGAGCGTGGGTCAGTAACACGCCGGGCGGGGTGCCTGGGCCGGTGGCGGGTGTAGGGGATCATGGGGTGTGCCTGATGATCTCGATGCCGACGG
>NZ_JACKSH010000109.1 GCF_025821625.1 Mycolicibacterium pyrenivorans
ACGCGGCGGCAGCCGAGGCCACGCTGGCCGGCGCGACGGTGCTTCTGGCCCGGTCGCCACGGGCGGGTGGGCACTGGCTGGCGGTCGCCGAGGCCGCGGTGCGCGGCCCGATCCAGATCGCGGTGGCCTGTGACCCGGCGGCCTCCGAACTGCTGGACGCCGCGCGCCGACTGGCGCCGGGCGGGGCGGTCGTGGTCGGCGGCGCGGTGGACTCGTCCGAATTGCTGATCGACCGGCCACGGGTCGACGGCGCCGACGCGGCCTACGTGTGCCGGGGCCGGACGTGCGACCTGCCCGTCACCACCGTCGCGGATCTGGCTGCCGCGCTGGAGCGCCCCGTGTAGCGTGCCGCACATGAGTTTTGAGCCCGACGCACTGCAGACTTTCGTTCAGCGCTACCTCGACACGGTCGCCGGGGGCACCGCGGACGACGTCGCCGCGCTCTACGCCGAGGACGCCACGCTGGAGGACCCGGTGGGCGGCGGCGAGGTCCATATCGGGCGGCAGGCCATCGCCGGCTTCTACAAGATCATGGAGGGCGGTGGCGAGATCAAGACCGAGCTGCTGACCTTCCGCGCGGGCGGTCACGAGGCGGCGTTCGTCTTCGCCATCACCGTCGGCGGGGCGATGCGCATCGAGCCCATCGAGGTGATGACGTTCGACGGCGACGGCAAGATCACGTCGATGAAGGCCTACTGGGGCCCGCAGAACATCACCCAGCTGTCGTGATTCGGTGTCGCTGGTCAACCTCAGCGTGACGGGCGACGCCGAAATCACCAGAAGACGGCGAACCACATCGCGATGTAGTGACAGATGGCGGCCACCGCCGTGCACGCGTGGAAGAACTCGTGGTGACCGAACGTCGTCGGCCACGGGTTCGGCCACTTCAGCGCGTAGAGCACGCCGCCGATGCTGTACAGCGCGCCGCCCACGATCAACAATACGACCGCAGCGACGCCCGCTCCCTGCATGATCGGCCCGATGAACCACGCCGCCACCCAGCCGAGCAGGATGTAGAGCGGCACCCCGAGCCACCGCGGCGCCGACGGCCACAGCATCTTCAATGCGACCCCGGCCAGCGCGCCGGCCCACACGATCCAGAGCAGCACCCACCCCTTTTCTGAGGGCAGCGCGAGCAGTGCGAACGGCGTGTAGCTGCCCGCGATGAACAGGAAGATCATCGAGTGGTCGGCGCGCTTCATCCACTTGCGGGCGCTCGGCGACGTCCAGTCCACCCGGTGGTAGGTGCCGCTGACGGCGAACATCGCGACGATCGTGCACGTGTAGATCAGTGTGGCGATCCCGGCGCGCGTCGAGTCCAGCGACCACGACACCGCGACCAGTGCGGCACCGGCGATGACCGCGATGACGGCCGAGTACACGTGGATCCAGCCGCGCAGCCGCGGCTTCCCCAGGAACTGCGCGACACCATCGGCGACGGCTTCGGGAAGGTCCTCTGCCTCGTGCGCCGATCCTGCGCGGTCGGAGTCAGCGGTATCCGTGGGATCGAACGATGTGGCCATGTCACCTCCGCTGACTTGCTTGGGGTTTTCCTGCGCCACAGTAGTCTGGACCATCGTGGACCTCATTCCGCGGCGTCTCAAGGAGCCGATGTACCGGCTCTACGAAATGCGTCTGCGCCAGGGGTTGTCGCCGTCGCGATCGGAGCTGCCCCGACACATCGCGGTGCTGTGTGACGGGAACCGGCGCTGGGCCCGCGAACTGGGCCACGACGACGTCAGCTACGGCTACCGCGTGGGGGCCCACAAGATCGCCGAGATGCTGCGCTGGTGCCAGGAAGCCGGCATCGAGATGGCCACGGTGTACCTGCTGTCCACCGAGAACCTGCAGCGGGACGCCGACGAGTTGGCGTCGCTGATCGAGATCATCACCGACGTCGTCGAGGAGATCTGTGCACCGGCCAACCAGTGGAGCGTGCGCACGGTCGGCGACCTGGAGCTCATCGGGGAGGAGCCGGCGCGCCGGTTGCGCGAGGCCGTGCAGTCGACCGACAAGGCGAATGCCGCGACTTTTCACGTCAACGTCGCCGTCGGGTACGGCGGCCGCAAGGAGATCGTCGACGCCGTCCGCGCGCTCCTCGCCAAGGAGCTGGCCAACGGTGCCACCGGTGACCAGCTGATCGAGGCCGTCACCGCCGAGGCGATCTCGGAGAATCTCTACACCTCCGGCCAGCCCGACCCCGACCTGGTGATCCGCACCTCGGGCGAACAGCGGCTGTCGGGATTCCTGCTGTGGCAGAGCGCGTATTCGGAGATGTGGTTCACCGAGGCTTACTGGCCCGAGTTCCGCCGCGTCGACTTCCTTCGCGCACTGCGGGATTACAGCGCCAGGCACCGACGCTACGGCCGCTGAGGAAGTAGGTCGTGGTCACTCTCTCCGCTCTTGTCTTCGCGTTGAGCTGGTGGCTCGGGCTGTACCTGCTGGCCCGTGACCCCCGCAAGCCGGTGCTCGTGCTGGCGTCGCTGGGGTTGACGAGCTTCGCCCTCGTGGTTGCACTGGACGCGGTCCGGCTGGTCAGCGCGTCCGGGCTGCTGAGCCGGATCGAGATCTACCTCGTCGCGCTGCCGGGTATCGCGTGGTTCGCGGTGCTGCTGGAGCTGTCGCGGCCCCGGGACAGCTGGCGCAGCCGTGCGGGGGAGGCCTCGCTGGTGGCGGGCGTCGCGGTCGTCGCCTTCGCCGGGGCGACGATGGCGGGCGACGTCGAGGGCCCGCTGCGGCTGGGGCACTGGGTCATGGTCGCGGCGGTGTCGATTCCGTCGCTGGGCGCGATGGTGTACGCGGTGGTGCGGCGCTCGCAGCCGGGCCCGGTGGTGGGCTTCATCGTGGTGGCCACGCTGTTCTTCGCGCTCGGCAACGCGATCCTGATCATCCCGCTCGGCCTGGTGCCCAGCGGGTTGGCCCTGGCATCCACCGGGTTCGACGTCGCGCTGCTCGGGGTCGCGGTCGCCATCGGGGATGCGTTCGACGAGGGGCACGCGCTGCGCCGCGACATGCTGCGCTCCTTCGTCGGGACGACGGCGGTGGCCGTTCTGTTCGGCGGGCAGTTGCTGATCGGGCTTGCGGTGGGCGGCAAGGACACCACCATGGCCGTGCTGCTGTTCACCAGCCTGGCGATCGCGATCGCGATCAACGTGCTCGCCGACCCGCTGGCCGGCCTACTGGACCGGCTCGCCTTCTCCCGTTCGCCGGACCTGCGGGAGAACCGGGCCGCGCTGCGCGGCACCGAGGCAGCCCTGCCGCTGCGGTCGCGCAGCCCGCTCGACGGCTTGGACGAGGAGACCTTCGTGCGCGTCACCCGTCGCGCGCTCGGGCACTACGGCAACCTGTCCAAGCTCGTGGCCAGCCCCTTGACCGCATTGCCGGAGATCGACGAGCGGCTGGCCCGCCGAGGCGCGCCCGACCAGCCGCTGGAGCGGGCCAACGAGCTGCGGGCACTGCTGGCCGATCGGATCGCCGGCCTCAAGCCGCGTGACGGTGGCGACTTCGGCACCACCGAGCAGTGGCGCCACTACAACTCGCTGTACTTCCCGTACGTCGTCGGTGTCCGTGCGTACGCGCAGAACGCGACGGCCGCGGGGCTGGATCCCGTGGCCCGCCAGGCGTGGCACTGGCTGGTGGCCGAGGTGCCGCAGCGGTCGCTGCACAACTGGCAGAACGCCGCGGCGCGGGTGATCGCCACGGACCTGCGCAGCAACCTCGTCGCCGCCCGCTAACGGCCGCGTGGGCCGGAATTGCATTCCAGCCAATGTGACCTTGCGGTCGCCCGTTCCGGGGTGAAAATGGGCTGGTGGTCGCCTTGCGACGCCGTGTCTGCATGGTTCT
>NZ_JACKSH010000110.1:0-25988 GCF_025821625.1 Mycolicibacterium pyrenivorans
ATTGATGCGTAGAGAACACCAATCCTCCCAGCTCAAGGGGCACTTTCCTCATTCCGACACCCCACGACCAACCAATTTATCGGTGGATCGAGGCTAAGGGCCGTCTGCCCGCCGGGCTGGTCGCCAACGCAGAACTCCACAAGCTCGAAGCTCAGCGAGTCTTCGGCCGGTGCTGGCAATTCCTGGCCCACGAGACGGAGATCCCCCAGGCAGGGGATTACGTGGTCCGATATCTGGGTGGCGGTTCGATCATCGTTGTCCGCGGCGAAGACGGCGAAGTGCGCGCCATGGCGAACTCGTGTCGGCACCGCGGAACAATGCTGTGCCGCACGGAGATGGGCAACACTTCGCACTTCCGCTGCCCCTATCACGGCTGGACCTACCGCAATACCGGAACTCTGGCGGGTGTACCCGCACAAAAAGAGGTCTATGGGGTCGAGATGGACAAGAACGAGTGGAGTCTTACCCAGGTTCCGCGCCTCGAGAACTACCGCGGAATGATATTCGGTTGCCTGGACGAGAAGGCAGAACCTCTCGTTGATTATTTGGGCGATATGGCGTGGTATCTGGACCTGATCACCCAGAAGTCCAAGGGTGGACTGGAGGTGCGGGGTGAGCCCCAGCGTTGGATCATCGACTCCAACTGGAAGCTCGGCGCGGACAACTTTGTCGGGGACGCCTACCACACGTTGATGACGCACCGATCGGCGGTCGAGCTCGGTCTGGCTCCGCCCGATCCGAAATTCGCGTCGGAGCCGGCGCATATCAGTCTCTCCAACGGTCACGGCCTCGGCGTCCTCGGGGTGCCGCCCGGGCAACCGATGCCGCCCTTTATGAACTATCCACCCGAGATCGTCGATGGACTCGCAGCGGCTTACGGCGATCAGGACCGCGCAGACATGCTTCAGCGTTCGGCCTTCATTCACGGCACGGTCTTTCCCAACCTGTCGTTCCTCAACGTCCTCATCGGTAAGGACAACAAGTCAATGCCAGTGCCGATGTTGACATTTCGGCTGTGGCGTCCACTGTCACACGACACGATGGAAGTCTGGTCGTGGTTTCTCGTCGAGAAGGATGCCGACGAAGAGTTCAAACAGCAGTCGTATGAGACCTACGTACGAACGTTCGGCATCTCCGGTGTGTTCGAACAGGACGACGCCGAGACTTGGCGCTCCATCACTGCGGGAACGCAAGGCATTCTCGCAGGCAGCCAGACACTCAACTTCGAGATGGGCATGGGTGTGCTGACCAGCGACGACACGTGGAAGGGGCCCGGTCGTCCCCTGTCCAGCGGGTACGCGGAGCGTAACCAACGCGAATTCTGGGGTCGCCTGTTGGAGTTACTCACCGACTCAGGCGATGACGCCAGCGAAACCGAGCCCAAACCCCAACTACTCGCGCAATCTCGGACCAATGCAGACGAGGTCGCCTGATGAGGCATCAGGCACCTGCTTGTCTCACAACCACAATCAACCAAGTCATAAAGGATGGTGTGCCATGGTAGCGACGGTCGAGCAACAGCTTCTGCTCCGCTGCGAGATGGAGAACTTTCTGTTCGAAGAGGCGGAGCTGCTGAACGACGGCCGGTTTCACGACTGGCTAGAACTGTGCGCCGAAGATATCCACTACATCATCCCGGTGCGCGTGAGCAGAGAACGCGCCAACGGCGACGGAAATTCGACGACCATGACCCACTGGGATGACGACTACGCAGGCTTGCAGCTGCGGGTGCTACGTCTGGACACCGAATACGCATGGGCAGAAGATCCGCCCTCACGGATCCGACACCACGTGTCGAATGTGCGGGTACGCCCCGGCGCAGGGACGGACGAATACGATGTCCGCTCCAACCTTCTCGTGTTCCGCAACAGGGGGGACAGTCCGCAGCACGACCTCATCTCTGCGGAGCGCCACGATGTCATCCGCCGCAGTGAGATGGGCCTGCGGTTAGCGAGCCGACGGGTAGTGCTTGATCATGCCGTTGTCGGCACCCACAATCTGGCTAACTTCTTCTAACGGGGCGACGTTGAGCTTGCATTACTTAAAACCTAGAAAGGTACAGTCGTGACCGGCGACCACGGTGCGGCGACGACCATCGCGAACGAGTTCGCCGTCGTCACCGTCGACAAAATCTTTACCCGCAATGGAGAGCGGTTGGAGATTGCCAGCCCCCGCCTCGGCTTCCGAATTCAGCTCGACCCGTTGGAACTTGAGAGTTTGTCATGGCAGACCAAGGAAAGCCTTTCGCGGTTTTTCGAGGACCCGTACGGTCCTGGCCATTGACCTCGCGCACGTCAGTGAGCAGGGGATCGTTTCCTACTTGACGCCCTTTCCCCAATCGTGAAAGGACGTCTGTGATGACAACTGCAGGTGCTGCGCGGCGGCGTGCCTTGGTCCTCCGCTCGATCCATCGCGGTGGAGGGGTGCACTTAAGTGAGGAGTGGACAAGTGATCCATGCGGAAGTCGATCCACGTCGGTGCTGCGGCTACCAGTTGTGCGTGGACGTCGCGCCCAGTGTCTTCGCTATCAACGCGGCTGGGAAGGCGGAGATATTGGTGCGCGACATTCCCGCTGATCTAGAGGTCAACGCCCGCGCGGCAGCACACGAATGCCCGTCGGCAGCGATCACCGTACGTGCTTCCGGATCCGCGCAATGACACCGGAAATGTCTTCCTCGGGTAGGTTCACCCCCAAACGACCGTCCGCCGTTGTCGCAGGCGCTCACCCGGCGCCGTCTGATCTCTTCCGTGGTGCGACCTTCCGCCTACTATGTCTCTGCTTCTCACGAGCACGCTAGACGTGATGGGATTGTCAGAGGTTGACCTGTGAGAACGGCTGTCGTCTATCGCCGGCTCGCCAGAGACGTGAAGGACGACTTCGAGGAGGACAACTACAACCGCCTGACGAGGCGCAATTTGAAATGTGCGTCTTCTCTGATGGCCGTGTCGCGCAGCGCTGGATGGTAGGCGCTGGGTCTTGGGTCTGGTGGGATGACCTAGACCATCTGTATAAGGTTCACATCTACGCGCACCCTGATTACGGAAAATGGTTATCTGGTCCGACGGCGCGGTCGAGGAGCTATGACAGGCTCGTGCACTTAAACCGAATTGTCAATCTGTGTCGGTGATGATCACCGAGACGGCCTGTGCGGTTCCTTTTTTCGCGAATATTGACTTATCTCCAAATCATCCGCGTCGATGTGACACTAAGGCGATTGTGCGCCGTGCGGTGTCGGGCGATATCTTTTTTATCGACTACCACAACGCTTGGTCATCGCGAGCTTTGGCAGAGCGTTTAGCGCAACATCGCCAGCTGGACTAGTGTGGCCGAGGTGTCTGAGAAGAAGCCATCATTTTTCCTTCTCTCCCAGCGATTTTGATCTCGACCTCTATGTCTTCAGAGCGCGAGAAGGTTCCAAGCTTTCAAGGAATGGGATGGATGCCAGAAGTGCTCAACCCACTGGCCTGCACGACCGGAAGGCGCGACGAGAAGCAAAATCGTGGTGATTATTCAGTGCCCCACGGTGTAATACATTCCGCACTCAAGGTATGCAGACCCCTCAGGCCCGATTGAGGTGAGTCCCCCGCAGTGGTCCAGTCGTTGTGGGACTCTGTTGCCCGAGTGTTCGGGCAGGAAGAATCACCAACGACATGGCATCGAACAAGCGCCGGCGGCATACGCCGGATCAGATCATTCGCAAGCTGGCCGAGGGCAACAAGCTGCTCGCGTCGGGCCAGGAGCTGGCCGAGGTGTGCCGGCATCTGGAGATCGCGGAATCGACGTGGCATCGCTGGCTGGCGCAGTACGGCGGCATGAAGGCCAACGACGCCAAGCGCCTGAAAGAGCTTGAGGCCGAGAACGCCCGACTGAAGAAGCTGGTTGCCAATCAGGCTCTCGACATCGACATGCTCAAGGAGATCGGGTCGGGAAACTTCTGACCCCGAACCGCAAACGCCGCGCAGCGACCATGCTGCGTGAGCGGTTCGGGGTCTCTGAGCGCCGCGCCTGCACCGTGGTCGGTCTGCATCGTTCCACGATGCGGCTGACGCCGGCCCCGGTCACCACCGAGGAGGCCCAGTTGCGGGCCTGGCTGCGCCGATTCTCGGTCGAGCGGCCTCGCTGGGGATGGCGCCGCGCTGCCAAGATGGCCCGCCGGGCGGGATGGCAGGTCAACAACAAGCGGATCCGCCGGCTGTGGCGCGAGGAGGGCCTGCGGGTGCCGCAGCGCCGCCGTAAGAAGCGGCTGACGGGCATCGGGGTCGTCGTGGGCGCGATGTCGCCGATCCGCCCGAACGTGATCTGGGCGATGGACTTCCAGTTCGACACCACCGCCGACGGCCGCACGCTGAAGTTGTAGAACGTGATCGATGAGTTCACCCGGGAAGCCCTGGCGATCGAGGTCGACCGATCCATCGACGCCGACGGCGTCGTCGCCACGCTCGACCGCCTCGCCCTCATCCATGGGGCGCCGCACTACGTGCGCTTCGACAACGGCCCCGAATTTGTGGCACACGCCGTGAGTGATTGGTGTCGATTCAACGGTGCCGGTTCACTTTTCATTGATCCCGGATCGCCGTGGCAGAACGCCTTCGTCGAATCGTTCAATGGTCGGCTGCGCGACGAACTGCTCAACTCGTTGCGCTTCGACTCGCTACTGGAGGCCCGCGTGATCATCGAGGACTGGCGCCGCGATTACAACGCCAATCGGCCCCACACCGCGCACGGCGAACTCACCCCAGCCGAGTTCGCTCTACAGTGGACCACGACCCACCAACCCCAAGTCGCATAACGACTGGACCACCAAACGGGTCCCCCTCACGATTGGCTCCTCCATCTCCGCTGGCATGGATCTGTGAGCGCAGGCTATTGCACACGCAAGCTGGTATCGGATGTGTTCCCGCCAGAGGCGCGAATCCCCTCCGGACGGCACTCGCACCGGGGTGCGATCGCACCAGTCAACGCCACGCGACAACTGTCGAGCTGACGCCGGCAAGCTCACACAGCTCCAGAGCGTCCTTCAACAGCAATATCGGGGTCGGGGCGGTCGCCGGCCAGCACACCATCGAGGTGGACGATGCACGCGGCAGCCAGTGACCCTGCTGCACGGAGAAAGGGCAACACGCGTCTAAAAGAATCACTCTCTGCATAACAGAGTTCCTCATCCACTAGAATGTTTCGAGTGCATGCGGTTGGGTGACGCAGGACCCTGAGTCGGAGGCCAGGCCTTCCGCGCTGGTGTTCGACGGAGCGACAGATTCTGTCGGCGAATTGCGGCTACCGCAGCGAGAAAGTGAGGTGTTACCAATGGCGGATGGGCCGAAGATGGCAGGATCGTACTTCAGCCGACGCGAGACCGTATGCACCGAACAGTTGAGCGCGGCCGAGCACCTCGCTTCGGAAATTTTCACACCGCACCGTCTCCGCTACTCCCGTCGCGGCCAGCGTTTGAATGCGCGGCTCAGCGCCGCACGAATCGGTGCTGTGACCGTTGGCTACCTTCGGTACGGTGCAGATGTCGAGCTCGTCAATTCGACTGCGCTCGATGATTACCACATCAACGTTCCCCTCACCAGCTACGCCGATTCGTGGTGCGGCTCAGCCACGGCCCAAGCGACGCCCACGCAGGCGGCGGTTTTCCTCCCAGGCCGTCCTGCCGGCATCAAGTGGGCCGCCGATTGTGGTCAGCTGTGCGTGAAGTTCAGCCGCACGGATCTGGAATACGAACTCGAGGGCTTGCTTGGACGACCTGCGGTTAGGCCGCTGAATATCGCGCATAGCATGGACCTGACGGCGGACAGCAGTCGTGCGTGGCGTGCGCTGCTATCGGTCTTATATCGGGAGGTCTCTCGCCCTGAGAGCATCGTGCAACATCCGATGACCGGGCGACATTTCGAACAGTTGCTCATACATGGGTTTCTACTCGCCCAACCTCACTATCAGGCCATGGCGCTCGCCGCCGACCAACACGCAGCGCCGCCGCCCAAAGTACTCAGGACAGCTCTCGACCTAATCGAGGAGCATCCCGAACGGAGTTGGACGACAACCGATCTTGCTCGCGAGGTTGGTATCAGTGTCCGCGCTCTTCAAGAGAGCTTCAAGCGGCACGTCGGGCTTCCTCCGCTCACGTATCTGCGCGAAGTCCGGCTGATCCGTGCGCATGCAGAACTGGCGGCGTCGTCTGAGAGTGCCGTGACTGTTGCCCGCGTAGCGATGAAGTGGGGCTTTGGTCATCTGGGCCGCTTCAGCGCGGAGTATCGGCGCAAGTTCGGCGTCACTCCCCAACACACCTTGCGCGCTACCTGAACATCGTCTTCGAACCGCGTCATTGCTAGGCCAGGAATCGGTCGACGGTCTTGATGATCTGGTAGGCGACCCGCAGCGTCGGTACATCCATGCCCAGTTCTTGAGCGGCGGCGAGATAAGGCGCCAGCATGAAGTCGACCTCGGTCTTACGTCGTCGCAGAACATCCTCGTACATCGAGGGGTGTCCCGAGTTTCCCTTCTCGCGCATTACTCTGCCTTGCCCGATGACAAACTCGATCGCGTCGGCCGTCGGAAGGGCATCGAGTTCCTTCAGGCGGGAGAGAGGCGCAAAGAAGTTCATCGGCTCGTAGCCCTTCGCCCGGTAGACCCCAAGAAGGTCCTTTGCCAGCGCGACGAAGTACATCGCTCCCTCGCGCACCTCCATGCCCTCGAAGACCGAGGCGTCAGGGATTGCGCCCAGCGCCGTGACCGACCACGCGGCCGCCAACGCGATCTGGGCGAGCTTTTCCCACTCGACCTGCTCGATGTTGCCTACCGCCTTTGCAGGAAGGCCGGCGTTGGTGAAGGCAGCCGTCAAGTCGTCGACGCGCGCACTAGATGTCCCGTCAAGTTCGCCGAAGTAAGCGGTCACCTCAGCTGTAAGGTGATTTCTGACGAGCCCCGGTTCGAGCAAGGTGCCGCCCTCGATGGTGGAGGCTCCGATCACCCTGTCGGGCCCAAGCCACCCGGCGAGCGTCGCATCCTTTTCGACGGTGTTCTGCACCGACAACGCGCTGCTCACGCAATCACGCAACCCGTCGGCCTCCGCCAGGGCCTGCGCGGTATCTTTGCCCTTCACCGCCAACACCAGGTAATCGAAATGCCCCGTGGCTTTGGCTGTCTGGTCGACCGCCGTCAAGTTATCAGTAATCACCAGGTCGCCCCGACGGCCCGTGATTCGGAGACCGTAGCGCGTGATGGCCTCGGCGTGCGCCGGCCTGCCGACCAGGGTGACATCGACGCCAATGTTCGCCAAATATCCGCCCAAGACAGATCCGAGCCCACCAGCGCCCAGGATCAGGACGCGCATCAAATGGCCTCGGCGGCCGTCAGTTTCTCCTGCAGGACTTCCCGCTCCGGAGCAGACAGCCGGGCCTTGACGGGCGGTCGCACCGGGCCGGCACGCAGCCCCAACAGTTCGAACCACGCCTTCAGATAGGGCATGGCCGCGACGTAGGAACCCGTTGCCGCGATGCGGCCGATGAGCACCTCTTCGTACACCTGGCGAATTGCGTCCACCTTCGCCGACACAGGTAGCGCCCCCGCGAGTTCACCAGCAAACGCAAGGTCGGTGTATTGGTGCAGTTCCTGCCGCCGTTTCCCGTAGAGGATCAGGGAGAGCTCCCCGTAAAGCACCCGACCCCCGAAGAGCGCAGCATCATGAGCCCAATAGCGCTCATTCGGCTCGCTGATCACAAGATGGTCCCCGAAGCGGTGGCGTAAGGCGATGCTGTCGGTCCAACTCAAAGTGCCATTCTTGATCCCAACGACGTTGGCGTGCTCGGCGATCCGAGCGACGGCGTCGTGGCTATACACGAAACCGGATACCGGCGTCCGGTAGAGCACAAGCGCCAGCCCGGTGGCGGGCGCCACGAAGTCGAAGTAGTCGACCACGTCGTCGTCGGTCTTGAGCTGCACCGATGGGTTCATGATCTCGGCGCCGGTGAAGCCCAGGGACTCCACGAACCGCATTTTTTCGATCGCCTGGTACGCCGAATGGTCCAGAATGATCGTGAACAAGGGCAGGCGGCCGGCGGTGGCACCGGCGACTACCTCGTGGTAACGCTGCCATTCGGCCAGCGTCATGTTCCATCCCTCGGCGAAAAACCCGCCGACAACGAGGCCGGTGCACCCCATCTCCACAAACGCGTCGATATTCTGCCGCAGACCCTCTTCGTCCAGCTCGAACTCGTCGGTAAGGGGCGTGACAGGACACATATAGAAGCCTCGAAGGTTCTCGGCGGCCCACGCCCTGGCGTCGGATCCCAGCGGTGTCGTGGTGGTCATGTTCTTTGCAATTCCTTCAGCGATAGTTCGGCTGTTGAGGGTTTGAGGGTGGGCGGAACCGCCTCCCTCGCTGAATATTCGAAGCTGCGGAGTGCGCCAGCTTCCTGCAAATCATTGGCGGGGAGACTCGTTGGTGTCTATCCGGTAAGCGCTGCGCGGACTCCGGTTCGCGCCTAACGTGTGGCACTCCGACCTAGGTTGCGGCCGCCGCCAAAGCTTGCCCGTTCGAGAGATTCTGTCCCACAGAGCGACGGCTACGACGGCGCCTGACGGGTCATAGCAGTCGCCCAATGCCGTGCGCGGCGACCTGCAGGGCGCCGAGAAGCCGCTGACGATCGCGCTTCAGCGTCGGTACCACCACGGCGATCGCGGCGACTACGGCGTCGTCGGTCTGGCGGATGACCGGCACCGCCAGCGAACATGCACCCAGCGACATCTCCTCGCTCGTGGTGGCCACTCCTTCACGATGGATGCGCTGCATCTGCGAAGACAGCACGGTCGGCGACACGATGGTGTACGGCGTGATGCGAGTCAAGGTGGCGAACACTCGGTCTTTAACGTCCTCCGGCGCGTGGGCCAGCAGCACCTTGCCAACGCCGGTGCAGTGCATCGGCAGCCTGCTGCCGACGGCGCTGACAATCGGGACGGATGTCCGGCCCATCATCCGTTCCAGGTACAGCACCTCGTCGCCATCGCGCACGGCCAGGTGCACGGTGGCAAGGGTCGCCGCGTATACGTCATGCAAGAACGGTTCAGCCACCTGGCGCAATTGGCCTTCCACCGGCGCCAGCAATCCCGCGTTCCAGATCAGCCTGCCCACCACGTACTGACCGTCGGCGCGGCGCTGCAATGCCGAGCCGGCGACCAACTCGGCCGCAAGGCGGTGTGTGGTGGCAATCGGCAGTCCGGCCCGGCGGGCCAACTCGGACAGCGTCAGGTTGTTATGCCCCTCGTCGAAGGCGCCGAGAATGTTCAGCAAACGCGAGGTGACAGTGGTTCCCGGCGTCGAAGTGTTCCCTGCCAATTGTGGATGGCCTTTCCGCTCAGTGAAATTCTACCGTTCGCTAATCTCAACGTCGTCGGTACCGTAGGCGCCGTGACAACGTCGATCGACAGCAATCCCGACGGCGCCGTAGCGAGCCAGTCGGAGATCAGCGCGGAGATCGGTGCGATCGAGTCCGCCTACCAGCGTGCAGGGGTCGAGGAGACGCAGCCGCGCCTGAGTTATCCGCCTTACCGGAGCAGCCTGCTACGGCATCCGACAAAGGACCTTCACCACGCCGACCCGGAAGGGGTCGAGCTATGGACGCCGTGCTTCTCCGAACGCGACGTTCACCCGCTGGAGGCCGACCTCACCGTCCAGCACTCGGGTGAACCCATCGGCGAACGACTGGTGGTGACCGGCAGGGTCGTCGACGGCGCAGGGCGGCCGGTGCGGCGCCAGCTCGTCGAGATTTGGCAGGCCAACGCCGGCGGACGTTACATCCACAAGAGGGATCAGCACCCGTCCCCAATCGACCCCAACTTCACCGGCGCCGGCCGCTGTCTGACCGACGAGGACGGCATCTACCGGTTCACCACGATCAAGCCGGGGCCGTATCCGTGGAAGAACCACCGCAACGCGTGGCGGCCCGCACACATCCACTTCTCGCTCTTCGGCACGGAATTCACGCAGCGAATGGTCACCCAGATGTACTTCCCGGGTGACCCGCTCCTCTGCCTTGATCCGATCTTCCAGGCGATCCCGGATCAGAAGGCGCGCAGCCGGCTGGTGGCCAGCTACGATCACGAACTCAGCACCCACGAATGGGCTACCGGCTACCGATGGGACGTCGTCCTGACCGGGTCGGCGCGCACCCCAATCGAGAACCTCGGCCGCGGAGCCCACCGCTGATGTCCACGCTGCTGCCGGCCACCCCTGGCCAAACCGTCGGACCGTTCTTCGGCTATGCACTGCCCTTCGACAGGTGTAACGAGTTGGTGCCGCCCGGTTCGCCGAACGCTGTTCAGTTGCACGGCGTCGTCGCAGACGCCGACGGCCGAGGGTTACCCGACGCGCTGCTGGAGATCTGGCAGGCCGACGCCGACGGCAGCATCCCGAACGCCAGCGGCTCCCTGCACCGAGACGGCTGGACCTTCACCGGGTGGGGTCGTGCCACTACCGATGAAGCGGGGCGGTACACCTTTACCACCGTCATCCCCGGCGTCAGCGAACCCGTTGCCGCGCCGTTCATCTCGATCACCGTGTTCGCCAGGGGACTGCTGAACCGGTTGTTCACCCGCGCCTACATTCCCGGCAAGCAATTGGAGAACGATTCGCTGCTGAACACGCTTACGCCCGAGCGTCGTGACACGCTCATCGCCACCCGCGACCGAACCGGTCTACGCTTCGACATCCAACTGCAGGGCACCCCGGACAAGCCCGAGACGGTCTTCTTGCGTTACCCGGGCCACCAACGATGATCGATCTGTTCTGGCCGGGCGACGATCTCGCGGGCGACCTGATGAGCGACGGCGCATTCCTGTCCGCGATGGTCGCGGTGGAACAAGCCTGGCTGGATGGACTCGTCGACGCGGGCATCGCGCCCCGGCAGGCGCGCGCGGACCTGACCATCCTGCTCGCCGACGGTGACGCCGCGACGATCGCCCGGCGTGCTGGCGCGGACGGCAATCCCGTCTCCGCCCTGGTGCTGATGTTGCGGGAACGCTCGGCGGAACCAACGGCCCGCTGGCTGCACCGCGGGCTGACCAGTCAGGACGTCGTCGACACCGCACTGATGCTCTGCACGCGTGACGTCTTGATCCGCATCGGCGACGAGTTCGCCATCCAGGTACGGGCGCTGACCGAACTGGCCGAAACTCACCGTGACACTTCGGCACTCGCCCGCACGCTGACCCAGGCCGCACTGCCGAGCACCCTCGGCGCCAAGTTCGCCCGCTGGCTGACCGGTGTACTCGACGCCGCCGAGCCCATAGCGGGGCTGATAGCGTCGTTGCCGGTGCAGGTCGGTGGCGCGGTGGGATCGCTCGCAGCCGCAACCGAATTGGCCGGATCCGTCGAGGGTGCCATCGCTCTCAGTGACGGCTTGGCCGCCACGCTGCGATTGGCGCCCACCCCGCCCTGGCATACCACCCGGTGGCAGGTCACCCGGATCGGCGACGCGCTGGTGAGCTGCTGCGACGCCTGGGGCCACATCGCCACCGACGTCACGACGGGCTGTAGGCCCGAGATCGGCGAGCTGGCCGAGGGGCATGGTGGCGGCTCGTCGACGCTGCCGCACAAGAACAACCCGGTCCGCTCGGTGCTGATCCGCCGCGCCGCGCTCACCGCCGGACCCCTTGGTAGCATCCTGCACACCGCCGCAGGCGCGACCGTCGACGAACGCTCCGACGGCGCCTGGCACACAGAATGGGCAACCCTGCGGACACTGGCCCGCCACACCGTCGTCGCCGCCGCGCACACATCCGACCTCCTGTCCGGCCTCCGTGTCGACCCGCCGCGCGCCGCGGCCAATCTGGCCGCCGCCGAAAGCCTGCTTTCCGAACAGCGCTCGATGACCGAGCTGACAGGTCGTGCAGCGTTACCCGGCTACACCGGCGCCGCGGATCGGCTGATCGACTCGACACTCGGCCGGGCTTGCCGCTTCGTCAAGGGCGCGCCATGAGCAATCCGCCTCTCACCGCCATCCACCTCGGCGGACCCGACGACGGGCCGCTACTTTTGCTGGGCCCGTCGCTGGGGACAACGACGGCCACCCTGTGGACAGGCGTGGCGCAACGACTGGTCGATCATGTGCGCGTAGTCGGATGGGACCTTCCCGGTCACGGCCGCGGCCGTCGGGCCCACCCGTTCACCATCGCCGACCTCGCAGCAGCGGTGTTGGTGATCGCGGGCGACCTTAACGTGGAGACATTCCACTACGCCGGTGATTCGGTGGGTGGTTGCGTCGGTCTGCAGCTGCTGCTCGATGCTCCGCAACGGGTCAGTTCGGCGACCCTGCTGTGCACCGGCGCCGCCATCGGCACCCCGGACGGCTGGCTCGCACGTGCCGCTACCGTCCGCGCCGGCGGTGTCGACACGATGCTGACCGGCGCGGCCGAGCGCTGGTTCGCGCCGGGCTTTGTCGACCGCGAGCCGGGGACCGCCTCGGCGCTGCTGGATGCCCTGAGTCACACCGATGCGGAGTCCTATGCGCAGGTATGCGAAGCGTTAGCAGTGTTTGATGTAACCGATAGGTTGTCCGAGATCGTCACTCCGGTCCTGGCCGTTGCGGGTAGCGCTGACAGCCCCACGCCGCCGGAATCGTTGCGGCGCATCGCCTCCGACGTAAAGGACGGGGACCTGGTGGTGCTCGAAGGCGTCGGACACCTGGCCCCCGCCGAAGCGCCGGAGCGCGTGGCCGGCCTCATCGCAGAGATCGTCGGTGTTCCGCAGCCCCCGAGCAAGTCCCTCGAAGACGTGCACCGTGCAGGAATGGCGGTACGGCGGGAGGTGCTGGGCCATGCGCACGTCGACCGGGCAGTGGCCGGTACCACCGACCTGACCGCCGACTTCCAGCACATGATTACGCAGTATGCCTGGGGCAGCATCTGGACCCGCCCGGGTCTCGACTTCCGCAGCCGCTCGATGATCACGCTGACGGCGCTGGTCGCGCGCGGTCACCACGAGGAACTGGCGATGCACCTGCGGGCGGCCCGCCGTAACGGTCTGAGCAACGACGAAATCAAGGAGCTACTAATGCAAACCGCCATCTACTGCGGTGTCCCCGAAGCCAACTCCGCCTTCCGCATCGCCGCCGAGGTCCTGCCCGAGTTCGACGAGCACCCAGGTGCGCCGTCATGAGTCGCACCCTTGTCTGCCACCGTGCCGAGGAAGCCGTCGCTGGAATCAACGACGGCGCAACGATTCTCGTCGGTGGATTCGGAATAGCGGGCATGCCCACCACGCTCATCAATGCGTTGATCGAACAGGGTTCCGCCGAGCTCACCATCGTCAGCAACAACGCAGGCAACGGCGACACCGGCCTGGCCGCACTGCTGGCAGCGGGTCGGGTCGCCAAGGTCATCTGCTCCTTCCCGCGACAGGCCGATTCGTACGTGTTCGACGCGCTCTACCGGGCGGGCAAGGTCGACCTCGAGGTGGTCCCTCAGGGCAACCTGGCCGAACGGATCAGGGCGGCGGGGGCCGGCATCGGCGCATTCTTCTGCCCGACGGGGGTTGGCACGCCACTGGTCGAGGGCAAGGAGACCCGCACCATCGACGGCCGCGACTACGTGCTGGAGTACCCGATCTTCGGAGATGTGGCGCTCATCGGGGCGCACGTAGCGGACCAGGTCGGAAACCTGTTGTACCGCAAGACCGCGCGAAACTTCGGCCCGGTGATGGCGACCGCGGCATCGCTTACTGTCGTCGAGGTCTCCCGCGTCGTCGACACCGGGCAGATCGACCCCGAGACGGTCGTCACGCCCGGCATCTACGTCGACCGCGTCCTCGACCTGTCCGCAATTCCCGAGACGTCCACGGAGGCAGCGTCGTGACGAGAACAGTCGACGCATCGACCCGCGCCTGTGTCGAGCACCTCGACCGGGGCCCGCTCGACCGTCGGGAGATCGCCGCGATGATCGCCCGCGACATCCCTGCAGGCTCGTACGTCAACCTCGGCATTGGGCAGCCCACCATGGTCGCTGACTTCCTGGACCCCGCCGCGGGGGTGGTGTTGCACACCGAGAACGGGATGCTCGGTATGGGTGGGGAGGCGCTCGGCGACGCAATCGATCCCGATCTGACGAACGCCGGCAAGATCCCGGTTACCGAAACCCCTGGGGCATCCTACTTCCACCACGCCGACTCCTTCGCCATGATGCGCGGCGGTCATCTCGATGTCTGTGTTCTCGGCGCGTTTCAGGTCAGCGAGCGCGGGGATCTCGCCAACTGGCACACCGGGGCGCCTGACGCCATACCCGCCGTCGGCGGCGCGATGGATCTTGCTATCGGCGCGAAGAGCGTGTTGGTCATGATGACGCTGTTCGCGAAGGACGGAACCGCTAAATTGGTTCCTTCGTGCAGCTATCCACTGACCGGACTTGGATGCGTCAATCGGGTGTACACCGACTATGCCGTGTTTGACATCGACCACACCGGTGGCGGCCAGCTGCGGGTCTTGCACACGTTCGGGCTCAGCATTGCCGCGCTCGAGGAGCGGATGCGCATGGCACTCTCGTGTGATGGACGCGTCGCTGATCTTCGTCAATGCTGACCTTGGCGGCGCTATCGGCATCGCAGGCGGCCTCGGTGATCACCGACGGGCAGATCTTTAGGGCATGCAGCGAATCCTCATGTACGTCTCCAAGTTTCATGACGCAACGGCAAGTTCCAGGACCAAGGTCAGCATGATCGTCGTCGCAAATCCCCGCAAAATCGGTGCCCAGACTGGACCGCTGGTTTCCCACGCTCAGCCCGAAGAAGTGTGCCGGAACATCGCCAGGACCGAGGGAACGAAATTCAGCGGAGGGGAGCCGAGCCAACCCGATGGATTACCCGGCTACTTCGCCGCTTCGACGATTGTTGCCACCCTTGAACCGGCATCCGCCGTTGTTCAGGACATGCAGGACGACATATTCGGTTCGGTGCTCACGTTGAAGGAATTTGACGATGAGGTTCAGGCGATCAGCCTGGCTAATGCAACTCCGTATGGTCTTGCAGTCGCGGTGTGGACCCGTCTCAACGACGCCGCGATTGGCTTGAGCCGTGAGGCTACAGCCGGCTTTACATGGTTCAACGGCTCCCGCAAGAACAGTCCCGAGATGTCCTGTAGCGGCGTCGATAATCCGGGCTGCACCATAGCCGGGGCAGCGAAGGAGACGAGGATTTTTGGTTCGTATGACCCGTATCCCGCACGGCATTCATGGCGCATTCATCGAAGTGCCGCGGTGAGCTCAATTCTCGCTGGGCCGCCGGTCGCCGCTGATTGGATCCCGTCCATTTTCGATCAGTGTGACGAGGCTGCAGGCGGCATCTTGGCAGACTACGGCATAGGGATGTTTCTTGTGTGTAACTCGACCCACGAAAAGCGGCCCCGCGGTGATCAACTCGACGCCCGGCGACCGAACCCGGGCGCAATGAAGATGGTCAGAGAGCCATCAGGCCGCCGCCGCCTCCGACACCCTTTGACGCTCACGGTAGGTATCGTTGCGGTGCTTGGCGTGCAAGCACTACTGATAACGCCCGCCGCACATGGCGATAACAAGCGCCTCAATGACGGCGTAGTAGCGAACGTATACACCATTCAACGCCAAGCGGGCTGCGTGAGCGACATCAAGATTAGTCCGAGTCTCCAGCTCGCTGCGCAGTGGCACGCACGCGATGCGTTGACCAACCGCAACGTCAACGGCGATGTCGGATCGGATGGTTCTACGCTACAGCAGCGGGCGGAGGCCGCGGGATTTAGCGGCGCGGTGTCAGAGACCGTGGCCATCAATCCCGCGCTCGCGTTCAGCGGTATCGAGTTGATTAACCAGTGGTATCACGATCCGGTCGATCTCGCAGTCATGTCCGACTGCTCGAACACCCGGATCGGGGTCTGGTCAGAGAATTCCGTCGACCGCACCGTTGTCGTGGCGGTGTACGGCAAGCCCCAATGAGTCAAAGCGGAGGAATGGTGACGGGTGCGTTCCCTGCATTGACCCCTACACGCCTCTGTGGTCATCGCAACGAATCTATCGGCCCGGCGAGATAATCAATGATGACCATACTCAGAGTTCCGTTGGACCCTTGTCCACCAAGGGCCATCGTTCATGGCAGGTCGAGAACTCTGCTGACTAAGCGAAGGAATACCCGAAGGAGGCCGTTGAATGACTCTATCCCGTGACGAGTTAGACGAATTCGCCAAGAGTATGGCGCGAGCAGGAGGTCGCGACAGCCAGCACGTGGGGGAGAAGCACCTCGTCGTTAGCTCCGCCGAGGCGCACTGGATCCAGACTGCAAGCCCATCGCAAATTGGGTTGCTCCTGCGAATACCCGCTCGCTCTATTGAGATTTTTCTGCAGAAGATTCCCGCGGGGGAGGCTAGCGACCTTCATCGACACGTACATGAGTCGATCCACTTCGTGCAACATGGCTCGGGCTGGTCGGAAATTGGCGATCAACGCGTGCGGTGGAGCGCCGGCAGCTTCGTGTATACGCCGCCGTGGATCTGGCATCGCCACTATGCCGACGACGGGCGCGACGTGGAGATGATCGTCATCGAAAACTCTCGCCTCCTAGCGGCGGTGGACGCCAGCCAGAGGGAGAGCATGGGCAACGCCAGCTTCGCCGACGCGTTCGGCGCGAACACGGAATAGGCTCTTCGCTCATGAAGCGCGTGTTCGTGGCAGTTGCGGCGGCTACCGCCGTCCTCGGCGTCATCGCCCCGCCGGCCGGCGCCGACACCGTGGCCTATCTCGTCAACGTTCATGTCCGGCCGGGCTACAACTTCCCGAACGCCGAGGCCGCGATCGGCTACGGCAGGACGATCTGCGACCGGGTCGCCGCGAAGATGAACTATGCGCAACTCGTCGATCAGGTGAAGGCCGACTTCCGGACCTCGGACTACTACCAGGGCGCCTACCTCATCAACCAAGCGGTCAACGAGCTGTGCCCGGCGCAGATCTGGCAGCTGCGGCAGTCGGCCGCCGGATACACCTACTCAGCCAGCATCACTGGGTAGGGTTCTAATTCCTCTGCCACATGGCTGCGCCGCAGATGGGCGGAGCCATGCTTGTTCTTCGCGCGATTGACGAGCATCGTCCGCCGTAACCAACACTGCTTGTCGGAACAAGGACCGAGAGACGCGGACTGTAAGTCCGTTCGCGGACGAAGGTTCGCTGGCCGGCGATGGCTGTTGATGCCATCAACACGCTTGGCTAAATGCGCACGGCACGCCGCGTCGTTTCGCGTTGTCTCAAGTCGTCGCAGCCATTGTTTTCGCAGGTCAGCCTTGATTGCACACCGGTTTCAATTCCCGGCAGCTCCACCGGGAAGGGGTGCGCTGAGCAGCGCATTTCAGTTCGCGGATGACCGAACATCAACAGCCACATCAACATTGACGTTGTTCGTGGCCAAGTTGAAGTCCCCGCTGGTGGCCAGGAAAAGTCCCCACCCCCTTGCAGGGGTTGAGGTTAGTTCAGGGGCGTTCACCTCGCTTGTGTTGGGCGTGGCGCATGCGGAACGACTCGCCGTCGGTGATGACGACGCTGGCATGGTGTAGGAGCCGATCCAGGATGCTGGCCGCGGTGGTGTGCTCGGGCAGAAACCGGCCCCATTGCTCGAAGGGCCAATGAGAGCCCACCGCCAGTGAGCGGCGTTCGTAGGCGGCGGCGACGAGCCGGAACAGTAGCTGGGTGCCGGTGTCATCGAGCGGGGCGAACCCGACCTCGTCGATGATGATCAGATCGGCACGCAACAGGGTGTCGATGATCTTGCCGACGGTGTTATCGGCCAAGCCGCGGTAGAGGGTGTCCACGAGGTCGGCGGCGGTGAAGTAACGCACCTTGTGGCCGGCATGCACTGCGGCGTGACCCAGCCCAATCAAGACGTGGCTCTTGCCGGTACCCGGCGGACCGATAATCGCCAGATTATGTTGTGCCCAAATCTATTCCAGACTCGACAGGTAGTCGATGGTGGCCTGCGGGATGGACGAGGCGGCGACGTCGAAGCCCTCCAGCGTCTTGACGACGGGGAAGGCGGCGGCCTTGAGCCGGTTGGCGGTGTTGGAGGCATCGCGGGCAGCGATCTCAGCCTCGACGAGGGTCCGCAGCACCTCCTCGGGAGTCCAGCGTTGCGTCTTGGCGGTCAACAGCACTTCAGGCGCTGTGCGGCGCACCGTCGCTAACTTGAGCCGGCGCAACCCCGCATCCAGATCCGCAGCAAGCGGCGGGATCGTTTTGGGCGCAACAGGTTTCGTGTCAGTTGTGGTCGTCATGAGGCGTCCCCGTCACGCGTGCGGGTGATCTTGTAGGCGTCCAGGGACCGCGTCGGCGCGGTGGGCAGATCCAGCACCAGCGCATCCCCGGCCGGGCGGGGCTGCGGCGCGGTGCCGGCGGCCAGGATGGAGCGCACATCGGCGGCGCGGAACCGCCCGAACGCCACCGCCCGCCGCAGCGCCGCGGTCAGCGCGGCCTCGCCGTGGGCGGCACCCAGCCCGAGCAGGGTCTCCAACTCAGCACCCAGGCGGGTGTTGCCGATCGCGGCGGCACCCACCAGAAACGCTTGCGCATCCTCACCCAAAGCGCAGAACTGGTGCTCCACTGTGGTTTTCGGGCGCGGCCCACGGCTGGGCGCAGGCCTGGGACCGTCGTAGTGCGCATCGAGGATCGATGTCTCCCCGGGTGCGACGAGTTCGTGCTCGGCCACGATCGCCCCGGTGCCCGGCTCCACCACCACCAGCGCCCCGTGATCGATGACGATGTTCACGCTGGCCCCGATCAACCGGGTGGGCACCGAGTAGCGCGCCGAACCGTAGCGGATGCAGGAGAGCCGATCGACCTTGCGGGTCACCGAGGCCGCACCGATCTCGGGGCGCAGCGATGGCAGCGCCGCCAACAGCTCGCGCTCGACCGCCAGGCGCTGGTCGGGGACCGCGACGATTTCTGAGTGCACCGTGGCGTTGACCTCCGCGCACCACGTGGCCGCGGCCGCGTTGGCCGCGGAGATGCTCACCGGCACACCCGACACGGCCGCCTCGGTCAGCAGCGGTACCACCAGGTCGGACTGCGCGTAGCCGCACAGGTGCTCCACGATGCCCTTCGATTGCGGGTCAGCGGCCTCACACCAATCCGGGCGGAAGCCGTAATGGGTGGCGAATCGGACATAGTCAGCGGTGGGCACCACCACGTTGGCGACCACCCCACCCTTCAGACAGCCCATCCGATCGGCCAACACTTTGGCCGGGACCCCGCCGATCGTGGCCAGCGCATCGGCGATCATCGCCAGCGTGGTGGAGGCTTTCTGATCGGTGGCGAACCGCACGAATCGCCACCGCGAGAACGCCAGCACCGCGCAGAAAGCGAACAAACCCGGCGCGACCTCGGCCCAGTCGATCACCAGATACTCACCCGGCGACCACACAGCCGGGCGACGGCCACGATGATTATCGTTGCGCCACAACGCTTTCTGTTCGGCTACCAGCCGACGAAAGTTGCGCGGTGATCCCTCATAACCGGCCGCTTTCGCGATCGGCAACAACCGCTTGGCCGAGATCCGGCCCCGCGACTTGTCCACCCGCTCGGCCACCAAGTCGCGCACCGCATCGAAATTGCGCGGCCGCGGCTCCCGCTCCGGCGGCCCACCGGCCTCAGCGCGCTCAACCGCGCGCTTGACCGTCTTGTGGGTGGTGCCGCACAACTCGGCGGCCCCCCGATAGGTTCCGACCTCCCGATAGGTCGAGATGATGTTCATACGCTCCCTTGCAGACTTCAATGGAACTCCCTGGGCGGTGCAGTGACTGTTGGCGCAATCACCGTCACCGCCCAGGCCACGAGCTCCCCGGACCGACACGACACGCAAGGGAGTGGGGACTTCTACCTGGCCACCAATGGGTACATCTATCTGGCCATCAGTGGGGACCTACACCTGGCCACCAATGGGGACTTTCACATGGCCACGGACAGACGTCTTGGCCAACAATCACGCTGCAAACTCCGTAAGTCTATGACCATCAATCGACAACGCCTCGCTTCAGTCGCCGGCGCGAAGTTGGCGTCAAGCAAGAAACAAGATCGGTCCGCTGTCCCGTCGCATCCCCGGTAGGGGACGCTCCCGGTGCTGCTCGATCAAGCCTTCAACGTCCTTAAGCGTCATGCGCCAGGTACGACCGACGCGGTATCCCGACAATTCGCCACGGTTCAACCGACGGGATAGCCAGCGCACACCATCCGTCATCTCCGGCGGGAGAACCATCTTCGCGACTTCCGTGAGCGAATACGTCTTGACCTCTGGCACGTCGTCGGGCATAACTCACACTCTGACTTGCATCTGCGTGCTCGAGTAGCGATTCTGTCCGTATTGGTGATTTGCGGCCGCGCCGGACGGCACTCAGCCCGCAGCACTTTCACACCTACGTTGGGCCGATAGCGAATCGAGGGGCGTAGGGACGTCGGCGAACCAAATTCATGGATAATAGAGAGTATCCATCACGCAGCATACGGGAAAGTATTGCAGCACAGCGCAATTACGACCTCGCTGACATAGGGCGAAGTTATCGGCACTCATCCGGTTGGTAGGTCTGTCAGCGGCGGGCGAACGTGTATCCGAGAGGGTGTCGCGACATTGTCGACTCGTCGAGGGGCAGGCGCCGGAGTGGCGGGATGGCGCGACGAGACGGCGGACACCGCGGTCGGACTCGCGGGCATCGGCGCCCAAGCGGTTACAAGCCAGTGTGCTTGCGCAGCGCATCGATGAACGCGTCAGATCGGCCGCGATCGTCGTACATGCTCATCTCCACCTGATCGACGGCTAATTCGACGGTGAGGCCGTCTTGGAACGCCAGCCCGACGTCGCCGACGTCGAGTACGTCGCGAAATGTGCGACCCATTGTGGTGGGCCGCATCCGCGCCTTACGAATGTCGAGGCGCGCGACGTCACTTAGTCGCCGCGCGAACGATTCGGTCACGGTCGCACCAACGGGATTATCCAGGGAGACGGTCATGTCCCGATCGAGGTCGTATTGCTCGGCGTCGAACTGCATGCGAACACTGATCAGACGACGATCGGCGGTGATGATTGTGACCGCCCAAGTGCTCGGAGATTCCCCGCTGAAGGTCGTCGTCGACGCCTCGACTTTGACGCTGCCAACGAGCGCAGCCACCTGGACTTGCAGAGGCCAGGGTGCACCGTTGTCACGCGTGCCACTGTGGGCGGCGATATCGAGCCAGAACTGGTCGGCGTTCGTGCTGGCGATCTTCATACGGAGCACAGTAGGCCGGCCCAGTGACAAGATCGGACTGCGGCAATTTGGAACCGGACTGCAATCGCCCGCATCTGACCTAACACCAACGATCACATGCCCCTATTGCCGATTCACTTTCGCGAATGTCCGAGTCGCAAAGCACGGACTCAATAGATGCGGCAACTGCGGTAGGACGATGAAGATCTAATTCCGGAACATCACGTCCTATAGCACGGTTACAGTTCCATCGCGCACCCGCGGGGTTACCGCCCGCCGCCGCGGTCGGTGCTGCACCATATGGACCATGGGCACCGCTGACACCACCGCGCACGTCGCCGCCACTGGGACACTCGTGAGCATCGGCTACGAGGGGAAGAGCGTCGACGATCTCGTCGTTCAGCTGCTCGAACAGGGCGTGTGCGTGCTGGTGGACGTGCGCTTGACCCCGTTGAGCCGCAAGCCGGGGCTATCGAAGACGAAGTTGGCCGAAGCCCTCGCGGCGGTCGGAATCAGTTACGTGCACCACCGCGCGCTGGGCAATCCGAAGGACAACCGCGCCGGGTTCCGCGCTGGTGAGCCGGCGTCCCGCGCCAGGTATCGCGGCGTACTTGAGACCGCCGCGGCGACCGACGCACTGGCCCACGTGTCCGAGCTCCTGGACGGCGGCGTTGTCGCGCTGCTGTGCTTTGAACAGGATCACGCGGAATGCCACCGGGACATCGTGGTACGCCAGCTGATGGTGGCGCGCCCAGACGCCGCCGTGGTGCACCTCTAAAACAAGGCGTTTTCGAGCTTTGGGTACCAGACGCCGAGGACCGAGAAGGACCGGCGATGCGCGTTCTGGTTGCCGACGTAGAAGTGCACGTCGTTGTTCATCGACAGCATCTCGTCGCGCCACTTCTTGAGCATCGCCTCGCGAGCGCCGGTGCCATATTTGAGAAGCCACTTTCGGCCACCCTCACCGGCCTCCCAGTCGAGCACCTTTTGGTGGTGGCCGCTGCACCCTGCTGACTCGCAGTGGTAGTGGTACTTCACCTCGAATGGTGCCGGTTGCAGCGGCTTAAGCGAGGTGCCGAACAGGTCGAGCGCTGACGCTTTGTCGATTTTCGCTTGCGCGGCCACATCCCACGGTTCACCGTCAGTGACCGTGACGGTGACCTTCGTCGGCTTGATCAGGCCGAGTGACGGTGACGGTATGGCCATGCCGCCCTTCGGATTCTGCTCCATGAGCTCGCACATCGTGGTGGCACCGATGAGCCCGTCGAGGTTCATCCGGCGCCGGTGCCAGTTGCTGCGGGTGTCGAGCCACTCAACGTGTTCCAGCTCGTCCTGGCGGGGCCGGAACGACTCGGGCCGGTTGTCGTTGGCCTGGTGGTAGGTGCCGTTCAACCGGATGATGTCGTACTTCTTGAACTTGCTGTCGAAGTCGGCGTTGCGGAACTTCACCGGGTAGAGCCGGATCCACTCGGGCTTGCCGCGATCTAGGCGGACGCCAGCCACGCACACCGTTTCGCCATAGGTCTCGCTGGGGTTCGGGTAGGTCTTGACGGTGATCATGACCTCCGCGGTCTCCTCACCCGGTCGCGGAGCTTTCAGCCCGACCGATCTTGCGGCTCCCTGTGAAGCCTCGTCTCCCATTCCGGCAGGGTAACCACTGGGGTCGTCAATTCCCGAGAGGCCAGCGGAGATGCCCCGCGGCGGTCCCACGCCGCCGCGTCGTTCAACTGCGCTTTGGCGTACGGCTGGCCCTGAACGCTGACCCAGGTCCGGGCTTGAAGCTGTCCACGGCGATGTGACTCTGCGGTGGGCAGGCGTAGCCGTTCTCATGGGCATGCGCACTGAGGTGCTCGAAACCGTAGGTCCGCTCCTGCAATGCCCAGTCCGATGGCAACACCTATGGCGAGCAGGGCCGCGCAGATCCTTTGGGTATTCGTTCATTTTGGTGGCCGCGGCGTGCCGATCGGTTCCAGACTCGCCCTCGGCTGCGCCGAAGAATGTGGTCGAGCGGTGCCTACCCTTGTCCGGTGAGTTTCACCGCCCTCCACCGCAGTCTCGGTCTGCCGCCTGGCCCGCTGACCGACGAGATCCTCGACGCCGCGATCACAGCGGGCGTCGTCGAGACGGACGACCTCGACTGGAAGTCGGAGCTCCCGCCAGTGAAGGGGCTTCCGCAGACCGACTTTCCTAAGGACATCGCGTCGATGGCCAACAGCGGCGGCGGCATGATCTTGTACGGGGTTCGGGAGGATCAGAAGGCGGCCACTGGCCGCCAGGACACCGGGGACCTGATCGAAGTCCACGAGCGCGCTCTGCACAGCGCCGCGATCACAGCGATTACACCGCCTGTGTTCGGACTCGAGATCCACCAGCTCGGCACCAACCCGCGTGCCGTTGCTGTCATCGTCCCCGCCAGTGTGGACGGTCCGCACCTGATCTACCGGGGCGAGTACTTCGGCGCCCCGATCCGGAACAAGGCCGACACCGTGTGGATGAAGGAGCGGCAGATCGAGGCCATGTACCGGGCGCGGTTCGATGAACGCCGCCGGGCAACAGGAGAACTGGACGCGCTATACACCGAGGCCGCGGCCGGTCGCGACTCTGCGAACCGCGCCTGGCTGATCGCCGTCGCGCATCCGCGTATACCCGGCGCGCTCGTTCGCCCCACGCTTGAACAAGCGCAAGCGATCTTCAAGCAAGCGGAGACGATCACGCTCAGCTACTCGAACCGCAATGCCATGCATCCTCTCGAGAACATCAACCGCCTCAACCCGCGGCCAGGCCTGCGACGGTGGGTCGCGCCGAACAACGCGACCGACGCCGGCGCGCTGTGGCGGGAAGCGTGGGCGAGCGTGCATCACGACGGTTCGGTCACCCTGGCGGCCGCCGTGGGGGGCCACCGCAGCGGGTCCGACAGCAACTTCGAGGGTTGGGAGGTCGAGAGCCGAGCGATCGAGGCGGCTGTCGCAGACTTCACCGCCGTCATCCGCGCGACAGCCGCCACACTGAACCACGGGGAGTACGACACGAGCGTCGGAGTCGACTGGGCGGGCGAAAAACCGCTTTGCGTGCTGACGGTGGACGGCATGGGTTTCACCTACAACGGAGTCTCGACCCCGCTATCGACGTACACGCCAGTGCGGTCGATCATCAACGCGACCTCGTCTGACGCCGACTTCCATCAGCAGGTATACGAGCTCGCCCAGGACTGTGTGAACCAGGGTGGTGTCACGAACCTGCACGTCGTCGCGGTGCCTGAACTGCGCGAGGCGTAGCAATCAACACAGTCGGGAGAACGAACTGTGCCCAAAGGACAGGCAAAACATCCGGACTCGGGATGGTTGCCCGAAGTGCCTCTGTGAAGGAAAAGACGAGGTGTTACACATCGCGCGCGGAGCGAAAATGAGCAAACCCAAGGTTCACCACTATGTGCCACAGTTCTATCTCCGGCGCTTCGTTGACGCAGCGGGTCGACTCTGGGTGTGGGATCGCGACCGAGATCGCACCTTTGCAGCGACACCCAACTCCATCGCGTCCGAATCGAATTTCTACCTACTCCCTGAGCTGGCCGAGTTCGGGCACGATCCGCTGACATTGGAGAAGCAGTTTTGTGGCCTTGAGTCCGTGTCCGCAATTACCGGGCAATGGCTTGAACTCATTCGAGCCGGAGAGGCCTTGGATCGAATTCCCATACTGAAGAGCAACCGTGAGGTGGCCAGCCTATTTATCGTTCTTCAGTTTCTCCGAACTGCCGATACCCGCTCGTTCCTCGCCCGATTCGCTGCGGCGGATATCGCCCAACCGACAGCTTCATCAAGTTACAGTAGATCACTGCACGCGGACGTCCTATGGGATGACGCGCTGGTCAATTCCTTTCGGCAACAAGTCGAATCGTCGACATGGGTATTTGCCAAGAACGAAACCGGGTCTCCTTATGTGACGTCGGACAACCCGGTATCATTCCGAACTTCGAACAATCGCCAGTGGACAAAAGCGCGCATGCTTAATAGCGATTCGTACGTCGTCTACCCCTTGGCGCCTGATGCGATTCTTTATTGCTATCCAAGAAAAGGAAGATGGCACGGCAAGAACATCGAGCAATTCGATTGTCGAATATCTCCTGTCATAACGACTCCTGGAATGATAACCAGCGAGAACTCTGCTCAGGTATTCATGGCGTCCAGATTTGTCGTATCAAACAACAGCGACTTTACTGAAGAGCGTCGTTTCGCCAGGACGATAGATAGTGACATCTACGCACCACGCGGCAATTAAGGGTCCTCGGTCCCGTGACCGTGCTGAGGTCGCAAAACCGACCCAGAACCATAGGCAGAGTTGGCTGGGCGCTCTCGCGACGCCTATTCATGGAAAATGACGATTATCATGCGATCGTCCCGTAAATGTCTTGTGGAACAGCATCTTTAACAAAATCACTTCCCGGACCGGGGAAGTGTGGCGGCGGCAAATTGGGGGTAGCGGGCGGGGCTACGGCCGATGCGTCCGACATCAAGTGTCAGTACACGTGGGCGTTATTCTCGCCGCGGCGGACACGTGAGGATGGCAATCAGGAGCCGGTCTCCACCGTCATATCGCAACATTATCGGCGGGAGCGACGAGGTGAGGGAACGGTCAACGCGTGAGCAGTCCGGGTGGGCGCCAAGAGCAATGATCGCTCGATCGGCGTCGTCACAACGGCGGCCGTTCCATTTGATTGAGCCCGTCCGGGTAGCAGAAGGTGTCGGTGGTCACGGTTATGG
>NZ_JACKSH010000110.1:25993-34784 GCF_025821625.1 Mycolicibacterium pyrenivorans
TGACCGTCAGGCGACTCAGGAGCATCTTCATGAAGGTCTTCATCTCCTCAGTGACGTACTTGCTGAAGGAGGAGCGCGCGGCACTACCGCCGTTTCTGACCCGACTTGGCTCAATTTAGTGTTCAAGTCTGGTGCTGATGTTGGCGAGGGCGTCGCGCAGGTCGTCGGGTAGCGGATCGGCGGCGGTGAGGATCTGATGGCCGGCCTTGATGTGGACGGTGCGGTAACGACGTGCGGTCCGCACGAATTTCTTAATGCTCCAACCGGTTTGGGTCTCGATGAAGTGGCTGACGGCCATGGCGGCGACCACGATGCTCAGGTGCGCCTCGATCGACTCACGGGTGTGGTGGTAGATCGGGCGGGCCTGCAAGTCGTGCTTGGACATCCGGAAGCTCTTCTCGATACGCCACAGCTGGTGATAGGCGTCGATGACGAACTCCGAGGTCACGGTGGTCAGGTTGGTGGTGTAGCCCTTCCACCCGGCCAACGCCCGGTTCTTGGCCTCCAGGTCGCGGTTGACGGTCTTGGTCGCTCCGGTGAGCTTGATGAACCGGTTGCGTTTGACCGGTGCGTGGCCATCGACGGCCCGTTGGGCTTTGGCGATCTGTTCGTCGATGCCGCGCAGCGTTCTGCGGGCCCGGTCATGGCGGAACTGGTAGTAGATCACCCGATCCGGGATGCCGCGGGCCTTCTCGCTGCTGGTGGCCGGCCAGGGCTGGGTGAGCACCAGCTGATCAGGAACTGCCTCGTCGGGGTGTTTGTCGCGCCACTCGCGAACCACATCAGGCAGAAACGGAATCCTCGCGCCCAGGATGTAGGACAGCCCGGCGGCCTGCAGTGCGACCTGGTTGGCCTCAGAGATCATCCCGGCATCGGCGACGACGATGACATCAGACAGCTGGTGGGCGGTCTTGAAGGCGTTGATGACCGGCAGCATGGTCGCGGTCTCGGCCCTGTTGCCCTCGAACGCGGCGACGGTCAGCGGGAACCCCGAAGCGTCGGTGAGCAATCCGAGGGTGATCTGCGGTTCCAGGCGCCGTTCCTTCGAGAACCCCGGCTCACGGAATCCATCACCGGCATCGGTCTCGAAGTACAGCGTTTATGCCGATCTTTCGGTTATGCCGATGTTTGGGGTTGATGCGCAGGTCAGTGGTGCCGCTGCCGCTTGAAAGGTCGGCATAAGCATTTCGGTGCGAGGCTCCAAGTACTCGTCTACTTGGAGGTGATTGTCGTGATGACGGTGCCCGTAGCGGCTTGTGGTCCGCTGGCAGTGTCGGTGATGGATCGGCTCGCGGCCTGGATCGCGGCCGAAGGATATGCGCAGACGATGGCTCCCCAGATCTTGGGAGTGGCCCGCGGATTGAGCGCGTGGATGGCCGACCAGCACGTGGGGCTCGATGCCCTATCTGTCGGGGTCCTTGAGGAATTCGAGGCCGCGTATCCACCCGGTGCGCCGGGCCATCAGCTGGTTCAGATGCGGCTGCCGGCGCTGCGGCGCTTTCTGATCGAGACCGGCCATCTGCGCGGGGTTCACCCAGTTCGCAAGCGGCCCAGGCGTCCTGGCCGCAGGGTGGCCCGGCCACTCAGTGCAGCTGCAGAGCAGGAGCTGGAGGAATGGGCGCATTGGCAGCGTGAGGTGCGCGGGATCAGCGGAGGGTGCATCGGCCACCGACGTCAGTGGGTCGGCGAGTTCGTCGAGTCGCTGACCCGAAATGACGCGGTCGATTGGCACCGCTGCGATGTCAATGCCCTCAATGGCTTCCTCGGCTGGCGTTCCCATGGATTTTCATCGGCATCCTGCACGGGCATCGTTGACGCTTTACGGTCTCTGATGCGTTGGGCGCTGGCCACCGGCCGTCTGCAGCGTGATCTAACCGGCGGGATCCTACGCGCCCGCGCTTCTCGGGTGACGCTGCCGCGCGGTCTGTCCGTGCCCCAAATCGAAGCCCTGCTCGCGGCGTGTGACGTACGCACCGTCTCGGCCATTCGGGATCGCGCGGTAATCACCGCGCTGTGGCGTCTCGGGTTGCGCGCCGGGGAGGCCGCGGGCTTAATGCTCGATGACCTCGATTGGGCTGCAGGCAGATTAAGCGTCGTGGGGAAGAACCAGCGGCGTTTGACTCTGCCGCTGCCGGTCGATGTCGGCGAAGCCCTGGTCGCATGGCTGCGCGTGCGTCCCTCCGCCGCGACCGATCGGGCGTTGTTCGTGCGTCTGCGCCCGCCGACCCGACGGCTGAGCAGTGCCGGGATTTCCGACATCGTCAAACACCGCGCTGAAGCCGCCGGTCTCGGTGTCGTGCATGCGCACCGTCTGCGGCACAGCGCGGCGATGAATGTGATCACCGCTGGCGGCTCGCTGGTCGAGGCTCAGGAGCTCCTGGGGCATCGAAGCGTTTCCAGCACGCGGGTATACGCCCGGACAGACCTTGTCTCCTTGCAGACGCTGACCGTGGCTTTCGGTCAGGTGCCCCGATGAGCCTGCACGATGACCTCGACGCCTACCTGATTGCGCGCCGCCAGTTGGGTTTTCAGCTCAAGACCACTGAATACCTGCTTCGGCAGTTCTGCGACTGGCTCGCCGAGCGTGGCAGCACCGAGGTGTTCACGATCGACCAGGCTGTGCAATGGGCAACCCAACCCCTAGATGCCCGCCCGGTGTGGTGGTCACAACGGCTGACTGCCGTGCGGCCATTTGCCGCCTACCTCAACGCGGCTGGCGCGCAGGCGCCGATCATCCCCAAAGGGCTGCTGCCGGTCCGAACGACCCGATGCGCCCCCTACATCTACTCCCAGTCAGACCTCGACCGGCTCCTTGACGGGTGCTCGTCGTTCTTCAGAACCGTTCGGGTCGCGGCGACAATGCGCACGCTCATAGGGCTGTTAGCCGCCACCGGTCTACGGATCGGCGAGGCGACACGCCTGCGAATCACAGACCTCGATGCCGACCAGAACGTCCTGACCGTCCATGGGACGAAGAGACCGCTGGATCGGCTCGTGCCGATCCACCCAAGCACCACAGCGGCATTGCTTGCCTACATCAACCTGCCCGAGCGCCTCGCCACCCGCCCGGCGACAGACGGGCCGATCTTCGTCAACGCCGCTGGCACCGGCTTCGTCATCGAGACGATCGAGCAACACTTCCGCGCCCTGGTCGACTCCCTGCAGCTGAGCGTCCCAGGGCAGCGTCGACCACGGCTGCACGATCTGCGGCACACCTTCGCCACCGGACACATGGTCGCCGCCTACACCCACGGTGCGGACCCCGCTCGAACCCTTGGCCTGCTCTCAACCTGGCTCGGGCACACCGCGGTCGAGAACACCTACTGGTACCTCAGCGCCGTCCCGGAACTGCTCGCCGCCGCCGCGCAACGACTTGAACCCGACATCGAACAAAGCGAAACATCATGACCGCCTTAGCCATTGAACTGCAGACATACTTCACCGTGTTCGCTCACACCCAACGCGATCTCGCCGCCAACACCATCAGCTCCTACCGTGACACCTGGCGGATGCTCATCAGATATCTCTCAGAATCGACCAGCACCAGAGCCGAACGCATCGACTTCACCGACGTCGACGCCGAAGCCGTCTCCGCGTTCTTGGAATACCTGCAAACCGAGCGAGGTAACACCGTTTCCACACGCAACTCCCGGCTATTCGCGATCCGGGCCGTGCTCTCCCACGCTGTGGTCAATCATCCCGAGCATGCCGCCACTATCACCCGCGTCCTGGCAATGCCACCTAAACGCCACCCGGGGCCGATGCTGGAATTCCTCACCGGCGCCGAGGCCGACGCTCTGATCAACGCCCCCGACCGCACCCGATGGACCGGCCGACGCGATCACGCGCTACTCGTTCTGGCTATCCAGACCGGACTGCGGGTCAGCGAACTGTGCTCACTGACCACCTCCAACGCCCACTTCGGATCTGCAGCGAGCATCACTTGCACCGGCAAAGGCCGCCGCAAACGCGCAACGCCGCTGACCGCGACCACCGTCGCGGTCATGAGCGCCTATCTCACCGAGCGAGCGACCCGCCCCGGTCAGGCTCTCTTCTGCGGACCCGGCGGTGATCACCTCTCCCGCGACGCGCTCGAACGCCGACTCGCGATCCACCTCGCCACAGCAGCAGCAAGTTGCCCCAGCATCGCTGACAAGCACGTCACTCTCCACACCCTGCGCCACACCGCAGCGATGAACCTCCTCGCCCAGGGCGTCGACGTCGCCGTCATCGCGCTCTGGCTCGGACACCAACGAACCCAATCCGCCGACGCCTACCTGCACGCCGACATGAACATCAAGCAGAATGCGATCGACCGGACCCGGCCACCAAACACGAAACCCGGCACCTACCACCCCGAGCCCGACATCCTCGCCTGGCTCAACAATCTATGAATATGCCGACCTTTCAAGCGGCAGCGGCACCACTGACCTGCGCATCAACCCGAAACATCGGCATAACCGAAAGATCGGCACAAACGTTGTTATGCCGACGTCGGCATAATAGGGTGGACACGTCGTAGAGCACCAGTGATGCCGGCCCCAGCTTGGCGTGCTGAGCGGTTGCCGCGGCCAGGGATTGCCGCCAGGACGGTTGGGCATAGATCGGCAGTCGACGCTTGAGGGTGGCATAGGAGGTCGCGTCGACGCCGACTTCGCCCAGCACCCGGGCCGCGTCGATCTTGCTGGTGGGTTCGATGATCCGTGCCAGCACGAGGTCGCGAAATACGGTGTCGCCCTCGGTTACCGACTCGAATCCCAGTACCCGGTAGGCAGTGCACAATCCGTCCCACAGATGGGTCATCTGCGAGGACGTGATCGGCAACGTGCCCGGCTCGAGTCCGTCGGAGAGCCCCAGGTCCAGCTCGGTCTGCCCGGCCGCCAAGCGTATCGCCGCGGCCGCTTTCAGCGCGGCCAGCTCGACCTCGTCGTGCGCAGAACCGATGTGCTCAATCGAGCGTGATCCCCGCCGCCACGACCACACCACCTGCACCGCGGTCGCCCCCGAAGCGGTCTTCACGGTCCGGATGTAGGCCACCAGCGCAGACTACGACCCGACTTTAGTGTTCAAATATCGGCCGATCCGCACACAGAACCACAGGTCAGCGGGCCGCTGTCAACCCTGAGTCCATAAAGTGAGCCAAGTCAGGAAGAGCAATGATCGCTCGATCGGCGTCGTCACAACGGCGGCCGTTCCATTTGATTGAGCCCGTCCGGGTAGCAGAAGGTGTCGGTGGTCACGGTTATGGACCGTCAGGCGACTCAGGAGCATCTTCATGAAGGTCTTCATCTCCTCAGTGACGTACTTGCTGAAGGAGGAGCGCGCGGCACTACCGCCGTTTCTGAGGTTGTTCGATTACGACCCGCTGAGGTTCGAGGACTTCGAGGCTCAGGACCGGTCGAGCCGTGAGGCCTGCCTCGCTGGAGTAGAAGCCGCAGATGTCTACCTGCTGTTGCTGGGCCCGCGGTACGGGACGCCGTTCCAGGACACGGGTCTATCGCCCACGGCAGAGGAGTTCCGGCGGGCGCGTCAACGCGGCATCCCAATCCTGGTGTTCAACAAGATTGTGGACGAGGACGACGAACCGGCGCAGGCGGACTTCAAGAACGAGGTCGGCCATTACGTCAACGGGAGACTTTGGCGTTCCTTCACTGATGCGGCCAGCTGCAATCAGGCCGTCGGCGAGGCGCTGAAAGCCCTTAGCGCAGAACGGGGTCCGGTTCCACGGTCGGCTTTGCCCGAACCAGTGATAGTGCCGTGGTTGAGTGAGATCCAGCTTTCCCGGGCGGCCGTTCCGGTTAGTGGGTTCGTCGGCCACCGCAATACCTTCGTCCCGCCGTCAGTGTCTGCGCCGGTGCTCGAGTTCCACGCGGTCGGCATCGGAGTCTCTAGCGCGCCCAGCCTACGAGAAGTCGAAAAACGCGCTCGTCAGCTGGCGCGAGATATGCGCAATCTCGGCTGGGTAGCCGAAGGCGACCAGTTGGTCATCGACGCCGCCGACGGGTTCGGATGGGCGATTCGCCCGCCCGCCACGTCATCATCGGGTTCGTTTCCGGAGCGGAAGACAGTCGAGCAGTTTCGCGGTGCGCTGGTCCACTCGACGGGAGTGTGCGCATTTCAGTCGCTGGATACGGACATGATCGGTGCATTGGTTGACCAGCAGGGTCTGCAGACCGATCTGGCCTCACTCCTCGCAGCCGTTTCGGCGCATCTTCCCGAGACAGAATCGGTGACAGTGGCCACTGGCCTGTCGCGGGCCGATCGCGTCAGTGAAGGCAATCCGGGGCTGATCGGAACCCGTAACAGCGGACGGGTGGCGATGTCGGGGCCGGCTGAACTGAGAGCCGGCGGTGATTTCGTGGTACCGACGCACCGGCTGACAAGTTCCTTCGGCGACCTCGGCGCCGACCTGGCGCACGCGATCATTGCGCAGCTTCGGGAACGGCTGTAGGTTACGGCGAGGACGTGAGCGCGTCGGTGGGGCGGGGCGCTCAGAGCGCACACGCCGCGCGCAGTGCCGCGTGGAAGTCGTTCGCACGTTGTCGATCTGGCCCGTGTAGCCCGACTTCGCCAGGTAACTCAATGGTTTGTCCGTTGGTGAAGGTGAGTTCGACGCCGTGCAGCGCGCCCCACCGCTGCGGTTCCGCGGCGACCGGGCCGAAGCCAGTCATGCGGTAACGCACGACGTCTGCCAGGCTGCGTTGCCAGCACGTCGTCACCGAGCCGGGCACAGGTTGAGATCCGCGATCGCGTTCCTCGTATTCGTCGTAGAAGACGGCATCGAAGGTGACATCGAAGTGGGCGAGGGACGACTGATTCAGCACCAGCCATGACCGCCACGTCGCGGGTCGCTCGATGCCTTCCGATGATTCGCGCCCGATTTCGTATGTCGTGCGGACCGCGGTGATCGCTTGGTTGCCGATCAACGCTCGAGCTACGTCGTAGACGAATACGGGCGGGGGATGCTCGCCGACGATGAAGTGAGCCTGGAATTCTTCGTTCCAGGATTCGATGAGCATGGGCGCGACGCTACCGACGAGGTGTGACAACTCGACCGACGGTCGCCAGTGTTGCATGCGCTGACGGCGAGGCCGAAGACTCAGCAACGCGAACGGCGAACCGGAGCGGCCGCATCTGTCGATGGCTTGGAGTAGCTTCCAACTCGTGATCGCTGCGATGAGCTGGTGACAGTCGTACAGGGGGATGTGCCATGAGCAATGATCAGAACCTGTGGATGAGCCTCGGCGAGGGGGCGTGAAAGTGGGCGCACCTTCCCGAGGATGATCTGAATATCCGAGGTCTGATCATGAGNGAGCAATGATCAGAACCTGTGGATGAGCCTCGGCGAGGGGGCGTGAAAGTGGGCGCACCTTCCCGAGGATGATCTGAATATCCGAGGTCTGATCATGAGCCGGCGTTGGCGCGCTGGTTCGGGAAGGTACGCCCATGCTCACGGTAGTTCACGATGCCCAGGAGGCCAACGAAAGCACCGGCGGTGCTGGTCGGTCGTTGTTGGACGAGATCGTCCGTGACGGTGCCCGGCAGATGCTGGCCGCGGCGTTGCAGGCTGAGGTTGCGGCCTACGTGGCCCAGTTCGCCGACCAGCTCGACGAGAACGGCCACCGGCTGGTCGTGCGCAACGGCTATCACCAGGCGCGTGAGGTGCTGACCGCCGCCGGCGCGGTGGAGGTCACGGCGCCGCGGGTTAACGACCGCCGTGTGGATCCCGATACCGGTGCGCGGCAGCGGTTTTCTTCGGCGATCCTGCCGGCGTGGGCACGTAAGTCCCCGCAGATGAGCGAGGTGCTGCCGCTGCTATACCTCCACGGCCTGTCCAGCGGCGATTTCGGGCCGGCACTGGAGCAGTTCCTCGGCTCCGGTGCCGGACTGTCGGCCTCGACGATCACCCGCCTGACCGCACAGTGGCAAGACGAAGCCGCGGCGTTCGGGCGCCGCGATCTGTCCGGCACCGACTACGTCTACCTGTGGGTCGACGGCATCCACCTCAAGGTCCGCCTGGACCAGACCAAGCTGTGCCTGCTGGTGATGATCGGCGTGCGTGCCGATGGCCGCAAGGAGCTCGTTGCCCTCACCGACGGCTACCGGGAGTCCACCGAGTCATGGGCCGATCTGCTGCGCGACTGCCGCCGCCGCGGCATGACCGCCCCGGTGCTGGCCGTCGGCGATGGTGCCCTCGGGTTCTGGAAGGCGGTTCGCGAGGTGTTCCCGGCGACCCGCGAGCAGCGGTGCTGGTTTCACAAGCAGGCCAATGTCCTTGCCGCACTGCCGAAATCCGCGCACCCGGCGGCGCTGGCGGCGATCAAAGACATCTACAACGCCGAGGATATCGACAAGGCCCAGGTCGCGGTGAAGGCCTTCGAGGTCGACTTCGGGGCGAAGTACCCCAAGGCGGTCGCCAAGATCGTCGACGACCTCGACGTCCTGCTGGAGTTCTACAAGTACCCGGCCGAACATTGGATTCACCTGCGCACGACAAATCCGATCGAAAGCACCTTTGCCACGGTGCGTTTGAGAACGAAGGTCACCAAGGGGCCGGGATCACGCGATTGCCATGGCCTACAAGCTGATCGACGCCGCACAGGCCCGCTGGCGGGCCGTCAACGCGCCACACCTGGTTGCCCTGGTCCGTGCCGGCGCAGTCTTCCACAAAGGCAAACTTCTCGAACGCCCCGCCGACATCACCCCACCAACACCGCCCTCACGCGGCGACGAGCACACCGGGACGGAGGTCGCCTGAAAAACCCCGATCCACAGGTATTGACAATTCCTC
>NZ_JACKSH010000111.1 GCF_025821625.1 Mycolicibacterium pyrenivorans
AGGCGGGCCTCCGCCGGTCGCACCTAGTGCGCCGGCGCCCGCGCACCGGAAGACACCACACCAGCCGATGCCCGCACCCTGCGCGGACACCGGCCGGGCGCGGGGCGGGTTAGTCGGTCATGGTGTTGCCGCGGTAGACGTCGCCTTCGATGTAGGTGAGCAGGTCGCCGTTGGTGTCGGCCAGGCACCAGTAGTAGGGGGCGTCGTAGCGGACGACCCGCCAGGTGCTGNCGGTAGACGTCGCCTTCGATGTAGGTGAGCAGGTCGCCGTTGGTGTCGGCCAGGCACCAGTAGTAGGGGGCGTCGTAGCGGACGACCCGCCAGGTGCTGTCGGCTCGGTCCCAGTAGAGCTTGTCGAGGAGCTGGGTGTCGCCCCCGGAGCCGCCGAAGAAGGCGGCGCCGCTGGAGGGNTTGAAGTGTTCGTTGAGGATGGTGATGACGTCTTCGACGGTGGTGGCCTCTGCGCAGCGGGTCAGGGCGGCGTCGACGTTGGCCCAGAAGTCGTCGAGGGGGTAGGTCATGGTNGAGGATGGTGATGACGTCTTCGACGGTGGTGGCCTCTGCGCAGCGGGTCAGGGCGGCGTCGACGTTGGCCCAGAAGTCGTCGAGGGGGTAGGTCATGGTTGTTCTCCGTTCGTCTGCGGTATTTGCTGCGCCGGTTAGCGCTGGGATGCNGGGGACCGGCGGGGTGGCGCGCGCAACCNCGAAGAGGCCGTGACGAGCGGAGCAGGGTTTTCGGCCCGCGCGAGCCGGCGCGCAGCGCCCTGGCGAGCTGGCGTTGGGCCGAAAAGNTCACTCGGCCTGCGCAGTTCGGCGCGGGTGTGGGTTGCGCGTGACGGGGCCTCGTCGGTCACACTGGGCGACCCAGCTGAACGGTTAAAGGTGAGCAGCTACCCAAACCCACGCCCGCCGCAGGCGGGCATNGGGTTGCGCGTGACGGGGCCTCGTCGGTCACACTGGGCGACCCAGCTGAACGGTTAAAGGTGAGCAGCTACCCAAACCCACGCCCGCCGCAGGCGGGCATCGGCGCCTCCGGGCGCCGCTTGACAGGTGGGGCGCGGGCGAGGTGACGGGCCGTCTGTGGCTGGCACTATAAGTGCCTTCACCCCGAACGGGTTCTGCGAGGCGGTATTTCGCGCAATCGGCACCGTGGCGAGAATGGACCGGGGTTGTTTCTCAGCCCAGCGCGCGGGTTTGGTGGATAGATGTGGGCGGCGCTGCGCGCCGGCTTTTCTCAGTGCACGGGCACCGGCCCGCTCCCGGGGTCAGCGCTGCAGGCCGGCGACGACCAGATCGGTCAGCGATTCGGTCAGGCTGGTGAAGCGGCCGGTGCGGGTGC
>NZ_JACKSH010000112.1:0-914 GCF_025821625.1 Mycolicibacterium pyrenivorans
GCGGCGATGCTGCGGTCAATGGCCTACGGCGGCCGCGGCGGTGTGGGCGCAGGAAGCGGCTCACCATTCGGCGGCGGCTCAGGCCTGTCGATGCCACAAATGGGGTCGCCGCTGAGCGGACTTCGGGGGCTCTCCGGGTTGTCTGGGCTAGGCGGCAGCGGCACGCGCCTGACGTCGAGCACGCGACCGGGAGGCCGCGGGCCGCTGGGAGCCTTGGACGCCGGCAGCATTGTCGCCAGAGCCATCCAGGGCCAGCTGCCACCAGGCAAGGCTCCCGAGAACGGGCTGCAGAAGTTCACCGTGCTCACCAATCGCGCTGTCTCTGCGGCGTTTCCACAGATCCGCGAAATAGGCGGCGTGCGCGCCGACTCGTTGAAGTGGCACCCCAACGGGCTCGCGCTGGATGTGATGATCCCCAACTGGAATACCCCGCAGGGAAAGGCCCTGGGGGATGAGGTGCTCTCGTTTGTGATGGCCAACAAAGAGGCACTCGGCGTCGACCACGCGATCTGGCGTCAAGCGATGTATTACGGCCCTGGGGTCGGTGAACCGATGGGAGGCCGTGGCGGGGCCACCGCGAACCATTTCGACCACGTGCACATCGCGACCAAGGGCGGCGGGTATGTGCGTACCTAACGCGTAGCAGCACGGGCCGCCTGCTGCCGAATTTTGTGTCTGGGGGGTGGGTCTGGGTCGCTGATACTGGTTTCGTGTCGGTTGGCGCGGTAGTGGCTCAGGTCGGTGAGGTGCTGGGCCGCGCGCACTCACTGTTCGGCGACCCGCCGGCCTCCGGGCAAGGACCCGCCGCGGGGTCAGTGATGAAGCTCTCCGGCGCCGGGGACCTGGTGCGCTCCGGGCAGGCCCAGATGGCACCACTGTCGGGGCAGCTGGCCACCAACTACTCCACCTTCGCC
>NZ_JACKSH010000112.1:981-1248 GCF_025821625.1 Mycolicibacterium pyrenivorans
GCACCAGCTCCGGCACCGTCGTCAACGGCGCCGCCGCCGACACCAACGGACTGGCCCCGTTCACCAACACCCCCGCCGGCCAGAAAGCACTCCTGGTCGCCCTACGCCAGCGCGTCGCCCAACAACAACAAGTCGTGCAGGCCTACAAAACCCGCGACGCGCAGATGGCGGCGATGCTGCGGTCAATGGCCTACGGCGGCCGCGGCGGTGTGGGCGCAGGAAGCGGCTCACCATTCGGCGGCGGCTCAGGCCTGTCGATGCCACAAA
>NZ_JACKSH010000113.1 GCF_025821625.1 Mycolicibacterium pyrenivorans
TGATCGATGTGCGTTGTGGTAACCCACACCGATACCGGAGGTCCTCACCTACATTCTGCTAGCCACGCCGTTCACAACCTGTCTGGGAGTTACACCTAGGGCGCCAGGGCCACGATGCGCTCGGCGCGCCGCAGCACCGGCATGTCGACCATCTGTCCCTCGAACTGGAACACGCCACGCTCGGCCCCCGCCTTGCCGAGAACCGCACGCGCCCAATCGATCTGCTCGGCGGTCGGGGCATAGCCGGCGCGGATGACCGCGACCTGCGTGGGATGGATGGCGACCTTGGCGTCGAACCCGACCGCGACGGCGTCATCGGTCTCGGCGCGCAGTCCGTCGAGGTCCTTGATGTCGAGGTACACCGAGTCGAGCGCCATCCGCCCGAAGGCCTTGGCGGCCAGCAGGCTCTGTGACCGCACGTGCTTGGCGACGTCGCGATAGCTGCCGTCCGGCCAGCGGTTCGCGGTGCCGCCGGTGGCGGCGAAGAGATCCTCGGCGCCCCACATCACGGCGAACGCGTTGTCGACCCGCGCCGTCTCGGTGACGGTCAGGGCCCCGAGCGGGGTTTCGACCAGAACGATCACATCGAGCGGCGCCAACGACGACACCTGCTCGGCGGTCTCGGTCTTCGCCAGCATCACCGTGGTGTAGTCCGTGGCCTTGAGAGCCTCGACATCCAGAGGGTGGTCCGGCGTGTCGACGGGATTGACGCGGACCACCGTGCGGGCCGGGTCGAGCGGGGTGTCCAGCAGCGCCCTACGCGCCGCCTCCCGGTCCTTGGCCGCCACGCCGTCCTCGAGGTCGAGGATGACGACATCGGCGGCGGCGGCGGCCTTCTCGAACCGCTCGGGACGATCGGCGGGGCAGAACAGCCAGCCCGGACCGTTGTTGCCCAGAGCCATTTTCGCTCCTCGCGTGCGCGGTGTCATTTCGCTCCTCGCGTGCGCAGTGTCATTTCGCTCCTCGCGTGCGCAGTGTCATTTCGCTCCTCGCGTGCGCGGTGTCATTTCGCTCCTCGCGTGCGCGGTGTCATTTTGCTCCTCGCGTGCGCGGTGTCATCAGATCTCCCCCTCGGGGCGCTTGCGCACCATGGTCTTTCGCGAGGCCGTCGCCACGACGTCGCCGTGCTGGTTGCGGCCGGTGTGGGCGAAGGTCACGATGCCCTCCCCCGGACGACTCTTGGACTCCCGCTTCTCGGTGATCTCGGTTTCGGCGTAGAGCGTGTCGCCGTGGAACAGCGGTTTGGGGAACGCCACGTCGCTGAAACCGAGGTTCCCGACGATGGTGCCCTGCGTCAACTGCGCCACCGAGAGGCCGACCAGCGTCGAGAGGGTGAACATCGAGTTGACCAGTCGCTGGTTGAACGGCGGCAGCGCGTCGGCGAACGCGGCATCCAGATGCAGTGCCTGTGTGTTCATCGTCAGCGTGGTGAACAGGACGTTGTCGGCCTCGGTGATGGTGCGCCCCGGCCGGTGCTGGTACAGCACACCGGTCTCGAACTCCTCGAACCACAGCCCCCGCTGGACGATGACCTTCTTGATCGCGTCCTCGCTCACAGGCCGAGCTCCCGCCCGATCAGCATCAGCTGAACTTCCGTTGTGCCCTCACCGATTTCGAGGATCTTGCTGTCGCGGTAGTGGCGGGCGACGGAATACTCGTTCATGAAGCCGTAGCCACCGAAGATCTGGGTGGCGTCGCGGGCGTTGTCCATAGCGGCCTCGCTGGCCACCAGCTTGGCGATCGCGGCCTGCTTCTTGAACGGCTTGCCCGACAACATCAGCGCGGCCGCGTCGTAGTACGCCGCGCGGGCGACGTGGGCCCTGGTCTCCATCCGGGCGATCTTGAACGCGATCGCCTGGTTGGTTCCGATCTTGCGGCCGAATGCTTCCCGTTCCCCTGCGTACTTGACGCTCTCGTCCACGCAGCCCTGCGCGGCGCCCACCGACAGCGCGGCGATCGCGATGCGTCCCTCGTCGAGGATCCGCAGGAAGTTGGCGTACCCGCGGCCCCGCCCGCCCAACAGGTTCTCCTGCGGCACCCGCACGTCGTCGAAGCTGAGCGGATGGGTGTCCGACGCATTCCAGCCCACTTTGTTGTAGGCAGGCTCGGCGGTGAAGCCCTCCGTCGGCACCGGCACCAGGATCGACGAGATCTCCTTCTTGCCACCGGATTCGCCGGTGACCGCGGTGACCGTCACCAACTTGGTGATGTCGGTGCCCGAGTTGGTGATGAACTGCTTGCTGCCATTGATAAGCCAAGCTGACCCATCCAACCGTGCGGTGGTCTTGGTCGCGCCGGCGTCGCTGCCGCCGCCCGCCTCGGTCAACCCGAACGCGCCGAGCGCCTTGCCGCTGGCCAACAGCGGCAACCACTCCTGCTTCTGCTCCTCGTTGCCGAAGCGGTACACGGGCATGGCGCCCAGCGAGACCCCCGCCTCCAGCGTGATCGCGACGCTCTGGTCGACCTTGCCGAGTTCCTCGAGCGCCAGGCACAGTGCGAAGTAGTCGCCACCCATCCCGCCGTACTCCTCGGGGAACGGCAGACCGAAGAGCCCCATGTCGGCCATGCCGGCCACCACCTCGTAGGGGAAGGAGTGCTCTTCGTCGTGCTTGGCCGCCACCGGCGCGACCACGCTCTGGGCGAAGTCGCGCACGGTCTTGGCCAGCTGCTGGTAATGGTCGGGCAGTGTCCCGGTGGTCAGAAAGTCGGTCATGATGAGAGCTCCTCGGTTGCCGTTATCCGGGCCAGCACCTGGCCCACCTTCACCTGGTCGCCCGCGCCGACGATCAGTTCCACCACACCGTCGACCGGCGCGGCGAGCGCGTGCTCCATTTTCATGGCCTCGACGGTGACGACCACCGTTCCGGCTGTCACCGTCGCGCCGTCGTCCACACCGACGGCGACGACCGCACCCGGCATGGGGCTGGTCAACTCCGCATCACCGCTGTGCTCGTCATCGGGGCGCACCGGCGCTTCACGCACCTCCTCGACCAGCGCGACGCGGCCCGCCCCCGCCAGCCACATCTGACCGTCGGCGGCGGCCACCAGGTACTCGGTGCGCAACCCGTCGAGAGTGACCACCAACCGGTCACCGTCCAACGATGCCCTCAGCGTACGGGTTTCACCGCCCTCGACGGTCGCCGTCGCACTCGCCGGCGAACCGGTCAGCCAGACGTGGTCGGTTCGGTTCCCGGCCCGCAACCGGATCGTGGTCGGCGCGCGACCCGCGATGCGCCACCCGGACGGCACTTCCCACGGGTCGGTGGGAGCCGCCGGCCAGGTCCGCAGCCATCGATAGGCCGCGGCGGCGATCAGCTCATCGTCACCGGGCGGGACCGGCGCGAATTCCGTTGTGCGGCGGTCGAGCAGCCCGGTGTCCAGCCGCCCGGCGGCGACATCGGGATCAGCCAGCAGGAAGCGAAGGAACTCGATGTTGGTGGTCAGCCCGAGGACCGCGGTGTCGGCCAGCGCCGTGTCGAGTTCGCGCAGCGCGGCCGGGCGGTCACCTGCGTGCGCGATGACCTTGGCGAGCATCGGGTCGTAGTCGCTGCCGACCACGGTGCCGCGGGCCAACCCGGAGTCGACCCTGATGCCCCGCCCCGACGGCTCACGCAGACCGACGACGCCGCCGCCGGTCGGCAGGAAGCCCCGCGCCGGATCCTCGGCGTACACCCGGGCCTCGATGGCATGGCCGTCCATCCGGACGTCGTCCTGGACGATCGGCAGCTTCTCTCCGGCCGCGATCTTGACCTGCAGCTCGACCAGGTCCAGGCCGGTCACCATCTCGGTGACCGGGTGCTCCACCTGCAGACGGGTGTTCATCTCCATGAAGAAGAACTCGTCCGGCCGGTCGGCCGAGACGATGAACTCGACGGTGCCTGCGCCGGTGTAGTCCACGCTGCGCGCGGTGTCACACGCGGCGGCTCCGATACGGGCCCGCGTGGTCGCGTCGAGCAGTGGTGACGGCGCCTCCTCGATCACCTTCTGATGCCGGCGCTGCAGGCTGCATTCCCGCTCACCGAGGTGCACCACGTTGCCGTAGGTGTCGGCGAGCACCTGCACCTCGATGTGTCGTGGGTTGAGCACGAACCGCTCCAGGAACAGCGTGTCGTCACCGAACGCCGACGCCGCCTCACGCCGTGCGCTTGCCAGCGCGGCAGGAAGCTCGGAGGCCTCGTGCACCACGCGCATGCCCTTGCCGCCGCCGCCCGCCGACGGCTTCACCAGTACCGGGAACCCGACGTCGGCGGCGCCACCGATGAGGTCGTCATCGGTCAGCCCGGGACGCGAGATGCCGGGCACGACGGGCACCCCGAACGCCGACACCGCCGCCTTCGCCGAGATCTTGTCACCCATCGTCTGGATCGCGCGCACCGGTGGCCCGATGAAGACCACCCCCGCCGAGCGCAGAGCTTCCGCGAATTGCGCGTTCTCCGAGAGGAACCCGTATCCGGGGTGCACCGCCTGCGCACCCGTGCGCTCGATGGCCGACAGCAACGCGTCGATCGACAGATAGCTCCGCCGGGCAGCTGCCGGTCCGATGCGCACCGCGACATCGGCCTCGGCGACGTGCCGGGCGTCCGCATCGGCATCGCTGAACACTGCCACCGACCGAATTCCCATGGTGCGCAACGTGCGGATCACCCGGACCGCGATCTCCCCGCGGTTGGCGACCAGAACCGAATCGAACATCCCGTCGCTCCGCTCGCCCCGAACGTCGAAACCCTGTGTCATCACTGTCACATCCTGAACACGCCGTAGGAGACGGGTTCGAGCGGCGCCTGCCCGACCACCGAAAGTGCCAATCCGACGACGGTTCTGGTGTCTGCGGGGTCGATGACCCCGTCATCCCACAGCCGTGCGGTCGAGTAGTACGGGTTGCCCTGGCTCTCGTACTGCGCGCGGATGGGCGCCTTGAAAGCCTCTTCCTCTTCCGCGGTCATCTCACCGCGGACGGTGGCGAGCACCGAGGCCGCCTGCTCACCGCCCATCACCGAGATCCGCGCGTTAGGCCACATCCACAGGAAGCGCGGCGAATACGCCCTTCCGCACATCGAGTAGTTGCCCGCGCCGTAGGACCCGCCGATCACGACAGTCAGCTTGGGCACCCTCGCGCAGGCCACCGCCGTGACCATCTTGGCGCCGTGCTTGGCGATACCGCCCGCCTCGTAGTCCCGCCCGACCATGAACCCCGAGATGTTCTGAAGGAAAAGCAATGGGGTGACGCGTTTGTCGCACAGTTCGATGAAGTGCGCCCCCTTGACGGCCGACTCGCCGAACAGCACGCCGTTGTTGGCGACGATGCCCACCGGGTGGCCGTGGATGCGGGCGAACCCGGTCACCAGCGTGGTGCCGTAATCGGCCTTGAACTCGGCGAACTCGCCGCCGTCGACGATGCGGGTGATCACCTCGTGCACGTCGTAGGCGACTTTCGAGTCGACCGGGACGACGTCGTAGAGCTCGGTCTGGTCGGCGACCGCGTCGACGGCGGGCGCGACCTGCCACGGCGGCTCGGTCCGCGGCGCCAACGTGCCGACGATCCTGCGCACGATCCGCAGGGCGTCGCGATCGTCGTGGGCGAGATGATCGGTGACGCCCGAGACCTTGGAATGCAGATCGCCGCCACCGAGTTCCTCGGCGGTGACGACCTCGCCCGTCGCGGCCTTCACCAGCGGCGGGCCACCCAGGAAGATGGTGCCCTGATTGCGCACGATAACGGCCTCGTCGCTCATCGCGGGGACGTAGGCGCCCCCGGCGGTGCAGGAGCCGAGGACTGCGGCGATCTGCGCGATTCCCTTGGCGCTCATGGTCGCCTGGTTGTAGAAAATCCGTCCGAAGTGCTCACGGTCGGGGAACACCTCGTCCTGCCGGGGCAGGAACGCGCCCCCGGAGTCCACCAGATAGATGCACGGCAGCAGGTTCTGCAGCGCGATCTCCTGCGCCCGCAGGTGCTTCTTCACGGTGATCGGGTAGTACGTCCCGCCCTTGACCGTCGCATCGTTGGCCACGATCATGCATTCGCGTCCCGACACCCGGCCGATGCCGGCGATCATCCCGGCACCCGGGCACTCGTCGTCGTACATGCCGTCGGCAGCCAGTGCCGCCAACTCCAGGAAGGGACTGCCGGGATCGAGCAGCCCGTCGACCCGGTCGCGCGGCAGCAGCTTGCCCCTGCTCACGTGGCGCTCGCGGGCACGCTCCGGCCCACCCAGGGCGGCCGCGGCCAGCTTGGTCCGCAACTGTTCGACCAGCGCGACATGATCGTCGCGATGTGATGCCCGCGCTGCCATCGCTGAATCCGCCTCGTATGAGTTCGTTGAGTTAATCGGGACTAACCGATGGTATGTTAATCACGATTAACTCTCGGTGTCCACCGTCGGCAGGAGGTTGGAGTGATGACCGCCCAGAGTCAGCCCTCCCCGACTGCGCCTGCCGCCTCCCGGCGCAGCAGGGCAAAATCCGATCGCCGCAGCCAACTGATCACCGCCGCCGAGCGCCTGATGGCCGAACACGGCTACCTCGCGGTGCGCCTCGAGGACATCGGGGCGGCGGCCGGGGTCAGCGGTCCGGCGATCTACCGGCACTTCCCCAACAAGGAGGCGCTGCTGGTGGAGCTGCTGGTCGGGATCAGTACGCGGCTGTTGACCGGCGCCACCGAGGTCGCCGGCCGCGACGGCGACGCCGAATCGGCGCTCGAGGATCTGATCGACTTCCACCTGGACTTCGCATTGGGCGAATCCGACCTGATCCGCATCCAGGACCGCGATCTGGGCAACCTACCGCCCGCCGCCAAACGGCAGGTCCGCCGCAAGCAGCGACAGTACGTCGAGGTCTGGGTCGAGGTGTTGCGCAGGCGGAACCCCGGCCTGACCGAGGTCGACGCGCGGCTGATGGCTCATGCGACGTTCGGGTTGTTGAACTCCACGTCGCACAGCGTGAAGCCCGGTATCACGAAAGCGGCCGAGGCCAGCTCGCGAACCGTCTTGAGAACCATGACGGTCGCGGCGCTGACCTCGGCCGGACGACTGTGCGATTGAGCCGCTAGTACCAGGCCTTTCGGCCGCCCACCGGACGGCCCACAGCCCCGAGAATCCAGAACACGGCACCGATCACGAGAAGAACGACACCGATGTAGGTGAGTATCGATATACCGAGCAGAAGACCCAGGATGAGCAGGATCGCGCCCAATACGATCATGGCCACTCCAATTCTGTGAGATAGCCAGCCAGTTTATTACTGACTGGGTTCAGGAACATTGCATTCAGCGACTTTGGGATTCACACCCGCGTAGTTGAGCGGTCCCGCGACAACCGTCAGGGCGATGCTTCCTGCTGTGGCGCAATTGGCTTCGCCACCGCTGAAATAGTCACGCTGATAAGCAGCGAAGACGCCGATCAACAGCCAGACGAGCACAATGAATCCGAGTATTCCTCGCATGCCGTGCCTCCTCCGTAAACGCAACCCCGAGTGGTGCGCAGCAGTGTTTTACCCCGGAGACAAATACGGTAAACCTCCGCTCAAACAGGTCACTCGGCGAAAGCCCCGGTGAGCCAATCGGTCATTGCTTTGAGCAGCACCGCACGGTTCTCCCGCTTGTCGATCTCGTGACCGTCGTCTTCGAAGAGGAGTAGATCCACCTTGCGGCCGAGCGCACTGAGCGCGTCGCACATCTGCTGCGATTCGCTCGGCGGCACGTTGGTGTCGTTGAGACCGTGCACCAACAGCAGCGGGGCCGTCATCGCCTCGACCCGCGGCAACGGCGACAGTTCCTCCAGCAGATCGCGGTCGCTGATCGGATGGCCGTACTTGGGATATGCCGCCGCGGCGATCCACTGCTCGGTGCTGCGGTACCAGGTGTTCAGATCGCTCATGCCGCAGATGCTGATGCCTGCCGCGAACTCGTCGGGATGGAACGCGAGCGCCGCCTGCGTCAGATAACCGCCGTAAGACCAACCACAGCAGGCGACCTTCCCGGGGGGAGCATGACCGTTGTCGGTGAGGAACCGCACCGCATCGGCCACGTCGTCGATGGCGGCGAAGCGACGCTCCCGGTCGTCGGCGTGCATGAACGACCGTCCGAACCCACCCGAACCGCGCACGTTGGGCAGGAACACGCAGATTCCCGCTTCCAGCAGCCCGGGAAAGAACTCGTTGTAGCCGGGCCTGCCCTGCCCCTCGGGTCCGCCGTGCAGGAACAGCATCGCGCCGATCGTCTCGACGCCGTCCGGCGGCTGAAACAGCCACCCGGTGAACTTCAATCCGTCGCTCGCGGTGACGGTCTCCAGCGTGGGGTCGGCGGACAGCGGCCCACTGCTCGGCTCGCGGTCCACGGGCTCCCACTCGCGGGTCCTCGGATCGACCAACTCGACCGTCGGCGGCATCGACGGCCCCTCCACCGTCATCGCCAGCATCGACCCGCCCGCGCTGATGCTCAGCTCGCTGACGACCATGCCCGGCAGCGGAATTGGATCGTGCAGCGTGTTGTCGACGTTGTCGAGGATCTGTAACTCGCTGGCGCCGTGGATGTTCCACAGAATCGCCACCGTGGAGCCGTCGTCGCTGACGGTGAACTCATCCAGTTCACAGCCCGGGCGCTCGGCAAGCACGTGGTAGAGCAACCCGTCCGCCGTCGACGTCACCTCGAGCAGCCGCGCATGCTCGGTGCCGTTCTCGCTGCGCACGAGGGCACGCACATAGCCTTCGGTGCTGTTGAGCCCGTAGTCCTTCGCCGGGTGGTACAGCTCTGTGACCTCGCCCTCGGGACCGGAGCGCAGCCTGCGCGGGCTGTGGTCGTCGAGGATGATGCCGGTGTCGGTGGTCGAACCGGGGTCATAGGGAAGCAGCGCGGTTTCGGTGAGTCCCCGCAACATCATCAGATCGCGGTAGCCCCGCGGGCCGACCCGCACCAACGCCGCCCCGGCCCAGGAATCGACCAGCCTGCCGCCGGACCGTCGGTCCAGCACGGTCGTCGTCCCCCCGGACGGGTCGATCAGACACGAGCTGCCCACGCCGTCCTCGCCGGTCAGGATCGCCGCGACCAGGGTTCCGTCCCAGCCGATCAACTCGGCGGTGCCCTCCACACCCGACGGCCAATGATCGACCCTTCGCGCGTCGCGGTCATCGGGATCGGTTGTCACCACCCAGATCTGGCTGCGCGTGCCACCCTCGGGCGCAACCTGACAAGCCAACCAGTACCCGTCGGCCGAATGCAGCACGCGGGTGACGGGACCCTCGACCGGCAGCTCGACGTCGCGGGATGAGCTCGCCCGCCAACCGCGCAGGAACCGCTGCACCGCGCGCGGATATCCGCCGTCGTCGACGAGATGGGCGAACGCGGTGGCGTCCGGCGACATCGAAGCGCCGTAGAGCCTGCGAACCTGCTGTGCCACGCTGACTGATTCTGCATGGTCTGCGCCCGCAGCGAGGCCCGGGCCGGTGAACGGCGCACTGAGCGGTTGCACAGGTACCCTGCAGCCATGAGGTGGGCATGACGGACCGCGGACGCGAGGAGCAGTGGCGCTCCGGCAGAGGTGACGAGCCGACTCAACAGTTCGGCTACGGCCCGCCCGGCTATTCCGATCCGGCTTACGCGAGCCAGGCGCCGTACGGCCCGCCCTACCAGACACCCCCGCCACCCCATTCCACCGAGCGACTGCCTGCCTATTCGCCCTACGGCTACGACCCGTCCGCGACGGGGCCGTACGGCCCGCAGTACCCGCCCGGGCAGGGTGACGAGCCGCCACCCGACGGCCCGAAGTCGCCGCGCTGGCTGTGGATCGTCGCAGCGGTGGCAGTGGTCACCGTCGTCGGCCTGGTGATCGCGCTGGTGATCGTCAACAGCTCCAAGCAGGAGACCATGGTGGCGCCGCTGCCGTCGGTGCCCGAACCGAGTTTCTCCACCCCCAGCACGACGACACGGACCCCGCCGACGACCTCAAGGATCCCGTCGACGCCGCTGCTGCCGCTACCGTCGTTGCCGTCGCGGACGCCGCCCACCGACACCACCGTCGAGGGCGCCACCGACAACGTCGTCTACACCGTCGAGGGCACCGGACGGGCGATCAACATCACCTACGTCGACACCGGCGGCCTGCTGCAGACCGAGTTCAACGTGATGCTGCCCTGGAGCAAGGAGGTGTCGCTGCCTCAGCCCGCGGAGGGTTCGGCCAGCATCAGCATCATCAACGTCGGCCGCGAATTGACGTGCTCCATCGCCGTGAACGGGGTGGCTGTGGAACAGCGGTCCGGAGCAGGCCTGACCATCTGCGCCACCAGCGGCTAAGTCCGCAGGCGTCGATGCGGTGCGTGCACCGCCAGCATCGCCACCAGGCCGAGCGCGAGCACCAGGCACAGGCCGCCCATGCCGGCCCGTTCGGTGTCGAAGACATCGATGAACACCGAGAACATCCACGGCGCCAAGAAGGACGCCGCGCGGCCGGTGGTCGTGTACAGCCCGAAGGCGACGCCTTCTTTGCCGTCGACGGACATCCGCAGCAACTGCGTCCGTGACGCCGACAGCGTCGGCCCGATGAACAGGCACAGCAGCAGGCCGCACACCCAGAACGCCAATGCCCCCGACAGCGTCATCAGGGTCAACCCGACCGTGATCATCGCGACGAGGGACAGCACGATCACCCGCTTGGAGCCCGCCCAGTCGTCGACGTGCCCGCCGAGCACGGCGCCGACCGCGGCCACCACGCACGCGGCCACACCGAACAACAGCACGTCGGCCTCGGACACGCCGTAGACGTTGACGCCGAGGACCGCGCCGAACGCGAACACCCCGGCCAGCCCGTCCCGGAACACCGCACTGGCCCCGAGGAAGTAGACGAAGTTGCGATCCCGGCGCCACTCCCGACGAACCTCCTGGGCCAGCCTGCGGTAGGCGCCGAGGACGCCGACCGGCGCGTGGTGCTCGTCGGGGTCGGGGCTCGGCACCGAGATGAGCAGGGGCAGCGCGAACAACGCGAACCACGCGGCGGTCAGCAGCATCGCCGCCCGCACGTTCTGGCCACCGTCGACGGGCAGATCCAGCAGTCCGCGCGTGTCCCCCGAGCCGGAGATGAAGCCGAGATAGACCACGAGCAGCGCCAGCACGCTGCCGAAATACCCGACAGCAAGACCGAATCCGGAGATCCGGCCGGAGTTCGCGGGGGACGACAGCTGACGCAGCATCGCGTTGTACGGCACGGTGGCGAGCTCGCTGCAGGCCGCGGTGCAGGCGAGCAGGACCAGACCGGGCCAGAGGTACCGGTGATCGTCACGGATCAGGCTCATCGTGGCGGTCAGCAGGACCACCAATCCGGTCAGCACGGCGAGCACCCGGCGCCGGCGCACGGGTGCGTCGACCCACACCCCCGTGACGGGCGCCAGCAGCGCGACGACCAGGCCGGACAGTGCGAGCGCGCGGCCCAGCCAGCTGGCCGGGCTGGTGTCGCCGGGCAGGTCCGCGCCGACGGTCCCGGTCAGGTAGACGGAGAAGACGAACGTGATGACGATCGCATTGATCGCCGTTGCGCCGAAATCCCACATCGCCCATGCCAGGATCCGCGACCGGGGCGCCTCGGCCGCCGACGGGCGGACCGGAGGCGGCAGCTCGCTCATGGACGCCCACGATATAGTCCGGCCCATGCCAGTACCCGCTCCCAGCACGGATGCCCGGGCTGTCGTCACCGGCGCGTCGCAGAACATCGGCGAGGCACTCGCCGTCGAGCTCGCCGCCCGCGGCCACAACCTGATCATCACGGCCCGGCGCGAGGAGGTGCTGACCGCGCTCGCGAACCGGTTGCGCGAGCAGTACGGCGTGACCGTCGAGGTGCGCGCCGTCGACCTCGCCGACCCCACCGGCCGCGACCAGTTGTGCGAGGAGCTGGCCGCCCGCAACATCTCGATCCTGTGCGCCAACGCGGGCACCGCGACGTTCGGGGCGGTGGCGTCGCTGGACCCCGCCGAGGAACGGAAACAGGTGCAGCTCAACGTGCTCGGCGTTCACGACCTGGTGCTCGCGGTGCTGCCCGGCATGGTGGCGCGGGGCGCGGGCGGCATCCTGATCTCCGGCTCGGCGGCCGGCAACTCGCCGATTCCCAACAACGCGACCTACGCGGCGACGAAGGCGTTCGTCAACACCTTCAGTGAATCGCTACGGGGGGAACTGAAGTCGGCCGGCGTGCACGTCACCGTGCTGGCGCCGGGGCCGGTGCGCGAGACCCTGCCCGCGGAACACGAACAGTCTCTCGTGGAGCGGTTGATCCCTGATTTCCTGTGGATCTCCACCGAGTACACCGCGAAGGTGTCGCTGGATGGCTTGGAGCGCAACAAGATGCGCGTCGTCCCCGGCGTCACGTCCAAGGCGATGTCGGCGGCCAGCGGATACGCACCGCGGTCGATCGTCGCGCCGATCGTCGGGGCCGTCTACAAGAAGCTCGGCGGCGACTGACCCCCCTGCGACCCTCTGCGCCGGAATTGCATTCCAGCAGAGATTTGTCGAGTGGACCCCTGCCGGAATGCAATTCCGGCAGGGCTCAGCGGCGGCGGCGACGGCGACCGGTGCCGAAGATGCTGCGGGTGATCTCCCTGCCGATCACCGTGCCCGCCGAGCGCATCGCGCTCTTGAACGCCGGGTTCTCCATCATCTTGTCGAGCAGGCCCGGTTCCTCCGACTGAGCCGGCTCCGGCATCGGCGGTATCTCGAAGGGCGGCGGCACCGGCGGCAACTGCTGCTCGGGCACCGGGGCGGTCACCGGGGGTGGCGGCGCCAGCTTGGCGGCCAGTCGTTCGTGAGCCGAGTCCCGGTCGATCGTCTGCCCGTACTCGGCCTGCAGCGGGCTGGAGGCGGCGGCCGCGGCGATGGCGTCGGCGCCGATGGTGTCCATCAACGACCGCGGCGCCCGCATCCTGGTCCACGCCACCGGCGTCGGCGCACCACGCTCGGAGAGCACGGTGACCACGGCCTCGCCGATACCCAGCGAGGTCAGCGCCGACTCGAGATCGTAGACCTCCGTCTTCGGGTACGTTCGCACAGTCTTGGACAACGCCTTCTGATCGTCGGGGGTGAACGCGCGCAGCGCGTGCTGGATCCGGGCGCCGAGTTGGCTGAGCACGTCGTTGGGCACATCGGTCGGCAGCTGGGTGCAGAAGAACACCCCGACACCCTTGGATCGGATCAGCTTGACCGTCTGCTCCACCTGCTCCAGGAACGCCTTGGAGGCATCGGTGAACAGCAGATGGGCCTCGTCGAAGACGAACACCAGCTTCGGCTTGTCGACGTCACCCACCTCCGGCAGCGACGTGAACAGGTCGGCGAGCACCCACATCAGGAATGTGGAGAACATCACCGGCCGGGCAGCCTGATCACCGAGCTCGAGCAGCGTGACGACTCCCCGGCCCGACGGGTCGACCCGCATCAGGTCGTCCGGCTCGAGCTCCGGTTCGCCGAAGAACGTGCCGGCGCCCTCGGCCTCGAGATTCACCAACGCCCGCAGGATCACCCCGGCGGTCGTGGTCGAGACCGCCCCGAGCGCCTTCAGTTGCGGCTTGCCCTCGTCGCTGGTCAGGAACCGGATCACCGAACGCAGGTCCTTCAGGTCGAGCAGCGGCAACCCCTGCTGGTCGGCCCAGTGGAAGATCAGACCCAGCGTGGACTCCTGAGTCTTGTTCAGCCCCAACACCTTCGACAGCAGGATGGGTCCGAAGCTGCTGACGGTGGCGCGGACCGGCACTCCGATGCCGGACGTGCCCAACGACAGGAACTCGACCGGGTAGGCGGTCGGCGTCCAGGCGTCACCGGTGTCGGTGGAACGCTGGGTGATCTTGTCGCCCGCCGCCCCGGGCCTGGACAGCCCGGACAGGTCGCCCTTGACGTCGGCCATCACCACCGGCACGCCCGCCGCGGACAGCTGCTCGGTGAGCACCTGCAGCGACTTCGTCTTCCCCGTGCCGGTCGCGCCGGCGACCAGACCGTGCCGGTTGAGAGTGGTCAGCGGGATGCGCACCTTCGCCGCCGGATCGCACACCCCGTCGACGACCACCGCGCCCAATTCCACCGCCGCGCCTTCGGCCCCGTAACCTGCGGCGATCTGCTGTGCGGGAGAAGCTGCCGGCTCCGTCGTCATGTGTCGCACCCTACGTGGGCGGCAACCACGGTAGGCGGGTCTGGTCAGCCGGTGGTGATCGTGGGGCTTACTGTTGAGCGCTGTGCGTGACGAACTGGTGTGGATCGACTGCGAAATGACCGGCCTGGACCTCAAGTCCGACCTGCTGATCGAGATCGCGGTGCTGGTGACCGACTCCGAACTCAACGTCCTCGGAGACGGCCTCGACGTGGTCATCCACGCCGGCGATGACGCGCTGTCGTCGATGATCGACGTCGTCGCCCAGATGCACGCGAAATCGGGCCTGGTGGACGAGGTGCGTGCGTCGACCACCGACCTCGCCACCGCCGAGGAGATGGTGCTGGACTACGTGCGCACCCACGTCCCCCAGGCCAAGACCGCCCCGCTGGCCGGCAATTCGATCGCCACCGACCGGGGATTCCTCGCCCGCGACATGCCCAAGCTCGACGACTATCTGCACTACCGGATGATCGACGTGAGCTCGATCAAGGAACTGTGCCGGCGGTGGTATCCGCGGATCTACTTCGGCCAGCCGGCGAAGGGGCTGGCCCACCGTGCGCTGGCCGACATCCACGAGTCGATCCGGGAGCTTCGCTACTACCGCCAGACCGCTTTCGTGACGCCGCCCGGACCGTCGACCACTGATATCGCCGCGATCGCGGCCGAGTTGGGGCCACCGACGGACGAGGATTCGGCTCAGGAGGGTTCCAGCGGCTAAGATCGACGACGCCGCGTGAGCGGCGATGGTGGCTGTAGTTCAGTTGGTAGAGCACCAGGTTGTGATCCTGGCTGTCGCGGGTTCGAGTCCCGTCAGCCACCCCGCAGGTGGGAGGGCGTTTTCGCCCTCCCACCTTCTGCGTTCCAGTGGGCATCGGCCCTGGATAGGGCCCTGGATATTTGGTGCGCAACCCCCTCCCACGCTCGCGATATCGTCGATTGCGGGTGCGTCGCCGCCGAAGGAGGACCTGTGCCTGCACCGTTGAGTGTGATAACCGAAGATCTGCAGTTGTCGGCGGCGACTGTCGATGTCCACGCCGACACGGTCAAGGCTGGGCACATCGCCGCCGACGGTCGGATCGAGGCTGCCCATCGCGGATTGCCGATGGGGTCGGCGGCCGCGCTGAGTATCGCGGTCGGCAAGTGGCAGGCGGATTCAGCCACCTTGTTCGGGCGGCTGGTCGGCCACGGTTGCGACCTGCGCGCGGGCGCGACCGCGTACCTGTGCACCGACCGGGACAGTGGTTCGGCCATCACCGCGGTGGTGGCCTCGATTCGGCCCGAAGACATGCAGCTCTAGCCGATCGCCCGGATGTCGTGACTCTCAGCGTCACCGATATCGAACGCTGGGACGCCGGTGATGTTCGTGAGGTCTTCAACGCGTCGCGCAGCAGGGCCGAGGCGGCGTTCGAGGCGGCCGACGGGATCGCGGAACTGCCGGTGTTTGGTTCCTGGGGCGGGGAGGCGTCCGAGGCGGCCAGAGTGTCGATCGGCCAGACGCGCAAGGATCTCGACGCGCACGGCAACGAGGCACTGACGGTCGCCCTGGCCGCACGCAAGGCCGCCGACGACATCGAGTTGGTGAAATCGGTTCTGGCGCAGCTGAAGACGGATGCGGCGGACGCGGGTTTCGAGGTCGACCCGGTGAGCAACCAGGTGGTGCCCGGCCCTGCGTTGCAGGCCGACATGATCGAGATGATCGCCAGGGAAGGAACCCGCCAGGAGCTGCAGTCGCGGCTGGCGGGCATCCTCGCCGAGGCCGCCCGGATCGACTGGGAATTGGCGACGGCCATCGGGATGGCCACAGGCACCGAACCGCTGCCGGATACCCCGCATACCAACGACCCTCACATTCAGGATCTTCTGTCCAAGCCCCTGCCGGACGACCCGCAACGGTTCCACGACGCGTGGGAGAAGCTGAACCCCGAGCAGCGGGACTGGTTGTACTCCCAGGATCATTCGATCGGCAACAATCCCGGGATGCCGTTCGCCGACAAGGACCACTACAACCGGAGGCACCTGGAAGAACTGAGGAGCGCGAATCAGGGGGAGATCGATCGGCTCGCCCGTGAGCACCCGAAGTGGGTCGGCGGGTCCCCCGGCACCCCGAACCCGAATCCGCCGGGTTATCGCGAGTGGAAACAGCGATGGAACGCGGCGCAGCATTCGCGACGGAGCTACGAGCAGGTGCAGCGGGCACTCGAATCACCGGACGGCCGGCCGCGATTCCTCGGCACCCTCGACGAGCTGGGGCACTCGTCGGTCTCGATCAACAACCCGGACACGGCGATTCGCAACGCCACCTTCGTCCCGGGGACCGGGCAGGACCTCACGCGACTGGAGTTCAGCACGGTGAAGTCAGAAGAGATGCTCCGGGCGGCACTGCGGGCAGACCCGGGTCTGGACTCAGCCGACGTGTCGGTGACGACATGGCTGGGTTACGACCGGCCGATGAGCGTCATCACCGACGCGCCATCGCCGAGCTATGCCCACCACGGCGCTTCCGCGTTGCAGGACTTCCAGGCAGGCATGCGCGTCTCGCACGATGCCGCAGCCGCGGGAGGTCCCTCGATCAACACGGTCATCGGGCACAGCTACGGCTCCACCGTCGTCGGTGCGGCCGGACTCGACGGCCACCTCGATGCGAACAACGTCGTGGCAGTGGGCAGTCCGGGCGTGCTGGCCGACCACGCCGGTGACCTCGACCTGGCGCCGGGGGCGAACGTGTTCGCCTCGCGCGCCGAGAACGACATCATCGGCATCGCGACCTACACCACCCTCGGCCCTGACCCGATGGGGCGGGCGTTCGGCGCCATCCCGTTCGAGGCGGCACCCGGCCCCTCCGGCCTCTTCGGCAGCCCGACCATCGGCGCGCACAGCAGCTACTGGAGCCCGGGCAACCCCGCGCTGGCTAACATGGGTCGCATCATCACCGGGAAAACGGACGTGACGCCACCGACATTCACGCCATGAAGCGAACCGCCACCCTCTGTGCGACCACGGCTGTGCTGTCGGTCGTCGTCGCCGCGTGCTCGCCGCCTACGGACCGACCCGGCGAACCGCTCGGACCGCCGGTGCCCACGGGCGCGACCGTCATTCCAGGAGAGCCCATGGAACAGATTCCCGTCCCCCCGAACCCGAAAACCCCGGCGAGCCAACAGGAAGCCCAACAGACGTTGCTCGAGTATCTGCAGCGGACGGTCGACGCGCTACCGGCCGGCACCCGTCTCGACGGCTCGCGCTATGTCGTGGGCGACGGCACGAACTACTGCGAGGACCACCCCAGCGGACCCGACGCGCCCGTCCGTGTCGAGGACTGGCGTGACATCAAGCCGGCGCCGGGCGCCGACTTCGACGCGATCGTCATCCAGACCGGTGAGGTGTGGAAGCAGTGGGGCTGGCAGGTGATCGAGCGGGACGGGTTCAGCAAGCCGAATCGCTTCGGCTACGCGCCCGACGGATACATCCTGCAGATCGAGGCCAGACCTGATCCCGCGTACCCGCCGTCGCTGATCGGATCGTCGCCGTGCTTCCCCGGGAACCTGCGCGGCGACGCAGACCGAAACCCCGTGACCATCGAGCAATCACCGTAGGAACCACGCCGACGACCGGTCAGACGTTGGCGTTACCCGCTTTCCACTGCTCCCACGGGATGTTCCAGTCGCCCAGCCCATCGGTGCCGGGCAGCGTCGAGCCGACCGTGTTCACGATTTCGACGATGTCGCCCCGCTTGGAGTTGTCGTAGAACCACTGACCGTTGCTGGTGCTCACGTTGATGCAACCGTGGCTGACATTGCTGTAGCCCTGGCTACCCACCGACCACGGTGCGGCATGGACGTAGATCCCGCTGTAGGAGATCTGGGTGGCCCAGTCGACCTCGGTGCGGTAGCCGTTCGCCGAGTTGACCGGCACACCGTAGGTCGACGAGTCCATCACCATCTCCGCCCGGCGGTCACCGACGATGTAGACGCCGTTGTTGGTGGGGGTGCTGTTCTTGCCCATCGACACCGGCATGCTCTTGACGACCTCGCCGTTGCGGCGCACGGTCAGCGTCTTGGTGCTGTCGTCGACGGTGGTGACCACCTGGTCGCCGATCGTGAAGCTCGTCGACACGTTGTCCTGACCGAACAGACCGTCCCCCAGGTCCACGCCGTACGCGTCGACCTGCACGTCGACCTTCGTACCCGGTTTCCAGTACTCGGCCGGGCGCCAACGGACCTCGCGGTTGCTCAGCCAGTAGAAGGCACCCTCGACGGGTGGCTCGGTCTTGACCGTGATGGCCCGCTGCGCCGCGATCCGATTCGGGATGTTCTCGTCGAACCGGATGGCCACGGGCTGGCCGACGCCGACGACCTCGCCGTCGTTGGGCAGCACGTAGGGCATGGTCAGGTTTTCCGGCGAATGCGTCTCGAAGCTCATCGTCCGGCTGGTCGCGCCGCCGAGGCCCAGCGACCGCGCGGTCAGCGTATAGCGCTTGTTGTACCCGAGCGGCTCCACGGTCTGCCACGTCAGCCCGTCCTTGGACAGCTCGCCGGACACCGCCTTGCCGTTCTCGTTGACCATCGTCACCGAGCCCAGCACTCCGTCACCGGCGCTGACCGTCACGGGTGAGTCAACGCTCACACCCACGGCGCCGTCCTGAACCGAGGACGTCAGCTTCGGCACGAGCAGATCACCGAAGGGGGTGCCCTTGTCGCTGATCACCTGAGGCTGAGGCGCATCGGAACTGCCGCCGCACGCGGTCAGGCCGAGCGCAATCGCGGGAACCATCGCGACGGCCACCAACCAGGCTCGTTTCCGCCGCACACGGGTCACCGTGTTGACCTGCCACATACTTCGCCCCACCTCACCTGCCCGGTACTCGCCGGATCAATCGACCAACAACTCGTTGGCGACAAGTCTACGGTCAGTTTCAAGCGGACGTGCTACTGCGAGGTCACGTCCCGGCAACGCGCGGACAAGCCGATTTCTTACTGTGCCGACGGGCCTGTTAATGTCTCACACGCGCGCCGTTAGCTCAGTTGGTAGAGCAGCTGACTCTTAATCAGCGGGTCCGGGGTTCGAAACCCTGACGGCGCACCACGCAGAAGTCCAGATGCAAGCCGGGTTTTTGCATCTCAGGAGTGTTGCTGACTTGTCACATCCGTCACACGCTTTCATCGACCTGCAAAGCCCGCCGCGTGTTTGGATGCAAGAAATCGGCTCGGCTCGGGACCAACTTCTGGGATCACGCTGAACGGCGGTTCAGTTTCGCGTCAATCTACTGCCGGCCATCCTGACCGGACCGCGACATCACGACGGTGAGCGCAGATAGCGTATTGCGAATGCCGTCGGTCCCTGCTTCCGATTCCCAGCAGCATCTGGCTTCCGGGCTGCCGGCCACGATGACGGTGATCGCGATGGGTCTGGGCTACGCGATATCGGTGGCTGATCCGACGATCCTGTCGGCCAACATGGCGCAGGTTCGGATCGGCCTGCACATCTCAGTCAGCACGGCCAGTCTCATAGCCAGCCTCGCGACCCTGACGATGGCCGCCGCCGTACTGGGAGCCGGAACGCTGGGCGATCTGTATGGCATGCGCCGCATGTTCGTCTTTGGACTGCTCGGGACCATCGTGTTCAGTGTGCTGGCCGCCGCAGCGCCTTCTGCGGCGGTGTTGGTGGTGGCCCGCGCCGGCGTCGGGGTGGCTCTTGCGTTTCTGCTCGGTTTATCGCTGGCGATCATCAACGCGGTGTTCCCGCCGGGTCGACGAGCGGCGGCGATCGCCCTGTATTTCGGTGCCGGATATGCCATCGTCACACCGCTGCCTGCACTCGCGAGTGTGCTGGCGAGCCTCATCGGCTGGCGCGCGTGCTTTCTCGTGACACCGATCATCGCAGTGCTGACGTTGGCCATCACGCTGCGGTACGTGCCGGAAACGCCGCGCGCCCCCCGGACCCTCGACGTGCCAGGTCTGGTGCTCGTCGCCGGCGCCCTTCTCGGGCTCATCTACGGGATCTCGCGGCTCGAGACCGGCGTCAATGCCGGTGCCATCGCCTCGATCCTGATGGGACTGGTAGCCGGAATCGGGTTCGTGATCCGGGAGTTGCGGACACCTGAGCCGGCGCTGGATCTGCGGATCTTCGGTTCCGGCCGGTTCAACGCGGCCGTGATCGCCGGCATGGCATTCAACTTTCTGGTTGCCGGGTCGATGATCCTGTTCGCCTTTTATCTGGTCACCGTTCGCGGCGAGTCACCCCAAGTGCTCGGCCTACTGCTGATCCCTGCGACCGCACTGGCTGCGCTGGCCGCTACCGCCGCCGGCCCGGGCGCGACCCGGTTCGGTGACCGCACGTTACTGGCAGGCGGCCTGGCCGTCATGCTCGTCGGCCTCCTGCTACTTCGAACGTTCGATGAGCACACCTCGCTCGCAGTGGTTTTTGCCGCCCTGGCACTCAACGCCGTCGGGGGTGCGATGGTGGCGACCCCCCAGGCGACGATCATGATGGCCAGCGCGCCCGCCCAACTCGGCGGCGCGGTTTCGGGTGTCAAATGCGCGGTCAACCAGGCCGGTTATTCACTCGGACCCGCCGTATTCGCCCTCGTCGGCATCAACCTCGTCATCAGCGAAGGCATGCACAAGCTGGCCGGCTCCGGCATCACCCTCGAGGAGGCGCGAGAGGCGTTCCGGGTAACGCACGGAGGTCTGGTCGGGGGCGCTCATGTCGTCGACCCCGATCGGGCCAGAGTGGTGGGCGCGGCGGCGACCCAAAGCATGCTCGACGCAATCCACACGCTCGGTCTGGTCATGGCGGTGGTGCCGATTGCGGCGATCGTCGCCGCAATGGTGTTGATCGGACACAACGAACCGCGGTGACGAAATCCAAGCCGGGCGACCTTGTGCCGACGAAACCCGTCGGAGCCCGGCTCAAGGAGCTTCGGAGTGCGAAAGCGGAGCGAACGTGATGACCAGCACGTCGCGTTGCGCGGGCCCCTCGGGGTCGGCTGGCCGGATCGGCGAAACGCGGTGCAAGGTGCGTCGGTCGTCGCCCAAGAGGAGGGTGCCGGGCTCGGCAAGCGTCGTCGTCGACAGCCGACGGCCGTCCAGGTCGAACACCGAGCTCTCGCCGCCAGTGGCATTGCGCCGGTCGACCAGCAGCGAGGTGACGAGCGTGACACCGTCGCGGTGCAGGCCCTCGGGTGTGGGCCGTCCCCCGCCGTCCGCCGATCCGAGGACCCGGAACGGATGCACCTCGACGCTCCACTCGGGAACGTCGTCCAGCGCCGCGGCAAGGCCGCACAGCAGCTTCAGCAGGGCGTGTAGCAACGGGTCGCCCGCGAAGGCGTCGGTCAGCGGCTCGAAGTGGCGGTCCCTGGCGATGTAGAGAGGGTTGGAGTCCTGCGGCTGCGCGAACGCGCGGTGGGGCATCGCGTTGGCGGCCCCATCGCCCGGCTTGAATGAGAAGCACCCGTAACGGCGCAGCCGCTGCGTGCCGAACTCGGCCGCATAGCTATCGCGCCGCAGGTCCTCCCAGTGCGTGGAGAACCGGGCCCACGCGTCCGCGTCTGCCTGCAGGCAGCGAGTCAGATTGGCCGAGGACATCACGCAGACACCGACTGACATGAGCAGCTGCCCGGCGGTTTCGACCGAATCCACGGCGGTCCTGCGCGTCGAAGTGACTCCGTGCGTCATTCCGTTCACTCCCAGTCCACTCCTGTCAGGAACGTACCTGGAAGTCGACGCCGCCAGACCGCTGTTTTCATCGCTTGCCGCCGAGCCTCCAGCACGGCCCTAATGTCGTTATCGCCCTGACGGGCTGAGATTGGCCCTGTCAGCAAGCATTACCCCCGGCGCCGAGTACCCCCTAGCCTCGACGTTTCATGAATTGGGTGGTGACGCGGGCCTTTAATGCACGGAAGTGCCTGTCCTAGTTGAGAACATTGACTTGCTGAGGGTCAATTTT
>NZ_JACKSH010000114.1 GCF_025821625.1 Mycolicibacterium pyrenivorans
GGCCGACTGCCCGACCACCTCGCCCAACCCTGATACCTGCAAACATGTCACGTTTCAACGCCACTTCCGCACAGGTTCGCGCGAACAAGTGCGCTTTGGAAAACGGCAGGTTAGAGGTCAAGATGATCGATGACTTCTCGTACCGGGTCGAGACCAGTTGGAAGAACAAGTTGGCCGCTTCGGTGTCGAACGGAATGTAGCCGACCTCGTCGATGTGTCCGTGGCCATGAAAAAGTGGCTCTTCCGGGAAGTCCGTGGGTCATGGTGTCGCCGGGTAGAGCTGTAGTCCGCCGAGGTGGAAGTAGATCGCGGTCTTGAAGTGTTCCCGGTTGCGGTAGCCGCGGGCGGAGACCCTGATCGCCTGGATGCGGGAGTTGAGGCCTTCGGCGCCGGCGTTGGTGATGCGGTGGGCGAAGTAGGACAGCAGCCCGGCCTCGTGGCGCTTGAGCGTCTTGGCTGCTTCGATGATCGGTTTCAGCCGGCAGTGGGTGGCCCAGAAGTACCAGCGTGTGAAGTGTTTGGCGGCCCAGCCGCGGCGCTTGTAGGACCAGAAGTGACGCAGGCTCTCCTTGATCGCCCACGCCCGGCCGGTCTTCAGGTCACCGGTGGCATTCCCCCGAGACCGTGGAGGCATCAGCTATAAGGAGTAGCGATGTCAGAGAAACGGTGTCAGCGGTCACGTAATTCCCCAGGTTTGAGGGGTTGTCCGTCACGTATTTCCTCACCCGCCGTCACGTAATTCCCCACCCCTTGGGGCGTGTCCGG
>NZ_JACKSH010000115.1 GCF_025821625.1 Mycolicibacterium pyrenivorans
TGCTCGGGATCGCCGTGGTGCAGCTGGCAGCCTCCTGGTGGGCGATCGCCCCGGGGTCGGGCTCGCAGTGGCCTGCTCGGGATCGCCGTGGTGCAGCTGGCAGCCTCCTGGTGGGCGATCGCCCCGGGGTCGGGCTCGCAGTGGCCCTCGATCGTCGTCGTCGTGGTGACGTCGGTGTGCCTGATTCTGCGGGCCCGCGGTCTGCGGCACCGCCGTCATGCGGTGACCATCGTCAGCGGCTCGGCGCTCTCGCTGATGGCGATCCCGTTGCACTACGGCCTCAGTGCGCCCGCCTCAGCGACTGTTGCGGTCGTGGTGTCGGCGGCCGCGGTGCTGGCCGTGGCTGTGGCCGGGCTGCTGGCTGGGGCGGTCATTCCCTCGCGCAGCTTCTCTGAACCCATCCGGCAGATTGTGGAGTGGTTGGAGTACATCGGCTATGCCCTCATTGTGCCGTTCGCCGCGTGGGCAATCGGCTTGCTGCAATACATCAGGTTGCACTGATGCGGGGCAAAAGTGTGGCAGCGGGCCTGGCCGCATTCGGACTGCTCGCCGCCAACGTGTTGGCACCCCCGGCGGCGCTGGCGGTCGCCCCACCGGTCATCGACCCGGGCGCACTGCCGCCGGACGAGACTCCGGGCCCGCCCCAGGAGATGCGCCAAACCAAGGCGTGCGTGACCCCGGTGGTAGTGGGCGATCCCAACGTGGCCCAGCCCGACCCGGGCAACACCATGCTCAACATCGAACAGGCCTGGCAATATTCAACCGGCGCCGGAGTGACGGTAGCCATCATCGATACTGGCGTCACCCCCAACCCGCGGTTCCCGCGGCTGTTCCCCGGCGGCGACTTCGTGCAAGGACTACCTGACGGCGGGCTGACCGATTGTGAAAGCCACGGCACCATCGTCGCCTCGATCATCGGCGCCGCGCCCGCCAACCCGGCCGACCGCCCCACGCCGCGTCCGGCGGGAGCAGGGGCCCCCCCTCCGCCCCCGGGCGTGCCGGCCAACCCGGCGCCACCAGCGTTTCCCCCGCCACCGACGATCACCGCGACCGCGACAGTGAC
>NZ_JACKSH010000116.1 GCF_025821625.1 Mycolicibacterium pyrenivorans
GGCCGGGCCATCATCTGATCCCGCACAACGGCCCACCCCGACTCCAAAGCGCACAACCGAATTCGCCCCCACGCCGAGGGTCGATCGGTGAATCAAGGGTAAGTCACCGCAGATGACCGAGGTGCTGCCGCTGCTGTACCTGCACGGTTTGTCGACCAGCGACTTCGGTCCGGCGTTGGAGCAGTTCCTGGGCTCGGGTGCGGGCCTGTCGGCGACCACGATCACCCGGCTCACCAGTCAGTGGCAGGACGAGGCCAAGGCCTTCGGTGGCCGCGACCTGTCGGGCACCGACTACGTCTACCTGTGGGTCGACGGCATCCACCTCAAAGTGCGTCTCGATCAGGAGAAGCTCTGCTTGCTGGTGATGATCGGGGTGCGCTCCGACGGCCGCAAGGAACTCGTCGCGCTGGCCGACGGGTACCGGGAGTCGGCCGAGTCGTGGGCCGATCTGCTGCGGTCGTGTCGCCGCCGCGGCATGACCGCGCCGGTGCTGGCCGTCGGCGACGGTGCACTCGGGTTCTGGAAGGCGGTGCGCGAGGTGTTCCCCGAGACCCGGGAGCAGCGGTGCTGGTTCCACGTCCAGGCCAATGTCCTTGCTGCTCTGCCGAAATCGGCTCATCCGAGCGCGTTGGCGGCGCTCAGGGAGATATACAACGCCGAGGACATCGACAAGGCCCAGGTCGCGATCAAAGCGTTCGAGGTCGACTACGGCGCCAAGTATCCCAAGGCGGTCGCCAAGATCGTCGACAACGCCGACGTCCTGCTGGAGTTCTACAGGTATCCCGCTGAGCATTGGGTCCACTTGAGGACTACTAATCCGATCGTTATCTGGAGCGCTGAAGAGATTGGGCCTGTGAACTGCATGTTTGTTTCGTGGAGGGTGTCTATGACGTGCGCGGCGATGGGTGCCGCCCGTCGGTCAAAACGGCCCGATTGTTACCGAATTGCGATGCCCCGGCTGCTCACCCGGGGCGTCGCGGCCATTGCTGCGGTTCTGGCCGAGAGCGCAGGCAAGCTGGCGGCGTAGCCGCTGGTTCTCGTCGGCGAGTTCGCGGTTGCGTTGGTTGGCGATTTCGAGGCGCCGCCGCAGGGAGTCGTCGCTAGCGCGCTGCCCCCTGGGGACCGGTGTGCTCGGCTCGGACTGATACTGGATGCGGAGTCGGCGGATCTCGTCTTTGAGGTCGGTCTGGGTGTAGATCCACGAGCGGGAGACGCCCGGCGTGGCGGGCGACGGACGCGAAGGTGAGCACGGCACCGCTGCGGTCGAGTTCGTGCATCGCCGCGATCGCCTTGGCGCGGGTGTGTTCGTGGCGCTGTCGGGCGGCTTTGATGAGGTGAATGCTGTTGTCAGTCTGCATGTTTGACTTTCTCTGATTCCGAATCGTCCAGAGCGGTGATGATGGTGTCCAGGTTGTGCAGGACTTGGCGGTTCATCTCGGCGAGTCGTTGTTGTCCGCGGGCTTCAGCGGTGGTGATCAGCTGCAGGGTCTGTTGACGTTGCTGGCGATGTTGAGGCAGGAACTCGCCGGTGGTGAGGAACATGGGGCAGGTCAGGCACGCGTTGGCGTGCGGGCAGCTCTGCTGCACCGGCAGCCCGCAGTAGCCGTTGGGTAGGGCCTGGGTGGCACGACCGAGGCGCTGCTTGGCCCAGGCTGCCTCGGCGATCGGCCCGGCTGGGTCGAAAGAGATTGTGGCGCCATGGATGTCGACCTTGCGGGCAGCCTCCCACTGGCGGCGCACGGTGGTGTCGTGCAGGCGGGCGTAGTGCCCGGTCATCTGCGCGGAGTCGTGGTCGAGGATGTGTCGCACCACCTCTTGGGGAACGTCGCGGTTGATCAGCCGGGTGCCCAGGGTGTGGCGCCACTGGTGCGGGGTCAGGTGCACCGGCTGGCCGTTCTTGTCGCGGATGTCGCAGACCGACAGCCAGCGCAGCAGCGCCATCCGGTAGGTGGGGCTGCCGATTGGGTGGGTGCCGTCGATGTTCTTCGTCGGCCGCGGGAACAATCCCGGCGTGCCTGCCGGCCAGCGTTGCGCGGTGTGGTTGCGGTGTTCGGCGATCAGCTCGCGAACCTGTTCGTCGATGGGTACCAGCGCGTCGCGCTTCATCTTGTGGTTGAGGTAGCGCAGATACGGCGCGCCTTCGGCGTCGGCGACCACACAGTCGCTGCCTAGCCGCAGCGCGTCGGTGATCCGCAGTCCGCAACGCATCAGGATGATGGTGATCAGCCGGTGGGCCGGTTCGGCGAATCGGTCGAGGTTGGTCGGATCCTCGAGCTGGGCCATGACCTGTTCGGCCAGCGCCCGCGGCAACCGTTCCACGCGTTTCGGGTAGTCCTCGGTGAAGAATGCCGCGTCCGGGGGAAGTGCGGTGTCCCAACGGTGTTGGCGGACGGCGGCGAAGAACCGGTTGAGCAGCCCGATGTGAACGCCGCGGCGTTGGGCATGAAGGGCATCGCCGCGCAGGTCGGCCAGGTAGCGCTCCAGCACGGACCGGTCGACCTGTTCGATGCGCTCGACGCCGGTGTCGGCGAGGAACCCGGCGAAGCGCGTGATCACGACGACCGGACGGCCGCCGCCGGCTTCCAGGCCCAATCCGGTCGATAGCCGCCACCGCACCCACCGCTTGGTCAACTCGCGCAGCCACGGCTGGCTGATCCCGGTGAACCGCAGTGTCCGGTCGCCGTCAAACCCCAGCCTCCGCATCCGCCAGACGTCGCGGGGGTACTCGGCTTCCCAGCCGCCGGCGTCGGCCAGGTCGGTGATCACCCGGCAGGAATAGCCGAGGAACCCGCGAGCGCAACTGTCGTTGACCGGCAGCCGAGTTCGCTCGTGCCAGGCGTCCTCACCGTGGTCGATCAGCGAAACCACCTCCGCGGCAGCCAATGCCCGAACCACGCGCATCACCACGTCGGGAGTCAGCTTGCCCTGCCGGTCGTCGTGGCGACGTTGTAGCACGTACTGCATCTCCAGCTTCAGTGGGCCGGCCAACCGGTCGAGCCGGATCACCTCACCGGCCAACGGGGTCTGCGCGGCGAAACGGTCGGCGAACTCGTCGATGTCGGGGCGCCCGTTGACCTTCCATGTATTGGTGTGTGTTTGGCAGAACGGCGAGGTGGCTTGCGGCCAGAGCTCGCAGTGCGGGATGCGGCACGTCGCGCCCGTGGCGGGCCGCTTGAACGGCTGCGGTTCGGCCAGCCACGCATGCAGGTCGGGGCGCCCGGCGCGTTCCCATCGTTGTGCGTGCAGCCCACACATTCCGCCGCGCGCAGAGCCGTAACCGCAGTCGGGCACCCGGCACTGCTGGTTGGGCTGTTGGCGCCGCCAGCGCGGATCGGTCGACGCGGCGAACTGTTGCTGGTCCGGGCGTCCCTGATCGTTCCATCGCTGCAGATGCCCTTGACACAAGCCGCGGCCGCGAGCGGTTCGCCCGCACCCGGCGGCCCGACACTCGGCTCCACCGAACACAGGATCCTCAGGACTGAATTGCAGGACATCACTGCGGAATTCGCTGCGCACTGCGGCCATCAGCTTGCCCAGCAGCCCCGACGAACCAGCAGGCTTCGCCGACGGTGCGGTCACAACTGCACCTGCCCGTCGGTGAACCAGCCGACCTGCTCCATGACCCGGCGAGCGTCCTCCACGGTGAGGTGCCCGTAGGTCGCCGACGTCGTGGCCACGTTCGCATGCCCGAGCAGATGCGAGACCACCTCAACGCCGACGCCGTCACGCAGCAGCCGGGTCGCCGCCGTGTGCCGCAGCCAGTGCGGATCGAAGTCGATCCCGGTCCTACGGCGCAGCCGCTGCACCAGGTCATAGACGGCGTCATAGGTCATCGGATGCCCGCGCGGCCGTCCCCACAGGTTGACGAACACGTAGTCACTGTCCAGGTCGCCATACTCGCCGTGCAGATAGTCGGCATACAAGCGGATCAACTCGCTGCCCACCGGGATCATGCGCACCGTCGGCGACTTGGCGCGAGCACCGTTGGCATTGTCGCGACGCCGCACCGTCACCTCACACTCGGCAGCGGCGATATCGTTGTGCCGCAACCCCAATGCCTCACCAATCCGCATCCCGGTGTCATACAGCAAGGCAAACAACAACCGGTCCCGCAGCCGGTGACACCCGTCCAGGATCGCTTGCACCTCGGTCGGCGTGAGCACCCGCGGCACCTTCTTCGGCGCCTTCAACGCGATCACTCGCCGCGGCCTCGGCGCGCTCTTGCTGATGTGATGCAGGAACGGTTTCCATCCGCCACGCCCCCCGCCGACCTGCCACGACGTCAACAGCTCGCCAACATCAACTCCATCGCGTGCGGCGTGCACGTAGAACGCGCTCACCGCTGAAAGCTTGCGATTCACAGTTGATTCCGTGCAATGATGCGGCGCCGACGGCAACACCGCGACCCGCCCGTCGCGGGCCTGCAGCGGCAACCGCAGCCAGGCCACGAACTCGCCGACATCCTCGAGCCGCACCACCCGCCAATCCAGACCACGCTCGACCAAGAAGCCGAACCAGTCCTTCAGATCGTGCGCGTAGGCCTTGACCGTGTTCGGCGACCGCTCGATGTCGGTCAAATACCCCAGATACCGATCGACCGCCGCCACTGGAGCGTCGTCGTCCCCGAGAACCGTCCACGACTCACGCGACGAGGTCGGTGAAACCACCCGGGCAACTTGCATCGTCCCTCCGCAGGCTCTGCCTCCTGGACGACTGCAGATAACCACGTCCAGCACGCACAATCACTAACCCCGACCCCGCGTGTCGGACATCGAAGACACCGCCAAACGAACCCCAGATAACGATCGAAAGCACTTTTGCCACAGTGCGTTTGAGGACGAAAGTGACCAAGGGGCCCGGCTCGCGTGCAGCGGGAATTGCCATGGCCTACAAGCTGATCGACACTGCGCAAGCCCGCTGGCGATCCGTCAACGCCCCACACCTGGTCGCCCTCGTCCGTGCCGGCGCGGTGTTCCACAAAGGCAAGCTACTCGAACGCCCCATCGACATCACCCCGGCCGAAACGGCCGAATCAAGCGGAACGGAGGTCGCCTGAAACACCCCAATCCACAGGTCTTGACAATTCCTCCACGTCTGCGGGTGCAGTTGGTCAATGCCCGTGATGTGAAGAATGTTCCGGGGCGCCCGAAAACGGACAAGCTTGATGCGGTGTGGTTGGCCAAGTTGACCGAGAAGGGGATGTTGCGGCCGAGCTTTGTTCCACCGGCGCCGGTGCGCCAGTTGCGGGATTACACCCGGTTGCGGATCGATCTCACCCGGGAACGGACTCGGTATTGGCAGCGGCTGGAGAAGCTGCTCGAAGACGCGCTGATCAAGGTGTCGGCGGTGGCTTCGACGATGACCGCGATGTCGGTGCGTGACATGCTCGAGGCTTTGATTGCCGGGGAACGTGATCCCCATCGATTGGCGGGGTTGGCGCGCGGGAGGATGCGCTCCAAGCACGCCGCGTTGGTACCCGCGTTGACAGGACGTTTCGATGCCCATCATGGTGTGATGGCGCGGGTGTTGTTGAACCAGATCGACGCGCTCAACGCCGAGATCGCTGTCCTTGATGATCAGATCGATGATCAGTTGGCGGCTATCACCGCTGCCGCACCTGAAGAGGTGAGTCCAGAGGCCGAAGCAGGCGGCGCCACCGGTCAGGATGCGGTGCAGCGTCTTTCAGAGGTCACCGGGATCGGCGTGCTGACTGCGCAAATCATCGTCGCCGAGATCGGGGTCGATATGTCACAGTTTCCGACCGCCGCACATTTGGTGTCGTGGGCCAAGCTCTCACCGCGCACCCTGCAATCGGGGGCTGTCCTCCAGGGTGGCCGGACCGGCAAGGGGAACCCCTATCTGAAGGGAGCGCTCGGCGAGGCCGCGGCCGTAGCCGCACGCACGGACACGTTCCTTGGCGAGCGCTATCGGCGCCTTGTCAAACGACGAGGCAAGCTCAAAGCTCTGGTTGCGGTGGCCCGCTCCATCCTGGTCATCGTGTGGAATTTGCTCGCCGATCACAGTGTGCGTTACCGCGATCTGGGCGCTGACCACTATGTCAGCCGCATCGATACCCAGCGACGGGTTCGCAATCACCTATCGCAGCTGGCCGCCCTGGGCTACCGCGTGACTGTCGAACCCGCAGCCTGACCCGCCGAATACCTGTCACGACATATCCGGCTCCGCTGCGCTGCGCCGGATGGCTGGCGCCTGCCCACTCACCTTGATTTACCGGTCAGCATCCGGGGCCGCTTCGCTGGCCCGCCGTTGAGGCGGGAAAATGGGGTGGCGTTCGTCCGGAACCCCGTAATTTTCCTTGATGCCGTGAGTTCGTCGGTCAGCATGGGGTTGGGAGCCACCGACAGGAGTTGTCGATTGTTGCCGTGAGCACGCGGATCAGATTCTTCAGATCCCTGTGGTTCCTCCGGACGGGCGCGTTGTGATCGAGTTCATTTTTGTATGAAGGGATTTCGATGGAAGTTTTGCACGATCGGTGCGCCGCACTGGATATCGGCAAGAAGGATCTCAAGGCGTGTGTGCGTACGCCCAACCCGAAGCGCAAACGCTCACGGCGCCAGGAGATCCGCACCTTCGCCACGACCACCAATTCGTTGCTGGAGCTGCGGGACTGGCTGCTCGCCGAGCGGGTCACCCTCGTGGTGCTGGAGGCGACCGGCGACTATTGGCGCGGCGCGTTCTACCTGCTCGAAGACGCGTTGGACGTGATCTTGGTCAACGCCGCGCACGCCAAGGGCCTGCCCGGCCGCAAAACGGACGTCTGCGATGCCGCCTGGTTGTGTCAGATGGGCGAGTGCGGGCTGCTGCGCGCGTCGTTCGTGCCGCCGGAGCCGATCCGACAACTGCGGGATCTAACCCGGTACCGGACCACGCTGACCGCCGAACGCACCCGGGAGGCCCAACGGTTGGAGAAGGAGCTCGAAGACGCCGGGATCAAACTGTCGACGGTGGCCACCGACATCCTCGGTCGCTCGGGTAGGCAGATGCTGTCCGCGTTGATCGCCGGCGAACAGGACGCGCAGGTGCTGGCCGACATGGCCAAGGGCCGGATGCGGCCGAAGATCCCGCAGCTGGTGCAGGCGTTGACTGGCAACTTCGGAACCCACCACGCGTTCCTGTGTCGGCTGCATCTGGAACGCATCGACCAACTGTCCGCAACGATCGAGGAACTCTCAAGCCGGATCGAGGAGCAGATGCGCCCGTTCTCCCACCAGCTTGACCAGCTCGAAACCATCCCCGGTGTCGGCCGGGCCGTGGCCGAGGTCATCATCGCCGAGACCGGCGGCGACATGAGCCGATTCCCCAGTCCCGGACACCTCGCCTCGTGGGCGGGGGTATGTCCCGGCCACCACGAATCCGCGGGCAAACGCAAATCGGGCAAGACCCGCCACGGGGACCGGTGGCTCACCGGCGCTCTGGGTACCGCGGCCCTGGCCGCCGCCCGAACACGCGACAGCACCTACCTCGGTGCGAAATACCGCCGACTCGCGCCGCGAATCGGCAAACAGAAAGCCATTGTCGCCCTACAACATTCGATCCTGGCCGCAGTCTGGCACATGTTCACCGACGACGTCGACTACCAGGACCTGGGCGGCGACTATTTCGCCCGCCTGGACCCCGAACGTGCCATGCGCCGCATCGTGCGCCAAGCCAATGCCCTCGGATACACCGTACGGTTCGACCCCATCCAAGCCGCCTGACCACCAACAGGAGCTACGAACCGGCAACCCGGCGCGCTGCTGCATCCCCGGGCGCTGTCGCCTGCCTACTCACCTCCACAAGGCCAGTCACCCTTGGTTATTTTCGGATCAGGAGTAGCGATGTCAGAGAAACGGAAGAAGTACGACCGGGAGTTCCGTGAGGGGGCTGTTCGGATCGTTCGTGAGACGGGTAAGTCGATCGCCGCGG
>NZ_JACKSH010000117.1 GCF_025821625.1 Mycolicibacterium pyrenivorans
CACACAGTAATCCCACAGCTAATCCTCATGCTAGAGCGAATCCGGTCCGCCTCACAGGAACATCGCGAACTCTGTCGATGGTCCGCCTCACAGGAACATCGCGAACTCTGTCGATTAGTCTCGGCCGTATGAGAACGTCCGCGATCACCGGCCTCGTCGCGGCAGCGACCGCACTGTCTGTGGTGCTGGCCGGGTGCGACTCCGGCAAAGACGCGAGTGCGTCGACCACCGGTCCGGATGCGGCCGCGCCGACAGCGGCGGCCACCGGTCCGGATGCGGCCGGCAGCAAGGCAAGTGACGGCCCCAACCCGACGATCGCCAGCTACATCAAGGACCACAAGATCACCGAACAGCAGGTGCACCGCACCGACACCGGCGAACCGAAAGTCGAGCTGCCGAAGCCGGACGGCTGGAAGTCCA
>NZ_JACKSH010000118.1 GCF_025821625.1 Mycolicibacterium pyrenivorans
TCAGCGTCCAGCGAAGAGCCCGACGAACCCAGGGCAACTTACATAAGGGGGTAGCGGCCGGTTCGGGCTGCTGTGTTGTAGGCGGCGTCGCGCTCGGCGCGGCCCGTCTCGTCGACCTCGAAGCCGACGTAATGCTGATAGGGCTGACCGCCGGTCAGTCGGGCGATCACCGGGTCGAGGACCGCGCCCTTGGCTCGGGCGCTGCATTTGCGGGCACCGCCGCGCTGCGGCAGGGTGCCGGCGGTCAGCATCTCCGTCGACAGCGCGTAGGCCCCCTCGACGAACAGTCGGTCCGGTTCGGTGGTGTCGCTGAAGGTGGTGATGCCCTCGCCGGCGGCGGTGGTGAGCAGCTGGTGGCGGCCGACCTGGACGAACCGGACCCG
>NZ_JACKSH010000119.1 GCF_025821625.1 Mycolicibacterium pyrenivorans
CTCATCTGCGCAATAACACGCCGAGAACGCTTGAGTCTCAACCAAAAGAACCGCTGAACAGCGAAAAGGCACCCACTAGAACACTAGGAGCGCCACATACATGCGATACTACCGGCCGCCGGTGACAGAACTCGCCCACAATCCCCACCACCGCCGAGAATGCATCCACGGCGGTGAGACCCCTGAAAATTACCGCCGTAGAAGCAATCTCGGCGAGAAACCTAGCCGAGGAGATCGGCGATCGGCGCGCCCGACGCGATCTTGGCCCTGGTCTTCATCACCTTGCCGGGGAAACCGCCGCCGACCACGCCGACGACAACCCCGTCGCGCTCGTAGTACGCGAGGAATTTGCGGCCGTCGTCCTCGACGACGTGCACGGTGTCGGTGGGCTCGGGCTCACCGAGACACTGGATCTTGACGTCGTACTGGTCGCTCCAGAAGTACGGCACCGATACCGCCGCGGGCGGATCCTGACCCAGCATCGACGGCACCAGCACCCTGGCCTGGTCGGCCACATTGCTCCAATGCTCTACGCGCACTTGGCCTCCCACGGTGTCCCGCCAGGATGCCACGTCACCGATGGCCCAGACGTGGGGCGCACTCGCGCGGCCGGCATCGTCGCAGACCACGCCGTTGTCGACCTCGATGCCGCTGCCGTCGAGCCATTCGGTGGCCGGGCGGGAGCCGATGCCGACGACCACGATGTCGGCTTCCAGTTCGGTGCCGTCGCCCAGTGTCACCTTCTGCACGCGTTCCTCACCTGCGACCTCGGTGACGCCGACGCCGCAGCGCACGTCGACGCCCTCGGCCCGGTGCAGGCGGGTGACCAGCTCGCCGATCTTCTCGCCGAGCACCGACGCCAGCGGTGCGGGCTGCGGCTCGACCAGGACCACGTCGACGCCGAGGCCGCGCAGGCTGGCGGCCACCTCACAGCCGATGAAACCTGCGCCGATGACCACCGCACGCCGGGCGGTGCCCGCCTCCTTGCGCAGCGCGAGACTCTCGTCGAACGAGCGCAACACGTGAATGCCCGGCAGGTCGGGGAAAGACGGAATGCGCTTGGGCACCAGTCCCGTCGCGATGATCAGCTCGTCGTAGCCGAGTTGAGATCCGTCGGCCAGCGTCAAGGCCTTCGCGGAGGTGTCCAGCGACCGGGCGCCGTTGCCGAGCAGCATCGTGATGTCGTTCTCGGCGTAGAACTCGGCCGGCTTGAGCGTGACGTCGTTCGTCTCGGCGCGCAGCACTTCCTTCGACAGCGGCGGCCGATCGTAGGGCAGATGGTCCTCGTCGCTGACGATCGTGATGGCTCCGGCGTACTCGGAACGACGCAGTTGCTCGGCCGTCCTGGCGGCGGCAAGCCCGCCGCCGACGATCACGACGCCTCCTGATGTGGTCACTTGGGTGTTCTACACGATCGCGTCGGGCCGAGGTGCGCCACCCCGTCAACCGGGGGCCCGCTCGATCAGGTTCGACAGCACCACGATGCTCTCGCTGCGCTCGATGTCGGCGCTGGCGCGGATGCGTTCGAGGGCTTCCTCGAGGTGACGCATGTCGCGGGCGAGCACGTGCAGCATCGCGTCTGACGTGCCGGTGACCGTGGCCGCACTCACCACCTCGGGAATGTCCTTCCACGCCGCTCGTAGCTCGTCAGGGGCGATGGTGCCGTGGCAGTAGACCTGGACGTAGGCCTCGGTGGTCCAGCCGAGGGCGTTGCGGTCGATGACGGTGGTGAATCCGCGGATCACCCCGCTGTCGAGCATGCGGTCGACCCGCCGTTTGACCGCCGGCGCCGACAGGTTCACCCGCTGGCCGATCTCGGCGAACGTGGCGCGCGCATGTTCGGCCAACTCGGCGAGGATGCGTTCGTCGGTGTCATCAAGACGGTCCATGATCCCTCCTACGCAACAAAGCTACGCCATCGGCACGCTGACGCAATAGATCACATGTAGACACGCAATAGTTGTCGATTGATTGCGCGTGAAGGTGTCCATATCGTTGATTCATGACGCTTTCTGATGGCGCCGGAGTCGTTGCGGCCCCCATCTCCGACGTCCGCGACGCCCGGTCGGCGCGGCCGCGCCGGTACGTCATGACCGCCCCGCACTTCTACGCCGTCGAGTACGTCATCAATCCGTGGATGGACACCGCGACACCCGTCGACGCACGGCGCGCTCTGCACCAGTGGGAAGCGCTGCGCCGGACCTACACCGAACTCGGGCACACCGTCGAGCTCGTCGAGCCGGTGGCAGGGCTTCCGGACATGGTCTACGCCGCCAACGGCGGGCTCATCGTCAACGGCAGGGCGGTCGTCGCGCGTTTCGCCCACGCCGAGCGGGCCGGGGAATCCGTCGCCCACGCGGACTGGATGTCGCGCAACGGTTTCCAGCCCGCCGAGACCCGACACGTCAACGAGGGCCAAGGCGACCTGCTGGTCGTCGGACCGATCATCCTGGCCGGCCATGGTTTCCGCACCGACCGGCGCGCCCACCGCGAAATCGCCGACCACGTCGGCATGCCGGTCATTCCCCTCGAGCTCGTCGACCCGCGCTTCTACCACCTCGACACCGCGCTGGCCGTCCTCGACGACCACACGATCGCCTACTACCCGCCGGCGTTCACCGAGCGCTCCCGGATGACGATCGCCGGGCTGTTCCCCGACGCCATCCAGGTGGCCAGCGGCGACGCCTACGTCCTCGGCCTCAACGTCGTCTCCGACGGCCTCAACGTCGTGTTGCCGTCCGCGGCCACCGGCTTCGCCGGGCAACTCCGGCGGGCCGGCTTCCGGCCGGTCGGCGTGGACCTGTCCGAGCTGCTCAAGGGTGGCGGATCCGTCAAATGCTGCACGCTGGAGGTACATCCGTGAGCACCGCCGTCGCCGGAGGCGACCGTTCTACCGTGGACACCATGACCACGGACACCGACGCGGTGATCGACCTCGACCGCCGCCACGTCGCGCACAACTATGCGCCGCTGCCCGTCGTCGCCGTCAGCGCCGAGGGCGTGTGGATCACCGACATCGAAGGGCGGCGCTATCTCGACTGCCTCGCCGCGTACTCGGCGGTCAACTTCGGGCACCGCAATCCGGAGGTCACGGCGACCGCGCACGCGCAACTGGACTCGGTCACGCTGGTGAGCCGCGCCTTCCACTCCGACCGGCTCGCCCCGTTCTGCGCGGCCTTGGCCGGCCTGTGTGGCAAAGACATGGTGCTGCCGATGAACAGCGGCGCCGAAGCGGTGGAAAGCGGCATCAAGGTCACCCGCAAGTGGGGCCTGGACGTCAAGGGGGTCCCGGCCGGGCACGGCAACATTGTGGTGGCGCGCAACAACTTCCACGGCAGAACGACGACGATCATCAGCTTCTCCGATGACGATACCGCCCGGCGCGGCTTCGGTCCCTACACCCCCGGATTCCGGTCGGTGCCCTTCGGCGACGCCGCCGCGATGGCCGATGCGATCGACGAGAACACCGTCGCCGTGCTGCTCGAACCCATCCAGGGTGAGGCGGGGATCATCGTGCCGCCGGACGACTACCTGCCGCGGGTACGCGCGCTTTGCACCGATCGCAACGTGCTGATGATCGCCGACGAGATCCAGTCCGGGCTCGCCCGCACCGGCCGGACCTTCGCCTGTGACCACTGGGACGTGGTGCCCGACGTGTACCTGCTCGGCAAGGCGCTCGGCGGCGGCATCGTGCCACTGTCCGCGGTGGTCGCCGATCGAGATGTCCTCGGGGTGCTGCACCCCGGGGAGCACGGCTCGACGTTCGGCGGGAACCCGCTGGCCGCCGCGATCGGCACCACCGTGGTGGGCATGCTCGACGGTGGCGAGTTCCAGCGCCGCTCAACCGAACTCGGGCAGCACCTGCACGCGCGGCTGCAGGGGCTGATCGGCCGCGGAGTGGTCGCGGTGCGCGGGAAGGGGCTGTGGGCCGGCGTCGACATCGACCCGGTGCACGGCACCGGCAAGCAGATCAGCATGAGGCTCGCCGACCGCGGGGTGCTGGTGAAGGACACCCACGGATCGACGCTGCGCTTCGCACCGCCGCTGGTGATCACCGCCGACGAGATCGACTGGGCCGTAGACCGATTGGCCGAGGTCCTGGCCGCCTGCTAGTACTTGGCGGTTCCGCGGTCGACCGCGATCTGGGAACCGGATATCGTCGCCGACCCGTCGCTCGCGAGCCAAGCGACCACATCCGAAACCTCTTCGGGCGTCATGAATTCCTGCAGGCCCTTCTTGCCTTCGTGATTGACGGGATGGTATGGCATCGGCGAAAAGCTGTGCAGGAAGGCCGGATACCTGCCGAAGATCTCCATCATCGCTTCTGGCTGGACCATCGGCGTGTCGATGGAGTAGGGGTGGATCGAGTTCACCCGAATCCCGAACTCCCCCGCCTCGATCGCCAACGCGTTGGTCAGCGCCACCAGGCCGTACTTGGACGCCGAGTAGTGGGCGTTGCCCGGGGTGGCCTTCAATCCCGCCGACGAACTGACGATGATGATGGATCCGCCGTTGCCTGCCTCGATCATCGCGGGGACCGCAGCGCGGACCGTGCGCCAGGTGCCGTTGAGGTTGACGTCGATGACGTCGTCCCACTGCTGCTCGGACATCTCCCAGATCCGGCCCCAGCTCAGGATGCCTGCGTTGGCCACCACGACATCGAGTCGGCCGAACTGTTCCATTCCATCGGCGACCACCTGCTGCTGGGCCTCGAGGTTCCGGATGTCGACCTCGCGCGAGAGCACCTTGCGGCCCGTCGCCTCGACCAGGCGCACCGTCTCCGCCAGATCCTCGGAGGTGGGCATCGGATAGGTGACGGTCTGCGAGACCGGTCCACAGACGTCGATCGCGATGATGTCGGCACCGTCGCCGGCCAGCCGGACGGCATGCGCGCGGCCCTGGCCACGCGCCGCTCCGGTGACCAACGCGACGCGTCCTTCCAGGCCTGCTGTCATCGCATCAGGCTAACAGCAGAACTAGAACGCGTTCTAGAGGCTGCCGGTCAGAGGTCGGCGAGGATCTGCTGGCGCTTGCTGGCGTACTCGGCGTCGGTGATCGATCCGATCGCCCGGAGCGTCTCGAGCTCCTGAAGACGTTGGGCGGTCGTGGGTTCGGCCGACTCGACGTAGGGTGCCGCGGCGGGCACCGGCGGTGGCGCCGCCTGTCGCGCAGCGGCGTGGCGCACGATGGCCTGCACCTGTTGGCGCGCCGCCGGGTTGGACCGCAGGTCGATCATGTTGTCCATGCCGATGTTGTTGGCCTTGAGTACCTGCAGGATCTCCATCAGCGGTTCGGTCTGGCCGCTGAGGTCATAGGTCCGGCCCTCCTCGGCGATGCTGAAGGTCGCGGGCATCAACCCGCTCACCAAAGCGCTTCGCTGCCAATCGATCTGATACTCGTTCGTGACGGGATCGACCAGCGCGACGAGCTTGCGGCTGGTGATCATCGGCAACCGCGACACCGACGCGACCACCTGGTCCTGGGTCGAGAACGGCGTGATGCCGGGACCGGAGACCTGCAGGTCGAGCTTCACCAGGGGCTGCTCGTTGATCCGGGTGTTGGTCTCGTGGATGCCGACGACCTGGGCCAACGCCAGCACCCCGGAGGCCTCCAGCTCCTGGGTCCTGGCCGCCGATTTGGAGCCGTAGAAGGTGATGGCCAGGGCGATCAGCACGTCGAGCGCGGTGATCAGCAGGCCCGTCCAGAACATCCAGCTGAACATCTGGCCGCCGCCTGCGACGAAGTAGATGACGAGGAAGATCGGGCCGACGATGCCGCACAACAGGACGAAGAGCTGGACACGGACGTAGCGCCAGAACGTGGACATGATCAGATTATCGCCGCAGCAGGCCGATATCGCCGAGGCTTTCGGCGCCGTGCGCCGCGACTCACGACCGTGCGGTGACCACCATCTGACCGGCGAGCGGATCCTGGACCGGCGAGGGCCCGACGATCTGGTACAGCGGCATGGTCCAGGGATCCAGCGCGCTGGCGCTGCCGGCGTAGCTGGTGTGCGCCGCCACCGCCGCCGGGTTCATCGTGTCCTCGGCGTCGGGGTCGTAGTCACAGACCGCGTCGCCGACATCGCACACGCTGATCGTGCGGCTGCCCATCGACACGGGAAGCGGCGCCGGAGCGTGCGCGAGGATCGGCCAGTCCTGTGCGACGCCCTTGCCCGCGCCGGGAACGGACGTGACCGAGCCCAGGTTGATCGTGGGGTCCTGCGGCAACCGGTCACCATCGGCGATCAGCAGCGCGGCGGCCAGTTGGGGGTTGGCGTCGAGCGCGTGCAGATTGCGGTGCACCACCATCGCGCCCTGCGAGTAGCCCGCCAACACCACCTCGGTGGTCGGGCACTGCGCGGTGAACGTGGCGTACTGCGTGGCCAACGCGGCAGCGCCGGTGTCGACGCTGCCCATGAACCCGGCCCAGTCGAGGATGCCGCCGTCCTCCGGCACGGCCGTCGCCGGGTACTCGACGGCCTCGGCGGTGATCGTGCGGCCGTCCTGCTGGACCAGCCGGGCGAAATCGCGGTACGACTTGTAGACCACCCGGCCCATGCCGCCGTCGGCGGCGACATTGCCCGCGCGCTCACCCGAACCTGCGGCGCCGATCCAGTGGACGTCAGGACAAGCGGGCTGCGCGGCCGCGGTCCCTGCCGACAGGCCGATCATGGCAGCGCCGGTCGCGATGGTGGCGGCCGCGACCGCAGTAATACGTCGTATCAACTGAAAACCCTTTACCTAATCCCCCCGGCCGAACCCTCGACAGCCGTTGCCAGGTACATCGACCGGCCGCGGAGGTGCGTTACAGCACGCCCGTGCCGCCAAACGAAAGTGGCGCCCACCCTTTCGGGTGAGCGCCACTGACGTTGGCTGGAACCTAGATCACTTGACGATCTTGGTGACCCGGCCGGCGCCGACGGTACGGCCGCCCTCGCGGATCGCGAAGCGCAGGCCCTCGTCCATGGCGACGGGCTGGATCAGCTTGACGGAGATGTCGGTGTTGTCACCGGGCATCACCATCTCGGTGCCCTCGGGCAGGGTCACAACACCGGTCACGTCCGTGGTGCGGAAGTAGAACTGCGGCCGGTAGTTGTTGAAGAACGGCGTGTGACGGCCGCCCTCGTCCTTGGACAGGATGTAGACCTGGCCCTCGAACTCGGTGTGCGGGGTGGTGGTGCCCGGCTTGATGACGACCTGGCCGCGCTCCACGTCCTCGCGCTTGATGCCGCGCAGCAGCAGACCCACGTTGTCGCCGGCCTGGCCCTGGTCGAGCAGCTTGCGGAACATCTCCACACCGGTGACCGTGGTCTTGGTGCTGGTCGGCTTGATGCCGACGATCTCGACTTCCTCGTTCACGTTGACCACGCCGCGCTCGACACGACCGGTGACCACGGTGCCGCGGCCGGTGATCGTGAAGACGTCCTCGACGGGCATCAGGAACGGCTTGTCGGTGTCGCGGACCGGGTCCGGGATCGACTCGTCGACGGCGTCCATCAGGTCCTCGACGGACTTGACCCACTTCTCGTCACCCTCGAGCGCCTTGAGCGCCGAGACGCGCACGACCGGGGCCTCCTCGTCGAAGTCCTGGGCGGCCAGCAGTTCGCGGACCTCCAGCTCGACGAGCTCGATGAGCTCCTCGTCGTCGACGGCGTCGGCCTTGTTCAGTGCGACCAGGATGTAGGGCACACCGACCTGGCGGGCCAGCAGCACGTGCTCGCGGGTCTGCGGCATCGGGCCGTCAGTGGCGGCGACCACCAGGATCGCGCCGTCCATCTGGGCGGCACCGGTGATCATGTTCTTGATGTAGTCAGCGTGACCGGGGGCGTCGACGTGCGCGTAATGGCGCTTCTCGGTCTGGTACTCCACGTGGGAGATGTTGATCGTGATACCGCGCTGACGCTCCTCAGGCGCATTGTCGATCTGGTCGAATGCGCGCGACTCGTTCAACGCGGGGTACTTGTCGTGCAGAACCTTGGTGATTGCTGCAGTCAGCGTGGTCTTGCCGTGGTCAACGTGACCGATGGTCCCGATGTTGACGTGCGGCTTCGTCCGCTCGAACTTCGCCTTCGCCACTGTGGTGTCCTCCTGGACTGTGTTGGTGCTTCTTGTAAAGCAGAGTTGATGTTTTCAGTTGTGTGGTCTTACCAGACCTACGAAACCCCGGGATTACTGACCCGTGGCCTTCGCCGATCCGATGGCTCGACTCCGGCTCAGCTCCGATCCTCGGCGCTGGCGCGCCTCGATTCTCACTGACCCGTCGCCTTCGCGATGATCTCCTTCGACACGTTCGCCGGAACTTCGGCGTACGAGTCGAACACCATGGAGTAGTTCGCCCGGCCCTGGGTCTTCGACCGGAGGTCGCCGACGTAACCGAACATCTCTGACAACGGCACATGCGCCCTGACGACGCGGGCACCGCTGCGCTCCTCCATGGCCTGGATCTGACCACGGCGGGAGTTCAGGTCGCCGATCACCTCACCCATGTAGTCCTCGGGTGTGGTGACCTCGACAGCCATGATCGGCTCGAGGATGACGGGCTGCGCTTGCTGTGCAGCCTTCTTGAGCACCTGCGAACCGGCCACCTTGAACGCCATCTCCGACGAGTCGACCTCGTGGAACGCACCGTCGAGCAGGATGACCTTCACGTTCACCAGCGGATAGCCGGCCAGCACGCCGTACTGCATGGCGTCCTGCGCACCGGCGTCCACCGACGGGATGTACTCGCGGGGGATGCGGCCGCCGGTGACCTTGTTCTCGAACTCGTAGGTCGCGCCGTCCTCGCCGCTGAAGGGCTCCAGCGAGATGAGCACCTTCGCGAACTGGCCCGAGCCACCCGTCTGCTTCTTGTGGGTGAACTCGACCTTCTCGACGGCGCGCTTGATGGTCTCCTTGTAGGCGACCTGCGGCTTGCCGACGTTGGCCTCGACCTTGAACTCGCGCTTCATCCGGTCGACGAGGATGTCCAGGTGCAACTCGCCCATGCCGCCGATGACGGTCTGGCCGGTCTCCTGGTCCAGGTGCACCTTGAAGGTCGGATCCTCCTCGGCGAGCTTCTGGATCGCGGTGCCCAGCTTCTCCTGGTCGCTCTTCGTCTTGGGCTCGATCGCCACCTCGATCACGGGATCGGGGAACGTCATCGACTCCAGCACGACCTGCTGATTCGAGTCGGACAGCGTGTCACCGGTGGTGGTGTCCTTCAGCCCGATGACGGCGTAGATGTGCCCCGCGGAGGCCCGTTCGACCGGGTTCTCCTTGTTGGAGTGCATCTGGAACAGCTTGCCCAGCCGCTCCTTCTTGCCCTTGGTGGCGTTGATGACCTGCGAACCGGACTCGACGGTGCCGGAGTAGACGCGGACGTAGGTCAGCTTCCCGAAGAACGGGTGCGTCGCGACCTTGAACGCCAGCGCTGAGAACGGCTCGTCGGTGGACGGCTTGCGGGTGATCTCCTCGTCCTCTTTGCCGGGTGCGTGGCCGACGGCCGGGGGCACGTCCAGCGGCGAGGGCAGGTAGTCGATGACCGCGTCCAACATGGGCTGCACGCCCTTGTTCTTGAACGCCGAACCACACAGCACCAGGTATGCCTGCGAGGAGATCGTCAGCTTGCGCAGCGCGCCCTTGATCTCGTCGATCGTCAGCTCTTCGCCGCCGAAGTACTTCTCGAGCAGCGCCTCGTCGGTCTCGGCGACGGCTTCGAGCAGCTTGGTGCGGTACTCGTCTGCCTTCTGTTGGAGGTCGTCGGGAAGGCTGGACAATTCCACGACGTCGTACTTCTCGCCGAGCTTGGCCTCGGCGCTCCACACCTTGGCCTTCATCTCGACCAGGTCGACGACGCCGGCGAAGTCACCCTCGCTGCCAACCGGCAGCTGGATGGGGATGACGTTGGCGCCGAGGCGCTCTTCCATCGTGCGCACCGAGAAGTAGAAGTCCGCGCCGATCTTGTCCATCTTGTTGACGAAACAGATGCGGGGGACGTCGTACTTGTCGGCCTGGCGCCACACCTGCTCGGACTGCGGCTCCACGCCTTCCTTGCCGTCGAAGACGGCGACGGCACCATCGAGGACGCGCAGCGAGCGCTCCACCTCGACGGTGAAGTCGACGTGGCCGGGGGTGTCGATGATGTTGATCTGGTTGTCGTTCCAGAAGCAGGTGGTGGCAGCCGAGGTGATAGTGATACCCCGCTCCTGCTCCTGCTCCATCCAGTCCATCGTGGCGGCGCCATCGTGAACTTCACCGATCTTGTAGCTGATACCGGTGTAGTAGAGGATGCGCTCGGTCGTCGTCGTCTTACCGGCGTCGATATGCGCCATGATGCCGATGTTGCGGACCTTCGTGAGGTCGGTCAGCACGTCCTGTGCCACGGCTAGATTCCCACTCTTTCGCTTGCTAGTTAGGTGTTCGGTTGCGCCCTGCGGTCAGCGCTGAACGCGGGCGAGCTGAGTCACCAGCGGTAGTGCGCGAAGGCCCGGTTCGCCTCGGCCATCTTGTGGGTGTCCTCGCGCCGCTTGACGGCGGCACCCAGGCCATTGCTCGCGTCCAGGATCTCGTTGGCGAGCCGCTCGACCATGGTCTTCTCGCGACGGGCCTTGGAGAAGCTGACCAGCCAGCGCAGCGCCAGCGTGGTGGACCGCTCCGGGCGGACCTCGACGGGCACCTGGTAGGTGGCGCCACCGACGCGGCGGCTACGCACCTCGAGTGCCGGCTTGACGTTGTCCAGAGCGCGCTTGAGGGTGACCACCGGGTCGGTGCCGGTCTTGTCGCGAGCCTGTTCCAGCGCACCATAGACAATGCGCTCGGCCAGCGATTTCTTCCCATCCAGCAGCACTTTGTTGACCAGCTGGGTGACGAGCTGCGATCCGTAGACCGGGTCGTTCACCAGCGGACGCTTCGGCGCGGGCCCCTTGCGCGGCATCAGCTCTTCTCCTTCTTCGCGCCGTAGCGGCTACGGGCTTGCTTGCGGTTCTTCACACCCTGGGTGTCGAGCGAGCCGCGGATGATCTTGTAGCGCACACCGGGAAGGTCCTTCACACGCCCGCCGCGCACCAGCACCATCGAGTGCTCCTGCAGGTTGTGGCCCTCGCCGGGGATGTAGGCGGTGACCTCGACCGCGCTGGTCAGCCTCACACGCGCGACCTTGCGCAGCGCGGAGTTCGGCTTCTTCGGGGTCGTGGTGTACACGCGAGTGCACACGCCACGGCGCTGCGGGCTGCCCTTGAGGGCGGCCGTCTTCACCTTGGCGATCTTGTCGCGGCGACCCTTGCGGACCAGCTGGTTGATGGTTGGCATGTACCGGCTTCCTGTGTTGCTCGTCGGTGTGACGTGTCGTTCTGTCGTGCTTCTGAAGTTCTCGTGTCCTGCAGTTTTGCCCCTCCGGGTTACCCCGCGGCCGGGCGTGTCGCACGCGCCAGCCGAGAAACATTTCGAGGCAGCGCCTACGTTTCCAAGGCATGGCGGACATGCAAAGTTGCCCGGCGTGCAGGCATGCTCGCGAGTCGTGAGAACCGCGAGCGCCTTATCTGCCAGGCACGATCGTCCACGATACCAGGGCAGACCGCGCCGCTCCAAACCCGCTCAAGAGCGCCTCGGCGTGGCGTTCATGCAGGTCAACGCCACCGTCTGCGCTACCCGCGATGCTACCCGCGATCCGTCATCGGCTTCGCATGCCGGCGGCCAGCCTCATCACCATGTCCGCGAACACCCCGTCCGTGTCGATGCCGGCCATCACGCCGGTCATCTCCAGGAGCACGAAGCCGTGCATGGCCGACCAGAACTCCAGTGCGGCGAAGAACGCCGCCTCGGTGTCCAGTCCATAGGCGGACAGCACCGCGATCACGGGCGCTGCGGCGGCCCTGGTGGCCTCGGTGAACTCCGGATCGTCACCGCCAAGCGGCATCCTGGTGAACGCGGAGTACCGGCCCGGATGGTGGTGCGCATAGCTGCGGTAGGCGCCGGCCATCACCATCACCGCATCGTCGGGGGTGCGACCCTGCCCGACCGTGTTGAGCATGTCGATGATGTCGCCGACCACCCGCATCCGCACGGTCCGGCGCAGGTCGTCGAGGCTGTGCACGTGGTTGTAGAGAGACGGCCCCTTGGTGCCCAGCTGGTTGGCCAGCGCGTTGATCGTCAGCGCGTCCCAGCCCTCGCGGTCCAGGAAGGTCAGCGCGGCGTTGACGATGGAGTCACGGCTCAGCTTCGTCGACCGCGGCGGCCGAGCTGCCATCTCGCCGATCCCCCTCAGATAATTCGCACCGCCCATCCCGGACCAGCGAAACTCTAGTTCACCCGCTCCTGACTGAGCCGCGCGAGTTGTTCGGTGATCGAGCACAGATCGGGCAGGGTCGCCGAGTTCATCGTCTGGATCGACCATGTGATCACGTCGCCGCCCTTGGCCACATAGATGCTGCACGCGGTGTTGTCGGCGGCCTTGAAGCCCTTGTTGCCGTCGATCGACAGCTCGGTCAGCGAGCGCCCGGCCAGTTGTTCGAGCTCCCGCTCGGTGTCCATGTCGCTGCCGCGGTACCACCACGTCGAGATGCCCATGCCGGCACCGACGCTGCCCAGGCCGGTGTCCTCCTGCCAGAAGCAGCCCGCATCGCTGACCACCGCCAGCGAGAACAACTCCGACCCGGCCGCCCGGTCGACGTCGGCGTCGGTGATCCCATTGCAGTCCATGCTCTGGAATCCTCCCGCGATTCCACCAGCGCCAGGTCCAGCGGCGGGTTCATCGGGCCGATCGGAGCGGCCACACCCCGCCAGGACCGCAACCGAAAGGGCGACGCAGACCAGGGCGACGGATCTCACGCGTGCCACGTCACATGTCCGATCGCAACGTCGCCGACAGCAGCTTCTCGGCATCGACACAGGGATCGCCGGTGGTCTGGCCGCGGTACTGCACCCACCAGCTCAACACGCCGGTGCCCGCCGCGGCGGTGGCCGAGCAGGCAGCGCCGGTGGTGTCGCGACGAGCCGCGAACGCGTCATGGCGTTCCACGACGATGTCGGTGACCACCGCCCCACGCACCGTGACCAGGTCGCGCTCGCGCTCCAGGCTGCCGGTGTCGAACCACGAGAACGTGACGTCGATCGTGGTCGCGGCAGCACCCGAGCGTCGCGACAGGATGTACTGGCACACCGCACCGCTGTACGGCCGCGTCACGTCGTCCGCGCCGAGGGTGGACTGCACCGTGCTGTCGTCGAGCAATCCGCAGCGATCGTCGACGTAGCCGTAGCTGCGGTCGGGGTCGGGAACGCCGGAATCGGCGCGCTGTGCCGTGCCGCCGACGGTCTGCGCGCACGCTGCGACCGTCGCCGTCGCTGTGACGGCCACGATGATGAATCGGCCAGCGCGTCCCCAACTCCGGAGCATCGCCGTTCACGCTACCGAGCGCCCCTGAGCAAAGCGACTCGTGCGGAAAGGGCGAAGGGTGACGGCGTCCGCGGCCGACGTCGTACGCTTGCGCTGTCCGTGGCGAGGCGAAGGGAATCACCGTGACTTCAAGGGCAGTGCGGCGCGTGCTGGCGACGTGCGCGGTGGGTGTGTCGGCTGCGGTCGTCGCCGTCCCCGCGGTCGCGCACGCCAAGAACGGCGACACCCACGTCACCGGTGTCGGCCTGGTTCAGACCATCGACTGCAACGACTCGACTCTGATCGTGGTGGGCACCGGCAATCAGGTCAACGCGCTGGGCACCTGCTGGGCGGTGACGGTCCAGGGCTCGGGGAGCGTGGTCGTCGCCGACAACGTCATCAACGACATCACGGTGTACGGCTGGGATCAGACGGTGTTCTACAAGAACGGCGAGCCCATCGTCTGGGATCGCGGCCGCGAATTGGGGATGACAAATCGCGTCAACCGGGTACCCGCTTAGTCATCTGCCGTCGACCAAGCGAGGAACGATGCCTGTGTACCCCCTGCGACTGCTCGGTTGCGCCGCTGTGCTCTCGGCGACCCTCGGGCTGACCGCGTGTGGCTCGAACAGCGAGGACACCTCCGACCCGTCCGCGACGGCGGGGACCTCGGGCGCCCAGGTCGAGATCGGCAACACGATCAACTACGGCTCATTCGGCACCACCGCCGACATCGACTGCGCCGACGGCAAGTCCCTCAACGTCGGCGGCTCCAACAACACCCTCACGGTCAAGGGGACGTGCGCCAACGTCAACATCGGCGGCGCCGACAACAAGATCTCGTTCGAGCGGGTCGACACCGAACTGTCGGTCGTCGGGTTGAACAACACCGTCACCTACCGCGACGGCGACCCGAAGGTCAACGACACCGGCAACAACAACAGCGTCACCAAGGGCTAGGCACGCTCGCCGTGGCGGCCCGCGCCGGCGGCGAAACGGGCCGCGCCCTCCAGCGACTCTGCGGCCACCCGCGACATGCTGCCGAACTCGAAGTCCATCGCGTCGGCCTCGGGTAGACCCCACTGAGTCAGCACGGAGCGCCGGTCGGCACGCAGGCACTGCTGGGGCAGTGCGGCGAGTTCGGCCGCCAGTTCCTCCGCACGCCGACGTGACTCGCCGTGGGGAACCACGCGGTTGGCAAGCCCGATCGACAATGCCTCGTCGGCGTCGACGCTGCGGCCGGTCAGGATGAGGTCCATCGCGCGGCTGTGGCCGATGAGGCGCGGCAACCGCACGGTGCCGCCGTCGATCAGCGGAACACCCCAGCGGCGGCAGAACACCCCCATGATCGCGTCCTGCTCGACCACCCGCAGGTCACACCACAGCGCCAGCTCCAATCCCCCGGCGACGGCGTGACCGCTCACGGCGGCGATGACAGGCTTGGACAGGGTCATCCGGCTGGGGCCCATCGGACCCGGCCCGGTGCGGTGGACGGGGTTGGACTCCGGGGTCCCTAACGCCTTGAGATCGGCTCCGGCGCAGAACGTTCCGTTGTCACCCCACAGCACCGCGACGGCCGCGGAGGTGTCCCGGTCGAACTCGTCGAACGCGGCATACAGTTCGGCGGCCGCAGGCCCGTTGACGGCGTTGCGTGCCGCGGGCCGGTTCATGATCACCGTGGTGACCGGACCACTCTTCTCCACTCGAACCCCACCGGGTGCATTGCTCATCTCGCCTCCAACAGGTCGACACCGTCGCGCCGCGCCACCAATTCCGCGGCGAAGTCGTTGTACGCGCCGCGCAACGCCGCCCCGGGCCAGTTCGCGGGCAGGAGCTCGTCGGGCGGCACCGGATCGGTGATCAGGTGACGCACGATGGCGGCGGCGGCGAGGAATCGGCCGGGAATGTCGGTCGCCGAAGCCATGTCGTCGAGTAGCTGCTCGCCCACCCGCATCCAGCCGCGCAGATCCCACAGCCGCGCGGCCAGCCCGGCGGAGTCGTCGTCACGCGCCTGCAGCACCCGGACCCGGTCGAGAACATCCGACGTCAGCTCGACGTCGAGGTTGGCCGGCCGAAGCCACACACCCTCCCGCAGCTCGCTGAATCGCCGTTCCTGCAACGTGTTCCGCAGGGCGGCGCGGGTGCGTGCGTCACCGCCGATGCTCGTGACGATCAGCGTCGTCCAGGTGCCGTCCCACCGGTGGGCGCGCGGGTTGATGGCGTCGTCCTGTCTGCGTTGGCGGGCGAGCAACCGGTCGGACAGCCGGTAGCCGTCGTCGGAACGGACCAGGTCACCCGAGCCGACCATGCGCGTCAGCGCCACCCGGACCGTCGGCTCCTTGAGATCGAAATCCGCTGTGAGGCGCAGAAGTTCGCTCGCCGTCGCCCAGGCCGGGTGCGCGCCGAGGAGCACACTGAGCACCACCGAGCGTGCCGTCATCCGCGACACGGCCTATACCCCGGACGTTTGTCGGCCGTGATCGCCGAACGGCTCGTCACGGCGGCGCACCGCATCGCGGAAGCCGCGCTCGCGCGCTTCGGCGACGAACGCGTGCCCCTCCGGGGTGTGGCGCGCGACGCCGTCGAACACCGTCGAGATCATCGCGCTGTTGGCGACTCCCTGGTTGTACAGCGCGCTGTTCATCGCCAGCTTGACCATCATGAGCTGGTTGACCGGCATCGCCGCGATCCGGGCGACCAGCCGCTCCGTGCGCTCGTCGAGGTCCTCGGGATCGGGTGCCTCCACCGCGAGCCCCCACTCGGCGGCCTGCGCGCCGGTGATGCAATCACCGGTCAGCAGAAGGCGTTTGGCGCGTTGGTCACCGAGACGGTGGGCCCACAACCCGGCGGCGGGAACTCCCCACACCCTGGTGGGCGGGTAACCGATCTTGGCGTCGGACGCGGCGATGACCTGATCGGCGTGAAGCGCGATGTCCGTGCCGCCTGCGACGCAGTAGCCGTGGATCTTGACCACGGTCGGCTTGTCGGCATGCATCAGGCTGGCGAACCCGCGGACGAACCGGCTCATCATCTGGTAGTCGATCATCGGGTCCCACGGCTGGTCGGGCAGATGGTTGACCGCCTGGGTCCGCCCCGACAGCACGGTGTCCCGGTACGGGCTGCCGCCACCGGCCGACGACGAACCCTCGGCGTAGGCGGACAGGTCGAAGCCCGCGCAGAATCCCGCGCCACGGCCCGACACCAGGATGACGTGGACGTTCGGGTCGAGGTCGGCGCGTTCCACCAACGCCGACAGCTCCAGCGGGGTGTCGGCGACGATCGCGTTGCCCTTCTCCGGGCGGTTGAACGTGATCCGGGCGACCCGATCGGTGACCTCGTAGGTCATCGTCTTCAGGTTGTCGAAGTCGACGGGCCTGATCGCGTGAGTCACGATTTCACCAGGGCGCGCTCGATGATCGGCGCGAGATCCAGGCCGGTCGGCAGCGTGCCGAACGCGCCGCCCCACTGGCCGCCCAGCCTGCTGGCCAGGAAGGCCTCGGCCACCGCGGGATGACCGTGGCGCACCAGCAGCGAGCCCTGCAGCGCCAGCGAGATGTCCTCGGCGATCTTGCGGGCGCGGTACTCGATCGTCTCGGACGCTGCCTTCGTCAGTGTCTGACGCAAAGCCCCGACGTGGGTGTCCAGGCGCCCGTCGTGGCCCGCGGTCTTGTCCAGCTCGTCGAACAGCACCGCGATGCACTCGGGCCGGGTGGCGATGGCGCGCAACGTGTCCAGCGCGCTGACGTTGCCCGAGCCCTCCCAGATGCCCATCAGCGGCGCCTCCCGGTAGAGCCGCGGCATCCCCGACTCCTCGACGTAACCGTTGCCGCCGAGGCATTCCATCGCTTCGGCGGCGTGCGGTGTCGCGCGCTTGCACACCCAGTACTTGGCCGCCGCAAGGCCGATCCTCCGCAGCAGCGTCTCGCGGTCGTCGCCGCGGACCGCGTGATCGGTGGCGGCGGCCATCCTCATCGCCAGCATCGTCGCGGCCTCGGCCTCGACGGCGAGGTCGGCGAGCACGTTGCGCATCAGGGGCTGGTCGATCAGGTAATCGCCGAACGCCTTCCGGTGCTGTGCGTGGTGCACGGCGCGCATCAGACCGTTGCGCATGCTGGTCGCGCTGCCCAGCGTGCAGTCCAGCCGCGTCAGGTTGACCATCTCGATGATCGTCGCGACCCCGCGGCCCTCCTCGCCGACCAGCCAGGCCACCGCACCGTCGTACTCGACCTCGCTGGACGCGTTCGCGTGGTTGCCCAGCTTGTCCTTGAGCCGCTGCAGGAACATCCGGTTGCGGGTGCCGTCGGGCAGCACCCGCGGCAGGAAGAAACAACTCAGCCCGCCGGACGTTTGTGCGAGGACCAGGAAGATGTCGCACATCGGTGCGGAGGTGAACCACTTGTGACCGGTGAGCCGGTAGGTGCCGTCGCCGGTGGGGACGGCACCGGTGGTGCCGGCACGGACATCCGAGCCGCCCTGCTTCTCGGTCATCGACATCCCGGCCGTGATGCCGGCCTTGGACGCGGGCACGGCGAGTTCGGGGTCATAGGTCCGGCTCGTCAGCAGCGGCTCGTAGACGGCGGCGAGGTCCGGGTTGTGCCGCAGCGCGGGAACCACGGCGTAGGTCATCGAGATCGGGCAGATGTGGCCGGGTTCGGGCGTCCACACCGAGGTCTTCGCGGCGCGGACGACGTGTGCCCCCGGCCGGTCGTCCGCCCACGGTGCGGCGTGCAGACCGTGCCTCACCGCGACGGTCATGAGCTCGTGATAGGCCGGGTCGTACTCGACCTCGTCGACCCGGTGACCGTAGCGGTCATGGGTGTGCAGGATCGGCTGGTTGCGGTCGGCGAGTTCACCCCATCGCTGGGCCTTGGCGCTGCCCGCCAGCGCACCGAGTTCGGTGACCTCGTCGACGCCCCACCGGCCACCCTCGCGGATCAGGGCCTCGGCCAGCACCGGCGAGGCGGCCGGGTTGTAGTCCTCCAGCGGGGGCACCTGATTGGTGACGACGTGCGTGTCCATGGACCCACTGTTACATTTTTCCAACGACCGCACAAGAACCTGTAATACGGTCAGGACGCCCCTACCGGCTCCATCAGCTGTGTGTCCCGCAGTCGTCGACGCCGCCGCTCCCACCTCGCGAGCACGGTGATCACCACAGCCGCCAGCGCCCACCCCAGCAGGAGGTCGATGACGTAGTGCTCGGCGGTGTACACCAGCGTGAACGCCATGATCAGCGGGTACGCCACCAGCACGGGCCGCCACGCGCGATGCACGCGGTGCCACAGGAACACCGCCAGCGCCGCCGACATCCCGGCGTGCAGCGACGGTATCGCCGCGACCAGGTTGACGCTGGCCTGCCCCTGGTCCAGCAGCGCGCTGGCCGAGTGCAGGTTCAGCTTGCCCCAGCCGCGACCGACGATGCGCTCGATCCAGTCGTTGGCGCCGTCCTGAGTGGCCTGCATGGCTCCGAGCACGCCGCCGTCGGGTACGCCGCGGGCGGACTTGTACATGCAGCCCGGCCCGGACGGCCCGCCCGCGACGTCGGCGGCCGTGCACCGCGCGGCGGCCCACGGCGGCGCGGCGGGCAGCAGCGCATAGATCACGAGGGCGACCAGATTCAGGCCGACGAACAAGCGCACGAACGCTTTCCACTCGTCGCGGTTGCGCAGCCACAGAATCCCGGCGATCACATACGGCAGGATGAAGAACGACATGTAGACCGAGCTGATCACCACTTCCCACCACGGCGGATGCGGCAGCTTGAGCCGTTCCTGCAACCACACCGTGGGCATGGTCCCGAAGAACATCCAGCGGTCCATGTCCGCCTGCCAGTGCCACAGCGTGGGCCGCCCGACCAGCGTGGCCGCACCCCTGCTCAGGTCGTAGGCGATCAGGATGAGCGCGAACGGCAGCCAGTCGCGGACGACGTAGAAGACGCGGCGGCCCTGGCCGATGCTGGCGGCGACCAACCCGGTGCAGATGTACACCAGCAGCAGTTCGCGGTTGAACGCGAAGCCGTCGGTGACCGTCCGCCACACCACCACGACCGCCCAGATCGCCACGGCCGCCCACCGCACGATGCGCAGCCAATTGACGCGACGCTGCGGCAGCGGCGCCTCGTCCTCGACGTGCGTCGCGACGATCGGCGACTGGTCAATCGTGGACACGTGGGCCTTTCGACGCGGACGCAACGGGGGAATCCCGGGCGTAAGCCTAATTAACCGCGGAGCCACCCGCCGTTCAAGCGTCGTACAGCGACCTGTTCATACCCAAATGTGACCAAACGCGGCCTCAGCGAAGATGTTCCCGCAGGAAGGCGATGTCGTCCTTGCGCCCCTCGTCAGCGGTCTCGCAGATCACCGGCGCTCCTGCCGCCTCGACGACGGCGACCAGCAACTGCGGATCGATCTGGCCGGTGCCGAAGTTGGCGTGGCGGTCTGCACCCGACCCCGCCGCGTCGCGCGAGTCGTTGCAGTGCACCAGATCGATGCGGCCGGTGATCGCCTTGATCCGCTCGACGGCGTCGACCAGCGCCTCCCCCGCCGCCCAGGCGTGGCAGGTGTCGAGGCAGAACCCGATTCCCGTGTCGCCGATGTGGTCCCACAACCGGGCGATGGTGTCGAAATGCCGGGCCATCGCGTGATCACCGCCCGCGGTGTTCTCCAGGTAGACGGGCACGTCGGTGTCGAGGCTCGCCAGTGCCTTGACCCAGCGCTCGAATCCGGCGTCCATGTCGTTGTCGTCGGCGTGGCCGCCGTGGACGATGACCGCGGTGGCGTCGATCGCCGAGGCCGCGTCACAGGTGTCCTGCAGGATCTTGCGGGACGGAATCCGGACCCGGTTGTTGGCCGATGCGACGTTGATCAGGTACGGAGCGTGCACGTAGATCGGCGTCGACGACGCCTTGAGCACGTCGGCGTCCTCCCGCGGCGGCGGCTTCTTCCAGCTCTGCGGATTGCCGAGGAAGAACTGCACCACGTCGGCGCCGTCAGCCTGCGCTGCGGCCAGGGGATCGTCACCGTGGACATGGGAACCAATGAGCACGGCGTCGAGTCTAGTGACGCGCACCGACGCCGCCGAGTGCCGGGCACCGACAACGCCGACGACTTCAGCCGACCGCTGGGCCCCGACTCGGACTTCACCTCCGTGGTCAAGCCGTACGAGGAGGCGGCGGGCGTCGTCGTCAAGGGCTCCGAGGTCCGCTGAGCCGGGCGGTCACCGCGGACAGCACCGGTTGCGCTTCCGCGAAGAAGGTCCCGAGATGCGTCCCGCCACCGATGACGTCGACTGTGGCGCCGACCAGCGAGTCGACATCGGCGTGCACGTGCGGCACGATCCAGTCGTCGGCGCCGACGTAGAAGTGCGCCGGGCACCTGATCGACGCGGGGTCGATGAAGCGGTCGGGCCGCATCGAGCCCTCGACGGCCGCGGCCACCGCAGGCGCATCGTTGCCGTCCTCGATCATCTGCATGAACGCCGCGTCCGACACGCCGAACACCCGCCACAGGCTCGCCCAGTCACCCGCCCGCAGATGCTCGGCCAGCGGTGCCAGCATGCGGCCGACCTCCTCCCGGTACGCATGCATGGCGTAGCCGCCGACCACGATGCCGTCGACGCGCTGAGGATGGCGACTCGCCAGCCCACACGCCAGCCACCCGCCACGCGAGTAACCCCAGACGGTCGCGCGCGCCGCGCCCTCGGCGTCGAGCACCGCGCACAGATCGGCGGTGACACCGTCGACCGTGTAGGAGTCGGCGTCATGCGGGCGGTCGCTGCCGCCGTGCCCGAGGGGATCGACGTTGATCACGCGCCACCGGTCGGCCAGCGCCTTCACGTAGCCGACATCGGCCCAGTGCCTCGCCGCCAGCATCGTTCCCGCGACGAGCATCAGCGGAGGACCGTCGCCGTCGACGGTGTAGTGGATGCCGAACCCCCGCGACATCGTCCGCATACCGTCGAGTGTGGCGCACGAAAAAACCCCCGCACCGGGCGGGGGTTTTTCCGTTGTGACTAGTGGTAGTCCTACCGATAATCCGAGTAGCCGTAGTCGTCCAGCGGCACCGCGGCACCGGTGGCCTGGCCGAAGTCCGGGCTGTAGTACTGATCCTCGTAGGACGGGATCGTGTACGCGGCGGCCCTGGCTTCCTCGGTCGGCTGCACCTGGATGTTGCGGTAGCGGCTGATGCCGGTACCGGCCGGGATCAGCTTGCCGATGATCACGTTCTCCTTCAGACCGTTGAGCCTGTCGCTGCGGCAGTTGATCGCCGCATCGGTCAGGACCCGAGTGGTCTCCTGGAACGACGCCGCCGACAGCCACGAATCGGTGGCCAGCGACGCCTTGGTGATACCCATCAGCACCGGGCGACCCGCCGCGGGCTCGTTGCCCTCGGCGACGACCCGACGGTTCTCCGACTCGAACTCGCCGCGCTCGGTCAGCGAGCCGGGCAGGAACTCCGTCGCGCCCGAATCGATGATCGTGACGCGTCGCAGCATCTGCCGGACGATGACCTCGATGTGCTTATCGTGGATCGACACACCCTGGGCGCGGTAGACCTCCTGGACCTCCCGGACGAGGTGGATCTGCACCTCGCGGGGACCCTGGACGCGCAGCACCTCATGCGGGTCGGCGGAGCCTTCCAGCAGCTGCTGGCCGACCTCGACGTGGTCGCCGTCGGTCAGCAGACGCTCGGAGCCGTCCTCGTGCTTGAACACCTTCAGCCGCTGACGACGGGAGAGCTTGTCGTACACGACCTCCTCGCCCCCGTCATCGGGAACGATGGTGATCTTGTAGAACTTGTCGCTCTCCTCCAGGCGGATCCGCCCGGAGACGTCGGCGATCGGGGCGCGGTTACGCGGAACGCGCGCCTCGAACAGCTCCTGAACACGGGGCAGACCACCGACGATGTCGGCACCACCGGTGACACCACCCTGGTGGAAGGTACGCATCGTCAGCTGCGTGCCGGGCTCACCGATGGACTGTGCGGCCACGATGCCCACCGCCTCGCCGATGTCGACCAACTTGCCGGTCGCCATCGAACGGCCGTAGCACATCGCGCACACGCCGGTGCCCGTCGCGCAGGTCAGCACGGAGCGGACCTTGACCTCGGTGATACCTGCGGCCAGCAGCGCATCGATCGCCGGGTCACCCAGGTCGTGACCACGCTCGACGACGACGTTGCCGTCGGCGTCGACCGCGTCGGTGGCCAGCGTCCGCGCATAGGCGGAGGTCTCGATGTGCTGATCGCGGACCAGCGGACCCCCGTCCTGCAGTTCGGCCAGCGTGACGTTGATCCCGCGCTCGGTCTCGCAGTCGGTCTCGCGCACGATGACGTCCTGCGACACGTCCACCAGACGACGGGTCAGGTAACCCGAGTCGGCGGTACGCAGGGCGGTGTCCGCGAGGCCCTTACGGGCGCCGTGGGTGTTGATGAAGTACTCCAGCACCGTCAGGCCCTCACGGAACGAGGACTTGATCGGACGCGGGATGAACTCACCCTTCGGGTTCGTCACCAGGCCCTTCATGCCGGCCAGCGTCCGCGTCTGGGTGAAGTTACCCGTGGCGCCCGAGTCCACGATCGTGATGATCGGGTTGTCCTTCGGGTAGTGCGACCGCAGCGCCTCGCCGACCTCTTCGGTGGCGTCCTGCCAGATCTTCACGAGTGCCTCGTTGCGCTCGTCCTTGTTCAGCGCGCCGCGCTGGTACTTCTTCTCGATCGCGTCCGCTTCCTTCTCGTAGCGGTCCAGGATCTCCTGCTTCTGCGGCGGCACCAGCACGTCGGCCATCGACACCGTGACACCCGAACGGGTGGCCCAGTAGAAGCCGGCGTCCTTGAGCTTGTCGACGGTCTGCGCGACCACGATCATCGGGTAGCGCTCGGCCAGATCGTTGATGATCCGCGCCTGCACCTTCTTGTGCTGCTGCTCGTTGACGAACGGATAGCCCCTCGGCAGCAGCTCGTTGAACAGCACCCGGCCCAGCGTCGTGTCGGCAGTCCAGGCGTCGCCCGGCTTCCAGCCGTCGGGGAACCGCTCGGCCTCGACCTCGGCGGGCGGACGCAGCTGCGTCAGCCGCACCCGGATCTTGGCCCGCACCGACAGCGCTCCGCGGTCCATCGCCATGATGGCCTCGGCAGGCGAGCTGTACACGCCCGACTCCGGCTGATCCTTGGCGGCGGGCACGAACTGGCCGGTGTCGCCCTCGATCTCGGTGGTCAGGAAGTACAGCCCGGTCACCATGTCGAGACGCGGCATGGCCAGCGGGCGGCCCGACGCGGGCGACAGGATGTTGTTCGAGGACAGCATCAGGATGCGGGCCTCGGCCTGCGCCTCCGCGGACAGCGGAAGGTGCACGGCCATCTGGTCGCCGTCGAAGTCGGCGTTGAACGCCTCGCAGACCAGCGGGTGCAGCTGGATGGCCTTGCCCTCCACCAGCTGCGGCTCGAAGGCCTGGATACCGAGGCGGTGCAGCGTCGGTGCACGGTTCAGCAGCACCGGGTGCTCGGCGATGACCTCTTCGAGGACATCCCACACCTGGGGACGCTGGCGCTCGACCATGCGCTTGGCGCTCTTGATGTTCTGCGCGTGGTTCAGGTCGACCAGTCGCTTCATCACGAACGGCTTGAACAGCTCGAGGGCCATCAGCTTCGGCAGACCGCACTGGTGCAGCTTGAGCTGCGGGCCCACGACGATGACCGAACGACCGGAGTAGTCGACGCGCTTGCCGAGCAGGTTCTGACGGAAGCGGCCCTGCTTGCCCTTGAGCAGATCGGACAGCGACTTGAGCGGACGGTTGCCGGGCCCGGTGACGGGCCGGCCGCGGCGGCCGTTGTCGAACAGCGCGTCCACCGACTCCTGGAGCATCCGCTTCTCGTTGTTGACGATGATCTCGGGCGCACCCAGATCGATCAGTCGCTTCAGGCGGTTGTTGCGGTTGATCACGCGGCGGTACAGGTCGTTGAGGTCGGAGGTCGCGAAGCGTCCACCGTCCAACTGCACCATCGGGCGGAGCTCCGGCGGGATCACCGGCACGGCGTCGAGCACCATGCCCATCGGCGAGTTCCGGTTGCTCTGGAACGCCGCGACCACCTTCAGGCGCTTGAGGGCGCGGAGCTTCTTCTGGCCCTTGCCGTTCTTGATGGTGTCGCGCAGGCTCTCGGCCTCGGCGTCGATGTCGAAGTTCTCGATGAGCTTCTTGATCGACTCCGCGCCCATGGCGCCCTCGAAGTACTCGCCGTAGCGGTCCTGCAGCTCGCGGTACAGGAGCTCGTCGACGATCAGCTGCTTGGGAGCCAGCTTGGTGAACGTCGTCCAGATCTCCTCGAGCCGGTCCAGCTCACGCTGGGCCCGGTCGCGGAGCTGACGCATCTCCCGCTCGCCACCGTCGCGGACCTTGCGCTTGACGTCGGACTTGGCGCCCTCGTCCTCGAGCTCCTTCATGTCGGCCTCGAGCTTCTGCGCCCGGGCCTCCAGGTCGGCGTCGCGCTGGTCCTCGACCGCCTTGCGCTCGACGGCCATCTCGGCCTCCAGCGTGGACAGCTCGTTGTGACGCATCTCGGTGTCGACCGCGGTGATCACGTAGGCGGCGAAGTAGATGATCTTCTCGAGATCCTTCGGCGCCAGATCCAGCAGGTACCCCAGGCGCGACGGGACGCCCTTGAAGTACCAGATGTGGGTGACCGGTGCGGCCAGCTCGATGTGGCCCATCCGCTCACGACGCACCTTGGCGCGGGTGACCTCGACGCCGCAGCGCTCACAGATGATGCCCTTGAAGCGCACCCTCTTGTACTTGCCGCAGTAGCACTCCCAGTCGCGAGTGGGTCCGAAGATCTTCTCGCAGAACAGGCCGTCCTTCTCGGGCTTGAGCGTGCGGTAGTTGATGGTCTCAGGCTTCTTGACCTCGCCGTAGGACCAGTTACGGATGTCGTCCGCGGTGGCCAGACCGATGCGGAGTTCATCGAAGAAGTTGACGTCTAGCACGTAACTCCCTTTCCCCTTGCGGGACTAGAAAAGAAAATCGAAATTAGGCCAGGTCCTCGACGGACGCGGATTCGTTGCGCGACAAGTTGATGCCCAGGTTGGCAGCAGCCCGCTCCAGGTCCTCGTCGTCACCGTCACGCATCTCGATCGCGGCGCCGTCAGACGACAACACCTCGACGTTGAGACACAGCGACTGCAGCTCCTTGAGAAGCACCTTGAACGACTCCGGGATGCCCGGCTCGGGGATGTTCTCGCCCTTGACGATCGCCTCGTACACCTTGACCCGGCCGACGGTGTCGTCGGACTTGATGGTCAACAGCTCCTGCAGCGTGTACGCAGCGCCGTAGGCCTGCATGGCCCAGCACTCCATCTCACCGAAGCGCTGACCGCCGAACTGCGCCTTACCGCCCAGCGGCTGCTGGGTGATCATCGAGTACGGACCGGTCGAGCGCGCGTGGATCTTGTCGTCCACCAGGTGGTGCAGCTTCAGGATGTACATGTAGCCGACCGTCACCGGGTACGGGAACGGCTCGCCACTGCGACCATCGAACAACTGCGACTTGCCTTCGGCGTTGACCATCACGTCGCCGTCACGGTTGGGCAGCGTCGAGCCAAGCAGGCCCTCCAGCTCACCCTCGCGCGCACCGTCGAAGACCGGGGTGGCGACGATGCTGTCCGGCTCCGAGGAGTACAGGTCCTTGGGCAGGTTCGACGCCCATTCCGGGACACCCTCGGCGACGTTGATGTTCCAGCCCGCCTTGGCGACCCAGCCCAGGTGTGTCTCGAGGATCTGGCCGATGTTCATCCGTCGCGGCACACCGTGCGTGTTCAGGATGATGTCGACCGGGGTGCCATCCGGAAGGAACGGCATGTCCTCGACCGCCAGGATCTTGCCGATGACGCCCTTGTTGCCGTGGCGTCCGGCGAGCTTGTCGCCGTCGGAGATCTTGCGCTTCTGGGCCACGTACACGCGGACCAGTTCGTTGACGCCGGCGGGCAGCTCGTCGTCATCCTCGCGGGAGAACACGCGGATGCCGATGACCTTGCCGGACTCACCGTGGGGCACCTTCAGGGAGGTGTCGCGGACCTCGCGGGCCTTCTCACCGAAGATGGCACGCAGCAGGCGCTCCTCGGGGGTCAGCTCGGTCTCGCCCTTCGGCGTCACCTTGCCGACGAGGATGTCGCCGTCGCGGACCTCGGCGCCGATGCGGACGATGCCGCGCTCGTCGAGATCGGCCAGCACCTCGTCGGAGACGTTCGGGATGTCCCGGGTGATCTCCTCGGCGCCCAGCTTGGTGTCGCGGGCATCGATCTCGTGCTCTTCGATGTGGATCGAGGTGAGCACGTCCTCTTCGACCAGACGGTTCGAGAGGATGATCGCGTCCTCGTAGTTGTGGCCCTCCCACGGCATGATCGCCACGAGCAGGTTCTTGCCGAGAGCCATCTCACCGTTCTCGGTGCACGGTCCGTCGGCGATGACCTGGCCCGCCTCGACACGCTGCCCGGCGTCCACGATCGGACGCTGGTTGGCGCAGGTGCCGTGGTTGGAGCGGGCGAACTTGCGCATCCGGTAGGTGTGCCGGGTGCCGTCGTCGGCCATCACGGTGGCGTAGTCGGCCGAGACCTCCTCGATGACGCCCGCCTTGTCGGCGACGACGACGTCGCCGGCGTCGATCGCGGCGCGCAGCTCCATCCCGGTGCCGACCAGCGGTGCCTCGCTGCGCACCAGCGGAACCGCCTGGCGCTGCATGTTGGCACCCATCAGGGCACGGTTGGCGTCGTCGTGCTCGAGGAACGGGATCATGGCCGTCGCGACCGACACCATCTGGCGCGGCGAGACATCCATGTAGTCGACCTCGGCGCTCGACACGTTCTCGACCTCGCCGCCCTTACGGCGGACCAGGATGCGCTCCTCAGCGAAAACGTCGGCACCGGCTTCGTTGCGCTTCGTCGGCGAGTTGGCCTGCGCCACGACGTGGCGGTCCTCCTCGTCGGCCGTCAGGTACTCGATGTCATCGGTAACAACACCGTCGATCACCTTGCGGTAGGGCGTCTCGATGAAGCCGAACGGGTTCACCCGCGCGTACACCGACAGCGATCCGATCAGACCGATGTTCGGACCCTCGGGGGTCTCGATCGGACACATCCGGCCGTAGTGGCTGGAGTGCACGTCGCGGACCTCGAGACCGGCGCGCTCACGGGACAGACCACCGGGGCCCAGCGCCGAAAGGCGGCGCTTGTGGGTCAAACCGGAAAGCGGGTTGTTCTGGTCCATGAACTGCGACAGCTGGCTGGTCCCGAAGAACTCCTTGATCGCCGCCACGACGGGACGGATGTTGATCAGGGTCTGCGGCGTGATCGCCTCGACGTCCTGAGTGGTCATCCGCTCGCGGACGACGCGCTCCATGCGGGACAGGCCGACGCGGATCTGATTCTGGATCAGCTCGCCGACGGTGCGCAGACGACGGTTACCGAAGTGGTCGATGTCGTCGGTCTCGACGGGCACCTCGGCCCCGCCGGGAGCGGTCATCGTCTTGTCGCCCTGCTGCAGCCGCACCAGGTACTCGATGGTGGCGACGACGTCCTCTTCGGTCAGCGTCGAGCTGGTGATCGGCTGGCCGACGTTCAGGCCGAGCTTCTTGTTGACCTTGTAGCGGCCCACCCGGGCCAGGTCGTAGCGCTTCTCCTTGAAGAACAGGTTCTCCAGCAGGGTCTGCGCCGACTCCTTGGTGGGCGGCTCGCCCGGGCGCAGCTTGCGGTAGATGTCCAGCAACGCCTCGTCGGTGCCCGCGGTGTTGTCCTTCTCCAGCGTGCCCATCATGATCTCGGAGAAGCCGAAGCGCTCCACGATCTGCTCGTTGCTCCAGCCCAGCGCCTTCAGCAGCACGGTGACCGGCTGGCGGCGCTTGCGGTCGATGCGCACACCGACGGTGTCGCGCTTGTCGACGTCGAACTCGAGCCACGCGCCGCGGCCCGGGATCACCTTGACGCTGTGCAGCGTCTTCTCGGTGGACTTGTCGATCGACTCGTCGAAGTACACACCGGGCGACCGGACCAGCTGGCTCACCACGACACGCTCGGTGCCGTTGATGATGAAGGTGCCCTTCTCGGTCATCATCGGGAAGTCGCCCATGAAGACCGTCTGGCTCTTGATCTCGCCGGTGTTGTTGTTGATGAACTCGGCCGTGACGAACAGCGGCGCCGCGTACGTCATGTCCTTGTCTTTGCACTCGTCGACCGGGGCCTTGACCTCGTCGAAGCGCGGGTCGGAGAACGACAGCGACATCGAGCCCGAGAAGTCCTCGATCGGCGAGAGCTCGGTGAGCACCTCTTCGAGGCCACCTACGGGGTTCACCTCACCGCGGCCAATCGCATTGGCACGCCAACGCTCAGAGCCGATCAGCCACTCGAACGAGTCGGTCTGCACATCGAGAAGCCCCGGAACCTCGAGGGGCTCGCGAAGCTTGGCGAAAGAAATCCGATTTGGTGCTCCGGGAACGGAGTTATTGGTGGTAGCTACTTCTGACTCGATCTGGCGGGACCCTGCCAAGATGCATCCTTCCAGCACCTCATGCGACGATCAGGAACCGGATGAGACCGGACCATTTGTCGCTATATCTGCGTCGGTTCGGCTGGCCAATCAGGCCCCGAGACTCTGACGCACGGCACGCGACCAAATGACTGAGCCAAAAGGGGCTCAGGCGTAGTCCACGTGTGGCGGGCGGGTTAGAGGCAACGAGTGGGCAGGATGCAGCCAGCGCAACGTCCAACAGTAGCGCAGGACGGCATATTCCTCAACATCCGCAAGCAGAGACGCTCAGGCGCTGGCTGGCGGCCCTGATAACTCTCATCCCTGCATACATTGCTGGGCAATAGACTGGCCCGGTTTCGTCCTTCCGTCAAGAGATAGAAGCGTGTTGGGTGCGGAAAGAGAAGAGATTTCCGCCGAAGGCGCGACGCAGCTCGCGAAGTCGATGCCGAAGATGATGTTCGAGAAGAACTGGAACACCTTGTCCACAAACCTCAGCCTCTGGGGCGGGCCCGGTATCACGTAGGCCGTCGCCGTCCCGCGGGCGGTCTCGATCTCCAGCAGCGTCCCCGCCGCGCCGTAGTAGGGCGACGCCTGGGTACCCGCGAACATGTCGTTCACCCACGACGCACTGAGGATCTCGGAAGCCTTGACGTTCTCGGCCCGCGACCACCCGGTGACCAGATAAAGCCCCGCCTGGATCAGCGGATTGCCGCCCACCATCATGTCGGAGTGCAAACCGCCGACGAGGCGAACGCCGGCGAACATGCCGGGCCGTTCCGCCTCGAGCGCGTCGCCGGCGGCCCCGTTCATGTTCCAGTAGTAGGCCTTGCCCGCGAGGTTGTAGATCGGCACCTCGTCGGGCAGCTTGGCCAGCGCCTCGGGCATCACGTCGCCGAAGCCCACCCCGTCCAGCATCACCACGCCCGCCAATTCGTCGATCGTGCCGTTGCCCACCATGTATCCGGCCGTACCTGCGGCCAGCCCGCCGCCGGCGGAGTGCCCCATGAGCACGACCTTCTCCACACCGTCGAGCAGCACGGCGCTGTAACCGGCCGCCAGCGCGCTGTCGGCCAGGGCGGTGTCGCCGTCGGCGAACAGGTCCGCCACCGCCTTGTGCATCGGCGAACCGCCGACCCAGCAGCCGTCACAGGCGAAAAAATTGGAGGTCAGCGACGTCGTGACGACGATGCTGTCGGTGGCCTCGGCCAGCCGCGCGGCGGTGTAGCTGTAGAACGGCCCGGCGGCCAGGAAGCCGTGCTGCAGGTAGATCAGGCGGGTGGGCGTCGGACCCTCCGGCACGAACCAGTTGGCGGGCACCTCGTACCCGTCGCCGCAGTCGATCTCCAGCCTGGAGCTGTGCACCGTGACCGTGCTGCCCCGGGGCAGCAGAGGCGGACCCCCGAACACCCTTATCGCGACCGAATACAGGTTGAAGACGATGGTCCCGACCAGGCTGAGCAGTGTCTGCCTTGGGACGGTGGCGGTGGTCGCGGGTTCGGGATCGACCGCGGAGACCGCCGCCAGGCGCGCGACCGCCGGCGTCGGCCGGGTCGTCGCAGCCGGCTCCGGTTCTGTCAGGTCCGTCTCCGGCGTGGATGCCACAAATTCCGCGACGGATTCGGCGACGGGTTCGGGATCACCGGATTCCTCGGCCACCTCGACGGCGGGTTCGGTGGGCGGGCTCACGGGCTGTGTCAGTTCGGGTGAAGCCTCGTCGGCCTCCGCGCTCGAGTCACTGTTGGAGCCTTCGGTGCTGTCCTCGTCGTCGTCGGTCTCCGGCGCGGGATCGGTCTCCGGTGCGGGATCGGTCTCGGTGTCCCCGAGAGCGACGCCGTCGTCCTGATCCTCGTCTTCGTCCTCGGTGTCGGTGTCGGTGTCCCCGGTGTCGGTGTCGCCCGTCCCCGGATCGGCCGGTGCGTCCTCCTGCTCGGACGACTCCGCCTTCGTCGACTCGGAAGTAGACGTCTCACCGCCGGCGGCAGGCTCCGTGGCAGCGATCGCCACGCTGGCCCCTGTGAGCACCGCGGCCGACATCCCAGCCGCGACCACGCCGGCGCCCACCCACATCGACATCCGGTCGAACATCACACCCCCTGCTCAAATCGGGCAAACCGTATCGTGGCTCCGCTTGCCCGCATCGCTCATTGCGGGAATCAGACGGACTCAGACGGACTCAGACGGACTCAGACGGACGAGGTGTAGGTGCGCCGCGCGGCCGGCGCCTCCGTTCGGGTCGTCAACTGCCGCCACCACCAGCTCGAGAGGATGTGCCGAGTCGACCCCTTGCCGTCGTACAAGCCCGCGGTGCGGGTGCCGGCGAACATGTCGGTGATCCATCCCGTGGCGAGAACCCTGTTGGCCAGGACGTCCAGCGGCGACGAGAAGCCGGTCGCGAAGTACGCGACCATCTGCAATGCCCCACTGGTGCTCTGCATCGCATCGGAGTGCTGTCCACCCCGCATCGTGACACCGGTGAACATGCCCGGCCGCAACCGGGCGAGGCGTCTGCTGGCGTCTCCGTACCAGTTCCACGAGCTCGCCTCGCCTGCGAGGTTGTACACAGGGATGGACAGCGGGATCTTCCCCACGTCATCGCTCATCAAACTGAGCGTTTGAACGCCGTCCAACATCACCACGCCGGCCAGGTCATCGGTGTTGCCGAGCTCGGCCATGTAGCGACCAACCATCGCGACCAGGCCTCCGCCAGCGGAGTGGCCCGCGAGCACGACCCGCGTGGGAAGAATCCCGGCATACCCGGCGGCCTGTGCGCTCGCGTTGAGAGCCGCGCGGTCGCCGGTGAACAGGTCGGCGATGGCCCGGCCGGTCTGTGGCCACTCGAGCGGGTAGTTCTCGAGATCGAAGAAGTTCCACGTCAGCGTGGGCGCGACGACAATGCTGTTGGTCTTGTCCGCCAGGTACGCCGCGGTGGCACTGTAGAACCTCGCCGAGGCGAGGAAGCCATGCTGGAGGTAGATCAGGCCGGTCGGCTGCTCGTTGCCCTTGGGGATGTACCAATCTGCGGCAATGGTCCCGCCGTCTCCGATGGTCAGCGTCGTGCTCGCGACGCGCACCTTGCTCCCGAGAGGGACCCGGACCGGCCCGGCGAGTGAGTGCATCGCGTTGGTGTAGAAGTTGTAGAACCTCGTCCCGATGCCGTTGAGGATGTCGAGCAGGTTCGGCGCGTCGGGATCCAGCGGCGGCACCTCCGCGGCAGCCAGCCGCATCACGACCGCGCCCTCTGAGGATCCGAGATCGGTCTCGACCGTGGTCGGCTCGGGGAGTGCCTCCTCGGGTGCGCGATGCCTGCCCGCCGGCGAAACCTCCGCCGTGGTCGACTCAAGCTGTGTCTCCTCGGGTGCGTGATGCCTGCCCGCCGGCGAAACCTCCGGTGTGGTCGACTCGGACTCCTCGACGGCCCCGGAGGCGTCCGGTTCGTCGAGCGCGGACTCCGGCGAATCCACGACGTCATCGGCCGTCGGCGGCGTGCCCTCCGACCCGCCGTCGTCGTCGCGGGTGCGATCCCTGCTCCTGCCGGAAGTCCTCGTCGCCGGTTCCGGGTCGGACTCCTCGGACTCCTCGGACTGCTCGGACTCCTCGGACTCTGAAGAATCCGTCTTCGACGTGTCGTCGTCGGCATCGGATCCCGGTGTCGTTCGCGTCTGCGTGTCGCGTCCGCTGTCGGAATCGCCTGCTCCTGACGACGCCTGGGCACCTGAGGTCGTCGACGACCCGTCATCCGCGGCCGCGACGCCGGCACCTGCCAGCATCGCTGCTGAAACTCCCCCCGCCAGTACGCCTGCCCCCAACCAGACCCGATAGCGGTCGACCATTGCTCTCCTGTTGTCAGAAATCGCTGGGCATCACCGTGCAGTCGTCACGCGGACGGATTCCGTGCGGACTTATGCGATTCTGGCAAACTGTATAGCGGAGCAGAACATCGTCGCAAGACTTCCGGGCAAAAATTGACGCCCGCGGCGCACATTGACATTCAGACTGTTGAATGCGGTTTGCGCGTTCGCTTCAAGATCACCTGGTCAGCGATCTGCGCCCGGTAGAAATCAATCCGTGCAGGACCATCGCGATCTAGCAACGGAGATCCCGGGCGTAACACCGGTCCCGCGAATGTGCCACACCGTCTGGATCTCAGATTGCTGAAAATTCACCCTGGCGGATTTCGGGAGCGACGAGACACCAGGCCGCTCGTCAGGTACCTCGAAGGCCGTCAGCTGGAGACGAATCACCGGCCCGGGGATTCCCGGGCCGGTGAGTCAGCGGAGAGAGATCAGCGCTCGCCCGCGACGGGGATGCGACCCGTGGGCGCGTCGTCCTCGGCGCGGTGGTGGTGCGACGGCTCGCCGGCGAACTCGTGCGCGGCGTACTTGTGGGTGCCCTCCAGGTCGTCGCGGATGGCTTCCTGCGCGGCGGGGGGCAGCGTGTGCATGATCTCGCGGACCCGCGCCTGACGGCGGCCGACGGCCTTTCGTTCGGGCATGCCCGGCGTGGCCTGGATCTGCGGGGGCACGCCCTCGATCTCCTCGACACCACCGTCGTGGTGTCCGGCGTCGGCCATGGCCTGCTCCTCGGCCATCGTGCCTTCGTCCTTCTCCTCGGACATGCCGATCGGGCCGAGGCGGCGACCGTTGAGGAACTGCTTGACGACGGGCTCATCGCTGGTCAGCAGCACCTCGCGGGGGCCGAACATCACCAGCTTCTTGCGGAACAGCATGCCCATGTTGTCGGGCACGGTCCGGGCGATGTTGATGTTGTGCGTGACGATGAGGATTGTGCAGTCGATCTGGGCGTTGATGTCGATCAGAAGCTGCGAGAGATAGGCCGTACGGACCGGGTCGAGACCGGAGTCGGGCTCGTCGCAGAGGATGATCTGCGGGTCGAGCACCAGGGAGCGGGCCAGACCGGCGCGCTTGCGCATACCGCCGGAGATCTCACCGGGGAACTTGGTTTCGTCACCGCCGAGACCCACCAGGTCCAGCTTCTCCATGACGATCTGACGGATCTCGCTTTCCTTCTTCTTGGTGTGCTCACGCAAGGGGAAGGCGGTGTTGTCGTACAGGCTCATGGAGCCGAACAGCGCACCGTCCTGGAACATCACGCCGAACAGTGTCCGGATCTCGTAGAGCTCCTTGGCAGAGCACTCGATGATGTTGGTGCCGTCGACGATGATCTTGCCGCGCTCGGGGCGCAGCAGGCCGATCAGCGACTTGAGGAACACCGACTTACCGGTACCGGAGGGGCCGAGCAGGACGCTGACCTCACCCGCGGGGAGGTCGAACGTCACGTCCTCCCAGATTCGCTGGGGACCGAAGGACTTCGTCAATCCCTCAACCTGAATACCAATGCCCACGCGAATTCCTCTCGCCAGTGCCAGACGCCACGCCACATGTTCCCCGCCTGTGGCTTGAGTCACTGTAACCTACGCGCCCACGCGACAACACTCGGTCTGCGAACACCCGACCGCAGACCCCTCGAAACGACTGTAGGGCCGGTCTGTTTGCCAGACCAGCCCTACAGCTGATGTTGTGCACTGTGCGTCGGCCGGAACCGACGTCAGCGAACGAACTACTTGACGGTGACCGAAGCGCCGGCAGCCTCGAGCTTGCCCTTGGCCTCCTCGGCGGCTTCCTTGGTGACCTTCTCGAGCAGCGGCTTGGGAGCGCTGTCGACCAGATCCTTGGCTTCCTTGAGGCCCAGTCCGGAGACGATCTCGCGGACGACCTTGATGACGCCGATCTTCTTCTCGCCGGCACCCTCGAGGATGACGTCGAACTCCGACTGCTCCTCGGCGGCCTCGGCCGGGGCGGCACCGCCGGCGGCGCCGGCAGCGGCGACGGCGACCGGAGCCGCGGCGGTGACCTCGAAGGTCTCCTCGAACTTCTTGACGAACTCCGACAGCTCGAGCAGCGTCAGTTCCTTGAATGCCTCGAGCAGGTCGTCAGTGGACAGCTTGGCCATGATGGTCCTTCCTGGTTTTTAACTTCTTGGCTGGTGGGTGGTGCTTCTGTGGCAGATCGGAGCAGCCGCTACGCGGCTTCTTCGGCGGCCTTCTTCTCTTGCAGTGCGGCTGCCAACCGTGCGACCTGCGACGCCGGAGCGTTGAACAGGCCTGCGGCCTTGGACAGGTTCGCCTTCATCGCGCCGGCCATCTTGGCCAGCAGAACCTCGCGGGACTCGAGGTCCGCGATGCGGTTGACCTCGTCCATGGACAGCGCTCGGCCGTCCATGTAGCCGCCCTTGATGACCAGCGCCTTGTTGTCCTTGGCGAAGGTCTTGATCGCCTTGGCGGCGTCGACGGCCTCGCCCTTGACGAACGCGATCGCGGTGGGACCGACGAACAGTTCGTCGAGGCCCTCGACTCCCGCCTCCGCCGCGGCACGCTTGACCAGCGTGTTCTTGGCGATGGTGTACGTGGCGGAGTCACCGAGCGAACGGCGCAGATCCTTGAGGTTGGCGACGGTCAGCCCGCGGTATTCGGTGACGAGCGTCGCCGTCGCCTCCTTGAACTGCTCGGCGATGTCGGCAACCGCGGTGGCCTTTTCAGCCTTGGCCATGCATGCCTCCTCGTTGGGTGTGTTCCGCCGGTCGCGCGAGAACTCAGCAGAAGCCCGGAAACGACGAACGCCCCGACACAGACAGGTCGGGGCGCACAAGAAGCTAGCCTCGTCCTCCTGCGTGGGCCGCCCGGGGTGAGCCGGGACCTTCAACCGATTCTCGAGTACTTGCTCTTCGCGCAAGCGCTCATTCTCGAGTACTTGCTCTTCGCGCAAGCGCTCATCGGTGACCGACGGTCTTCGGTGGAACCGAGTCAGAATAGCGCGCCGCTCCCCGATCAGCCAAAACGCATGCGGATCGGGCGCGGAAATCGGCTCTGTAGGTCGCTCAGCGCGCCGAATTGGCCAGGTATGCCGCGCCGACCAGGCCCGCGTCTCCGCCCAACTCGGCGGGAGACACGGTCAGTTCGCGGATGAAGTCCAGGCCCGCATAAGTGGTCAGGGCCTCGCGCAACGGGTCGAACAACAGCGCGCCGGCCTTCGCGACGCCGCCCCCGATGACGACGCGGTCGAGGTCGCACACCGCGGCCACCGATGCGATCGTCACCGCCACCGCGTCCGCGCCGCGCCGGAACGCCCGCAGGCCGACGGGGTCGCCGCGGTTGGCGGCCTCGGCGAGAGCCTTGGCGTCGGCGTCCGCGGGCGCCTGCCAGCCGTGCTCGTGTGCCCACCGGGCCAGATGCGGGCCCGACGCCACCGTCTCGACGCAGCCGCGGCCACCGCACGCACACGCCTGCCCGCCGGGTTCGACGACGACGTGCCCGACGTGGCCGGCGTTGCCGGTGCGCCCGTGGTACGGCGCGCCGTCGAGCACCAGCCCGCCGCCGATGCCGGTCGACACGACCATCCCGAGCATGAACTGCGCGCCCCGCCCGGCGCCGCACCACCATTCGCCCAGCGCCATGCACAGACCGTCACCGCCGAGACGCACCGGCACACCGGTCGCCGCGGCGACGCGCTGCACGATCGGGAACCGCCGCCACTCGGTGATGTTGATCGGGCTGACGGTTCCGCCCGGGATGTCGACCGGCCCCGCCGACCCGATGCCCACTGCCGCCACCGTGCCACCAGCCGCGGTCTGCATGTCTGCGAGCAGTGATTCCACGGCTGCCCATACCGTCTCGGCGTCGCCGTCCGGCGTGGGCCGCTTCCCGCTGTGGACGAGGGTCCCTTCGGGATCGACCAGGCCCGCGGCGATCTTGGTGCCGCCGATGTCGAGTGCCAGGACGTGAGTGCTCATCAGTTCCCTCGCCTCTTCGCGCAAGCGCTCATCAGTTCCCTCGCCTCTTCGCGCAAGCGCTCATCAGTGCCTGTGCGTGTTGTCGGGCTGCCGTGGATCACCGGGGTGTTCGTAGCCCTGCGCGAGGGCCACCACGTCGGCACATCGCGAGTCCAGCCAGCGGCGGTACTCGCGGCGCCGGGCGGCGGCGAGCAGGTGCGCGGTGACGAGGGGGCGCACCTCGTCCAGTTCGGGGCGCTCCTGTGCGCCGTGCCAGCCGCCGCGCACCGCCGGCCGCGTAGCGAACCGGAAGGGGTTGCGGCAGTGATATTCGCGCACCGCGGCGTCACTCACCGCGACGGTCGCGGTGACCCGTGCGAACACGGCGCGACCCAGCGGCTGGGCCAGCGTGGACGCCGCCACGCTGCCGATCTCCAGACGAGCGACCTCGTCGGGCAACACCTCCCGCATGGCCGGTGCGCGATCGTCGCACGCAACGAGCGTCCGCGCTGCCGCCGCGACCACCCGCTCGGCGACCAGGACCTGGGTGATCCAGCGGCGCAGTTGTCGGGCCTCGCCCGTCCCCGGCCTCGGCAGTGCATCGGCCGCTCCGCCGGCCCGCAAGGCACGTTCCCGGGCATCGACGTCGGCGACGGTCAGGCACTCGCCCATGACCGTTGCCGCGACGCCGTTCATGGCTGCCGCACCCGCACGGACACCGCCGGTGAGTACACCAACTCGCCCGCGCAGGCCACGCGGATCAACGCCCACCACCGACCGGGTTCCGCCCACACCGGCGGGGTGACGTCGAACCCCAGCTCGACTGCGCCCCGCGCCGGGATGACATCTCCGATGATGTTGGGCCCCAGCCACTCCCACGTACCCCATGGCGAAATCAGATGCGCCTCCACCGCGAGATCGGCATGTGCGTCGGTCCCGACGGTGACGCACAGTCGCGCCGTCTCACCCCCGGCGACGTCCACCGACTGGGGTTCGGCGACGAGTCGCAGCAGCGTGTCCTCGTGGCCGCCGAGCGAGATCACGCAGACGTCCTCGACGGTCTGGTGCCAGGACGCGGGGATGGCCCCGCCGGTGGCGGCCAACTCGGCGCGCACCGGATACAGTCCTGGCGCCGCACCCTCCGGCACCGTCACCTCGATGGTCGACTCCAGGAAGTCCCCGGGCGGCAACACGAACGGCAGTTCGGCCATCCCGAGATCCCAGCCCGCAGGCGCCACGAGGCGCACCCTGCCGTGCAACGCGGTATCGGTCGCGTCGCTTGCTGCGGTGAGCCTCAGTGAGACGACACCGTCGGACTGCACCTCGAGACGGTGCGGATGCAGGTGCGCGACGGCAGGCAGCCCGCCGAGCGGGGCCGGTCCGCGGTTGTGCAGCCAGTACCTGGCGTAGAGGGGCTGGGCGGGCTCGGCGTCGGGGGCCAGGTTCACCTGGTCGGCGCTCAGCACCCGCGGAAGGTTGAGTTGTGTTCGCAGGGTGGCGATTTCGTAGCCGTGCAAGTGCACGGTGTCGGCTTCGTCACCGAGTGGCTGTTCGATCAGGTCGAGGCGGGTCGGCGACGAGATGTTGCGCAGCCCCGACTGCACGGTGACCTCCACGTCGCGGCCCATCGTCTCGACGAGCCGCACAGCGATCCCGTCACCCGCGTCGACGTGGCGGGCACTGCCGCCGGCCGTCGGGTTACCCAAGGCCTTGAGCGCACCGATGGTCACCGCGCGCTCCGGCTGCACCTCCAGCAGGGATCCCCATGCAGGCAGCCCGCCGAAGGTCGGGTCGTGATGGGCGACGACCGGCTCCAGCGGCTGATTGAATTCCGCGCTGCGGGAGGGCATGTCGATGTCGCGCCAGTCGCCGTCGCCGGCCGTGACGGCGTAGTCGAAGGTGTGCGTCCAGTGTTGAAGCTGGAAGTTGGAGCCGTCGGGAGCGGTGCGCCGGGGCGGGTCGATCCAGGTCCCCGACGGCCACCCCGTGCACGAGCGCAGCAGGGAAGCGTGCAGGGTGCCGTCGGTGTCGATGGCGAAGCCGGGCATCCCGCGATTGATCACCGCGACGGTGCGCGCTTCGAAGTCCTCGACGGCACCACGGACATCCTGGTCGACGACGATCTCGGCGTCGGCGAGGTCGTCGATCAGCGCCGCGATGGCGGCGTCGGTGTGCCCGTCGGCGCCGACGACCAGCACGGGCAGCGCACCCGGGTCTCGCAGATCAGCGCCGGGTACCCAGACATCCCGCAGCGGCTTCGCTGCCGGGATCCATGCCAGGGCCGCAGAGGTGCCTGCGCCGAGAATCATTGCGGTGAAAGCGTTGTCGGCGGGGCCCCCCACGCTGATTCGCACATCGGGCAGGTTCGAGTCGACGGCGAGGTCGCCGTAGCGGGGCGAGTCGGCCGCCGAGCAGGTGGCGGTGACCCCCGCCCGGGCGAGGGCGCTCACCAGGTCGCGGATCAGTGCGGCGGTGGTGGCGTCGGCGACGGATGGGGCCACCACCTCGGCCACCGAGACCGCACGCACGTCCCCGCCCCGGAAGCGCACCCGCACCGCGGACGACAGTCCGAACCAGCCGTACGCGGGGTTGTCCAGCGTGTGCGGAAACACCGCGGCGTCCACGGATTCAGCGGATCCCGGTTCGTGCAGGAGCCCGAATCCGCGGCCGATCACGGCGTTTCCGACCTCGCTGACCGGCATGGCGCCGGGCACCGGGCACGGCCACCGCAGCCGCAGAAGCCGGTCGGCGCCGGTGAAGTCGTCGACGATGGTGCGGCAGTCGAGGCGGTCCACGCCCCGCCACAGTGTCAGCGTCTGCGTGTAGCGCAGCAGACCCGGGATCTCCCCGGTGACGACGAGACGCTCACCCAACTCGCTGCGGTACCCGCGAACCGAGGTTGCAGGCCCTTGCGCCGACGTGGTGACCGGCCCCCTGGGGAGCAGATGCCACGGCCCCTCCCCCGCCGTGGGGTGGGCGGGGTACTCGTCGTAGACGGCCAGTTCGTTGCCCACCGCGCCGTCGGCGATGAGTTCGCGTCCCGCAGCCACGAGCGAGCTGACCCCGCCGCCCCGTGCCTGGTCGACCCGCAGCCGGTATTGATCGTTGACGATCTGGTTGCCCGCCAACGGCTCCCACTCGTCGACGTGGCGGCCGGGAACGATCCGGTAAGAGCACCAGCCCAGCGACGGGACACCGCGCGCCAGCCAGGTGACCGAATGCCCGCCGTGTTCGGACAGCACGGGAACCACATGTCCGTCGGTGTCGACCACGTGCCCGGTGAAGGGCTCGTCCATGTGGAGCGTGACGACATCAGAGCGACTGTGGGACAACGGGTTCCACACCACCACCTGGGCGTCGACCGCGGTGGAGAGCAGGGTGAGCGCGTTGTCCCTGGCGCCGGACCCCAGCTGCCATGCGTCGCGCCAGCCGGTCAGCAGATCCAGGTAGACCTGGTCGGATTCCGATCCGGTGACGGCGTCGTGGTGCGCACCGTAGGCCAGTTGTACCCAGGCTTTGGCCAGCGCCGCCTCGGGGTAGGTGGCACCGCTCAGCAGCCCGGCGAACACCGCGAACCGCTCGGCCTGCAGCACCGCGTTCTCGGCCGCGCGGTTGGCCTGTTTGGTGTCGATGTAGGACACGTCTTTGCCGGTGTAGATGGGGTTCATGTCACGGGTCTGCGGTGACGGCGCCGTTCCGCGGGTCCGCAGTTCGTCGCGGACCGCGGTGAAGAACTCGCGGGGCAGCGCGCAGACGAAGCGCGGCCACGTGTAGCGCGAGTTCCAGTCCCGGTGGATGTCGGTGACCCACTTGTTCGGCGGGGTGTAGTCGGTGCCGACGGGCAGCAGCACGTTGCGGGTCAGTGCGACCTTCTTCATCTTGGCGAAGAGGTCGTAGGTAGCGGCCTCGGCCTCATGGAGCGAGGCGGCCGAGTCCATCCACCATCCCGCCGAGTAGTGCGCGGGCATGTAATGGGTGAGCAGGCCGCGCCCGGACGGCGCCATCCACTCGAACTCGCTGGCGAACTGCATCCGCTCGGGGTCGCCGGCCCGACCGTCCACCTCCGCCATGGGTCCCCACTGGTGGTGGGGCCCGCGGGCCCATGAACTCGATGTCAGGCCCGCGTCGGCGGCCATGCCGGGAAACTGGGGGTCGTGGCCGAACGCGTCGAGCTGCCACGCCGTCGCCGGGTCGGCGCCCATCACGTCGCGCTGAAACCCGATGCCGTGCACGAAGTTCCGGATCGTGGTCTCGGGGCTGGTGAGGTTGGTGTTCGGCTCGTTGTAGGTGCCACCCATGATCTCGACTCGGCCGTCGGCGATCAGCCTGCGCAGGTCCGCGCGGTGCTCGGGGTGGGTGTCCCAGAACGGTTTGAGGTAGTCGACCTCGGCGAGCACGAACTTGTACTCCGGTTCCCGCCTGGCCATCTCGAGGTGGGCGCTGACCAGTTCGAAGCCGTTGGTCTGCCGGCACCGCCCTTGGGGTTCCTCGGTCCACAGGCTGGTGTAGGCGGCCTGGGTGTTCCACCACACCGGGTCGTAGTGGAAGTGGCTGACCATGAACATCGTCCAGCCGGGCTCGGCGACGGTGAAGTCGAATTCGACGGCATTGTCACCGGCCACCGCCCGGGCCCGCCGCCGCTGTCCGGGGACCGGGTCGGTGACGCGGACCGCGACCTCGACCCGCCCACCGTCGGGTTCGGCGAGCACGTCGCCGACGGTGTGCAACCCGGGTCCGTCGACACGCACCGGCGTCGGGGTCGAGGCGCCGCGATGGGACACCCGTACGAGCTGCAGCGGTTCATCGGACGGCCCGGTGAACAGCTCGGTCGACTCCGCCGCGAGCACCTCGATGGGCATTGGTCGAGACTACCGAGCGGCGCGGGCGATCCGTTCGGCAACCACGCGGACCGCGTCGACGACTTCCGGCGGCTCCAGCACCTCGAAGTCGCACCCGGGCAGTGCCAGCCACGGCACCATCTTCTCGGGGTCGTCGGCTCCGGTGGTGACGATGCAGGCATCGGGGCCGTCGGCTTCGATGTCCACCGAAGCGGCCGAAAACGTTTGTGCGACAACGTCTCGTGGTGCGAAGTAGCGCACCCGTGCGATGTAGGGGTAGGGCGCGGAGGAGATCGCGCGGCGGACATACGACGCGGCGTCGGGCGCCTCCCGCGGAATGAACGTGCTGCCCTGTGCCCGCACGTCGGACATCCGGTCCAGGCGAAGGCTCCGCCAGTCGGCACGGTCGCGGTCGAAGCACAGCAGGTACCAGCGGCGCCCGGTGGTCACCAGGCGATAGGGCTCCAGCCGGCGCTGCGTGGCGGCGCCCCGGACGTCGACGTAACCGGCTGTGACGTGCTCATGGTCGCGGCTGGCCCTGGCCAGCGTCATCAGCACGTCGGGGTCGACGGGGGTGTCCGTGGCGGCGCCCAGCGTCACCGTCGCGTCGTGCACGGCGGACACCTGGGACCGCATCCGCGCGGGCATCACCTGGTCGAGCTTGCTGAGCGCACGCAACGCCGACTCCCCGATCCCGGCGACACTGCCTCCTGCGGCGACGCGCAGACACACGGCCATCGCGACCGCCTCGTCGGGATCGAGCAACAGCGGCGGCAGTGCCGCGCCCGCACCGAGTTGGTAGCCGCCACCGTGGCCGGTGCTGGCGTGTACCGGATAGCCCAGTTCTCGCAGCCGATCGACGTCACGCCGCACGCAGCGCGTCGTCACTCCGAGACGCTCGGCGAGTTCCTGACCGCGCCACACCCGGCGCGATTGCAGCAGGCCGAGCAGTTGGAGGACGCGACCCGTTGTTTCGGCCATACCTCAGACTGTCAGGAACCTAGGACAGAACCTGTCCTCTGAGCCGCCTCGTCTTCAAGCGCCCGCGCGCCACGCCGGTAGATCGCCCAACCCGCACCGGCGAGGACCAGCCCGAGAATCAGGAACCCGATGTCCCAGGACAGCGGCGCGCCGAGATCGTCGCGGACGTGGTGGACGTTGAGGATCTGATGGTCGATCAGACCTTCGACCAGGTTGAACACCCCCCATCCGAAGATCAGCAGGCCGATGTGGAAGGACCAGTTCGGCGCCAGACGTCCCCGCCGCCACTCGGTCAGCGTCAGTACCGACCCGGCCATCACGAGCAGCCAGGTGCCGACGTGGAAGAACCCGTCAGCGACGACGTTGAGCTCCAACCCGCCCAACGTGTCTGTCGGTTCGGTGCTGCTGACCATGTGGTGCCACTGCAGGATCTCGTGCAGCACGATGCCGTCGATGAAGCCGCCGAATCCGAGGCCGAATAGCAGGCCCGGCCAGAGGCTCGGTGATTGATTTCCGCTCATTCCTGCGACGTACCCGCGCCCTTGCCCACTAAACGACACCCAAGTGTCAGGTTTTAGGACAATATCTGTCCTACAACGGTGCGACGCTGAGACCATGAGTTCGACAACCCTGAGCACCCACCTGGCAGAACAGCTCGATTTTCACTGGCGTATGCAGCTGCGTCCCCGGCTGGACGGGCTGACGGACGACGAGTACTTCTGGCAACCGGTCCCCGACTGCTGGACGGTCCATCCGGACGGGGGGATCGACTTCGCGTATCCGCCGCCGCAGCCTGAGCCGTTCACGACCATCGCGTGGCGGCTGGCGCATGTGATCGTCGGCGTCCTCGCGATGCGCGTGCACTCCCATTTCGGCGGCCCGCCCGCCGACTACGGGTCGTGGAACTACGCCACCGACGCGGCCGGCGCCCTCGCCCAGCTCGACGCGGCGTACGAGCAGTGGCGTGACGGCGTGCTCGGTCTCGACGACGCCGGCCTCGCCGCGCCGTGCGGACCGGCGGAAGGCCCGTATGCCGAGGAGACGATGACGACCCTGGTCTTGCACATCAACCGCGAGGTGATCCACCACGGAGCCGAAATCGCCTTGCTCCGTGATCTCTACATCCACACCCACAAGAAGGAGAACTGACGATGCCCGCCATGCCACCCCCCATCGCCGACGAGCGCGCCGGACTCAAGGAGTACGTCGCGGCGCAACAGTATGCGTTCCGCGCCATCGCCTTCGGGCTGACCGACGAGCAGGCCCGCTCCGTGCCATCGGTCAGTACGTTGTCGATCGGCGGGTTGATCAAGCACGTCACGAGCTGCCAGCGCGGCTGGATGGAGCGGGTGGCCGCGGCGCCGGAACTCACCGAGAGCGACAGGCGCCCGATGGAGGATCAAGCCGCCGACTACTCAGATGAATTCGTGATGCGTGAGGAAGAGACGCTGGCCGAGATCCTGGCCGACTTCGACAAGCAGAACGCCGAGACGATCCGGCTCATCGAGACGTCGGATCTGGGTGCGGCGGTGCCGATTCCGCAACATGTGCCGTGGTTCCCCAAGGATGTGCCCGCGTGGTCGGTGCGCTGGGTGATCTTCCACATGATCGAGGAGCTCGCCCGCCATGCCGGCCAGGGCGACATCATCCGCGAAACGATCGACGGTGCAACGCTTTACGAACTGCTGGCCGGACTGGAGGGGTGGCCCGAGACCGAGTGGCTCAAGCCCTGGAAGCCGGCCGCAGCGATGTGACACGACAAAGGGCCGCCCCGGTCGGGGGCGGCCCTTCTCGTTGGGGGTTACTTGACCTCGACGTAGAGGACGTGGCCGACGTTCTGGCGGATCTTGTCGTCACCCTGGGCGTCCCAGACGTAGTCGCGGATCGGGCTGCCCTGGCGGATCGAGACGACGTTCGAGTCGCTCAGTGCCGTGCCGCTCTGGCGGTTGACGATGACCAGACGTAGTCGCGGATCGGGCTGCCCTGGCGGATCGAGACGACGTTCGAGTCGCTCAGTGCCGTGCCGCTCTGGCGGTTGACGATGACCCGGTTGCCATGGGCCTCGAGCTCGCTGATGGTCGTTGCGGCGTTGCCGTTGCCCGACGGTGCGGCCAGTGCGGGGGCGGCCAGTCCGACGACGGCGGCGGCGAATCCGGCGGCGGCGGCGGTGGCGATGGTGAAGTTCTTCATTTTCGTGCTCTTCCCTGTGTTGATCTTGTGGCTTCTGACCGGTTTAACTCCGCCACCGCGGCGAGCATTTCCCCCTGGCAGCAATTGACCGCCCGCTGGCAGAAACCGTCACCCCCGGGCGCCGGAATTGCATTCCAGCAGGCAAAAGCCCAGAGAAGCCCTGCTGGAATGCAATTCCGGCGGAACGTCAGCGCAGGACGAACTGGATTGCGTAGTCCACGACGGTGTCGAGGTCGTCGCCGAGGTGTCCCGCCAGCCACTGCTGAGCCAGTTCGGCCATGGCGCCGGTGTACATCGCCGCCCCCACCATCGCGGCGACCGGATCCGTGCCGGGGTGCAGCCGCCAGCCCTCGGTGAGGACCGCTTCGCGCAGCAGGTCCTGCGTCGCCGCCCGCCGCACCGTCAGTACGGGATTGGCGCGTGCGTCGGTGAAGAGCACCCGGCCGCGTCGCGGGTCGGCGGAGCTGAAGTCGAGCACCGCGGCGATGCCTGCCCGGGTGCGGGCGCGCAACGTGTCCCCTGCCGTGGCCATCGCGTTTTCGATCGCCTCGCCGAGTTCCGCGCTGACCAGGTCGTAGACGGCACCGAGCAGGTCGTCGGTGTCCTTGAAGCTCTCGTAGAAGTAGCGGGTGTTCAGGCCGCACTCACGGGACACCGAGCGAACCGACAGGGCCGCCTCGCCCCCGTCGCCGAACAGGCGGAAGGCAGCGTCGACCAGCGATGCGCGCCGCTCAGCGCGCCGGTCGATCAGGGGGACGCCGGCCCACTTGGTCGTACTGGGCGCCGGATTCGACGGGGCAGCGGACACCGCCTCAGCCTAAGCCGCCGCATGCCAGTTCTGGTCACATCCGTATCCAAAAGGTATTCTGGCTACACCCGTGACCACACCTGGAGGTTGGATGTTCCTGCCGCATCAGTTCGTCGGACAGCTGCTGGACAAACAGATCGATCAGAACATCCGCCGCCACTTCTTCCGTGGCATGGAGTTCGCCGAACCCATCGGCGACCCTGGTTGGTTCGGACCCGGCAGCGCGGTCTGGCACGTGCACTCCCACCTGGAGGCGCTGATCTTCGGGCTGCAGTGTGCCGCCTACATCGAACGTCTCGACCCGTCGATCTACTGGATGGGGATACTCCACTCACGCCTGGTCAAACCGGAATCCAAGAACGACCCGATGCCCCAGATCGACCCGAAGGGCGCCGCGGTCCGACTCGGCCATTCGGTGGCGTTCTTCATCGGCACCGCCTACGGGTCGACAGCGACCGCCGAGCGCCTCGCCCTTGCGGTCCGCTCAATGCACCACACGATCAAGGGCATCCGGCCCGACGGGGCGCGCTACGACGCCGACGACCCCGACTGGCTGCGCTGGAACTATGCGACGGTGGTGTGGGGCATCGCCACCGCCCACGAGCTGTATCACCCACAACCGTTGCGAGGCAAGCAGATCGACCGCTACTACGGTGAGTTCGTGCGCGTCGGGCACGCACTCGGCGGCACCGACCTGCCGTCCACCAAGCAGGAGACGCTGTACTGCCTGAAGTCCTACCTGCCGAAGTTGGCCGTCACCTACGGCACCGCGATGGCGACCGGCCCCGGCCTGCCGATGCCCCAGAGCGCGCTCAACTGGGCCGTCCGCGACACCATGCCGCCGTGGGCGATGGGGCTGATCCAGCACCGCAACCCGAACATCGTCGAGCGCACCGCCCGACGCGCCATGGTGTGGTCGATCATCAACGGCATCCACGTCGCGGCGGGTCCGGTGCCGGAGTTCGCACAGGCCAAGGCGCGCGTCGCCGACGGCGTCGATCCCGCCCTGGCACCGCACACCCTGCCCACCTATCAACCGGGCAGCGACCCCGTCCGCACCCGCACCGAACTCGAGGACGCCTTCGCCTGACTGTGACCGGGCACACACCTTTTTTCGCCTGCGCGCGCATTTTGAGACACTGCAGCTATGAGCGCCACCCGAAAGACACAGCATCGCGACCTCGCCAAGCTGGACCGGGTGCCCCTGCCCGTCGAAGCAGCCCGCGTCGGCGCCACGGGGTGGCAGGTGACCCGCACCGGCGCCCGCGTCATCGGCAAGCTCGCCGGCCGCGGCTCGCTGCAGCAGAAGATCGTCAAGCAGATTCCGCAGACCTTCGCTGACCTGGGCCCCACCTACGTCAAGTTCGGCCAGATCATCGCGTCCAGCCCGGGCGCGTTCGGGGAACCGCTGTCGCGCGAGTTCCGCAGCCTGCTCGACCGCGTGCCGCCCGCCGACTCGGACGCCATCCACAAGCTGTTCCGCGAGGACCTCGGCGACGAGCCGGCGAACCTGTTCAAGTCGTTCGACGAGAAACCGTTCGCCTCGGCGTCGATCGCGCAGGTGCACTACGCCACGCTGCACTCCGGAGAGGAGGTCGTGGTCAAGATCCAGCGGCCGGGTATCCGCCGGCGGGTGGCAGCTGATCTGCAGATCCTCAAGCGGGGCGCGCGGCTGGTCGAGTTCGCGAAGCTGGGACAGCGGCTGTCGGCGCAGGACGTCGTCGCCGACTTCGCCGACAACCTCGCCGAGGAGCTGGACTTCCGCCTGGAGGCCCAGTCGATGGACGCCTGGCTCGCGCACATGCACGCCTCGCCGCTGGGCCGCAACATCCGGGTGCCCCAGGTGTACTGGGATCTGACCAGCGAGCGGGTCCTGACGATGGAGCGCATCACCGGCGTGCGTATCGACGACGTCGCCGCGATCCGCAAGAAGGGCTTCGACGGCACCGAGCTGGTGAAGGCGCTGCTGTTCAGCCTCTTCGAAGGCGGGCTGCGCCACGGCCTGTTCCACGGCGACCTGCACGCGGGCAATCTGTACGTCGACGACGACGGCAAGATCGTGTTCTTCGACTTCGGCATCATGGGCCGCATCGACCCGCGCACCCGCTGGTTGCTGCGGGAGTTGGTGCACGCGCTGCTGGTGAAGAAGGACCACGCCACGGCGGGCAAGATCGTCGTGATGATGGGCGCGGTGGGCACCGTCAAGCCCGAGGCGCAGGCGGCCAAAGATCTCGAGAAGTTCGCCACCCCGCTGACCGCGTCATCGCTGGGCGACATGAGCTACGCCGAGATCGGCAAGCAGCTCTCCGCCCTGGCCGACGCCTACGACGTCAAGCTGCCACGCGAGCTGGTCCTCATCGGCAAGCAGTTCCTCTACGTCGAGCGCTACATGAAGCTGCTGGCCCCGCGCTGGCAGATGATGAGCGATCCGCAGCTCACCGGTTACTTCGCCAACTTCATGGTCGAGATCAGCAGGGAGCACAAAGAAAGCGACCTGGAGGTCTGACGCGTCCATGGAAATCCGCGAAGGCAAGGCGCTGTCGGGGGATCTGAAGATCCACTACGAGGACATGGGCAACCCCGACGACCCGGCCGTCCTGCTGATCATGGGGCTCGGCGCACAGCTGCTGTTCTGGCGGGAGGACTTCTGCCGCAAGCTCGTCGACCAAGGCCTGCGGGTGATCCGTTTCGACAACCGCGATGTCGGGCTGTCGACCTATTTCGACGGGGAGCGCACCAAGGGTTCGCAGGTCGGCAACATGGTCCGGTCGGCGCTCGGCCGGCCGAGCCCGGCGCTCTACACGCTCGAGGACATGGCCGACGACGCGGCGGCGCTGCTCGACCACCTCGACATCGACCGCGCGCATGTGGTCGGAGGATCGATGGGCGGGATGATCGCGCAGATCGTCGCGGCGCGGCACGCGGAGCGCACCAAGACGCTCGGCGTGATCTTCTCGTCGAACAACCGGGCGCTCCTGCCCCCGCCGGGGCCGCGGCACCTCCTCGCCGTCATCACCGGGCCGGCGCCGAACTCGCCGCGTGACGTGATCATCGAGAACTCGGTCCGAGTCAGCCGCATCATCGGCAGCCCCGGCTATCCGAGGCCGGCGGAGACGCTGCGCGCCGACGCGATGGCGTTCTACGACCGCGCGTTCAATCCCTATGGCGTCGCACGGCAGTTCAATGCGATCACCGGCAGCGGCAGCCTGCGCAAGTACAACAAACAGACCACCGCGCCGACCGTCGTCATCCACGGCAAGGCCGACAAGCTGATGCGGCCCTCCGGCGGGCGCGCGGTCGCCCGAGCGATCCCTGGCGCGCGACTGGTGCTCTTCGACGGCATGGGACACGAGCTCCCCGAGCCGCTGTGGGACGACATCGTCGGTGAATTGAAGACGACGTTCGCCGAGGCCCCCTGACCTGTGGGCCGAGGCGCTGCAGTCCCACAGGGACGAAGCGATCGCCGTGCAGTCGCAAGGTGTACGACCGGTACATGCACTATCTGACAGGCTGCGCCGACGGGTTGCGGATCGGCTACATCGACGTCAACCAGTTCACTCTCGCCAAGTAGCCGCCCCGGGCCGGGATTGGATCGGCGGACTGCCCAAACGCTAGGGTGAACGCTTCAGGGCGCGTGTTTACAGAAAGTTGGACCGCGCTTTCGGTACGGTCTCCACATCGTCCTCAAAGCGGAGCAAGGGAAATATGTCTGATAAATCCACCGGCACGAAGGATATGACTCCTCACTTCGAGGACATTCAGGCCCATTACGACCTGTCGGATGATTTCTTCGGCGTGTTCCAGGATCCGACGCGCAAGTACAGCTGCGCCTTCTTCACCGGGCCCAACGTCACGTTGTCCGAGGCGCAGATCGCCAACGTCGACCAGCACCTCGACCGGTTGGACCTCAAGCCCGGGATGACGCTGCTCGAGGTCGGCTGCGGCTGGGGTCTGACGCTGCAGCGCGCAATGGAGAAGTACGACGTCAACGTCATCGGTCTGACCCTGAGCAAGAACCAGCAGGCGTACTGCAACCAGCTGCTGAGCAAGGTCGACAGCGAGCGCACCTTCGACGTGCGCCTCGAAGGCTGGGAGCAGTTCCACTCCCCCGTCGACCGGATCGTGTCCATCGAGGCGTTCGAGCACTTCGGCAAGGACCGCTGGGACGACTTCTTCAAGACGTGCTTCGAGATCCTGCCCGACGACGGCCGGATGACGGTGCAGAGCAGCGTCGGTTACCACCCGTACGACCTGGCCGAGCGCGGCAAGAAGCTGACCTTCGAGCTGGCACGTTTCGTCAAGTTCATGATCACCGAGATCTTCCCGGGCGGTCGCGTGCCGACCACCCAGATGATGGTCGAGCACGGCGAGAAGGCGGGCTTCGTCGTGCCCGAGACCCTGTCGCTGCGCAACCACTACATCAAGACCCTCGGCATCTGGTCCAGCCGGCTGGAAGCCGCGAAGGACGAGGCCATCGCGGCCACCGACGAGGAGAACTACAACCGGTACATGAAGTACCTGACCGGCTGCCAGTACTACTTCATCGACGAGGCCATCGACGTCAGCCTCGTCACCTACCTGAAGCCGGGCGCCGCCGCCTGAGGATCGGGGCCGGCGCCCCGAGGCTTACACAGAAGAATCCCCCGCGCGCCTGATCGCGGGGGATTCTCCGTCGACGGCCCTCAGGCCGCGGCTCTGGTTTCGCCCTCCGCGCCATCGCCGGAGGCCGTATCCGTGTCGTCGGCGTCGTCGTCAGAGTCGTCAGAGTCGTCAGAGTCGTCAGAGTCCGTCGCGTCCGCGTCGGTCACCTCGTCCTCCTGCGTGAGGACCTCTTCCTCGGCGACGTCCTCGGCGGTCTCCTCAACCGCCTCGGTGACGACCTCGTCCTCGGCGACGACGTCCTCGGTCGCATCGGCCACTTCGGCGACGGCATCCTCGGCGACCTCGTCCTCGGCGACGACGTCCTCGGTCGGGGCGGCCTCCGCAACCTCTTCGCTCGGCACGGCGCCGTCGTCCTGTGGGGTGCCGCCCGCCTCTGTCGGCTCGTCCTTTGCGGCCGCCCGCAGCGAAAATCCTTCGTTGTCCGCGAGCTCGGTGTTCTCGGCGACCCGCAATCGTGTTGCCTGCGAACCCATTCCGAAGTTCCCGAGGAACGCCTCGATGCCCTTGACCGTGGCGACGGCGAGGTCGACGCCGACCTTGAACCAGTTCTGGAAGATCTTGAACGGCAGGATGGTCGAGCTTCTCGTCACCCCGGGGTCGCCGCTCCAGTCGAAGCCGAGGTCGACCATGACGGTCAGGATCGGCTCCCACAGGTCGATGAACGGCTTGGCCAGTTTGCCGATGCCGATCGAATCCGCCAGTGACCGAATCAGGTTCGTCAGCGGCAGGCTCGTCGCGGGCACCATGATGTAGGTGTTGCCGTAGCTGTCGGTGCGGCAGTTCGTCGGGTTCAGGTCGCAGTTCAGCTGAGGCGCGAGCGTACCCGGGGTGTAGCCGTAGGGCAGTGTCGCCGTCTCGTCGTTCCCGTTGGGCGACAGGTAGTACCCGTGCACGGTGTCGAACGCGGCGATCATGTTGAGGACCGCCAGCAGGTTGCCCCAGTAGCGGGGCGCGTAGACCACCGGGTCATACTTGAAACCGATTGTGGTGGAAGTGATCCCCGTATCGACGGCCATACCAGGCTCGAAGGACAGATCGAGGATCGGTATCGGGTCGCCGAGCAGGAATCGCAACCATGCCAGCCGCTGCCACAGGCCACCGTCGGGGTTCTCGATGCCACCGATGGTGACGACCTTCAACCGGTCCTTCACCGATTCCGGAAGCTCGAGGGTGTCCAGGTACGCCAGGGTGTTCGCGATCACGGCGCCCCCCTGGGAGTAGCCCATCAAGTAGACGGCCTCGGTGGACGCCTCATCCAGGAAGGGCGTCAACGCCTCGATCAGGTTGTCGGTGCCTTCGCCGACGGAGACGTTCCACTTCTCGCAACGACCGGACACGCACCATCCGGGGATGAACGAGACGGGCCAGAAGGAGGCCGGGTAGTTGATGCCGACGAGGTCGGGGTCGTCGCATTCGTCGGCGACCGTGCATACGACGCCGTCGATGTAGCGGTCCCATGCGTTGTCGAGGTAGTCGTCGACGATGTTCGCGTTCGGGGTTCCGGTGCCTGGCACGATCAGCGCGGTGGCGCCCAGCGCCACCGCCCCCATGAACGCCGACGCGATGCCCAACGCCATCGCGGTCAACAGGGACAGGAAGACAAGCACCAGCGCTCGGGCCTGATGACGCATGCGTCAACGATCACACAATCGGGCGCGACCCCACAGGCAAACAGCAAACTTGTCAGCGATTTTTCCACCGACGATGTCGGATTGCCGCGGCCTCGTTCGTCAGACAGGTAGAGAGTGGGAACGCAGGGTTCCACTCCCGACCCGGAAGGTGACACCATGCACTACTTCGTGTTGCTCCTCGGCCCCGAGGCAGCCGAGGAGCCCGACGCCGCTACCCAGGCCGCCATCATGGCCGAATACCAGAAGTTCTACACCAAGGCCGGTGCGGCGATCAGAGCCGGTGACGCGCTGTTGCCGTCGGTGACCGGCGTGCGAATCACCGGCGACGGTGACCACCCAGTCGTCACCGAAGGGCCGTTCGCCGAGGGCGCGGAGGTAGCCGGTGGCTACTTCGTCATCGAGGCGGAGGACCTCGACGAAGCACTGAGCCTGGCGGCAGACATTCCCGCCTGCCGTTCGGGCGCCGTGGAGGTCTGGCCGATGGTGGGTTGGTCCCCACCCACCCAAGACGTGGGCCGCGACTGGCTGGCGCTCCTGCTCGAGCCACCGGAGAAGGCATGCCCGCCCGACACCGAGGAATGGAACAGCGGCGTGTGCGAGCACGCGCAGTTCGCCGAGGTGGCCGGCGATCACATCCTCGCCGGGGCTCCTCTCCAACTACCGTCCACAGCGACGACCGTACGTGTCCGCGACGGACAGGTGACCCTGACCGATGGGCCGTTCGCCGAAGGGGCGGAAGTCGCCAACGGGTTCTATCTGCTGCGCACCACGGACCGCGACCAAGCCGTCAAGCTCGCTTCCATGATTCCGGCGTCGACCGTCGAGCTTCGGCAGTTGGCGGGCGTGGGCGGGCGGTAGTCCCGCGTGGCCGACCTGGACGGCGTCTTCCGCCGCGAGTGGGGACCGGCGGTCGCCGCGTTGGCGCGCTGGTCCGGTGACCTGACCGTCGCCGAGGACGCCGTCCAGGAGGCCTGCGCCGAGGCGTTGAAGGCATGGCCGCGTGACGGTGCGCCCGATAATCCCGGCGGCTGGATCGTCCGGGTCGCCCGCAACCGGGCCCTGGACCGGATCCGACGCGAATCCGTCCGTCCCGGAAAGGAATTCGCTGCGGTGCTCGACGACATCAACGCGCGGACCGGTCGAACGCCGGTCCCCCATCCGGTCCGCGACGACGAGCTGCGGATGATGTTCACCTGCGCCCACCCCGCGCTGGACCGGGTATCGCAGCTGGCGTTGACCCTGAGGCTCATCTCGGGTCTGACGGTCGCGGAGATCGCGCGGGCGCTGATGCAGTCCGAGGCTGCCGTGGGACAGCGAATCACGCGGGCCAAGAACAAGATTCGGCAAGCGAACATCCCGCTTCGGGTGCCGCCGCCGGAGCTTCTGGCCGAGCGCACTCAGCACGTGCTCGGCTGCATCTACTCGGTCTTCACCGAGGGATACTGGTCGACCGCGGGGCCGTCGGCGATCCGCGACGAACTGTGCGACGAGGCCGTTCGCCTCAGCGGCGAACTGTGCTCGTTGATGCCCGACGCGCATGACGCCCACGCGTTGGCGGCGCTGGTGCTGCTGCACGATTCGCGGCGGGACTGTCGCGTCAGCGCCGACGGGGCGCTGATTCCCCTCGACGAGCAGGACCGCAGCGCGTGGGACCACACCCGAATCTCGCGGGGACTGCAGCGGCTGCAATTGGCCCGCGGCTCCGCAGGCCAGTACCTGCCTCAGGCGGTGATCGCCGCCGTACACGCGACGTCCCCCGATTGGCGGAGCACGGACTGGGCAACCATCTGCATCGCCTACGACCGATTGGTCGCGATCACCGATTCGCCGATGGCCCGGGCGAATCAGGCGTTGGCGATCGGCTTTCGGGATGGGTTCGACGCGGGCCTGACCGCGCTGGACGCGGTCGCCGACGATCCGCGGTTGGTCCGGTCGGGCACCGTCGCGTCGATCCGCGCCGATCTGCTGCGCCGGGCGGGACGCCCCCAGGAAGCCGCGCAGTGGTATCACCACGCTCTCGAACTCGACGGCTCGGCCCCGGCCCGGGCGTTTCTGTGGCGCCGCATCGACGAGTGTCGTGACGTGCCGGCGCGTGAACCATAGGGAAACACCCGATTCCCTCGTCATCGTCCATCGCTACCGTCAGGTGATGGACGACGCGCGGAGCGCGAGAAGCTATCTGACGGAGTGGTACCTGCCCGATCTGGGCGAGACGGCCGTCGACGACATCGTGGCGCGACTCGACGCCGCCGCATCCGAGGTCACCGTTGAAGGAACCGCGGTGCGGTTGTCGGTGACGCTGTCGGTTCCGACCGACGAAGTGCTCTACGGCCTGTTCGACGCGGACTCACCGGAGGCGGTCGTGACGACGTGCCAACGCGCCGGCGTCCCTCATCAGCGGATATCCACCCATGTGATCGCGCGCATCGCGCGGGAAGTGCCGATGTAAGCCTTCTCATTGCCGGATCACCACGCCGCCGGCGCGGTTTTCCGAAAGAAGTCCGCGCGCGGCGGCTCCCGAGCCGTTTGCTGTTGAAATCACCGATCTTGCGTGGAAGCGCAAGATCGCAGTCGGGCGCACACTGAAAGCACATCAAAACCGCAGGAGAAGGGTGCCCGTTCCACATTTTCGCGCCCGATTATTACAGATCGGTATCGCAATCACCCGGTCGAGTGCTATGTTGCTGCGGAGAGTGCTTCTCGGCCACCATATCGGGGTTATACGGGGGAAACGGCGTCGATCTTCTGGCCGGTGATGCTGAACCACCGTTCGTGGGGGGCGGTGGTATCAGAGGTAGCCGGACGCATGAGGTGACCGAGGAGCACTCCCAAATAGAAGCCCCGCACTCAGGTGCGGGTTTTCTCATATCCGCGGGGCGCGATTCGTCACCCTGAACCACGTCTTGCCGACCAGTGTGTCGGGCACGAATCGCATGCACTCACCCGGGCCGCACAATGCGCACTGGGACCCTGCCCGGAAATGGTCGTGTGCACCTCGTCGGTGACCGCATAGACAACTACGACTCATAGAGCCAGGCTCGACCCGGACACTGTGGCGGCGGTGGTAGCCGCCTGAAGACTTCGTGAGGAACCTTCTTCGTGGCCGTCAGGCTCTGCGGCGCAACGGCCCCAACAGTGCGGTCACGGGACTCACCATGGCCCGTGTCATGCAGTAACCCTGCGCACGCGACTGCTTGCCGAGGAAGGCCGCGAAGTAGTTGGCGACAGCGTAGGACCCCACGGTTGCCAGAGCCGCTCCTTGGAGTCCGCACAGCCCGATGAGCCAGAACACGAGCGCCACGTTGGTGAGCGCGCCGAGTGCGTGCCGCACCAGTGAGGACCATAGGTAACCCTCGGCGATGATCCACTTCGAGTAGACGGCCCCCATGAACACGAACGGTGAGGCCCAGATGTGGATGAGCAGGATGCCGAACACCGGCTGCAGATCGGCGCTGAGGAGATGTCTGACGGGCGACAGGCAGACCGCGGTGACGACCGCGGCGACCGCCAGCCCGCCTTGGAACGCGCGATCGTAGGCGACCTGGAGCATGCGTCGGTAACGGCTATCCGAACCGGTGTGCCGCGCTTCGTCCAACGCGTGCAGCAGCACCGGCAGAGTGGAGTTCATGATCACCACGGGCAGGATGTACGCGAGCTCACTGGCCCGCGCCGCGAGCGAGTAGACGCCCACCGCCGCCGAGCCGAGCAGCGGCTGGATGATCACGACGTTTGCGCGAAGGTTGACTTGGTTGGCGATCCCCGACAGCGCCAATGGGCTGGAGTCGCGCACCATGGCGCGGATCTCCGCTCGGGACGGTCGGGTCATGGCTGGAGCGGATGGGTCCCGGCAGAACCGCCACAGAATCCACAGGCTGGTCAGCGCGGCCTCGGCGACGTAGATGCCGATGAACAGCCACAAGTTCGGCAGGATCACCATGCTCGCGACGCGCACGGCCAACATGAGCGTGACCGTGATGATGCGGATTTCGGCAGCGCGGCGGCTGCGCATGTGGGCCATGTACCACAGCTCGGGAGCGTCGAGCGCGCGGAAGAACAGCGAGGTCAACGCAACCAGGGTCGCCACCGAAGTCAACGTGTCACCGCTGGTGAAGCTGATTGCTGCGAGCAGGACGAAGGTGGCTACGCAGAACAGTTCTCGGATCAGCAGGATCGCCGCGACCGAGCGGGTCCCTCGGGCGCCTTCGGCGACGATGTACTTGATGCCCAGTCCGCTCAGTCCCGCGGTCGTCACCGAGAGCCCCACCATGCACAGGGCCATCGCATAGGAGTACACGCCGTACTCGCGCAGAGGCAGCACCCAGGCGAGCGCGATCGAGAACAACGACCCGCTGGCCAGATTCACGATCTGCTGCACCGCATTCCATGCCGAATTGCGGCGCACGGTGCGGGGGCTGTGCGGCTCGGTGGATGGGCCGACCGCTGGGTCGGCGGCTACCTCACTCGTCATCGGCTGGACAGCACCTCGATGGTTCTCCCCCACATCGAGTCGACGTTTGCGACCAGTTCCGGGAGGCGGTCTTTCTGACGGGTGTGGCCTGCGGTGTCCGCCAGCATCTGCGACAGCGCGGCGCCCGGATCGGTCTCGGGGGTGATCAACCGATCCGGGACACAGAAGTCGTCTAGCAGTTCCCGGTACTTGTGCGACCAGCCGAACGCCAGCGTCGGTACGCACTGTGACAGACATCCGACCACGGCGTGGAACCTGCTGGCGACGGCCGCCGACGCTTGTCCGAGAACGGCTTTGAGAACCAGCGGGTCCGCACTCGTGAACAGCGGGGCGTCGATGCACCTGGCGAGTTCGTCGGCGACATCGGCATCGCTCTCCTCGTGCACGACCACGACGGACGTCATGCCGTGGGCGCGCGCGGCCACGCTGAACGCGGCCAGGTGCTCCACATACTGCAGGCGGCCGAGACCGCCGTGGGTGAACAGCTTGGTGTTCGGCACCAGCGCCAGGAACTGCTCCTCGACCGGGTCGATGTCGGCCGGCTTCATCCCGATGGTGAAGTCGGGACTGCGCACGACGGGAGTGGCGGTGTGGAGACCTCGCAGATACGTCTCGCTGACGCCGTCGCGTACATAGACCAGACTCGCCTGCGCGAGCACCTCTTGCGACCAGCGTCGCGTGTCCGCACGTTCGAACGGGCCGAAGGCCTGCGGCAACAGCACCTTAGGCACCCCGCGGCGCGCCCATGCCCGCCCCACCAGCGCCTCCCTGCGCGGCAGCGCCGCATCGAACTGGTCGGTGTAGTGAAATCCGGAAGCGTCGAGCACCCCGCCGATCTCGCGGTCGGCGGTCAGCCCGTAGGCCGTCCTGATGATCGCCGGGGCCAGATTTCCGACCGACTGGCTCACCCGCGGGACAGCCGGATGGTAGAGGGTCTGGCGCAAACCCAGCCGCGAACGCACCGCGTAGTCGGTGATCGGCGGCGGGATCGACAGTTCGAAGTGTTCGTCCAGCCGCGCGCAGATCGCCTGGAGCATCAGGTGCGCACCCTTGTTGCGCGTATTGGTTCCGCGGATGTCGATGATCACAGCGCCCGGTACCTCCGGATCTCGTCGACCTGCCGCTTGGCCGAGAACGGCACCAGCGCTTCGGGATCCGCATATCCGTACGCCACCAGCATGACGACGCGCTCGTGAGGCTCCATCCCGAGCAACCGGCGCATCTCTGCCTCGCGGTCGGGGAGGTCGGGCCAGTTGATGCAGCAACTGTTGACTCCCTGCGCCTCCAGCCCATAGATCAAACCCATCGCGGCCAGGCAGCCGTCGATGTAGATCAGGTGCCGGTCGCGGGTGTCGAAGAACGCGGCCAGGTTCCCGATGATGACGATCAGCCCGGGGATCTGATGGTCGTAACCGTCTGTGCCCATCGGGATCGCAGCCACCTTGGCGATGCTGGCGGGGTCGTCGAAGATCTCGAATCGGTACGGCTGGCGGTTGCACGCCGTCGGTGACTCGGCGGCGATCCGCACTGCTCGGTCGACGAGATCGCGGGCCACCGGCTCGGACGTGAACCAGCGCACCGACCGCCGGCCGGTGGCAAGCAACTCCAGATCGTCGATCTTCACCGTGGCCATCGGCACTTCCGCCATGTGCGGCCCGCTCTCGGGTTCTGCGGTGTCGACGAACGTGACCGCTTCACGGAACTTGTTGCGTGCCTGCATGATCAACTGGTGCTCTGACGACGCAGTGACACTGAAGTAGTTCACCAGGACTGAGTACATCCAGCTGAATTCGGGTTGGTGCGGCTGCAGAACTCGCTGAGTCACTCCGCCGTGGAAGGCGTCGATCGTTTCAGCGATGTAGTCGGTCGCGAATTGGCTTCGAGTCGGGCGCATGGTCAGACCCTTCTCGATGCGGTGCACATTGCGTCGCAGGAGATAGAAGTCGGTTCCCGAGGCGACGGAACGCTCGTAGGCACGGATCCCGCGTCGCACATGACGACGTTCGCGCCCCAGTGCGGTGCCCGTCAACTTGTATCGCTGCCGCCGGAGCACGCGGCGTGCCCGCGCGATCAGGTCCCGGAATCCGTTGTCTCTCAGTGTTTCCATGTCGACGTGTCCGACTCCGTAGACTCTCATCGCAGGCACCCTTGCGGTTTCGGCAACCTACAGTCGAAACGGCGCGCTGTCATGTCAGCGGATACCGACGCACCCAGTCCACCGTCTGTCGTCCGCCCGAGGAGGTGTCGCCGCCGAAGTTGTCGAGCTGGATGCACAAGTGCATCGGGCGCGGCGGGAAGGTCATCGGATCGGTGGAGGTCCACCATGGGTTGCCGTCGACGTAGGCGGTGATGTGTTCGGGAGTCCACTCGACCGCCCAGCTGTGCCACGCTGTGGCGTCGATCGGGATCTCGGCGTGCTCCCACCAGTTGTCGGGACCGTAGTGCAGGTTGTACTCGACCACCTGCCGCGCGGGATCCCAGATCTCCATGAAGTCGATCTCGCCGCCCACGGGCCAGTCTTCGGCGTCGGGCCACAGCAGCAGCACGGAGTGATACGCCGTTGCTGCGGGCGCTGATTGGATGCAGACCTCCCACCGTCCGTACAGCTGACCTGGATTCCATGCCATCCCTCCTGAATTTCCCCACGGATCTGCCATGATCGAGAGTTGCCCGTCAGCGACCGACACCGCGGCCGGGGTCCGGCGGCCGTTGCCGGCGTGGCCCTTGCTGTCATAGACGCGCCAGCCGGGCAGCGCCGGGTCGTCGAACTCATCAGCGCGGTCGGGTGGTCCCCACCCGTATCGGGCCGCGGCGGTCGTCGCGCACCGACCGTCGTCGGCCCTTGCGGTGGGCGTGATTGCGATCGACGCGAGCGCCACCGCCACAGCGATCGCGTTTGTGAGAACACTTTTCGTGCGCATCGCTATACCCAGTACCTGACCCAGTCGACTCGCATCGTGGCCGGGAACTGCGTCTTCGGGCCGACGGGCCCTGGCCACTGGCCGCCCACGGCGACATTGAGGACGACGTACATCGGTGCGTCGAACACCCAGTCCGCGCCGGCGGGCGCCGAGCTCCTGCTGTAGGAGCCGACGACGTGACCGTCCAGACCGATCTTGACGGTGCCCGGCTCCCGATACACCTGGAACACATGGTAGTCGTCGGAGAGGTTGACGCCCGCATTCCCGTCGGCCGATTGTTTCCACGCCTTGTCGCTGTCGCTCGACATCGGACCATGAATGGCGTTGTGGTAGTTGACGCTCGAGTTCACGATCTCGATGATGTCGATCTCTCCGCTCTCGGGCCAGCCGACTTTCCACACGTCGACGCCGAGCAACCAGAACGCAGAGTGGATGCCCTGCCCCTCGGGCATCCGGATCCGGGCTTCCAGCAACCCGTATCGGACCTCGACGCGCTTGCGGGAAACCAGTCGCGCCGAGGTGAAGCCGTCACCGTCCCGACGGGCCTGGATCAACAGCCGGCCGGCACCGTCCAGGCGAACGTTGTCGCGGCTCTTTGTGTATGCCTGTTCCTCGTCGTTACCCCAGCCGCCGGCGCCGGTGTCGTAAACCCAGTACCGCGGGTCGGGCGCGGACCCCTCCGGACCATCGAACTCATCGGCGCCCGCCAACGTCATTCCGGTCGAACTGAGTTCGGTGTCGGAGGTGTACCGCATCGCGGGTCGGTCCGCGAGTCCGGCGCCGGCGACCGCGGCGAGGACGAGCAGGACCGTCAGCGACGGAGTCCACGTCCACCACTGGCGTCTGCGCCGATCTGGTCGTCTCACCATCGTCGGTTGAACCACTTCGCGATGTCCTCGGGTTGCATGCACGACGGGTCCAGGTGTCCGCCTGTGCACGACACGACGGAGATGTCGGCGACGCTCTGGAAGCGGTTGCGGAAGGCATCAGCGTTGCGGGCCGTCGACACCAGCGAGTCGCCGTCACTGGCGTAGAACCTCATCCGCTTGCCCGCCAGCGCTTCCGGCGGGAGGTCGACCGGGTTGGACTGCGCCATCGTGTTCTCCGGGTACGCCGCCGCTAGCGCGAACTCGTACTGCTGCGGAGCGCTGGTCAGATCCAGCGCCGGACTGATCGCGACCAGTCCCTGCACCGCGGGGTCATGGTTCTCGGCCAGGATGTTGACCGCCGCCACGGCGCCCATCGACTCGGCCAGCAAGTGCACCGTGTAGACGTTGTACTGAGCTCGTGCCACGCGTGCGAGTTCGAGGTAGTCCCTGCGTGATTCGGGATTTCCGAACGAGTTCCCCCTGGCATTGCTCGCCACCACGGCGTATCCCGAGTTGATCAGCATGTCGGTCAGGGGCCTGTGCTGGTCGTCGAGCAGCACCAGTTCGTTGGCGTCGAGGCCGTGGAAGAACACCACCAGGGCCCGCGGTTTCTCTCCTCGCTTGGCGATGCCCAAGGTGCCCTGCCCGTCGATATACACCCTGGTGTAGTCGTACTGACTGGGGGCCTCGCGCGCGCAACCGGCCAAGGTCGCCACCACCGACGCGATGACCAAGACGAGCGAGACCGTCCGCGCCGTCAGGCCGTTGGACATCCGAGCACCTCCCGGTACGTCTTCGCGAAGTGCTCGGCGCGCACCTGCGCGGTGTACTCGTTCTCGACCCGTTCGCGCGCCGTCGCGACGATTCGCTCACGCAGCGCCGGATCGTTGATCAGCTCCTCGACGGCGCTCGCCGCAGCGTGCGGGTCCCCGGGCCGCACCAACATGCCGGTGCTGTGGTCGGTGATGAAGTCCAGGGGTCCGCCGGAGGCGCTCACCACCACGGGGACCCCGCATGCCTGCGCCTCCAGGATGATCAGACCGAACGGCTCCTCCACCGAGGGGCACGCGAGCACGTCAACGGCCCGCAACACCGCCGCGACGTCCTCGACCGGCGGAAGAATGCGAAAGGCTCCCGGTATCAGTTCGTCTGCCAGAGCGAGCAGCTCCTCGAGATAGCTGCCGTCGTCCTTGCTCGGGGCGCCCACCAGAGCCAGGTGCGCGTCGGTTCCCCGTCTGCGTAGTTCGGCGAGGGCGCCGACGAGTGTGTGCAGTCCCTTTTCGGGATCGATGCGCCCGACCGCGGCCACCAGCACGCCCTGGGGAGCGGCGGTGAGATGGTTGCGCCAGAACGTGGGAGCACCAACGGGACTGAACTTCTCCACGTCGATGCCCTGCGCGATGACGACCGCGCGGCGCCTCGCCCACGTAGGCAGTTGATCGCGCACCGCGGTGCTGGTCGCGACCGCCCGCGACGCGAGCGCGACCGCTATCCCGAGCAGCAACCGGCCGACCCCGGGAGCGACGATGTCGTGCAGCTCGACCAGCGCCTTCCTGCGGGTCAGCCAGCCGGCGAGCGCGCAGTCGAAGTGAGTGAGGATGCTGTTCGAGTGGATCACCTCGGCATCGACACGCTTGGCAGCCGCCGCCACCCGGATCGCGGCGAGGACGGTCAGGAACGGTAGCCGCACCAGCTCGGCCAGGGAGTTGAGTTTGGACCCGTTGCTGGTCCGGACGCCGCCACGTTCCGGCAGTTCGACTCCGACGAAGTCGAAACCCAGGGTGCGCCAGCGCTTCTCGAGCTCCCCGCCGGGGCGGGCGGCGAGCACGACGGTGAAACCTCGCGCGGAGAGCTCCGGCGCCAGGTTGAGCAGGCTGTGCTCGGTACCCATGACGTCGCGGGAGTGTGACACCGCCATCACCCGGACCATGGTGTGACCGCCTGATGCGAGACGTGTCCGTGGACCTGGCGGCCGAACGTGGTGAGTGCCTCCTGGACAGCGTCCGCGGACACCACGTTGTCGTGGAACGACGCGGAGACGACTGATGCGCGCGATGTTTCGGAGACGAGGAAAGTCAAGCCGTGGGGACCGTCGGGTTCGACGCCACCCGCGTAGATCGGCGGCTCGCCGGGAAGGAACGGCAATGCGTCGATCTGGGGAGGCTGACCGACCGAGCTGAAGGTCACGCGAACCGGCCTCGTGGGGTCCGACGACGCCGGCGCCGCCCGGTAGGGCCGCACCGACGCCATCGTCGCGAGGGCCTGGGTGGCGACCGGCCGGGCCGACCGCAGCGTCGCCCTCATCATGGCGGTGATCGCCTCGGGGCGGTGCCGGTGGTCGACGTTGAACGGTACGCCGGTGACGAAGTTGCCGTCCAGCGAATCGTCCGACAGATAGCGCCTGAGGTCCACGACGACCGAGACATCCTGTGCCACGGGCACTCCGGCAGAGTCGAGTGCGCGGAGAAGCAGGCTCATGTGCACCGCGATCCACGAGGCCCCTGGCGCTGCGTGCATGGCGGCGCGTTTGGCGTCAGCGGGCACCACCGCCACCAGCGTGCGACGCGCAGGGGTCCACGCGGCGGGCGTTCCGGGTGGGAGGGTGGGCCGGTGGGGCCGGTCGGCCAGCGTGGCGCGCAGCAGAGCGGGATCGCGGCCGAACGTGCGCGCCACGGCGGATCCGAGCGGGAAGCGCACGGCCGGACCGATCTGCCAGGGATAGGGCTTGTCCGTCAACGCCGTCTGCAACACCGACGCGAACACTTCGTTGAACGTGCGCCCGTCACCGATCGCGTGCGACATCCTCAGGCCGAGATATCTGTCGAACCGGACGAGCGCCAAGGGGGTGCGTAGGGACGTATCGCGATCGATGCGGTCGAGCGTCTCGCCGATGGTGAGCGCAGAGACGAGACCATCACCGTCGACGACGACGGCCTCGCTGGCGCTGTCGCGTTGCGCCGGTGTCCAACGCCGCCGCGCGTCGTCCCACCCCCAGCCGATGCGGCAATGCGGGTAGCGCTCGGTGAGCAACTGGACGGCCCGCAACAGCGCCTCGCGGGAGGGCATGTCGAAGGGACCGCACAGCGCCGCCACCGAGGCGGTGGTCCACGGCAGGTCCCGGCGGGCGATCCGATGGCTACGCATCGACGGGCTCGATCAGACGCGGTGGGGTGAACTCGCTGCGCAAGCGCTTCGCGCGCCAATAGCCCAGCAGGTACACCGAATTGATCATCACGCTGGCAGCGTTCTCCGAGGGTGTGCTCGCCAGCATGCGTTTCACGCGCTCGCTGAGCATCCCGGACAGCGAATCCCACTTGCCGAGAATCGGCGACTCCTCGGCCGCGTACAGCCACTCCAGGTATGCGGCGCTCTCGCCGTAGCGATACCACTGCCCGGCCAGATCGCGAAGCGAGCTCCTCGGCTCCCACTCCATCAACACCCGTTGGTCGGCGGCGAGGCCGCCCAGAGAACTCTCCTGGATTCTCCAGCAGATGTCGGCGTCCGCTCCGCTGCGCATCGCGCGGAAGCCTCCGACCTCCCGGAAGACCGACGCGTTGATACCGAGGTTGGCGGTCGGGTAGTAGTCCATCCGTCCGCGGACGCCGATATAGCTGTCCAGGCTGAACGGCTGCTGCCCCCCCGCGACCCTCGCGGCCAGCGTGGGTCCGGTCCTGGTCCGGGTTGCCGTGCAGGACAGCGCGATGCCCTCATCTGCGTGCATGGCCCGGTGGCTGTCCATCAACCCCGGCAGTGGTCGGCATCGCCCGTCGACAAACAGCAGGATGTCCGCCGTGGACGCTCTCGCGGCGAGTTCCCGAGCGTGATAGGGGCCAGCACTGGACTTCACGGACTGCACACGTGCGCCGAGTGCGCGGGCCGTCTCGGCGGTGCGGTCGGTTGACGCGTCGTCGACGACGGTCACCACGTCGACACCGCTGCACTGGGCGAGCAACGGGGACACGCACAGGTGTAGTTGATCCGCCATGTTGCGGATCGGGATGATGATTTCGATCGACTTGCCTGTCAACAGCTTCTCCTGTGCGCCTATTGTCTTTCGACCTTGTGGAGGAAGATCGTCACGCCGTTGTCGTCGTGGACCATCTCCCAGCGGGGGTCTTGGCGGATGCGGCTCTTGAGGTTCGGCAGCGCGTCGAGGGGCAGGATCCCGAAATACCAGGCGTAGAGCCGCATTTGTTCGGTGAAGACGAGGTAGGTCGATGCGTCGTAGCGGCTGCCCATCGACTCGGTGAACTTCTGATAGTCCTTGTCGCTGTCGAAGTGTGATCCCACCAGATTCGCCGCGAAGATCATCGGGTCGTCGAAGTGGTCGTTGAAGCGGGCGTATTCGACGTACTTCCACGTACTTCGCTGCGGCCATACCGGGGCCGCCACGGTGAGATAGGCGGGGAAATCCGCTTCCGCCAGCACGCTCTGTGAGGCGTCGACCTGTCCTCCCGGCATCACGTTGGCGAACCACGCGCCGAAGTACCCCTGGGCCGAAAGTGTCGTGGCGACGACGAGCAGTGCGGAGGTGAGTGCGGACCTGAGTCGGCTGGACTGCAGCATCCCGGTCAGCACCGGCGCCAGCACGATCGAACATCCGACCAGCGAATACAGAAAGACCCGGAAGATCGCTTCCCCGCCGTAGCTCTGGCCGCCGAGGATCAGCATCGGGCTCAGTGCCAATACGCCGAGCCCGAAGAACGGCTGCCGTTTTCGCAGCCGCGCCAACAGCACCACCGCCGTCGACAACCAGACCGCACCGGAGAGCACCCGCACCCCCGCACTGGTGACCCGTTGGCCGATGGAACCGACCGTCGGCACGTTCGACTTGGCGTTGTCGACGATGTTGCCCGAGAACAACGTGTACTCGTCGACCTGGTCGAAGTTGTAGAGCAGGAAGCTGATCGAGATCGCGGCCAGGATAGGCAGAATCCACCAGGGTCTCATCCGCTTGGACACGACCAGCAGTCCGATCGCCAGCAGTAGCCAGAAGGGCGTCAATTGGTGACTGATGGTGGTGGCGGCATACAGCACCACGATCACCGGGACGCCGACAGGCTTCGTTCGCGACAGCCCGATCAGACACACAATGCCGGCGGTGAGCACCATCACCGTGGATTGAGGCGAATAGTAGTCCTGCGCTACCCAGTTCAGCGCCGCGGCGAGAAAGGACGCGGTCAGCGCCTGGAGCCGATCGAGATCCCACGCTCGAGCGGCTACAAAGACGAGGCTGACGAACACCACGTGGAACAGCGGGGTGAATCCGTGTGCGAGTGTCACGGGCGCCACGCCACTGAGGTCGGAAAGCCACGCCGTGAAGCCGAACAGTCCCGGCCAGCTGTGGTAGACGTCGATGCCGCGCGCCAGAGCGTGCTCGTGCTGGATGTAGTCGACCACTCCGAGATGCTTGTACGTCCAGGAATACATGGGGCTGTCGGTGGCGATCACCGCTGGAAGTCGTTGTACGGCGATCATCAATGCCGTGGCGACGACGGCCGCCCTGAACTCGCGGCGTCGCACCGCGGCGGCGAAAGCCAGGGCGGTCAGCACGATCGATGCGATCAACAGCGGTGACGCGGTGGCCAGCAGCCCGTACTCCGAGATGCGGGAGTTTCGCAAAGTCGTTGCCGCGTATGCGAAAGCCGCTGCCGCAGCGAGCATCAGCACCCAGGGCAGGGTGAAGCGGCGCGATTCGGCGCTGGGTTCCGCGTCGACCGCCTGGCGAGGTTCGGTCTCGATGTTCAGCGCCGTCACAACGTTGGCCGTTCGCGTGCTCTGACCTGCAGCCCACGAATCAGGCCGCCGCCGACGGTGACGGCCGCCATGCCGAGCAGGATGGGCAGCGGCGCATAGACCCCGCACAGCAGCAGGCCGGACACGACGAGTATGCACAGCGCCAGACCGGCCACCGGCACCAGGCCGACCGCGACGGTGGTGGGCAACCCGCTGAACCACGACATCAGCAGGCTGCCCGGTCCGACGAGGACGAATGCACCGATGGCGAGCAGCAGCACGGCACTGGGCAGCACACCGATCGCGCCGACGAAGCCCGCCACTCCCCCACCGACCGCCAGCGTGCTCATCCGCACCGCAGGATCACCCGCCCAGAACCGGCCGACGGTGACCCGATGACGGCTCATGCAGCTCCGCTCGTCGCTGCCAATGGCGCGGTCCGAAGCGGGGTGGCCGCACGTCCGTCGATCCGGGAGCGGAGCAATGCACGCGGCCCCGCGAGTACGCCGCGACGTTCGAGCCTACTGAGCCCCTTCAGGTCGGTGGGCGCAACGGTGGGGTCGTCGACCACCGTGATGCTGCGCAGGTGAACGATCCCAGCGCCGCCACGCCGCACGACCATGCCCAGCGTGCGCGGTCTAAGGAGCAGCTTGGTGATCCAAGCGCCGAGCCCGAGGCCGTAGTTGTAGATCTGGGTCTCGAGTTCTTCCAGACTCTTTCGATGCCGATGCCATATCAGCGCGCCAGGTTCGTAGACCAGAGTGCGCCGCGCCAGCAGCACCCTGACGAACATGTCGATGTCCTCACCCCCGCCGGTCGGCGATCCGACCCCCATGCCTTCGTCGAAGCCGCCGAGCCAACGCACCACCGACCGCCGGAACGCGATGTTGGCCCCGGTTCCGAAGCGCGCCACACGCAGCGGGAACAACGGGTCGTCCGCTGGCGGCGACGCAAGGTCGTAGACCACCGGCTGGCACTGCGACGCCCAACCGACCCGGCGGTCGAAATACGACTGGGCCGGGGTGAGCACCTCCGCGGTCGGCACCATCCCGGTCACACACACGACGTCAGCGGCACGTGAGAACCCACGTGCCAGATTCTTCAACCAGCGCCTGTCCACCAGCACGTCATCGTCGGTGAAGGCGATGAATTCGTTACGGGCGCTCTCGATTCCGACGTTGCGCGCCACTGCTAGCCCTTTGCGGGCAGCCGGAACCATCCGCACGTTCTGATCCGCGAACTCGGCCACCACGGGCGGTGTGAGGCCGCTCTCCGGCCCGTTGTCGACCACCACGATCTCGAATGCCGGATAGTCCAGCCGCACCAAGCTGTGCAACGTGTCTCGGAGCTGGTCGGGCCGGTCCTTGGTGCACAGGAGGACCGAGAACGGCGGGTACGCCACCGGCGGACCGGACGCGACAGGCGGCAGTTGCGCTGCGGCGGCGGCGAGCTCGGCGCCATCCACCAGGCCGTCCCGCACCGCGACCTGTACGAACCCCCTCGGCGCGTCGGCAGTCCAGATGAGAAAACGGGCGGTGCCGAAACGCTCGCCTCCCGACAGACGCAGCGGGCCTGCGGGTATCTCGCGATCGTCGAGTTGTCCCACCCAGACGGCGCCGGTCCAGGACAGGGCGTCATCGTCGACCTGGGTGATCGGTTCGGCCATCGCGGCCTGCTCAGTGGGCATGGAAATGTCCTTTCACTCGCGCGCGGGTGTAGACGAAATGCGCTGTCGCGCCGACGCTGAGGACCGTCTGAGCCAGCAGCAGGGCCAGTGCGGCCCCGAACGCTCCCTGCCTGTCGGTGAGCGTCGGCAGGGTGGCGAGCAGTGTGACCGATGCGCAGAGGTTCAGCAGCAACAGCGCCCGCATGGTGCGGCGGGATCGCTGCAGCGCCGCCCACACCATGTAGACGGTGCGTATGACGGAGCCCACACAGAGCACCGCGATGACACCGGTGGCACCCAGCTCGCCGTACTGCGGGTTGAGCATCCGGAGGACGGTGGGCGCAGCACAGACGATGACCACAGATCCGGCGAGAGCCAACCAGAATGCCTTGACGAGAATTGATTTCGCCATGGCCTCCGCTGAGTCGGGGTCGCTGGACGCGTGCACTACGAGCGACACACCGAGCGCGGTCCCGACGAAGTCGAGCGCCTGCACGATCGACAGAGACAACGCGAACAGCGCGCCCTCACGCGGACCGCCGAACACGGTGACCAGGAACGGGGTGGCCGCCAGCATGCCCAGACTCAACGCAACGGCGAGGAACGTCCGCACGACGAAACGGTCGAATTCCCTTGTGGGTTCGCCTGTGACGACAGCCCCGTCGGCGGGCAGCCCATCGTTGGTCGCGATGATCCGGCTGATTACGGGACGCAGGATCAGCAGCACGAGCGCCGCGGAGAGCACGAAGGCCAGCTCGACACTGTGCCAAGCCACGCTGGTCGCGAACGCGACGAGCATGCCGATCCGCAGAATGCCGACGCCGCTGTTGACGGGGAGCATCCAGCCGGCGCGCCCGATGGCGACCAGTGTGTTGTTCTGCAGCGTGAAACCGGTCAGGAGAATCGTCCCGACTGCTACCAGCACAGCGACCACAAGCGACCCGTGCACGTCGCTGACCAGCGACACGGTCGCGACAGCGGCGACGATGCCCGCCAGTGTCGAGGCGGCCAGGTAGACGCGCTGGCCCCGGCGATACAGCGCCGGCCGCGCCGATCCCGCCGCGGGCATCATCGCCGTGTAGGCGTCACCGATGCCCGCCGCCAGGACGAGCGCGGGCGCGGTGATCGCGGCCAGTACGGCCGTCATGACACCGAGCCGCTCCGGCGGCACCATTCGCGCCGCGACGACCCAGAACAGCATGCCGAAGGTCGCGTTGACGACGTACGACGAGGCCAGCGACGCTGCGTCGCGGTAGAGCCGCGTGACACCGAAGCGCGCACCCGACGGCTGCATGGTGGCCCGCGGCGCGGACCCGGCGGTCACCTTCACGCCGCGCCGTCCGCCGCCGCTCGGGGTGTCCCGGACGCGGCTTCACGCTCGATGGGGAGATGGGTGACGGCGTCCGCCGTCATCGCGGCCGAACGCATCCGCGCCAACCGCGCCCTGTACGAGCACACGGTGTATCCGAGGCCAGCGCACATGAATCCGAGGATCATGACCAATCCCTGCAGCATCGGGCGGGGACGCGCCGACGTCAGCCTCCGGAGGGCGGTCAGCCCGGTGCGAAGTGCGTAGGAACGCTCGGCGGAGAGCACAGCCTTGTCGTCGAAGTTGCTCTGCATCAACGCCTTTCCGGCACCCTCCGTGTAGCATCGGGTGACGAAGAACCTCAGCGATGACCTGGATTGCGGCACCTCATGGTCGATGACCGCGGAGGGGACGTACATCCACCGGTCTCCGCGATCAGCCATCCGCAGGCACAGGTCGGTGTCCTCCGGCTGCGATACCGCGCCGCGCTTGCCGAAGTCGGTGCGAAACCCTCCGACGGTCCGGAACGCCGCGGTACGCACCGCCATGTTCCCCGACCACACATTGCGGACCTGGCTGGTGACGGTCGGCATCCCGGCGTAAGCGCCACCGACCGCCCAGGCGAATTCGGGAGGGAACCAGGGCGGGCGCCCGTGCGACCACACGTCCCGGTAGCGTCCGCCGGTTCCGATGACGCCGGGCTCTGCGAACGGCCGGGTGAGCTCGAACAGCCAATCGCGGTGGGCGATCTCGTCGTCGTCCAGGAAAGCCGTGAGCGGCGTCTTGACGACGTCGACCGCTCGGTTGCGCGTCGTGGACGCGCCGCGCGGACCCTCGTTGAGCACGACGGTCAGGTCCGGAAACTGCGCCGCCAGACGCGCGGCGAGCGACCAGTTGTTGTCGACGCCGACGACGACATCACCGGGCCGTAGCGTTTGGTCACGTAGCGAGTCCAGCGCAGCGCCGATCCTGTCCCACCGCTCCTCGGTGTAGCAGGCGATCACCACGGCGACCTGCAATTCGGGTTCAGAGTTGTCGCCGTTGTCAGTCATCGAAGCGTCCTCTGCCCAGCGCACGGACCGTCCAGCCGGCGCTCACCCAGTAGGACCGGTCCAACGCGTTGCGGGCGTCGAGCAGCCGAGGTGCCCGGACCAGCCGACCCAAGGCGGCCGGATCGAGTTGGCGATACTCGTCCCATTCGGTGGCCAGGACGATCAAATCGGCGTTGTCACACGCTTCCTCGGCCGAATCGCTGTAGGTCAGCGTCGGGAACCGGCGCCTGGCATTGCCGATCGCCTTCGGGTCGTGGACGCGAACCATCGAGCCCTTGAGGTGCATCGCGGCCGCGACGTTCAGCGCGGGCGAGTCCCGGACGTCGTCGCTGTTGGGTTTGAACGCCGCTCCGAGCACGGCGACGTTGGTGCCCAGGAAGTCACCGCCGAGCATGCGGGCAGCCAGCAAGACCACCTTGTCGCGCCTGCGCATGTTGATCTTGTCGATCTCGCGCAGGAAGCTCAGCGCGTCGGCGGCGCCCAGCTCGCCGGCGCGTGCACTGAACGCACGGATGTCCTTGGGCAGGCAGCCGCCTCCGAACCCCAGCCCGGCGTTGAGGAATTTCCGTCCGATCCGCTCGTCGTAGCCCAACGCCCGGCTAAGGGTCACCACGTCGGCGTCGACGACCTCGCATATCTCCGCCATCGCGTTGATGAACGAGATCTTCGTTGCCAAAAACGAGTTCGCGGCCACCTTCACCATCTCAGCGGTCGCGAGATCCGTGGTGATATACGGCGTTCCGCCGTCGATGAGCCGCGCGTAGACCTCCATCAGTGCCTTCTCGGCATGCTCGGAGGTCACGCCGAACACCAGGCGGTCGGGGTCGAGGGTGTCGGCGACAGCCATGCCCTCGCGCAGGAATTCGGGATTCCACCCCACCTCGAGCCGGTGCGGACGGCGGTCACCTATGAGTTCGGCGAGACGTCGCGCGGTCCCGACCGGTACGGTCGACTTGCCGACGATCAGGCTGTCGCGGTCGGCATGTTCTGCCACCGTGGCGACCGCGGCATCGACGTACCGCATGTCGGCGGCCTCTGATCCGGATTGCTGCGGGGTGCCGACACAGATGAAGTGCACCGCTGCCCCCGGGACGGCGGCTTTCGGGTCGGACGTGAAGGTGAGCCGACCTGAGGCGATCGCGCGGGCCAGCAGATCCTCGAAGCCCGGCTCGAAGAACGGTGACCGACCTGCGGTGAGTGCTTCGATTTTGGCTGTGTCCGTGTCGAATCCGACGACGTCATGACCTAGCTCGGCCATGCACGCTGCATGCACGGCACCAAGGTAGCCGGTGCCGACCACGTTGATCTTCATGTCCGCAACCTCGATTCCGTCACGCCGTCTTCGAGATGGCGCCGTCGCCCGGCGTGGCGGCCGCCAACGAGTGGACGCGGAACCAACTGCGCCGATCACCCAGCCGCCCCTGCGCCTCATGTGCGCTGCGGTACTCGCGACGGATGGTGCGCAGGACTCTCATGCCGTCGCGGACGGCATTGAGGTTGCTGACACCGTGAATTCGGCTCTTCTCAAAACTCGACACCTCGGAGATGTTCAGACCGCGGGCGGCGACGCGAACGTTGATCAGCGTTTCGATCTCGAACCCATCACCCCACTGCGGCGTCCGGGTAGCGGTGTCGGGCAGTTGCATGACGTCGAGGCAGTGACGCCAAAAAGCGTTGTAGCCGTAGCACAAATCGGTGTACTTCGTCGAGAACAGGACGTTCACCAGACCGTTGAGCCCCATGTTGCCGAAGCGGCGCAACGTGGTGATGTCCGCGCTGCCTCCGCCCTGGATGAAACGCGAACCTTTGGCGAAGTCCGCCCCCGCGACGAGAACCCCGACATAGCTTGGGATTTCACCGGGGTCTGTGCTGCCGTCGGCGTCGAGCATCACGATGATGTCTCCCGTCGCCGCCTCGAAACCACAGGCCAACGCATTGCCCTTGCCCTTGCGGGTCTGGTTGAGGTGGATGCCGTCCGGCCACAACCGACGCGCTACCTCGGCGGTGTCGTCCACCGAGTTTCCGTCGACGAACACCACCTCGTCGACGTCCGCCGGCATGCGGGCGGCGACGTGAGGCAAGTTCCTCGCCTCGTTCAGGGCCGGTATGACTACCGTGACCTTGGGCCGCGTTGTGTTGTGCGGCAACCCATCCCAGATGCTTATCAATTTCGCCACGACGGCTCATCTCTTGTGATGCGAAAACGATTGGAATCAGCGATACATGCGGTCGGCTCTCAACCTTGAGGGTCGACGATCTGGACGGCATCGGCGCCGCACACTGGCAGAATCCAGCCGACCTCGATCGGCCGATCGAACCTCGCTCGACTGGGCTGCCGCGAAGAGTCTTTCGTGCTGCAATGCGCATTCACGTTTGGGTAAATGCGTGTCGACGTGGCCCAGATTCGCATACGGCCGACAGGCCCGCAAGGCGAGCCGCCCCGACTGTGATCCGGCCAACATATTCGCCAGTCATAATTTACTTAACCGCAACTATATCGCTGAAAAGAGGGCGTGAGCAGTCATTCCACGCCCGGATGCACGTTATCGTCCCGGCGTGAGTCGCCGTCGCTGACTACGACAGAGTTCCCGTAAATAGCAGGTGAGTGGCCTCTCTTGGCGAGTCTTCGCAGTAGCGGGTACGCAGCCTTTCCGCTACGGCGCGTACCCATTCGCACTGCGCACTGTTCGACATGCGCTGGTGACCCAGGTCAGCAAAACAGCCGCAAATTTGCAATTCGCAACTTTCTCACAAACGATTGAATTACTTCGTAGCATTCGAATTCGGCCGTGCAGTAATTGCAATATCGCTGCACAACAATGGCGTCGCCGTGAAGGTTTATGCGCCGTCTCCGCGGCCTTATATGCGTGCGCCGGATACACGCCCGCAGCGTAGTCCAGGGGTCGCCAACAGTGCAGTAGAGCGGCAGAAACCGAGGCACTTGCCTCTCGTCGCACAAGGATCCCGGGAAAGCCGACCCGCCTACTGCATCCATGGTGCGACAGTCGATATTCAGAGCCGCGTAACCTCGGCGTCGACTAAAGCGCTGCTCGTCGTATCCTCGGCTTCCGTTGTGAGCCTTGTATTTTGATATCTCTGATGGGGAAAGACTGTGCCGTCGGTATCGGGCCCACCCTGAGTGACGGCGCTGTATCCGACCTCAGGTCCACAGCGGATTGCCGATCCCTCGCGTCGAGCGCCGCATGCGCACTTGGGCGACTCACCATGCCGAGAGGATGCCTCGTTTCCACGATCTCGATTGGTTTCGTTTGCGTGCTCATCCATCACGCATTGTGCCGCGCCCGCGTCGCGAACCTGCTCGAGAACCACACCGACAATGACTGGCATCGAAGCGCGGAATGGTCGCCAGCGCACTCACGCTGGGCCTGCTCCGAGCCCATTCGACATGCTCATCGGTGGCTCTCATTCGTCGTCACGCACGAACGACGGGCGCCGTCGGCAACATTCCGTACGCGTGTACCAGTTTGCGGACGGATGCCGTCGCGGTTCTCAGCGGCGATGAAGGCCCCGGGGCGCGACAGTCGGGCGCCGGATCGGTCATCGTGAAGCCGTTCCGGCAGCTACTCGCCCACGGGCACCGGGTGGCGGCCGAACAGGCCGGTGCTGGAAGCGAATTCACCCTATCCGAGCAACCGGTCCATTCCGCCGGTCATCGGCATCGACCACATTCTCACCAGGAACGCGACGGCCGGGTCGACGGAGACCATCGAGGTGCCGCAACCGACCACCGAGCACTGCTGTCGACGGTCATGGTGTCGAAGACCTGACTCAATGGTCGGATGCGACCTGCTGGTCGCCTACGCCTCGGTGAAGTTCCGGGTCACCGACGGGTCCACCGGAATGCCGGGGCCGGTCGTCGTCGAGACGACGACCTTCTTCAGGTAGCGACCCTTCGACGACGACGGCTTGGCACGCAGGATCTCGTCGAGCGCCGCGCCGTAGTTCTCGGTCAGCGCCTTCTGGTCGAACGATGCCTTACCGATCACGAAGTGAAGGTTGGCCTGCTTGTCGACGCGGAAGTTGATCTTGCCGCCCTTGATGTCGGACACGGCCTTGGCGACGTCTGGGGTCACGGTGCCGGTCTTCGGGTTCGGCATCAGGCCACGCGGTCCGAGGATGCGGGCGATGCGGCCGACCTTGGCCATCTGGTCCGGCGTCGCGATCGCGGCGTCAAAGTCGAGGAATCCACCCTGGATCTTCTCGATCAGGTCGTCGCTGCCGACGATGTCGGCGCCCGCGGCTTCGGCGGCCTCGGCCTTGTCACCCACGGCGAACACCGCGACGCGCGCGGTCTTGCCGGTGCCGTGCGGCAGGTTCACGGTGCCGCGCACCATCTGGTCTGCCTTGCGGGGGTCGACGCCGAGCCGGATCGCGACCTCAACGGTGGCGTCCTGCTTCTTCGACGACGTCTCCTTGGCCAGCGCTGTCGCCTCGAGGGGCGTGTACAGGCGGTCCTTGTCGATCTTCTCCGCGGCTTCGCGGAATGCCTTGCTGTTCTTGCTCATTGATATCTCCTGATTTCGAAGTTGTGGTTGACGGGCCGTAGCTGGCCCTCCCACGGGGAACAGCTACTCGACTGTGATCCCCATCGACCGGGCGGTCCCGGCGATGATCTTGGCGGCCTGATCGATGTCGTTGGCGTTCAGGTCTTCCTTCTTGGTCTCGGCGATCTCGCGCACCTGATCCCAGGTCACCTTGGCGACCTTGGTCTTGTGCGGCTCACCGGAACCCTTCTGCACGCCGGCCGCCTTGAGCAGCAGCTTCGCCGCAGGCGGCGTCTTCAGCGCGAACGTGAAGCTGCGGTCCTCGTAGACCGTGATCTCCACCGGGATGACGTTGCCGCGCTGCGACTCGGTCGCGGCGTTGTACGCCTTGCAGAATTCCATGATGTTGACGCCGTGCTGACCGAGCGCGGGACCCACCGGCGGGGCGGGGTTGGCCTGCCCGGCCTGGATCTGCAGCTTGATCAGCCCGGTGACCTTCTTCTTCGGGGCCATGCTGTGGTGTTCCTTTTCTCTTTCTAGGGCACGAATGCCGGTTAGATCTTGGCGACCTGGGTGAAGGTCAGTTCGACAGGTGTTTCGCGGCCGAAGATGGACACCAGCACCTTGAGCTTCTGCTGTTCGGCGTTGACCTCGCTGATGGACGCAGGCAGCGTCGCGAACGGGCCGTCCATGACGGTGACGGACTCGCCGACCTCGAAGTCGACGAGGATCTCCGGACGCTCCATCGAGGCCTCGGAGGATGCGGCCGCACCGGCAGTGCTCTTCCCGGGCTTCTTCGCCGAGGCCGGCGGCAGCAGGAACTTCACGACGTCGTCGAGCGACAGCGGCGACGGCCGTGACGTCGCGCCGACGAAGCCGGTCACGCCGGGGGTGTTGCGCACCGCGCCCCACGACTCGTCGTTGAGCTCCATGCGGACCAGGATGTAGCCGGGCAGCACCTTGCGATTGACCTGCTTGCGCTGGCCGTTCTTGATCTCGGTGACCTCTTCGGTGGGCACCTCGACCTGGAAGATGTAGTCGCCGACGTCCAGGTTCTGCACGCGGGTCTCGAGGTTGGCCTTCACCTTGTTCTCGTAGCCGGCGTAGGAGTGGATGACGTACCAGTCGCCCGGCTTGAGGCGAAGCTCTTTCTTCAGCGCTACGGCGGGGTCTTCTTCTTCCTCCGGAGCCGCTTCGGCGGCGACATCGGATTCGGCAGCGTCGGTCACCTCCGCGTTGGCCTCGTCGACATCAATGGTGTCGACGGTGTCACCCGAAGGCTCTTGGCCCTCGAAGCTAGTCACGTGTCAGTCCTCTCTGAATTTCACTGGCAGCGTCCGCCGACCTATCGGGGTCAGCCGAACACCATCATCACGAGCTTGCCCAGACCGAGGTCGGTGAACCCGATCATCGCCACCATGAATATGAGGAACGCCAGCACGACGGTCGTGTAGCTGACCATCTGCTTGCGGTTCGGCCAGATGACCTTGCGCAGCTCCGCAATGACTTCCTGCAGGTAGTTCAGGACGAACGCGAACGGGTTACGCGATGGTCCGTCCTTGGGCTTCCTCGCGGTCTTCTTGGTCCCGCCGCCCTTGTTCCCGTCGTCCCTGCCGCCCGAACTATCGGTCTCGGGTGCGTCGTCGGTGTCCTTGGCGTCGGCCTCGGTCACCGCACCGCGCCGGGACCGCTTGCCTGTGGGCCGCAGCGGGCGTGTCACGACCGCTGTATGGCCACCGGTGTCACCGCTGTCAGTTCCGGCGCCGGTGTCTGCGGAGCCGGCACCTTCGCGCTCGTCGCTCACCGCATACTTCCTTTTCTGATCGTATGTCTCGCGTGGTCACCTTCCAGTGTCCACGCTTGTCGAGTATTCAGTTGCAGGGGCGACAGGACTTGAACCTGCAACCTGCGGTTTTGGAGACCGCTGCTCTGCCAGTTGAGCTACGCCCCTTCATAGCGGGTCAGAGGCCCACACAATTCGCGCGCTCTCCGTTCGGTCGATCAAAGCCGACGGACAGCGCGCTTAACTGGGCAAACCCCGAGGTCCGAGTGTAGCGCGCACCCGGGCGGAGTTACTAATTGCCTGCCCCACGGGCCGGTTATTCGCCGGCGGCCTTGCGGACGACCTGGCCGGTCTCAGGATCCCACTTCACCGAGATCGAGTTGTCGCCTTCGTGGCCCATCAGCGTCGTGTAGGACTCCATCACCACCTCGCCGTCCGGCCGCGCGACGACGTTGCGGGTGGTGACGATGTCGGCGCCGAAGCGTTCGTCGACCGTCTCGATGTACATGGTCCCGGTGAGTTCGTCGCCGGCCTTGATCGGCTGATGGAACAGGAATTTCTGGTCGACCTGCACGATCTGCATCGTTTCCAGGCCGACGTCGACGTTCTGGAAGAAGTGGTTCTGGATCATCACCGCGAAGATCGACATGAAGGTCGGCGACGCGATGATTGCACTGTGCCCGAGCGCGGCGGCCGCGTCCTCGTCGTGGGACGCCGGGTCGGTGGCCTTGACGGCTTTCGCGTACTGCCGGACCTGCTCGCGGCCGACGACGTAGGTGTCGGGGTATTTCCAGACCATTCCCCGGATGTCTGTCTTCAAAGCCATATCAGCACCCGCTCACGCCAGCTTGGCGTTGGCGATCGCGCGACCGAAGATCTTCTTGCCGCCGGCGGTGGCACTGATGGCGATCACGATCGTCTTCGTCTCGGGATCGGCGGATTTCACGCGTCCGTTGAAGACGATCTCGGCGCCGGTGCCGTCGTTGGGCACCGGCACGACGGCCGTGAAACGCACGTTGTACTCGGTCACCGCGCCCGGATCGCCGACCCAGGACGTGACGTAGCCGCCACCGAGACCCATGGTGAGCATGCCGTGCGCGATGGCGGTGTCGAGGCCGACCTGCTTGGCGATCTCGTCGTCCCAGTGGATCGGGTTCAGGTCGCCGGACACCCCGGCGTAGTTCACAAGGTCACCCCTGGTCAGGGGGATGACCTTCTCGGGCAGCTGATCGCCGACCTTGACCGAACTGAACTCACGCAATGCCATTGCTGAAGCCACTCTCTCCGTCTTCTTCGCTACGCCCCGCCAGGGTGGTATAGCTCTCCTGGACGATGTCGCCGTCGCCGTTGGAGATGATGTTCTTGGTGGTGATGATGTCGGTGCCGTGGGCTTTGCGGATCGAATCGATGTACACGTCGCAGTACAGCGTGTCGCCGGCCTTGATCGGCTTCAGGTACTTCAGAATCTGGTCGACCTGCACGATCTGGGCGTCGGTGATGTTGATGTTGGCCGCGGCGAACATGGCCGACTGGGCCTGGTAACCGAACACCGAGATGAACGTCAACGGGGCCAGCAGTGCGTCGTGACCGAGTTCTACGGCGGCCTTCTCGTCGAAGAACGCCGGGTCGTCGTTCTTGACCGCGACGGCGTACTCGCGGATCTTCTCGCGGCCGACCACGTAGTGGTCGGGATAGCGGAAGTGCAACCCGACGAGACCGTCCAAGAAAGACACGAGTGTTGAACCTACCTAGTCCACCTCAGCAACCGGGAACCGACGGCGGCCCCGGCCCGGGTTGTCTCGCTCAGCGCGACTCTTTGTGGGCCTGGTGCTTGCCGCAGTTCGGGCAGAACTTCTTGATCTCGAGTCGGTCGGGATCGTTGCGACGGTTCTTCTTCGTGATGTAGTTGCGGTGCTTGCACACCTCGCACGCCAAAGTGATCTTCGGCCGAACGTCTGTACTGGACGCCACGTCAGGTGCCTCTTTCTCAAAACTCGGTCTTCTCGTACTGCGTGTAGCGGTGGGGGGGCTCGATCCCCCGACCTCACGATTATGAGTCGTGCGCTCTAACCAGCTGAGCTACACCGCCATGACGGCGTCGCCGGTAGCGCGCAAGCTCCTCGAAGTCGCTTCGCCCGCCCCGGTGTCCACCGAGCCCCCTAACGGAATCGAACCGTTGACCTTTTCCTTACCATGGAAACGCTCTACCGACTGAGCTAAGGGGGCGCTGCTGCCTTGCTTGGGTACTGAAGCCCACCGCGCAGCGATGGGCCTTAAAGAGGGTACATTCTCGGAGATTCAGTCGCCAAACCGCTGGTCACTGCGGACGCCGACGGACCCGGTCCGTCGAGAACGCCCGGGAGGGCCGGTTCGGCGGGCGTAGCGCGACCCTGAGCGCGGTGCCGGCGCCGGCCACTGCATACGCTGGCCGTCATGGCTGACTCGAACCGGCTCTACTTCAAGCAACTGCTGTCGGGGCGCGACTTCGCGGCAGGCGACATGATCGCCCAGCAGATGCGCAACTTCGCCTATCTGATCGGAGACCGGGAGACCGGCGACACCGTGGTGGTGGATCCCGCCTACGCGGCCGGCGACCTGGTGGACGCGCTGGAGGCCGACGGCCAGCATCTTTCCGGCGTGCTGGTCACCCACCACCACCCCGACCACGTCGGCGGTTCGATGATGGGGTTCGAGCTCAAGGGCCTGGCCGAGCTGCTGGAGCGGGTCAGCGTGCCGGTCCACGTCAACGCCCAGGAAGCGGACTGGGTTTCACGCATCACCGGGATCGCGCCCAGCGAGCTGACGGCGCACCAGCACGGCGACAAGGTCAGCGTCGGCGACATCGACATCGAGCTGCTGCACACGCCCGGTCACACCCCCGGCAGCCAGTGCTTCCTGCTCGACGGCCGACTCGTCGCCGGCGACACCCTGTTCCTCGACGGTTGCGGCCGAACCGACTTCCCCGGTGGTGACGCCGACGAGATGTTCCGCAGCCTGCAGGCGCTCGCCCAGCTGCCCGGCGATCCGACCGTCTTCCCGGGGCACTGGTATTCCACCGAACCGAGCGCGTCTCTGTCCGACGTCAAACGCACCAACTACGTCTACCGGGCGAGCAATCTGGACCAGTGGCGCATGCTGATGGGCGGCTGACCAGGCGGTCGCCGGCCACCGTGGCCGCCCGCTTCGGATTCCGAGCCGATCGGGTCCTGACGATGGTGAATACGGAGCCCGAGCCCGCAGAATCGTCAGCAAAACGAAGACACCCAGGCGTGATTCTGGCAAACTCATCTGTCAGCGCATTCCGCTCAGATCACGTCGGGGGTCTTCGTGAAGAACATCGCGCTGTGCTTCGACCACGTCGGTAACCGCACCACGTCGACGGGTTCCACGAACGTCGCGGCCCTGGCTGCGCTGCTGCCGACCGGTGACGAGCAGGTCGTCTGGTCGTCGGCCGACCTCACCGTCGAAGGCGTGAACCGCTTCGCCACCCGGCACCGCCGATCGGCGGCGGTCGACGTCGCCCGCGCCTCGGTGTCCCACGCCTACGAATTCCTCGTCGATCGGTGGGAGCCCGGCGACCGGCTGTATCTGTTCGGCGCGGGCCGTGGCGCTTTCTGCGCGCGGGCACTCACCCGCGTGCTCGGCACCGTGGGGGTGCTGCGCGGACCCGACGTCGCGGGGTGGACGGCCGCCGACTTCAGGGAGTACGTGCTGGGCACCTATGCGATGCCGCGCACCCACCGCAGCACGTCGGACTGGCAACGCGTGACCCGGTTGGCCGCACAGCTCTGCGGGCGCGGCGACCTCACCGTCGACGTCGAGTTCCTGGGCCTGTGGGACACCATCGCGGTACCGGGGCTGCCCCGGGCGGATACGCCCGACCCGCTTTCCAACGTCATCGCCGCCAGGCACGCCGTGGCGATCGACGGAGGCGTCGGACCGTACGGCGTGCAGCCCCTGCCGCCGAGCGCCGACGGTATCGAGGAGGTCTGGTTCCGGGGCGCGCACTGTGATGTCGCCGGCGGGCAGCACGCGTGCACGCCGTTGTCGGACATCGCGCTGGACTGGGTGCTCGACGGCGCGGTGAGGGCCGGTGCCGTGGTGGACCGGGATCGCGCCCCCGCCCCTGCCGCCGTCGACGCACTCGCGGGCAGCGCGCATCCGGTGTCGTTCCGCAAACTCCCGACCGACGCGGTCGTGCACGCCAGCGTGCAGAGCTATCTGCGCGCTCACCCGTCGTACTGGCGGCGCCTGCCCGCGCGGGTCGTCTGGGCCGACGCGGAATGGGGGGCCCGCTCCGAACGCCTGCTGTCCGCGCCGTCGGCGCCCGCGGTCGCACCGGCGCTTGCCGTCGCGTCCTGACCCGCCACCTGCCGGCCCGCGCCGATCCCGGCGGGTGGCGCAGGTCGCGGCGCTGTTAGGTTCGACCCGCCTGACCTCGGCCCGACGGGAGAATCATGACCAGCTCTGTTTCCTATGCAATCGCGGACTCCGTGGCCACCATCACGTTGGACGACGGCAAGGTGAACGTGCTGGGGCCCGCGATGCAGAGCGCGATCAACGAGGCGCTGGACCGGGCCGAGGCCGACGCCGCCAAAGCCGTGGTGCTCGCGGGGAACTCGCGGGTCTTCAGCGGCGGATTCGACCTGGCGGTGTTCCAGTCCGGGGATCCCGCCGCGGCGCTCGGGATGCTCGCGGGCGGCTTCGAGTTGTCGGTGCGGGTGTTGACGTTCCCGGTGCCGGTCATCATCGCGGCCACCGGGCCCGCCATCGCGATGGGGTCGTTCCTGTTGCTGTCGGCCGACCATCGGGTGGGGGCCCCCAAGTCACGCTGCCAGGCCATCGAGGTGGCCATCGGCATGACCATCCCGATCTCAGCCATCGAGATCATGCGGATGCGGCTGACCCCGGCGGCGTTTCACCGCGGGACCGCGCTTGCGGCGACGTTCGTCGGCGACGACGCCATCGCCGCGGGCTGGCTCGACGAGATCGTCGAGGCCGACGAGGTGCTCGGTCGCGCGCAGCAGGTCGCCCGGGAAGCGGCGACGACGCTGCACGCCGGTGCGCATCTCGCGACCAAACTCAAAGCACGCCAGTCCGCACTGGACGCCATCCGCGCCGGAATCGACGGCCTGGCAACTGAATTCACTCTCAGCTAGCTCGCGTCACCGCGGAATATCATTCCGGGTCGTGAAATCGGCTGCGACCACAACCGTGGCCTCACTCTGGCGTGACATCTATGGCTGACATGATGGTCGGGTGACGCACGTCCGAGGCCGGATCTGGCGCGATGGCAAACCGCAGGACGACTTCGATTTCTCGCTGATCTCGGACTGCCTGGCCGGCGAGGACACCCTCGTCTGGTGCGACATCTACGACCCCGACCACGCGATCCTCAAGGAGCTCGCCGAGGAACTGCACCTCAACTCGTGGGCGGTCGAGGACGCGCTGGCCGACGCCGAGCGCACCAAGGCCGTCGTCTACAAGACCCATACGTTCTTCACCGTGTATTCGGTGTCGGTCAAGACTCCCCCACCCGAGGACACCACGGAGTCGAGGCTCGACATCCACCGCATCTCCGCGTTCGTGCTGCCGCGCGGGTTGATCACCGTCCGGCTCTCGCCGCACGCCGACTTCGACTTCGACATCGATGAGGTGTCGCGGCGCTTCGACGAGCTCGGCGGTCAGGAGTACGGCGTCGGCTCGCTGGTTCACGGCCTGCTCGACGTCGTCGTCGACGGTCACTTCGACGCGGTGCAATGCCTCGACGACGGGATCGAGAGCCTCGAGGACGACCTGTTCGCCGAACATGTACCGCGTAAAGGTCTGCAGCGTAAGACTTTCCAGTATCGAAAAGATCTGGTCGCATTGCGGCGGGTGGTGCTGCCGATGCGCGAGGTGGTGACGGTGATCCAGCATCGCAGGCTGGACGCCAAGAACGGGACGGAGCTCGACCCCGGGTACGCCGACCTCTACGACCACGTGCTGAGGGTGTCGGAGTGGACGGAATCGCTCCGGGACATGATCACGACGGTGTTCGAGACCAACCTGTCGCTGCAGGACGCCCGGCTCAACATCGTGATGAAGAAGCTCACGGGTTGGGCCGCGATCATCGCCGTGCCGACCGCGATCACCGGCTTCTACGGCCAGAACGTCCTCTATCCGGGGATCGACACGGCGGGCGGCTTCGTCGTAAGCACGGCGATCATCGTGGTGTTGGTGCTCGTTCTGTACGTGATGTTCAAGAAGCGAGACTGGTTGTAGCATCCAGCGTTCCGACGATGCTCCCGGCGGCCTCGTACGTCGCGGAGAATCCGTCACGCCGCTCGGTCAGACTGCAGGAGTCGTACGGAGCACCCCAGCCGCGGTAGCGCAGCGCGAATCTTCCTATGGTGCAGGAGAACCCGGACACCTTGTCCCAGGACGACCGGTAGCCGGCAGCGGTGAGCCCGGCGACGAGGCCTTGCTGAGCGGCATCGCGCCAGTGCTCGGACACGACCGGCCGACCCGCGACGATGTTGCGCGCGAGCGTGATGTCGCCTGCGGCATAGATGTTGCGGATCGATGTGCGCATGTGCTCGTCGACGACGACCCGCCCGTCGCGGATCGTCAGCCCGGCGTCGGCGGCGAGCCTGATGTCGGGTCTGACCCCGGTCGCGGCGACGATGACCTCACCGTCGACCGTCTCGCCACTGGCCAGGACGACGCCAGTGGCCTCGACGGCGGCCGCGGCGCTCCCGCCGATGAAGCGGACTCCGGTATCGGAGAGCATCTTGGCAACGCGCTCGCCGACGTCGACCCCGAACCTGCGTTGCAGTGGCACGGTCTCGGGTGCGACGACGGTGGTCGCGACGCCGAGCCCGGCCAGGCAGGCAGCGGCCTCACACCCGATCAGGCCGGCGCCGATGACGACCGCGGTCCTGGCGTGTCGCGCGGCCATCTTGAGTGCCACCGCGTCGCCGAAGGACCGCAACGGCTGCGCGAGATCCCCGCCGGGCACGCTCAGCGGCACGGCGGCCGAACCGGATGCGATCACCAGATGCCAGAACGGGTAGTGGACGCCGCCCGCGGTGATGACCTCCTGGGCGTCGACGTCGATGCGTTCGACGGTGACTCCACGGATCAGATCGACGTCGTTGCGGTCGAACCAGCCGGCGCTGTGCAGGTCCAGGTTTTCCTGCCGACCGCACAGGTACTCCTTGCTCAGGGGCGGCTTGGCGTAGGGCAGCGCCGGGTCGGCCGACAGGATGCGTACGGGAATGTGGCGGTGTCTGCTGCGGAACGTCTCAGCCGCGCTCACACCCGCCGGACCACTGCCGATGGCGAGAAAACCCGGGCCCACCATGGTGTGTGGATACCACCCTGACGGGTCGTCGAACCTCGCCGCTCGCAACCGTCAGCAATCGGTCAGATCCGGCCCTTGCCTGCAACCGTTGAGCAGGGGCGATCTTGTGTGCAAACATCTGCCCATGGAGCCGAACGGGGACCCAGAAGCCCGCATCCGGGACCTCGAGCGTCCGCTCGCCGAGCAGGCCGCGGCCAACGAGTTGGGCACCCGGGACCACCAGGCCCTACCGTCGGCGGACGTGCCCGTTCCGCCGTATCCCTACGGCGCGCCCCCGCCGACGGCGCCGTACCCGTATCCGCAGTACGGGTCGCCGTACTATTCGCCGCCGCAGCGGGTCGTGCACAAGCGTGCGCAGCCGGCACTGTGGCTGATCCCGCTGGTCGTCATCGGCGTCGTCGTGGCCGGCATCATCGTTTTCGCGTACTTCAACGTCAACAGCACCACGGGGGTGTCGCCACGCCCCTCCCCCGGCATCTCCGGCGGCGGCGGGTCCGTCGACACCCCCAGCGTGGACATCCCAGACATCCCAGACATCCCCGGCATCCCCATCCCCGAGCTCCCGTTCGCCCCTGGCGACGAGGTCGTCACCGTCGGAGCAGGCGACACCCTGAGCTTCGGCGGGATCGAGCAGCGCAAGACCGTCATCTGTGACCAGGGCACCGTGAACATCAGCGGCATGACCAACACCGTCGAGATCCAGGGTGACTGTGCGGCCGTCTCCGTGTCGGGGATGGACAACGTCGTGACGGTGGAGTCGGCGGGAACCATCACCGCGTCCGGCTTCGACAACACGGTGACCTACCGCGCCGGCACACCGGAGATCTCGACGTCGGGCACCGGCAACGTCGTCGAGCAGGGTTGAGGACAGACCCGTGCGAGCCGTGACCGCCTGCGATCGCGCGGCAGGCGTCGACGGGTTGTCACTGGGCGAGATCGCGTACCCGCACGCGGCGGAGAACGACGTCGTCGTGCAAGTCTGCGCGGCCGGTTTCACCTCCGGCGAGCTCGACTGGCCCGGGACGTGGACCGATCGTAACGGTCACGACCGGGCTCTCTCGGTTCCTGGTCACGAAGTCTCCGGCGTGGTCGCCGAATTGGGTTACGGAACGACGGGGCTGACGGTGGGCCAGCGGGTGTTCGGCGTGACCGACTGGGCGCGCGACGGCACGCTCGCCGAATACGTTGCGGTGGAAGCACGCAACCTCGCTCCGCTGCCCGCAGGCATCGCGCACACCACCGCGGCGGCGCTACCGATCTCGGGGTTGACGGCGTGGCAGGCACTGTTCGACCATGGCGCGGTCAAGGCCGGTCAGACCGTACTCATCCACGGTGCGGCGGGCGGCGTCGGATCGATCGCGGTCCAGCTGGCCTGCGAAGCGGGTGCGCGCGTGATCGGGACGGGCCGGGCCCGCGACCGTGAACTCGTGCTCGAGTTGGGCGCCGAGCAGTTCGTCGATCCGCAGGACGGCCTTGAGGACATCGGCGCGGTCGACGTCGTGATCGACGTCCTGGGCGGCGAGAGCCAGCGCCGCTCTCTGGGGCTGCTGCGTCCAGGCGGCACGCTGGTCTCGCTCGCCGAGCCGCCGACCGCGCAACCCGAGCGCGGACGCGCGATCTTCTTCGTGGTCGAACCCGATCGACACCGGCTCGCCGATCTCGCCGAGCGGGTCCGTTCCGGTCGGCTTCGTGTGCTCGTCGGCGACGTGTTCGCCCTCGACGACGCCGTCTCGGCGTTCACCCACCGAGGTCGCGGCAAAGCCGTCGTCCAGGTGGGTGACCCGTCGCGTTGAGCTGGCCGGCAATCCCTGCGCGCCGAGCCCGACCCGGTGTCGGTAGCCGCGGCTATGGTCGGGCTGAGAGGGGGAAAGATGAGCGGACACACAGGGGCACCGAGACTCACGGGCCAGTTCTCGAAGGCGTTGGTCTATGCGGAACTCAAACACCACAACCAGGTGCGCACGACAGGCCCGTCCGGCGTCGTAGTCTGACCGCCGATGGCGCTGCACCTCCATCGTGCCGACCGCACCGACCTGCTCGCCGACGGCCTCGGCGGGCTGCTGGCCGCGCCGCTGCCCGATCCGTTCGCCGAGGAGCTGGTCCTGGTCTCCGCCCGCGGCATGGAGCGTTGGCTCAGCCAGCGGCTCTCCCACGTGCTGGGCCGCGGCACGGCCGACGAGCGCTCGCGCGAGGAGCCATCGACCGACGAGCGCTCGCGCGAGGAGCCATCGACCAGGAACGACGGGGTGTGCGCGGGTGTGACGTTCCGGCATCCGCAGTCGCTGATCGCCGAGCTCACCGGGACGGCGGGCGACGATCCGTGGTCGCCGGACGCGATGGTGTGGCCGCTGCTCGAGGTGATCGACGGCTGCCTCGACGAGCCGTGGTGCACCGCGCTGGCCACCCATCTCGGCCACTTCGAGGCCGGCGAGGAGAAGGAGCTGCGGCAGGGGCGACGCTACGCCGTCGCCCGTCGCCTGGCCGGCTTGTTCGCCTCCTACGCCCGGCAACGCCCGCAGTTGCTCGCCGACTGGCTCGAGGGCCGCACCGACGGCCTCGATCCGGACCTGCTCTGGCAGCCCGAGCTCTACCGCACCCTCGTGGACCGCGTCGACGCCGACCCGCCCCACGTCCGGCACGCCAAAACCGTTGCCCGCCTTGAGGAGTCGCCCACCGACCTGCCGCAGCGGCTGTCGCTGTTCGGCCATACCCGGCTGCCGCTCACCGAGATCGAACTGCTCCGAGCGCTGAGCTCTCACCACGATCTGCACCTGTGGCTGCCGCATCCCAGCGACGATCTGTGGCGCTCCCTTGCCGATGTCCGCGGCACCGTGGCGCGCCGCGACGACACCTCCCACCGCGACGTCGGGCACCCCCTGCTCGCCACGCTCGGTCGCGACCTGCGCGAACTGCAGCGCAGCCTGCCCGCGGACGCGCAGACCGACGAATGTCTGGGATCGGCCGATCGGCCCGAGACCCTCCTCGGCTGGCTGCAGTCCGACATCGCCGCCGATGACCTGCGTCCCGCGGGCCGGCACCCGTCGCCCGACGACCGCTCGATCCAGGTGCACAGCAGCCACGGCCCCGCCCGGCAGATCGACGTGCTGCGGGAGGTGCTGCTGGGCCTGCTGGCCGACGACCCCACCCTCGAACCGCGCGACATCCTCGTCATGTGCCCGGACATCGAGACCTACGCGCCGTTGATCGTCGCGGGCTTCGGGCTCGGCGACGTCGTCCACGGCGCGCACCCGGCGCATCGGCTGCGGGTCAAGCTCGCCGACCGCGCGCTCACCCAGACCAACGCGCTGTTGGGTGTGGCGGCGCAACTGCTGACCCTCGCCGGGGGCCGGGCGACGGCCAGCGAAGTACTCAACCTCGCCGAGGCCGAGCCGATCAGGGCCCGGTTCGGCTTCACCGACGACGACCTCGAGGCGATCGGCGACTGGGTGCGCGAAGCCAACATCCGCTGGGGTTTCGACTCCGCCCATCGCCACCCCTACGGTGTCGACTTCGTGCAGAACACCTGGCGGTTCGGCATCGACCGGGTGCTTGCCGGGGTGGCGATGTCCGACGACTCGCACGCCTGGCTGGGAACCACGCTGCCGCTCGACGATGTCGGCAGCAACCGGGTCGAGCTGGCCGGCCGGCTCGCCGAGTACGTCGAACGACTGCACATCGTCATCGAATCGCTCTCCGGCGCAAGGCCATTGAGTCTCTGGCTGGCCGCGCTCGCCGACGGCATCACGGCGCTGACCGACGTCCCGGACGCCGACGCGTGGCAGTCCGGACAGGTACAGCGCGAGTTCGGCGACGTGCTCGCCAACGCCGGGCCGCGGGCCGGGACCGTGCTGCGGCTGCCCGACGTCCGCGCACTTCTGGACCGCCACCTCGCCGGGCGGCCGACGCGCGCCAACTTCCGCACCGGCACCCTGACGGTCTGCACGATGGTGCCGATGCGCTCGGTGCCGCACCGGGTGGTATGCCTTGTCGGCCTGGACGACGGGGCCTTCCCCCGACTCGGCGCGGTGGACGGGGACGACGCCCTGGCCCGTGAGCCGATGACCGGCGAACGCGACATCCGTTCCGAGGACCGGCAATTGCTGCTCGACGCCGTCATGTCCGCCACCGAGAAGCTGGTGATCACCTACACCGGATCCAACGAATACTCCGGGCAGCGCAAGCCCCCCGCCGTGCCCCTGACCGAGCTTCTGGACACCCTCGACATCACCGCCGAGGGGAAGGTCCGCAGCCAGGTCCTGGTCGAACACCCGTTGCAGCCGTTCGATGTTCGCAACGTGACACCCGGCGCGCTCAACATGCCCGCGGGGCAACCCTTCACGTTCGATCCGACCGTGCTGACCTCCGCGCAGGTCGCCGCCGGACGGCGGGGCGAGCGTCCGGCACTGCTCGGCCGGCCGCTGCCTGCACCGCCGCCGGACGACGTCGCGCTCGACGACCTGATCGCCTTCTTCCGCGACCCGGTCAAAGGTTTCTTCCGCGCGCTGGACTACACGCTGCCGTGGGACGTCGACGCCGTCGAGGACGCGATGCCCGTCGAGATCGACGCACTGCAGGAGTGGAAGGTCGGCGACCGGATGCTCGACGACATGCAGCGGGGCATGCACCCCAGGGACGCGCAGCAGGCCGAGTGGCGACGCGGTTCGCTGCCGCCGGGCCAACTCGGTTGGCGCAAGGCGCAGGAGATCCGCGAGCAGGCCACCGGCCTGGCCGTCGCGGCGCACCGGCACCGAGGTCGACCCCCGCAGGCCTACGACGTCGACATCGACCTGGGTGACGGTCGGCGGGTCACCGGAACCGTGCCGCGCGTCCACGGTGACCGGCTCGTGGCGGTCACCTATTCGAAGCTCGACGGTCGGCATCTGCTGGAGTCGTGGATTCGACTGCTGGCGTTGACCGCCCGCCATCCCGACCGCCAGTGGCACGCGGTGGGCATCGGGCGCCCGAAGCGCAGCGGCCCGCCGAGGGAGCGGGTGCTCGGACCGCCGCGGGTGCCGGCCGTCGGGTTGCTCGCCGACCTGGTCGCGATCTACGACGCGGGCCGTCGCGAACCGATCCCGTTGCCCATCAAGACCTCGTACGTGTGGGCGGAGACCCGGCACACCCGCGGCTGGCCCGAGCGGCAGGCGGGCTACAAATGGGAGTCCGGCAGGTTCCCCGGCGAGAACGAGCAGCCCGCCCACGAGCGGGTGTGGGGCTACCGGTCGAAGCTCGACGTGCTGCTCGAACCGGTGCGCCCCGGTGAGGAATACGACGGTGAGACGACCCGCCTCGGTGCGTACGCCGCGCGCCTGTGGCTGCCGATGCTGCAGGCGGAAGAGGACGCCGACCGATGACCCGACCGATGCGGACCTTCGATCTGCTCGGCCCGCTCCCGACGCCGCAGACCACCACGGTGTTGGAGGCCAGCGCAGGCACCGGCAAGACGTTCGCGCTCGCCGGCCTGGTGACGCGGTACATCGCCGAGGGCGTGGCGACACTCGAGCAGATGCTGCTGATCACCTTCGGGAAGGCCGCGAGCCAGGAACTGCGCGAGCGTGTTCGCGGCCAGATCCTGGCTGCCGTGGTCGCGTTCGGCGACCCGTCGACGGTGGGTGACAACCAGTTGCTGGCCCACCTGCTCGACGGCACCGCCGACGAACTGCGCGACCGCAAGCAGCGGTTGCGCGACGCCCTGGCGGGTTTCGACGCCGCCACCATCGCCACTACGCATCAGTTCTGCCACCTCGTTCTCCGATCGCTCGGTGTAGCCGGTGACACCGATGTCGGTGTGACGCTGGTCGAGAGCCTCGACGACCTGGTGACCGAGATCGTCGACGACCTGTACCTGGCGCACTTCGGCCACGAGCGTGACGACCCGCCACTGTCGCGCGGTGAGGCGCTCGACCTGGCCCGCGAGGTCGTCAGGAACCCGAGCGCCGAACTGCGCCCGATCGCCCCGCCACCGGGCACCGAGGCCGCTGTCCGGGTCGAGTTCGCCGACGCGGTGTGCACGGAGTTGGAGCGGCGCAAACGCAAGCGGGGCATCCTCGGCTATGACGATCTGCTGAGCCGACTGGCCGCCGCGCTGGAGTCCGCCGATTCCCCCGCCCGCGCCCGCATGCACCGGCGCTGGGAGATCGTGATGGTCGACGAGTTCCAGGACACCGACCCGGTGCAGTGGGAGGTGATCGACCGGGCGTTCAACGGGCGGTCCACGCTGATCTTGATCGGCGACCCGAAGCAGGCGATCTATGCGTTCCGTGGCGGCGACATCGCCACCTACCTGCACGCCGCCGCCACCGCGGGGGAACGGCAAACCCTTGGCACCAACTGGCGCAGCGACGCCGTGCTGGTCGACAGCCTGCAGGCCGTGCTCCGCAGCGCCGAACTCGGCAACAGCGAGATCGTCGTGCACCCGGTCGAGGCATCCCACCAGGGGCACCGGCTGGCGGGCGCGCCGCACAACGAGCCGTTCCGGCTGCGGGTGGTGTCGCGCGACACCATCCGGACGAAGCAGGACCGCACCATCTCGATCGACGCACTGCGCAGGCACATTCCGCGCGACCTGGCCGCCGACATCGCCGCCCTGCTCAACAGCGGAGCCAGCTACGACGGGCGGCCGCTGCAGGCCGGTGACATCGCGGTGATCGTCGAGACGCACAAGGACGGGCGGCCGTGCTTCGACGCGCTCACCGCGGCGGGCATCCCCGCCGTGTACACCGGCGATTCGGACGTCTTCCGCTCCGACGCCGCCGACGACTGGCTGTGCCTGCTCGAGGCGTTCGACCAGCCGCACCGCACCGGGCTGGTCCGGGCCGCCGCCACCACGATGTTCTTCGGCCACACCGCCGAAGATCTTGCGGCCCAGGGCGACACGCTGACCGACCGGGTGTCCGCCAAGATCCGTGAGTGGGCCGACCACGCGCGGGAACGCGGCGTCGCGGCGGTCTTCGAAGCCGCGCAGCTGGCCGGGATGGGGCGCCGTGTGCTGTCGTGGACCGACGGCGAGCGCCGGATGACCGACCTGGCGCACATGACGCAGGCCCTGCACGACACCTCGCACCGGGAGCATTTCAGCGTGCCCGCGCTGCGGGACTGGCTGCGGACCCAACGCGAAGAACGCAGTGGCGCACCCGAACGCAATCGCCGTCTCGACAGCGACGCCGCCGCGGTGCAGATCATGACGGTGTATGTCAGCAAGGGCTTGCAGTACCCCGTCGTGTACCTGCCGTTCGCGTTCAACCGCAACATCCGGACGAACGACGCCGTGCTGTTCCACGACGGCGCCCAGCGGTGCCTGCACATCGGCGGTGAGTCCAGCCCGGATTGCGCCGAGGTGACCAAGCTCGGCAGACGGGAGGCCGCCTCCGACGACGTCCGGCTCACCTATGTGGCGCTGACCCGCGCCCAGTCGCAGGTGGTGGCGTGGTGGGCGCCGTCGTGGGATGAACCCAACGGCGGGTTGTCGCGGTTGTTGCGGGGCCGTGTTCCCGGTGATCCGGTGGTGCCCGATCGCTGCGATCCCGCGACGGTGGATGACGCCGAGGCGATGGCCGCGCTGCGCGCGTGGGCCGACCAGGGTGGCCCGGTGCTCGAGGACTCGGTGATCGCCTCGGTTGCCGAGGTCGAGTCGCCCTCGCCGCCATCGGATCTCGCGGCGCGGCACTTCCATCGCGACATCGACGCGTCGTGGCGGCGCACGTCGTACTCGGGGCTGATCCGCGCCGCCGAGACGGCCGGTGGGGTGTCCAGCGAACCGGAGGTCGCCGAGAAGGACGACGAGGTCGGTGACGTCCCGGCGGCGAAACACGCCGAGCCCGAACCGACGGCCGTGCCGTCGCCGATGGGTGACCTGCCGATGGGCGCGAAGTTCGGCACGCTGGTGCACGCGGTGCTCGAGACCGCCGATCCGCTCGCCCCCGATCTGGCCGCAGAACTCGAGGGGCAGATCCGCGAGCACTCGATGTGGTGGCCCGTCGACGTCCCGTCACGCGAACTGGCCGAGGCGCTGGTTCCGATGCACGACACGCCGCTGGGTCCGCTGGCCCCCGGCGTGACCCTTCGGCAGATCGGCTTCCGGGACCGGTTGCGGGAGATGGACTTCGAGCTGCCGCTCGCCGGCGGCGATCGGCGCCATGACGCCCCGCGGATATCGCTGGCCGACGTCGGGCGGCTGTTCCGCGGGCACGTCGCCGCCGACGACCCGCTGGCGTCGTACGCCGAACGGCTGTCGCACGGAGCGCTGGCCGGGCAGTCGTTGCGGGGTTATCTGACGGGCTCACTGGACGTGGTGCTGCGTGTCGGTGAGCGGTACATCGTCGCCGACTACAAGACCAACTGGCTGGGCGAGCCCGAGAAGCCGCTGACGTCTGCCGACTACGGGCACGCCCGGATGGCGGAGGCGATGCTGCACTCCGACTATCCGCTGCAGGCGCTGCTGTACTGCGTTGTGCTGCACCGCTTTCTGCGGTGGCGCCAACCCGGCTACGAACCGGAGCGCCATCTCGGCGGGGTGCTGTACCTGTTCGTCCGCGGAATGTGTGGCGAGGCGACCCCCGTGGTCGACGGGCATCCCGCGGGAGTGTTCAGCTGGCAGCCGCCTGCGTCGTTGATCGTGGCCCTGTCGGATCTGCTCGACGCCGGGGAGGTGGCGGCATGAGCACCCCATCCGTCGCCGCGACCGGGCTGCTCGGTGTCTTCGCCGATGCCGAGATCCTCGAGGCTGCCGACATTCACGTCGCCCGCCGGCTCACCGCGCTGGCCGGGGACACCGACGAGTCCGTCGCGCTGGCCGTCGCGCTGGTGGTGCGGGCCCTGCGCGCCGGATCCGTGTGCGTCGACCTGCGGTCGGTCGCCGACCAGGTCGCCAGGCCCGAGCTGCCCTGGCCGCCGGCCGAGCAGTGGCTGGCCGCGGTGCGGGCCAGCCCGCTCGTCGGCTCGCCGCCGGTACTGCGGCTGTTCGGTCACGGCACGGGCGAGCTACTCTACCTCGACCGGTACTGGCTCGAGGAACAGCAGGTCTGTGCCGATGTGCTGGCGCTGCTCGCGTCCACACCGCCGGACGACACGCTGCCGGACGGCACCGTGCCCAGCCTCCACCGGTTGTTCCCGGAGGGCCGGGAGGAACAGCGCGCCGCCGCCGAAGTCGCACTGACGCAATCGCTCACGGTGCTGACCGGCGGGCCCGGTACCGGCAAGACCAGCACGGTGGCGCGGCTGCTGGCGCTGCTGGCCGAGCAGGCGTCGCTGACCGGGAAGCCGCCGCTGCGGATCGCGCTGGCGGCGCCGACGGGCAAGGCCGCCGCGAGGCTGCTGGAGGCGGTGCAGCTGGAGGTCGGCAAGCTCGACGCGGCCGACCGGGATCGGTTGCCGGAGTTGACGTCCTCGACGCTGCATCGGCTGTTGCGGTCGCGGCCGGACAACTCGTCGCGGTTCCGTCATCACCGCGAGAACCGGCTGCCCCACGACGTCATCGTCGTCGACGAGACGTCGATGGTGTCGCTCACGCTGATGGCGCGGCTCCTCGAGGCGGTACGCCCGGACAGCCGCCTGCTGCTGGTCGGTGACCCCGATCAATTGGCATCGGTGGAAGCCGGTGCGGTGCTGGCCGATCTGGTCGACGGCCTCGGCGGCCGCGACGACGTGCGGATCGCCGCGCTGCAGACGTCGCACCGGTTCGGCGAGTCGATCGGCGCGCTGGCTGCCGCAATCCGCGACGGTGCGGCCGACCGGGTGATCGGCCTGCTGGCGGCGGGCGGCGAGCACATCGAATGGCTCGACACCGACGAGCCCGGTGACCAGCTGCGCAAAGTGCTGCTCCCCCACGCGCTGCGCCTGCGCGAGGCGGCGATCCTCGGGGACGGCGCAGCGGGGCTGGCCACCCTGGGCGAGCACCGGTTGTTGTGCGCACACCGACGCGGACCGTACGGCGTGCGGTACTGGAACCGGCAGATCGAGCGGTGGCTGACCGACTCGACCGGCGAACCGATCTGGGCCGACTGGTACCCCGGGCGGCCGGTGCTGGTGACGGCCAACGACTACGGGCTCGGCCTGTACAACGGCGACACCGGGGTGACGGTGGTCCGCGGCAACGGGCTGTGCGCGGTCATCGGTTCGGGCACGGGACCGGTGGAGTTCGCGACCGGCCGACTCGCCGACGTCGACACCATGCACGCGATGACGATCCACAAGAGCCAGGGCAGCCAGGCCGACGAGATCACCGTGCTGCTGCCGCAGGAGGAATCCCGGCTGCTGACCCGCGAGCTGTTCTACACAGCGGTGACGCGAGCGAAGACGCGGGTGCGGATCGTCGGGTCGGAGGCGGCCATCCGCCAGGCCATCTCGCGGCGCGTCGTGCGCGCCTCGGGCCTGGCCCGGCGGCTCCGCTAGTTCCCGCCGGAATTGCATTCCAGCAGGGCTTCTCTGGGCTTTTGCCTGCTGGAATGCAATTCCGGCGCCCGGGGCGGCCCTTTTTCGTGCTTCGTGTAACGCCTGCGCCCGCATCGACACACCACCGGATCACAGGCATCTCAACGACGAGTCCGAAAGAGCAGGGACACCACATGAAGCACCTCACCATCGCCACCGCCGCAGCAGCCGGGCTGTCGGCCGCCGTTCCTCGGCCTGGCCGCCCCCGCGGTCGCCGCGCCGTCGCGTGACGACAGCGCCCAGCACACCATCACCGAGCTCGAGGCGATGGGGAACCGGGTCATCGTCAATCGGCTCAGCAGCGCGCCGCTTTCGGAGGCCGAGATCATCGCCGTGCGGCCGGGCGCCGAAATCCGGGAATGGGTCACGTCCAACGGCGGCAGTCGGCGCGGCGGAGACCACAGCCGCGAGGATCGCGTCCTGCGCACGGTCGGGCGCATTCTCTACGTCGACGTCCGCTGACCGCGGTCAAGTCTTGCCACCCGCCGTGCAGATGCTGCCAGCGGAAATGAACCCCGCCGGCTGCTGGTTTCAGCAAGCGCAACCGAAGACACAACAACGTCGAAACCGCGCGACACGCTCCACGGCTCCGACCCGAACAGGGAGAGCAATCCATGAAGAAATTCACCATCGCCACCACCGCAGCCGCCGGACTGACCGCCGGCGTCCTCGGACTGGCGGCCCCCGCCAACGCCGCCCCGTCCGGTACCGGTGACGCGCTCGAGACCATCAGCCAACTCGAGGCCGGCGGCAACCGCGTCGTCGTCAGCAGGCTTGGCAGCACCCCCCTCTCGGAGGCCAACGTGATGTCCATCCGCGCCGGTGCCGACATCAAGGAGCGGGTCCGGGGCTCCGGCCGCGACCGCGGTTACCTGGCCGTCGTCGGCAAGGTCTACTACGTCTCTGTGAGCTGATGGAGTCTCTGTGAGCTGACGAAAGCGCAGCAGGAGGGGCGTCCCGACCGGGACGCCCCTTCTCGCGTGTACCGGACGCCGCGGATCACTCGCTAAGTTGTCTGTGAGCCATCACGGTTCACCAGCCAAACCGAGAGATCGTTGCCATATGCGAGTTGACGGGCGGGACATCGCTGTCTCGGGCAGCCTGCTCCAACCGTTGACCCGTCGGACCAACGACATCGTGCGGCTGGCGTCGGCCGGGGTGTTCCTCGTCGTCGTCGTCACCAGCTCGCTGATCACCCGCAACGAGTGGGACGCGCTGGAGAAGTCCATCTCCGGAATCGTCGGGGTGCTCAGCCCGACGCAGTCGAACGCCGTGTATCTGGTCTATGGCATCGCGATCCTGGCGTTGCCGTTCATGATCCTGATCGGGCTCATCGTCGCGCGGCAGTGGAAGCTGCTGGGTGCCTACGCCGCGGCGGGCGTCATCGCGATCCTGTCGCTGTCGATCACCGGCAACGGCATCGCCGCGCCGCGGTGGCACTTCGATCTGACCGAACGCCTCGACACCGTTCTGTCGCAGTTCCTCGACGACCCGCGGTGGATCGCGATGCTCGCCGCGGTGCTGACGGTGTCGGGGCCGTGGCTGCCTGCGCAGTGGCGACGCTGGTGGTGGACGTTGCTGCTGGCGTTCGTGCCGATCCACCTCGTCGTCAGCGCGGTGGTGCCGGCCCGCTCGCTGCTCGGCCTTGCGGTGGGCTGGTTCGTCGGGGCACTGGTCGTGCTCGTCGTCGGCACGCCCGCTCTCGAGGTGCCGCTCGACGGCGCGGTCCGGGCGATGACGCGACGTGGATTCCGGGTGTCGGCGCTGACGGTGGTCCGGCCCGCCGGACGCGGGCCGTTGGTGCTCATCGCCACCGAGGGCCGGCCCGCCGACACCGACCCGGACACCGCGATTGTCGAGCTGTACGGGCCGCATCAACGCGGCGGCGGTGCGCTGCGGCAGTTCTGGAGCAAGTTGCGGCTGCGTGACAGCGAAACCGCACCGCTGCAGACCTCCCTGCGCCGCGCCGTCGAGCACCGCGCGCTGATGGCCATCGCCGTCGGCGACCTGGCACTTGCCAACACCTCGCCGATCGCGATGTCGACGCTGGACCGGGGGTGGACGCTCTACGCGCACAAGCCGTCACGCGGCGCCACGATCGACGACTGCGTGGACGAGACACCGGTGGCGCGGATCTGGGATTCGCTGGGGGTGCTGCACAGCCAGCAGATCTCCCACGGTGACCTGCGCAGCAAGGAGATCACCGTCGTCGACGGGACACCGATGTTCGGCGGGTTCTCGTTCGCCGAGTACGGCGCGTCGGAGGCGCATCTGCACACCGACATCGCCCAGCTCCTGCTGACCACGACAGACCTCTACGGCGCCGAACCGGCCGTGCAGGCGGCGATCACCGTGTTCGGCAGTGAGACGGTGCTGGCCGCGTCCCGTCGCTTGACCAAATCGGCTGTGCCGAAACGAATCCGGGCCTCGCTCGGTGACGCGAAAGCCGCGATGTCGGCCGCCCGCGACGAGGTGAAACGCCAGACCGGGGCCGACCAGATCCAGACGGAGACCATCACCCGGTTCACCCGCAACCAGCTGATCCAGATGGGGCTGCTGGTCGCGCTGGTCTACGTGGCCTATCCGTTCATCGCGTCGGTGCCGGTGTTCTTCTCCGAACTGCGCTCGGCGAACTGGTGGTGGGCGCTGGCCGGGCTCACGGTGTCGGGGCTGAAGTACCTCGGCGCGGGTGCCGCGCTGTGGGCGTGCGCGGACGGCCTGGTGAAGTTCCGGAACCTGGCCATCATGCAGGTGGCGAACACGTTCGCCGCGACGACGACGCCCGCCGGGGTCGGCGGTCTGGCGCTGAGCACCCGCTTCCTGCAGAAGGGCGGGCTTGGCGCGCTGCGGGCCACCACCGCGGTGGCGCTTCAGCAGTCGGTGCAGGTGCTCACCCACATCACGCTGCTGATCATCTTCAGCGCCGCGGCGGGAGCGTCGGCGGACCTCGGACGGTTCGTGCCCGGCTCCACCGTCCTGTACCTGATCGGCGGCGCTGCGCTGGGTGCCGTCGGGGTGTTCCTGTTCGTCCCGAAGCTGCGGCGCTGGCTGGCCACCGCGGTGCGGCCCCGGCTCAAGGAGGTCCTCGACGATCTCGCCGAGCTGGCGCGCGAGCCCCGGCGGCTCGCGGTGATCGTACTCGGTTGTGCGGCAACCACACTCGGGGCGGCGCTGGCCCTGTGGGCCAGCATCGAGGCGTTCGGCGGTGACGCCAGCTTCGTCACCGTCACGATCGTGACGATGGTCGGCGGAACGCTGGCCTCGGCGGCTCCCACCCCCGGCGGTGTCGGGGCGGTGGAAGCGGCGCTGATCGGCGGTCTCGCCGCGTTCGGCGTGCCCACGGCGATCGCGGTGTCGTCGGTGCTGCTGTACCGGATCCTCACCGTCTGGCTTCCGGTGTTCGTCGGCTGGCCGATCATGCGATGGCTCACCCGCAACGACATGATCTAGGGCTTCGGCCCGGTTTTTCGCGAACGTGCATTCCATGTAGTTGCGCGGCGCGATCCGCGACAAGGAATGCACGTTCGCGGGCCAGCGATACGTGGCGGCTGGCACCGAGGGCTTCATCGACGACGTCTACGCCAACCCGAACGGCCTCCCGATGTGCTCGGGCTACTTCGAGCTGCGCCACACCGACGCCGCGCTGGACTACTACTACGACTACGACGAGATGAAGGTCGTCCTCGAAGGCGAGTTCCGATTGGAGAATCCGGACACCGGCCAGGTGCAGATCGCCAGGGCCAAGGACGCGATCTTCTTCCCGAAGGGCTCCCGCATCCTGTTCTCCACCCCGGACCACGCGCTGGCGTTCTACGTCGGCTACCGGTCCTTCGCCCCGTGACCACGCGTGAGAACACGTTGTAAGACAGCATGATCGAACGCTTCGGTGGCGACCGGCTGGAGGTCATCGACCGATTCGGGCGCCAGCCCGCCGAGCTGACGGTGCTCGCGTCGGACCCCCGTGCCGTCACCGGCGCCACGCCCGACGCCCCGGCGTCGGTGTTGCGCCGCCTGGTCGCCGGGCCCGACGAGGACGGCTACGCCGCCGGGCGCATCCTGACCCTGCTCGCCGAGCACCGCGTCGATCAGTCCGGCGCGGTCGCAATCCGGTTGTTCGACGACACCTCGCCCGCGGGCGCGCGGGCGGGCTTCGCCGTGGACGACGACGCCGTCGTGGTCGTCGCCGCACCCGCCCCACCGATGTGCCTGTCGGGCACCGACCCGAACCCACCCTCGGAGGTGGTCGTCGAGGTGCACCGCGCCGCACCGTCGCGGCCCGAAGGGGCTGGCCGGCGCTGAACCTGTTCTACAACACGGCATTCGACGCGCGGCACCAGTTGATCTCCGACGAGCCGTGGTCACGTGCCGGGGACTACGTACTGTTCCGGGCATCCACCGACCTGGTCTGCGCGTCGTCCGCCTGCCCCGACGACATCGACGCCGCCAACGGCTGGATGCCCACCGACATCCACGTGCGCGTCTACGACTCGACCATGGGGGAGGTAAGGGGACGTTTAGGCCGCGCGCTTCCGAGGCATATGTGACGTAGCGCACGTCAAGTTCACCGTCCTCTCCTGGAGCTTGCGATGACCACCGAGAACCCAACGAGCCGCACTGACGTCGACAAAGCGTTGCTCGGCCACGCCACCTACCGCAGTCTCGGTGAGCAGAAGCTCTCGCCAAGGGAGGAACGTTTCGAGAAGGGCCGCAGGACGGTCGGCCTGTTCCTGGCGCCGCTGGTCACGGTGGTGTTCCTGGTCGTACCGCTCGACATCCCACGCAATCAGCAGGTGCTCGCCGCGGTTCTGCTCGGCGTCATCGTGCTGTGGATCAGCGAAGCGGTGCCGATCCCGATCGGCGGCCTGCTCGGGGTTGCGGTGGCGGTGTTCCTCGGCGTCGCGCCGGTCGACGACGTGCTCGGACCGTTCGGATCGTCGACGGTCTTCACGTTCATCGGCGCGTTCATCCTCGCCCAGGCGATGCTCAAACACGGTGTCGCCCGCCGGTTCGCGTTCCGCATCCTCGCACTGCCGCGGGCGGGAGGTTCGACCACCGGCGTCATCCTCGCGTTCGGCGCCATCACCTGCATCCTGTCGGCGTTCGTCTCCAACACCGCGACGGTCGCGATGCTGCTGCCCACCGCGCTCGGCATCCTCGCGGTGATCGCCAAGCTGCTGCAGAAGCGCGACATGGTGGAACCCGATTTCGACCCGTTGCGGCTGCGCGTCGGCGCGGCGCTGATGCTGATGCTCGCCTACGGGGCCAGTGTCGGCGGACTTCTCACCCCGGTGGGCAGCCCGCCCAACCTCATCGGCCGGGGCCTGATCGAGGAGGCCACCGGGGAGCGGATCAGCTTCGGCCAGTGGATGGTGTTGGCCGCCCCGATCTGCCTGGCCATGTTCGCCGCGTTGGCGCTGATCCTGTTGCGGCTCAACAAGCCTGAGATTCAGCGCATCGAGGGGGTGGCCGACTACGTCGCCAAGGAACGCGAGCAGCTGGGGCCGCTGTCCCGGGCCGAGAAGAACACGCTGATCGCCTTCGGCGTCACGGTGACGTTGTGGATCATCCCCGGTGTGCTCGCGCTGTTGTTCGGCAACGAATCCGACATCTACACCGCGGTCAGTGACCGTCTCGACGAGGGCGTCGTCGCGGTGTTCGGCGCCTCTCTGCTGTTCCTGCTTCCTACCGACTGGGAGAACCGCGAATTCACGTTGCGCTGGAGTGATGCCGCCAAGATCGACTGGGGCACAATCATTCTCTTCGGCAGCGGCATCATCTTCGGCTCACTGATCGCCGACACGGGGTTGGCGGAGACGATCGGCACCTCGGTCGACGACGCGCTCGGTCTGACGAGCACCGTCGCGATCACCATCTTCGCGGTGTTGCTGGCCATCATCGTGTCCGAGACGACCAGCAACACCGCATCCGCGGCGGTGGTGGTGCCGATCATCATCCCGGTCGCCGTCGCCGCGGGCATCAACCCGTTCGTGCCCGCACTCGCGGCGACCTTTGCGGCGTCGTTCGGCTTCATGCTTCCGGTGTCGACACCGCAGAACGCGATCGTCTACGGTTCGGGCGTGGTGCGTATTACGACGATGATCCGCTCGGGAGCGACCTTCGACGTCATCGGTGCTTTCCTGATCATCCTGCTGCTGCCCTTGATGGTCAGCGTCCTGGGGCTGGGCACGTGAGCGCGCAGACGATCGCCGTCATCCCCGGTGACGGTATCGGCGCCGAGGTGATCGCCTCTGCCAGGGCAGTCCTCGACGCCGCAGCGGCGAAGTACGGAATCGACCTGCAATACCACGAATTCAACTGGTCGTGCCGGCGATACACCGAGATCGGCTCGATGATGCCCGACGACGGGTTGGATACGCTCGGCGAGTTCGACGCGATCCTGCTGGGCGCGGTGGGCTGGCCGGGGGTCGCCGACCATGTGTCGTTGTGGGGCTTGCTGATTCCGATCCGCAGGGCTTTCCGGCAGTACGTCAACCTGCGGCCGATCCGGCTCTTCCGCGGGGTGTCCGGACCGCTGCGGACGACCGAGGACATCGACTTCGTCGTGGTCCGGGAGAACGTGGAGGGCGAGTACAGCGAGATCGGCGGTCGTCTCCACCGAGGGTTCCCGGACGAGATGGCCATCCAGGAGTCGGTGTTCACGAGGCCGGGAGTGACCCGGATCGCCGACTACGCCTTCGAGCTGGCCCGGACGCGGCGCGGCTACGTCACCTCGGCGACGAAGTCCAACGGAATCGTGCACACGCTGCCGTTCTGGGATGAGGTGGTGGCCGAACGGGCGCAGGCGTACCCCGACGTGCGGTGGGACAGTGAGCACATCGACGCGCTGGCCGCGAAGTTCGTGCTGCAGCCAGAGCGGTTCGACGTCGTGGTGGGCTCGAACCTCTTCGGCGACATCCTGTCCGATCTGGCGGCGGCGGTCGCCGGGTCCATCGGCATCGCGCCGTCGGCCAACCTCGACCCGACGAAGCAGTACCCGTCGATGTTCGAACCGGTGCACGGTTCGGCGCCGGACATCGCGGGCCGCGGGATCGCGAATCCGATAGGGGCGGTGTGGTCGGCGGCGATGATGCTGTCGCACCTCGGGCACGCCGCCGCAGCCGACGACGTGATCGCGGCGATGGAGTCGACGCTGAGCGAGCCGGGGACCCGAACCGGCGATCTGGGGGGCACCGCGACAACCGAGCAGGTCACCGCCGCGCTCGTGGCACAGCTGAGCTGAGCGCCGCGACTACCCGCGCCGCGACGACGTCAGCAGACCAGGCCGGCGAACAACGCGCCGGTGACCAGTGCGATCAGGATCGCGACGGTCGGCATCCCGCTGGTCAGCGCGACGACCACACCCGCGACGGCAGCGATCAGGATGGCGAACATCAGGAACGCCAGTGCCCAATTGACGTGGGCGGATGCCCGCACAGTACGTGGCGGTTCGACATTTTGGGGGACCATTGCGCCCTCTCCCATTCCGGCCATGACCGTCCTTTCTGTGACTGCGCACACAATATAGCGCGCAGTTGGTACACATCACACTTTTGACGGCGCAGTCGTGATCTCGGCCGCGGTTCGAAAGCTCAACTAACAGAAGTCATTAGCGCGACTAAGCGCACTCGGCGTCGGTAGGTCAGGCCTTCGGTACGTTGGTCACCGGTGACAACAACGACCGCTACGAGGCTGGCCGCGCTGACGGTCGTGGCGGCGACGACCCTGGTGCAGTGCGCCCCGGCCCCCGCGCCCGCTCCCCAGACGTCGGGCCCGGCAACGTCCACCTCTCCGGTCGGTCCGACCTCCCCGAGGTCGCCGGAAACGTTCTCCACGGTGACCCGTCCTCCGGCGTCCCCTCAACCGCAGCCCCCGACCGTGCACCCCGTCTCCGCCGCCGACCTCGCCGCGACGTGGCGTCCCGGCTGCCCGCTGCCCCCGGACGCACTGCGCCGCGTCGACCTCGACTACTGGGGGTTCGACGGACGGGTGCACCGCGGCCAGTTGGTGGTGCACCAAGACCTCACCGCCGACGTCATCGCGGTGTTCGATCAGCTGCTGCGGCTGCGCTTCCCCATCGAGCGGATGCGCACCGCCGACCACTACCCCGGGGCGGACGACGAGCTGTCGATGCGCGACAACAACACCTCGGCGTTCAACTGCCGCGACATCCCCGGGACCGGGCAGTGGTCACTGCACGCCTATGGCCGCGCGGTGGACGTCAATCCGCGGCTGAACCCCTACGTCGACCGCCGCGGCGACTACCAGCCCGCCAACGCCGGGGCGTTCGTCGATCGCGCCCGCACCGATCCCGGGATGCTGCACGACGGTGATCCGGCCGTCGAGGCGTTCACCGACCGGGGCTGGCGCTGGGGCGGCCACTGGCGCACCCCCCTGGACTACCAGCATTTCGAGCTCCGATAGCAGCTGCGACGGTTCTGTGACATCGCTGTGACTGCGCTGCACGTGAACCCCCACGGGGACTATCTCGTGTCGTACGGTAAAGCGCCTTCGCTCCCGCACTGGAGGTTCAGCTGCTTCACAGAATCGCCCTCTTGGCTCTCGCCGCGCCGCGCCGCATCCTGGTCGCCGCGGTGCTGTTGGCGGTCACCCTCGGGGTATTCGGCGTTCCCGTCGCCAAGAGCCTCTCCCCCAGCGGCTTTCAGGACCCGGGTTCCGAATCCACCCACGCTGCACAGGTTCTCACCGACAAGTTCGGCCAGGGTGATGTCCAGATGCTCATCGTCGTGTCCGCCCCCGACGGCATCGACAGCCCGCGGGCGCGTGATGTCGCGACCGACATCGTCGACCGGTTGACCCACCATCCCCATGTCGCCGACGTGTCCTCGGCGTGGTCCTCCCCGCCCGCGGCCGCCGCCGACCTCGTCAGCAGGGATCGCACCGCGGGGCTCATCGTCGCAGGCATCACCGGCACCGAAGCCCAGCAGCAGACCTACGCCAAGGACATCTCCGACCAGGCCACCCGCGACCGGGATGGCGTCACCGTGCAGACCGGCGGCACCGCGATGGTCAACGTCCAGATCACCGAGCAGTCCCAGCGCGACCTGCTGGTCATGGAGTCCCTGGCGATCCCGTTGAGCTTCCTGGTGCTGGTCTGGGCGTTCGGCGGGCTGCTGGCCGCGGCGCTGCCCGTCGCGATCGGTGGCATGGCGATCCTGGGCGCACTGTCGGTGCTGCGGCTGGTCACGTTCACCACCGACGTGTCGATCTTCGCGCTGAACCTCGCCACGGCCATGGGTCTGGCCCTGGCCATCGACTACACGCTGCTGATCCTCAGCCGCTACCGCGACGAACTCGCCGCAGGCGCCGACCGTCCCGCGGCGCTGCAACGCACCATGACGACCGCAGGGCGGACCGTCATCTTCTCCGCCACCACGGTGGCGCTGTCGATGGCGGCGATGGTGCTGTTCCCGATGCACTTCCTCAAATCGTTCGCCTACGCCGGCGTGGCCACCGTCGCGTTCGCGGCGGCTGCGGCCGTCGTCGTCACCCCCGCCGCGCTGGTGGTCCTCGGCGACCGCCTCGACGCCTTCGACGTGCGCCGGCTCGTCCGCCGGATCCTGCGCAGGCCGCCGCCGCGACCCGTCCCGGTCGAACAGCGCTTCTGGTATCGCTGCGCGAACGCCGTCATGCGGCGCGCGCTGCCGCTCGGCCTGGCCATCGTCGTCCTGCTGCTCGTCCTCGGCGCCCCGTTCCTGGGTGTGCGATGGGGCTTCCCCGACGACCGGGTGCTTCCGCAGTCGGCGTCATCCCATCAGGTCGGCGACCAACTGCGCCGGCAATTCGCGGACACCGCCGGAAACACCGACACGGCCGTCACGATCGTCGTGCCCGACAGTGACGGCCTGGCACCGGCCGAGCTGTCGGCATACGCCGCCGAACTGTCCCGGGTCCCCGACGTTCCCGCCGTCTCCGCACCCACGGGAACTTTCGTCGACGGAGCGTTGGCCGGGCCGCCGTCGGCCCCGGCCGGCGAGAGTCAGGGCAGTGTCTTCCTCACCGTGGCCAGCACCGCGCCGCTGTTCTCCGACGCGTCCGAAGCTCAGCTCGACCGGTTGCACGCCGTCGCCGGTCCCGGCGGGCGTGCCGTGGAGATGACGGGCACCGCGCAGATCAACCGCGACAGTGTGGACGCCGTCACCTCCACGCTGCCGGTGGTCCTCGGCCTCATCGCCGTCATCATGTTCGCGTTGCTTTTCCTGCTCACCGGCAGCCTGGTGGTACCGCTGAAAGCGTTGGTGCTCAACGTTCTCTCGCTCACCGCGGCGTTCGGCGCACTGGTGTGGATCTTCCAGGACGGCCATCTGTCCGGCCTCGGGACCACACCCACCGGCACGCTCGTCGCGAACATGCCGGTCCTGCTGTTCTGCATCGCCTTCGGGCTGTCGATGGACTACGAGGTGTTCCTCGTCTCCCGGATCCGCGAATTCTGGCTCCAGACAGGACGATCCGATGAGTCGGTCGCGCTCGGCATCGCCTACACCGGCCGTATAATCACCGCCGCCGCGCTCATCATGTCGATCTCGTTCGCGGCGCTGATCGCCGCCAACGTGTCGTTCATGCGGATGTTCGGCCTGGGCCTGACGCTGGCCGTGCTCGTCGACGCGACCCTGGTGCGCATGGTGCTGGTGCCGGCGTTCATGCATCTCATGGGTCGTTGGAACTGGTGGGCCCCCCACTGGCTCACCCGTGTCCACGACCGGCTGGGCTTGCGCGAAGCGCCGTCGGCGACGGCCCCCGAATCCCTAGAGACCGAACGGAATCCATCATGACCGTCACCCACGACGACCTCGTCAGCGTCATCGCCGGCGTCCAGGGGGCGCTGCCGCCCCACCGCCACACCCAGCAGGAGGTCACCGAGGCGTTCCTCGGTGTCCCGGCGTTCGCCGGGCTCGACGCGGTGGTGCGCGGCCTGCACGAGAACGCGAAGGTCGACGCGCGCCACTTCGTGCTGCCCCTCGACAGGTATCCGTCGCTGACCGACTTCGGCGACGCCAACACCCTCTACCTCGAACACGCCCTGGACCTCGCCTGCGAGGCGTTGACGGCGGCGCTGGACGAAGCGGGGCTGCGCGCAAGCGATCTCGACATGATCATGACGACCACCGTCACCGGGGTCGCGGTGCCGTCGCTGGACGCCCGCATCGCAGGCCGGCTGGGGCTTCGGCCCGACGTGCGCCGGGTGCCGCTGTTCGGGCTGGGGTGCGTGGCCGGCGCGGCAGGCATCGCCAGGATGCACGACTACCTGCGCGGTGCACCCGGCCACGCCGCCGCCCTGGTGTCGGTGGAGCTGTGCTCACTGACCTATCCGGCCGCCGAGCCGACGATGGCCAGCCTGGTGGGCAGCGCCCTGTTCGGTGACGGCGCCGCCGCGGTGATCGCCGTCGGCCGCGACCGCGCCGACGAGATCGACGCGACCGGGCCGGTGGTGCTCGACTCCCGCAGCCGCCTGTACCCGGATTCGCTGGACACCATGGGATGGAAGGTCGGCAGCACCGGTTTCCAGCTCATCCTCTCGCCGAACCTGCCCGAGCTCATCGAGCGATACCTCGCCGAGGACGTCAGCGGGTTCCTCGGCGAGCACGACCTCACGGTGGCCGACGTCGAGGCGTGGGTGTCACATCCCGGCGGCCCCAAGGTGATCGAGGCGATCACCGCCACCCTCGGACTCGACGACGACGCCCTCGAGCTGACCTGGCGCTCGCTGGCCGAGGTGGGCAACCTGTCGTCATCGTCGGTGCTGCACGTGCTGCGCGACACCAGAGCCAAGAAGCCCGCGGCCGGGGAGCCGGGACTGCTGATGGCGATGGGCCCGGGCTTCTGCTCAGAGCTCGTCCTGCTGCGGTGGCGCTGACGATGCTCGCCTACACCGTGCTGATCGCCGCGGTCGCGGTGGAGCGGATCGCCGAACTGGTGGTGTCCCAACGCAATCTCGCGTGGAGCCGGGAACGCGGCGGCGTCGAGTTCGGCGCCCGCCACTACCCGATGATGGTGGTGCTGCACACCGCACTGCTGGCGGGTTGCCTGTGGGAGGCCGCGCACCGCCCGTTCATCCCGCTGCTGGGCTGGTCGATGCTCGGCGTCGTCATCGCCGCGCAGGTGTTGCGTTGGTGGTGCATCACCACTTTGGGCCACCAGTGGAACACCCGGGTCGTCATCGTCCCCGACGCCGGGCGGGTCACCGGCGGCCCCTACCGGTTCTTCTCCCACCCCAACTACGTCGCGGTCGTCGTCGAGGGGATCGCGCTGCCGCTGGTGCACACCGCGTGGCTCACGGCGGTGGTGTTCACCGTGCTCAACGCCGCGCTGCTGAGGACCAGGATCTCGGTCGAGAACAAGGCCCTCGCGATGCTGACATGATCGATCTCGTGGTCGCCGGCGGCGGACCCGCGGGGCTGGCGACCGCCATCCACGGCGCCCGCGCGGGCCTCGACGTCGTCGTCATCGAGCAGCGCACCGGTCCTGTCGACAAGGCGTGCGGCGAGGGCCTGATGCCGCACGCGGTGCGTCAGCTCGATTTGCTCGGTGCGCACCCGGCGGGCAGAGCCTTCCACGGGGTGTCCTATTTCGACGACCGTCGTTGTGTCACCGCGCAGTTCGGCTCCGGCGCCGGGCTGGGAGTGCGGCGCAAGACCCTGCACGAGGCCCTGCTGCAGCAGGCGGCCGCGGCGGGGGTGTCGCTGGTACACGCGAAGGTCGACGGGTTTGACCAGGACGGTGAATCGGTGACGGTCAACGGGATTCGCGCCCGCTACCTCGCGGCGGCCGATGGCCTGCACTCGCCGATCCGGGCCGGCCTCGGCCTCGGCCTGCCCGCGGGCGGGACCCGGCGTTGGGGGATCAAGCGGCACATCGCCGTCGCGCCGTGGAGCGATCGTGTCGAGGTGCACTGGTCGGTGGACCCCGAGGCCGGCGAGGCCTACGTGACGCCGGTGGCCGACGACTGCGTGGGCATCGCCATCCTCACCTCCCGGCAGGGCCGTTTCGAGCGCCATCTCGATGCGTTCCCGGCACTGCGCGAACGCATCGACGGCCATGCCCACGAGCCCGACCGGGCCGCCGGCCCGCTGCGGCAGCAGGTGCGCAGCCGGGTGGCCGGACGGGTGCTGCTGGTCGGTGATGCCGCGGGGTACGTCGACGCGCTCACCGGGGAAGGCCTGGGACTGGCGTTCGCCGCGTCGCGCTTGCTGGTCGACTGTGTGGTCGCCGACCGTCCCGATGACTACGAGCGGCGGTGGCGCCGGGCGACGCGCCGCTACCGGTGGATGACGACGGGGGTGTTGTCCGCGAGCACGTCGCCGCTGCGCTCACTCGTCGTGCCCGCCGCCCACCGCCTCCCGCGCGTATTCACCGGGATGGTGAACCTGCTCGCCGAGTAGCACCGCCTCCGCGCGGTCGTCGCGGGACAGTGCGATCGCGTTGCGTCCCTGCGACTTTGCGGCATAGAGCGCCTTGTCCGCGCGGTCCAGCAGTTCGCCCACCGCCGCGTCGGGGTCAGATCTCGAGGCCTGCCACGGCCGCAGCGTGGCGACCCCGATGCTGACGGTCAGGTAGCCCGAATCCGACCCGAGGTGCGGGATCTCGAGGTCTCGGATGGCCGCGGCCAGTCCGCTTGCCAGCCGGCGCGGGTCCTCGCGCCCGGAGAGCACCACCGCGAACTCCTCGCCTCCGTACCGCGCCGCCAGCCAGGACCTCGGGTCGGCGAGTTGCCGCAGCACACCGGCGACGCGCCGCAGGCATTCGTCGCCGGCCTGGTGGCCGTAGACGTCGTTGAACGATTTGAAATGGTCGATGTCGACGAACAGGGCCGACACCGGTTCACCGGTTTCGTGTGCGCGGGTCCAGATGCGGGCGGCCTTGTGCGACAGTCCGCGTCGATTGGCCAGACCGGTGAGCGGGTCGGTGTTGGCCATGTCGGTCAGCGAATCCTGCACCTCACGTTCCAGGGTCACGTCGCGCATGATCGCCGCCGTCAGCCCCTCGGGTGTGCGGCGGCTGTGCACCACGTACCAGCCCCACGTCCCGTCCTGCCGGCGGACGCGGAACGGCTCAGAAGGACCGGGCTGCGTCGACTCGGGGAAGTGCCGCCTGGCGGCGCGGTCGTCCGGATGGACCTGCTCGAGCCACTGCGACTTGGTGATCGGGCTTCCGGGGAGGTCGAGGATCTCGTAACCGTGCGACGCGCGGTGCAGGACGTTGCCCTCCTTGTCGACGACGATCACCACGTCCCCGGTCAGCTCGGCGATCAGTTCGTAGGCCTTGTGGCTGGCGTCCTCGAGCGCCGCCAGTCGCATCCGATCCTCGAGCGCCGCGGCCACCATGACCACCATCGTGAACGCGCCGAGCACGAAGACCTGGGCCGAGATCATGGCCTGCCCGGGTTCCTCCAGCGACGCGGCGAACGGACCATAGCCGGCGAACGTGCTGCCGAGCACCAGCGCCGAGCCGACGGCCATCTCGGCGAAGGCCGCCGCGATGCCCGAGCGGATCAGCACCAGCAGCGCGGGCAACGCGGTCAGGAAGACCAGCACGAAACTCGACTTGGTCGCCGACGCGGCGCACAGGCCGACGGTCAGCGCCGTCATCATCGTGAACCACAGCACTTCCCGCCACGAATGGCGCCGCCGGTAGTGCTGCCACCGCAGCATCAGCGGAACGAGGAACGCGATGCCGACGGCCTCGGTCAGATACCAGGCCATCGCGGCGTACACCAGCGAGCGCGGGTCGGTGGCGATCTCACCGTTCCAGACCAGGCTGGCGATCCCGATGGGACTTGCCAGCAGCGGCGCGACGAACACGCCGTAGAGCAGGAAGCGCTGCCAGCTGCGCAGCGAGTCACTGCGTCCCGTCACCCACTCCCGGTCCCGGTGCAGGACCGTCGCGGCGAACACCACCGCGGTCATCGTCGACACCACACCGACTTCGGGCGACATGTCCAGGAACAGCCGCGCCGGGACGATCTGGATGGCGGCGAACGAGGCGAGGTACACCGGCCACTGGCGACGCGGCGAGGTCAGCAACGCGACGAGCTGAGGCGCGACGGCCGGCCAGACCATGGCGTAGGACCAGCTGTCCAGGTAGACCAGCGAACGGACCAGGAAGCACAGCGCGCCGACCGCGAGGGTCCAGCCGACCAGACGCGGCCACGGCGGCATCGCCCCGGGCACGCGAAGGGACAGCCGCCCCCAGCGGTGCGTGCCGATGTCCATCCGCACAGTCAACCGCGTCAATATTCAACCGGCAACGCTTTCGCACTCCTGGTCCCCGCCGGGACTCCGCACGGAGTTCACATCCCGGACCCTTCCAAGAAACACCGGGACGACAGAATGACCCGTCCGCGCAACTACGGGCCAGAACGCAGGAGACTCAGTGACCGACGTCGTGAACCCCACCTCCCCCGAATCCACGGAGGTCAACGGCTCACAGCTGGGCCCGACGGGGCAGACCCGCAGCGGCATGTCCGCCGATGCGCTGCGCCACGCAGTGTCCGATCACCTGCTGTATTCGATCGCGCGGCCACCGGCGGTGCTGACCCCCGAGCACTACTACCGGGCGCTGTCGCTCGCGGTCCGCGATCGCATGCAGAAGCGCTGGATGGCCACCACCCAGGACTGGCTGGACCTGTCGGCGAAGGTGACGTGCTACCTGTCGGCGGAGTTCCTGATGGGCCCGCAACTGGGCAACAACCTGCTCAACCTCGGCATCGAGGAAGAGGCCCGCGCCGCGATGGCCGACCTCGGCCAGGACCTCGACGTGATCCTGGACTGCGAGGGCGAGCCCGGCCTGGGCAACGGGGGCCTCGGGCGGCTGGCCGCCTGCTACCTGGACTCGCTGGCCACGCTTGAGCGGCCGTCGATCGGCTACGGCATCCGCTACGAGTTCGGCATCTTCAAGCAGGAGATCGCCGACGGCTGGCAGGTCGAGAAGACCGACAACTGGCTGGCGCACGGCAACTCCTGGGAGATCGACAAGCCCGACGCCACCTACCCGGTGAACTGGGGCGGCCACACCGAGACCTACGAGGACGTGACGGGCAGGTTCCGGGTGCGGTGGGTGCCGCAGCGGGTGCTCAAGGGCGTCTCCTACGACACCCCGGTGCAGGGTTACGGCGTCAACACCTGCAACACGCTGACGCTGTGGAGCGCGCGGGCCGTGGAGTCGTTCGCGCTGGACGCCTTCAACACGGGCGACTTCTACAAGGCCGTCGACGAAGAGGTGGTCTCCGAGACGGTCTCCAAGGTGCTCTACCCCAACGACGAACCCGAGGCGGGCAAGAGGCTGCGGCTGTTGCAGCAGTACTTCTTCGTGACGTGCTCGCTGCAGGACATCCTCGACATCCACCTCAAGCGGGCGCACCTGCCGCTGACCGTGCTGCCCGACAAGTGGGCGATCCAGCTCAACGACACCCACCCCTCGATCGCGGTCGCCGAGTTGATGCGGCTGCTGATCGACGAGTATCAGTTCCCGTGGGACCATGCGTGGGACCTGACGGTCCGCACGTTCGGCTACACCAACCACACCCTGCTGCCCGAGGCGCTGGAAACCTGGCCGCTGGCCATGTTCGGGGAGGCGCTGCCGCGTCACCTCGAGCTGATCTACGAGATCAACGACCGCTTCCTCGAGGAGGTGCGCGCGCAGTTCCCCGGCGACGAGGACCGGGTGGCGCGCATGTCGCTGATCGGTGAGGACGGCGGCAAGTGCGTGCGGATGGCGCACCTGGCGACCGTGGGCAGCCACGCCGTCAACGGGGTCGCGGCGCTGCACTCCGAGCTGCTGAAGGCCAGCGTGCTCAAGGACTTCCACGAGATGTGGCCGCAGCGGTTCGGCAACGTCACCAACGGCGTGACACCGCGACGGTTCCTGGCGCTGTCCAACCCGGGTCTGCGCGGCCTGCTCGACGACACGATCGGGCCCGGGTGGCTCAAGGATCTGGGTCGACTCAAGGGGCTGGAGTCCTTCGTCGACGATCCGGCGTTCCGGCATCGGTGGCGAGAGGTCAAGCGTGCCAACAAGTCCCGGCTCGCCGAATACGTCCACTCGGCGACGGGCATCGAGCTGGATCCGACGTGGATGTTCGACGTCCAGGTCAAGCGGATCCACGAGTACAAGCGCCAGCACCTGATGGTGCTGCACATCATCACGCTGTATCACCGACTCAAGGCCAACCCCGGGTTGTCGATCCCGCCGCGGGTGTTCATCTTCGGGGGCAAGGCCGCGCCCGGATACTTCATGGCCAAGCGCATCATCAAGATGATCACCGCCGTCGGTGACACGGTCAACGGCGATCCCGACGTCAACCGCTGCCTCAAAGTGGTGTTCCTGCCGAACTTCAACGTCAAGACCGCGCATCTGGTGTACCCGGCGGCCAATCTGTCCGAGCAGATCTCGACCGCGGGCAAGGAGGCGTCGGGCACCGGGAACATGAAGTTCATGATCAACGGCGCGCTGACGATCGGGACCCTCGACGGCGCCAACATCGAGATCCGCCAGGAGGCGGGTGCGGAGAACTTCTTTCTGTTCGGGCTGAACGAGAGCGAGGTGGCGTCGGTCCAGGCGAACGGCTACCGCCCGCTGAGCCACGTCGAGAGCGACCAGGAGCTGGCGGCGGTGCTGGAGCTGATCGCGCGTGGGGTGTTCACCCACGGCGACACCGAGGTGCTGCGGCCCATCGTCGACAACCTGATCCACCACGATGCGTTCCTGGCGCTGGCCGACTACCGGTCCTACGTCGACTGCCAGGACGAGGTCTCGCGGGCCTGGCTCAACGGCGACACCTGGTCACGGATGTCGATCCGCAACACCGCCCGCAGCGGCATCTTCTCCTCGGACCGTGCGATCAAGGAGTACTGCGACGAGATCTGGGGAGTCGGACCGATGTCGGTCGACCTGGACTAACCTCCGCCGGAATTGCATTCCAGCAGACAAAGTGCGAGTAGAGACCTGCGTGGCTGCAATCTGGGCGCGAAAACCGTGCAGGCCCTTTCGGTGAGCAGGCCCCGGTGCTGCTTGCGAATCCGGCGCGCTGACGCACCATCATCGTCGGTTTTCGCACCCGATTCGCCAAGGTCACAACCCGATCACTGCCCCGCGCGGCCCCCGCGGGTACGCCGCCACCCGCTGTTAGGTTCGCGCCCGTGGCGATCTTCGGGCACCGGGTCCGCCGCGTCGGCGCACGGCTGGCCGTCGCGGTACTGCTGGCTGCCGGCCTGACGACGGTCACGGCCCCGCAGGCCGACGCGTTCTCCCGCGAGGGCCTGCCCATCGAGCAGCTGGACGTCCCGTCCCCGGCGATGGGGCGCACCATCCGCGTCGAGTTCCAGCACGGCGGGCCGCATTCGGTGCTGTTGCTCGACGGCCTGCGCGCCCAGGACGACTTCAACGGCTGGGACATCAACACCGCCGCGTTCGAATGGTTCCACCAGTCCGGGATCTCGGTGATCATGCCCGTCGGCGGCCAGTCGAGCTTCTACGCCGACTGGTACCGGCCCGCCAAGAACAACGCAGGCACGGTGACCTACAAGTGGGAGACGTTCCTGACGCGCGAGCTGCCGACGTGGCTGGCCGCCAACAAGGGCCAGGACCCGTTCGGCAACGCCGTTGTCGGGCTGTCGATGTCGGGCAGCGCGGCGCTGACGATGGCCGCCTACTACCCGCGTCAGTGGAAGTTCGCGGCCTCGCTGTCGGGATACTTGGCGCCGTCGCAGAAACTGTGGCCTCCGCTCATCGACATCGCGATGCAGGACGCCGGCGGCTACGACTCCTTCGACATGTGGGGCAAGACCGGCTCGCCGGCCTGGCTGCGCGCCGACCCGATGCTCAACATCAACCGGCTCGTCGCCAATCGCACAGCACTGTGGGTGTATTGCGGTAACGGCATCGCCTCCGACCTCGACACCGGTACGGACCTCGGCATCAACATCAGCGCCGGTTCTCTGGAGACGATCACGCTGAGCACCAACAAGGAGTTCCGCGACAAGTACCTTGCCGCAGGCGGGCGCAACGCGGTGTTCAACTTCCCGCCCAACGGCACTCACAGCTGGGGTTACTGGGGCGCGCAGTTGCAGGCGATGAAGCCCGACATCGTGCGCCTGCTGACGACGCCTCCGCCGCCACCCCCTCCGCCACCGCCGGTTCCCGGCGCCCCGACACCGCCGCCGGCGCCCGCTCCGGGGTAGCGGCTACTTGAAGTGGGGTTCGAGCAGCGTCGACCAGGCCTTGTCCAGCTGGAGCCACTCGTCCTCGCACCCTGACGCGCGGTCTTCGGGCAGTTCACCGCCTGCGACCAGGTCGCCGTTGGTCTCGGGATCCGCGCCGTAGATCCAGCACTGCAGGTTGAACATCCGCGTCTCGTCCAGCGAGTGCACGTCGGCGAAGTCCTCGCTGCCGAGTTCGCTGCGTTGCTCACCGGACGTACCGAATGTCCGCGCGAAGTCCTTGACCGCCTGCACCGACTCGGGGTCGATCTGGCCGTCCCCGTCGGGCTGCAACAGCACGTAGGCGGCGAGTTGGTCGGCGACATCCTCTTCGCGCCCGGTGACCGGCAGGTCGTACACGCTGATCGCCATGTGCCCGACCTCGTGGTAGAAGGTCGCGTACTCGGAGTTGAGCGCGGACGCAACGGGATCGGGGTCGCCCGCCTCGGTGAAGATCTGCTCGGCCAGCGCGGCGTCCTCGTAGCACAGGGTGATCGACTGGGCGCCGAAGTCCCAGAAGGCGTTGGCCTCGTCGCACTGCGAGCCGAGCAGCGCGACGTCGTTCGGCAGTGCCAGCGACTGGTTGATGTCGTCGGCGAGGTCCTCGAGCACCTGGTTGTCCTGCAGCAGCGCCCGACCGGCGATGGCCTCGGGGGTCTCGGCGTCCTCGTAGGTGACGATCATCGTCCCCGCGCCGTCGGCGCCGTCGTCCTCCGGACCCGGGGCCGGGCTCTGTGCCGCGGCCGTCCCGGACGACGACTGCGGTGGCTCGGACTGCTGCTGCGCGCCGCCACAGCCCACCACCAACAGCCCGGCTGCCAACACCGGCACAACCTGTGTGCGCATGTACCCCGCCCTTCGCTGCCCCGACGGTCGAACACTATCGCGGCGGGCGGGGTTACTTGGAGTAATCGGTGCTCAACCAGCGCTTTGGACGCATGCGGATGACGATGGAGGTCGGGGTGAGGTTCTCGTCGGTGAACTGGCCGCCGGCCTCCTGCCCGAGGTAGCGGACCGCGATCTCGCGGACGGTGGCGTCGTCGGCGGGTCCGATGCCGGTGACGTCACCTTCGGCGGTGACGTACTTGTACGGCGGCTGTTCGTCCTGCGCCGTGATCGCGAACCGGCCCGCATCACGAATCACCTTGTGCTTCAACGACTCTGTTTCCGTCCACAGCAACACCTCGCCACCGGGCCGGTAGCCGTACCAGATGGGCACCGCCAGCGGCGCCCTGCCGGGTCGCTCGACGGCGATCACGCCGACGTGGACGTCGGCCAGATAATGCTCACGCTCGTCACTCGTCATCTTCGCCATGACACGTGCCAACGAGTGCGAGCGCCGTCACATTCCCGTCAGCCGGCGGGCACCAACTCGAAGACGGGGATGACGCGGTCGGTGCGCGTCTCGTACTCGGCGAAGCCGGGGGCGCGCTCGGCGATGACGGCGTAGACGCGGTCGCGTTCGTCCCGGGGCAGTTCGCGCGCGGTGACGGCCCTCGGCGGGTCGGCTCCGATCTCCACGCTGGCCTGCCGGTGGGCGCGAATGTTGAACGCCCACGCGGGATCCCGGTCACGGCCCGCGGACGAGCCGACGACGTAGATCTTGCCGTCGACGTCGAAGTAGGCCACCGGGTTGATACGCTCGGCGCCGCTCTTCGCGCCGGTCGAGGTCAGCAGCAGCAAGGGGAAGCCCTCGAACTGGCCGCCGACCTTGCCGCCGTTGGCGCGGAACTCGTCGATGTTGCGCTCATTGAAATCGCGCTCCTCGTTCATCACTTCCTCGGGCATGAGCCCATGGTGTCACGGTGGCGATGCGCCGAACGTGCGTTCCTTGTAGCTCCTAGCGCCCCGCAACGACCGTGGGTGCACGCTCGCGGGCTCCTAGTCCGGGCCGACGGCTACCGGGCGCGTGGAATCGGAGCTCCATTCCGACCACGAGCCGGGGAACAGCGCGGCGTCGATGCCGACTGCTGCCAGCGCCGCGACGCCCACCGCGGCGGTGACTCCCGACCCGCAGTACACGGCCACGTCGGCGCCCACGCCGCGGTCGTCGAACAGCCGGGTGAGCTCGGCGTCGGGCAGCCAGGCGCCGTCACCGGTGAGCAGACGGGTGCTCGGAAGGTTGACCGCGCCGGGGATATGGCCGGCGACCGGGTCGACGGGCTCGACCTCGCCGCGATACCGCTCGGGCGCGCGAGCGTCCAGCAGCACCGCGACGTCGGGCGCTTCATCGGCGGTCACGGTCTTACATGCCGCCGCATAGAGATCGTCGTGGGCGACGGTCACGTCGCCTGGTTCGGGAGTCACGGCGCCGGTCTGCAGTCGGCCCGTCCACGCCGGCAGCCCGCCGTCGAGGATCCTGACGTCGGCGATGCCGGCGGCCGTCAGCACCCACCACGCGCGCGCCGACCCCGCACGGTTCCAGTCGTCGTAGACCACCACCGGCACACCCGTCCGGACCCCCCAGCGGCGCGCCGCCTCCTGAAGCCGGCGCCCGGACGGCAGCGGATGACGACCACGTCCCGTCACGCGGTGATCGGTGAGGTCGTCCTCGAGGGAGACGTACACCGCGCCCGGCAGATGCCCGGCTTCGTAGGCCGCGGTGCCGTCCGGTTCGGGCAGCGACCATCGGACATCCAGCAGCGTGATCGGCTCACCCGCGTCCAGGCGGCTCGCCAGTTCCTCGGCGGTGATCAGCACATCGTCGCGGGTCCCCATCGCGAAATAGTATTCCTGGTCGCGGATCCAGCGGTGGTCACAGCCGTGGCTTCACGCTGGAGGCGAGCGGCGGCGCCGGCCAGCGAGCAGAATGAGGCGCGATGACCATCGAGGGCGCGACGTTGTTCACCGCGTGGAACCCGCCGACGTCGACACGTACGTCGAGGCGGCCCGCCGGGGCGCGCTGCGGATGCGGTTCAACCTCGCGTTGTACGCCGACCCGCCGGCACTTCGACGCCCAGGTGACGCGGTTCGCCGAGCAGCGGCGCCGGGTCGACGGCATCGCGAACCCCCTGCTGACCGCGCAGTCGGTGAAGTTCTTCGCCGACGGCGTGGTGGAGAACGAGACCGGGGCGCTACTCGCCCCGTACTGCTCGGGGCTGCACAGTCATTCCGGCGGGGCAGGGCGAAGCGACTCGGGGGAGAACCTGGGCATGCGCAACTGGGAGGGTGACTCGCTGGCCCTGGCCGCCCGCCGCGTCGACGAGGACGACCTGCAGAGGTTCGCCGCGCTCGGCGTCATCCCGAACATGCAGCCGCTGTGGGCCCAGCTGGACCGGCTGATGACCGTCCTGACGATCCCCCGGCTGGGCGCCGCTCGGGCCGGCAGGCAGTACCCGATCCGCACGCTGGACACCACGGGCGCACTGGAGCTGCCGTCGGTGGCCGTGCGTGCCACGTACCTCCGCGGCGAGACGGTCTACCGGTGCCGGGGCGCTCAGCAATCCAGGTGGATGACCGCCATACTGGCGATGTCGAACGCCAGCGCGACGCCGAACCCCATTTCCCGGTCGAGGCGGTCGGTCACCTCAGAGGCCGGGATACCGCGGTCCATCATCGAGCAGGCCCGGTACCCGGCATCCAGCAGTTCCTGCGCTGTCCAGGCCGCGTGGCGGACTTCGAGCTCGTACAAGTAGTCGGCCGCGTCCGCCGCAGCAGGCGCGGCAAGGGCGAGCAGCGCCGCGAAGGGAACCGCGGTGGCTCCGACCGCCCGCGTCACGAGACGCCGGCGGCCGGCGGACGGTTTCGCGTGACGGCCGCGCTGGTACGAACTCACGTCGGGATCCTTCTGGTCTGGCGCTGCGCGCCGCGGTGGCCGCTCGGAAAGCGCCCACGCCACTATATGTGAACTGCGCTAATTACGCTTCAGCACCCATATAGTCTACAGATAAAGGGTTTACCGTGACTATGTTATCCGTGATTCTTACGCGGGCTCTGTGCCCTGTCTCACAATCTCGCACCCACTGGGCATGTCGTCACGGCGCCGCCGCGTGACGCGGTCCGACCTAAACCGCACTCGCCATCGCCAGAACCTCTTCGGCCGATGGCGGACTCGACGGATGATATGACAGGCACCACGGCGCGACGACGCGGTGGAACGCCTCCCCCTCCGTCGCGACATAGAAGTTGCCGGCCTGCAGCCGGCTGATGTCGGGCACCAGGCCGCCCTTGGCCCGCGCCATCTCCCGAGCGGCCTCGATATGGGCCGGCGAGTTCAGCAGGCCGTAGAACTGGGTGGCGGCATTACCCGGGATGTGGTTGTGCAGACCCTTCGGCGCCTGGGTGGCGAACACCAGCCCGAGCCCGTACTTGCGGGCCTGCGACGACAGCGCCAGCGTGCTTCGCAGGGAGGTGGTGAAACCCTTTGACGGAGCGAAGTTCTGAGCTTCATCCATGATCAGCAACCCGGACAGCGGCCGCTCCCCGGCCGGGTGCCGTTTGATCCACGCGAACAGCGCCATCTGCAGCTGGTTGACGAAGCTCTGGCGCTGCTCGTCCGAAGACAGGCCGATCATGCTGATCACCGACACCCTTGCCCGGCGACCCGGAGACGGCGTGAGCAGCACCCCGGGGTCGACGGGCGTGCCGTCGCCGCCGAACATCGGGTCGTTGATCATGGCGGCGCGCAGATCCTGGGCGAGGTTGTTCGCGATCTTGCGGGCGTCGGCGATGTTGCTGACGTCATCGGGCAGGTCGGCGAGCAGGTCGACGAAGCCGTCGAGGGTCGGTGCCGGAGTTCTGCCGTATCGCTGCAACGCTTCTCGCAGCACGGCGCGAGCCCGGTTGGCCTTCTGGGTCTGCCCGGAGATCAGCGCCCGCGGTTCGAGCGCGGCGCACGCGGACTCCACGGCGTCGTTGAACTCGTCGTAGTCGTCGACCACGGAGCTGAAATCGGGCAGCGGCTGGAATGCCAGCGGACGCCCGGTCGACCGTCGCGGCGTCCAGATCTTCACCTCGGTGTTGCCGAAATATTCTGCGGCCCTTGCATCGTCGGAACGACGCCAGCCGAGTGGCGGCGCGGGCCACGAGGTGCCCAACCGGGACAGGTCGTTGTTGGTGTCCAGCACGATCGACGAGACACCGCGCAGCGCGCATTCCTCGACGAGCCTGCGGATCAGCACCGTCTTGCCCGAGCCCGAGCCCGCGAAGATCGCGACGTGTTTGCGCAGCGCGGACAGTTCGATCGACACGGGCTCACCCGTTTGCAGGTCGAAGCCCAGCGGCATCTCGGCGTCGGACACGTCGACGGCGACCTCCACCGGAGGTTCCGGCTCGGGTTCCGGTTCGACCGGCGCGGCCACCGTGACACCGCGGGTGTCGTCGCCCAGCACGTCGCGCAACAACGCCAGCCCGTGCGCGGGCCTGCGCGCCTGCAGCCATCCCGGCAGGTCGACGTCGTCGTCGTTGATCAGGTCGCGCAGCGCGATCATGGTCCGCACATCGTCGTCGGACACCGGGACGGTGCGCGCACCGGCGGCGTGGATCTCCTCGATCAGCGCCGCGGTCTTGGGGCCGGTGGGCCACGCCGTGTTGCGCAGCAACAACAGGTGTCGGCGGTCCGATCCGGCACTGAGACCCGTTGCCGCATAGGCTTTTCTGATGCGGGTCTGGGCGGCCAGCGCGTTGGTGGCCGCAATGGCGCGGAATGCCCAGTGGCGTTCGTCGTCGGTGGCGCTGTCAAGGCTCTGCCGCAGCCGCGCGTGCAGCACGACGTGCGATCCCGGCGGCGGGTCGACCGTGTACACCTGGTCACCGTCGCGTTCGGCGATCCACGCCGTCAGTGCGGCGCCGAGAAGCTCGGGCATCGTGATGTCTTCGCCCTCGTGGTCGAACGCGGCGGCGGGCACCGCGCGCCTGCGGTAGTCGGCGAACCGACGGTCGAGTCCCGACGAACCGACGGCGGCACTTCCGTTGGGCGACTGCGACTCCCAAGTCGGCTGCGCGTCTGTGCTCAGGGCTTCGAGCTCGACGACGGTGCCGTGCTTGAGGCACTCGCGCACGTGGCTGTCGGCTCGGATCAACAACTTTCGCGGCGTGTAGTCCCGGGCGTCCTCGAACGCCGCGGGCATGATCGGCCAACTCGGATAGGGCGGCGCGAAGCCCGTCGCCGCGTAGCTCAGGATGAAACGGCGTTCCAGGATCGCGCGGCCGATGTCCGAGGTCGGCAACCCGTGCAACACCGCCGTCACCCGGAACCGGTCGGCCACGCTTGCCGTCGCCTGGTCGCGGATGCTCTCCCAGACCGCAGGCAGGCACGCCACCACCGACACCGTCCGGCGCATCGTCTGGCGCAGCGACATCAGCCCGTGGGCGACCTGCTCCAGCACACCGTCGCCGCCACCGCCGGACTCGGTGCGCGCAAGCGAGGCGGCGAGCAGCGTGTCGATCTGATCCAGGGCCAGCACCGCCGGACCGGCCAGGGCGACGAGCCGGGAGATGTCGCGCACGCAGTCCTGTGCGGACTCCGGGGAGGCACGCAGCCGCCAGCGGTCGCGGTCGTCGCCGAAGACGCCGCCCAACTCCTCGCTGGCCTGCAGGTAGGCCTCGCCGACGTCATGGGCGACCAGGTCGTTCGCCGCGAGCAGCACCAGCGCGCGCAGCGTGATGACATTGCCGCACAGGGTCTTTGCGTACCGCGGCCAGTGCATTGACGAAGCGGTCCAGGGTCTCGGGGTCGAGGTCGTCGTCCCCGATGATGGCGCGTCGGTCGGCACGCGACACGCGCGCGATCGACGACAGCTCCCACAGCAGGTCCTTGAGCTGCGTCTCGCGCTGCGCACCGGGGCGGCCCAGGCTCTCCAGGATCCCGTTGCGCACCGAATGCCAGAAGCTGGCGGCGTCGAGCAGTTCGACGACGAAGAAGTACCCGCCGCCGGCCTGCACCCGTTCGCGGATCTGGCCGAGAAGGTGGGTCTTGCCCGATCCGGCGGGCCCGCGTACCACGACGCCGAGCGGGGTCGATGTGGCGTCGTGCAGCGCGTCGCCGAAGGCGTCCATCACGTCGTCGACGGCGTACTCGTTGAGCCCGCCGACGTGGGTGGCCGCCTGGGGACGCCACAGGTCGTCGACGGTGGGCGCCCACGTCAGTCGAAGCGAGGCAAGAGCTTCCCGTTGCACCGCGTCCATCACGCGTCGATCGCGATCAGGTGCTTGGCCCCGTCACCGATCACCACGGCCGCGGCGCGGTCGTCGGCGGTCAGGACCTTCTGGTTCTCCTCGGGGATCAGGCTGACACCGGGGGTGCGGTACAGGGCGCGCAGGGCGGTGTCGACGTCGTCGCGGGGGTCGTCGAGTTCGGCGCGCAGCCGGGTCAGCGAGACCCAGCCGCCGGACCGCGTGACCAGGCGGGCGTAGGCGGCGCGAACGCGCTCCTCGACGGTCTGTGCCGGGCCGTCGGTGGCCGGCCAGAACATGTCGGCCAGGCTGAGCTCGGATCGCCGCAGGTGGCGGCCGAGCGCGCCGAGCACGGTGTAGAGCGTCTTGGCCGGCCCGGTGGAGCGTGGCGGCGGTCCCGCGGCGATGATCTCGCCGCAGAGCCGCCAGCCGCGGTCGGTGAGCTCGTGGACGAACCTGTTGCCCACGCGTTCGGATTCGATCAGCCCGAGGCGGTTGAGCTTGTCGCGGCCGGGCTTGTCGAGCGCCGGGCCGAGGGCGGTCAGCTCGGGGTTGGGCACGGGGCGCGATTCGGCCATCAGCACCAGCAGCACCGCTCGTTCGGTGCCCGTCAGGTCCGCCGCCGTCACAGTCACGCAGCCAACTTAACCGGGTGCGGCAGGATTGCGTTCGGCATGGTTGACAGCGAAGGTACCCCTCAGACGTCCCGGCGACGCCATGTCGCGCGGTTGGCCCTGTTCGTGGGGTTGCTGGCGGCGCTGTTCTATCTGGTCGCCGTGCAGCAGGTGATCGACGTGGAGTACGTCCGCGGCCTGGTGGCGTCGACGGGCGCGCTGGCGCCGCTGACGTACGTGGTGGTCTCGTCGGCGCTGGGCGCGGTGCTGGTGCCGGGGCCGCTGCTCGCGGCGGGCAGTGGGTTCCTGTTCGGCCCGCTGGTGGGCACGTTCGTGACGCTGGGTGCGACGGTCGGCACCGCGATCGTCACGAGCCTGGCAGGGCGGCGCGCGGGCAAGGAGAGTGCCCGCGCCCTGCTGGGGCCGCAGCGCTCGGAGCGGATCGACGGGCTGATCGCGCGGGGTGGGCTGTGGGCGGTCGTCGGGCAGCGGTTCGTCCCGGGGATCTCGGATGCGCTCGCCTCCTATGCGTTCGGGGCCTTCGGAGTTCCGTTGTGGCAGATGGCGGCCGGGGCGTTCATCGGGTCGGTGCCGCGGGCGTTCGTGTACACGGCGCTCGGGGCGTCGATCGGGGAGTTCTCGGCGCCGCTGGCTTACACGGCGATCGCCGTGTGGTGTGTGACCGCCGTGGTCGGGGCATTCGCGGCGCACCGGGGCTGGCGCTCCTGGCGCTCAGGACGCTCGAGCTGAGCACCCGCGCGGCTTTTCCGCCGAGCGTGCGCTCACGGTCGTGAAAAGGTCCCCACCGCGACCGTGCATGCACTCTCGGCGGAGGTCGCGCCGGTAACGTGGAATTCCGTGCAGGGGCCCGACGGCATCGTTGTCACCGAGGAGTTCGAGCGGGCGCTGACGCTGCTGGGCGAGGGCCGCAACGTCTTCCTAACCGGAAAGGCGGGCACCGGCAAGTCGACGCTCATTCGCCGGTTCATGGCCGACACCGACCGCAACGTGGTGGTGGTCGCGCCGACCGGGATCGCCGCACTCAACGTCGACGGCTACACGATCCACCGGCTGTTCGGGTTCCGCACGACGACGGGCCTGCACGAGGTGCTCTCCGGGGACTACCGGCCTGGCCGTTTCGCCAAGACGCTGGCGTCGCTGGACACACTGATCATCGACGAGGCGTCGATGGTGCGTGCCGACCTCTTCGACATGCTCGCCGCCGCCCTGCAGAAGTTCGGCCCGCGACCCGGGCAGCCGTTCGGCGGCGTGCAGGTCGTCCTCGTCGGTGACCTCTACCAGCTGCCCCCGGTGGTCACCGAGAACGAACGCGAGTACTTCTCGACCGCCTACGAGACCCCGTACTTCTTCTCGGCCCGCAGCTTCCGCCGCGAGGACTTCCCCGCCGTCGCGTTGACGACGGTCTTCCGTCAACTCGGCGACGCCCGAATGGCGGCCATTCTCAACGAGATCCGCGAGGGAGTGCTGCTCGGCCACGCCCGCGAGCAGCTCAACGCACGCACCGACCCGGAGTTCGTCCCACCCGACGACGAGTTCTGGCTGACGCTGGCCGCCACCAACCGGCTGGTCACGGCGCGCAACCGCCAGCATCTGGACCGGTTGCCCGGCGACGAGATGGTGCACCACGCCCACACTTCGGGTGATCTGTCGTTGTTCGACCCGCCGGTCGAGAATTCCGTCCGCTTCAAGGTCGGCGCGCAGGTGATGATGCTCAACAACGACCAGAACAACCGCTGGGTCAACGGCACGATCGCCCGTGTGGTCGGCGTCGACCACGACCGCTACGGAGCCGTGGTCATCGTGGAGTTCCCGGACGGCACCACCGCGGACGTCACACCGTTCACCTGGGAGGCGACCCGCCCGGTCGTCGACGGCGGCACGCTGCGGCGCGAAGTGGTCGGCACCTACACCCAGATGCCGTTCAAGCTGGCGTGGGCGATCACGATCCACAAGAGCCAGGGGCAGACGTTGCACCGACTGGTCGTGGATCTGACCGGCGGCATGTTCTCGTTCGGTCAGCTCTACGTCGCCTTGAGCCGCTGCACCTCGCTGAGCGGTCTGGTCCTCAAACGCCCGGTGCTGCCCAGGGACATGAAGACCGATCGCCGGGTCGCGCGGTTCCTTCGCGCGTCGGTGCAAGACGACCGGGTTCGCCGGTATTGCGCGATCGCGATCCTCACCGTGGGTGACGAGGGGCGGATGTCGCGGCCCCGACCGGTGGAACTGGCGGTCGCCTTCGACGACGGCACGGCGGTGACGACGCTGGTGAACCCGCAGCGCGATCTCGCCGATGCGCGAATCGCCTACGGCATCACCGTCTCTGACGTGCTGCTGGCGCCGACGCTGCGGGAGGCGTGGGCGGTGATCGCCCCGATGCTGGCCGGGTACACGCCCGTGGGCGTGGGCATCGACGAGACGATGGGGTTGATCGACTTCGAGCTCAAACGGTTGGGGTATGTGACCCCGATGCCGATGGGCGTCGACGTGCCGTGCAGTGCGGTCGCGGCGGCACGATCCGCGGCGGAGATCGCGGAAGCGACGATGCGGGCCTTCACCGACTCGGGGATGGGCGACACCGGTTCCAGCGTGTTCGACGAGCCCGACGCGGCCGAAACGGCTTCGGGTCTGCTGGTCAGCCGCGACCACCGGGCGGCGACGCCGACGGCCGACCATCTGCCCGCGCTCTCGGCGCTGCTGCGGGTGAGTCGCGACGTCGGTGAGCTCCTGCTCGGCGGGGCGCGCGCCGACGACGTCCGCGCCCGCGGCGCCCCCGAGACGGGCTGGGAGGAAGGGGCGCGGCAGTCGGTGGCCGACCAGCTCAGGGCGGCGGCGTCGAGGGTGACGCTGACCGACGACGTCCTCGCGAGGGTGCGCGAGGTGGAGAGGCTGCTGGGTGCCGAAATCGTCTCCGAGGCCATGCTTCTCGAGCGGCATGACATCGGTGCGATCCTGGTGCCCGGCACCCGCATCTGCTTCACCGGCACCGCCCAGGACGCGGCGGGCCGGATCGTGGAGCGCGACGAGATCGAACGGCTCGCCCGGTCCGCGGGCCTGACCCCGGTGAGGACGGTGAGCAAGACCCGCTGCGACGTGTTGGTGACCGCCGAGGCGGGGACGCAGTCGGGCAAGGCCCGCAGGGCGGCGGAGTACGGCAAGCCGGTGTTGTGCGCCGACGAGTTCTTCGCCTGGCTCGCCGCCGGCCCCGCGGAATAGCAGTCCGGGTCGTGATCGCGGCCCCCGCAACGCCCATGGCTTCACACTCAGCGTGAGGTGCGATCATGGCGGACGTGTCATCTGCCTCCCCCGTCTTCGCGTCCGACAACGCCGCGCCGGCACATCCGAACGTGCTCGAAGCGCTGCACCTCGCCAACGAGGGGCACGCCGCGTCCTACGGTGCCGACCCGGTCACCGCGCGCGCAGCCGACGCCCTCAGAGACACCTTCGACTCCCCCGATGCCGAGGTGTTGTTCGCGTTCACCGGCACGGCCGCCAACATCATCTCGCTCGCCTCGGCGGTTCAGCCGTGGCACGAGATCCTTTGCAGCGACGTCGCTCACGTGTTGCTCGACGAGGCCGGCGGGCCGGTGCGGCTCTCGGGCGCCCAGCTCACCCGGCTGCCCAGCGATGACGGCCTGATCGCCGCCGGCGAGCTGGACCGCCGGGCCGTCCGCCGCGGCGCGGTCCATCACTCGCAACCACACATCGTCACGATCACGCAGTCCACTGAGAACGGGCGCGTATGGACGGCTCCGACGATCGCCGAGTTCGTCGACCACGCCCACGACCTCGACCTGCTGGTCCACGTCGACGGCTCACGAATCGCGAACGCCGTTGCCGCGCTGGATGTCTCACCAGCGGAGGCGATCGGTGACGCGGACATCGTCACCGTGGGCGGGACCAAGAACGGCATACTGTTCGGTGACGCGGTTCTGGTCCGCCGCCCCGAGCACTTCGGTGGCATCCATTTCGTACAGAAGCAGATCGGCCACCTGGCGAGCAAGCACCGCTTCGTCGCCGCCCAGTTCCTCGCCTTGCTCGACGACGGTCTCTGGCTGCGCACGGCCGCCCACGCCAACGCGATGGCCCGCCGACTCAGCGACGGCATGGCGGCGCTCGGGCTGCACCTGGCCTCGCCGACGGATGCCAACGAGGTGTTCGTCGACCTCGACCCGGATGTCCACCGCGGGCTCTCCCAGTCCTACGTCGTGCACCAGCCCGACCCGCCGCACCCGGCCGTGCGCCTGGTCTGCTCCTGGTCGACCACCGACAGCGACGTCGACGGCGTGCTCTCCGCGTTGCAGGGGTTGCTGTAGCCGACGGAGGCGCACCGGCGCCCGGACGGAAATCGTCGCCAATGTTGCTGGGATCCTTGAATTCTCGCTGTCCCGGGAATCGGCGCACTGCGGCACTCCTCAGGACGTGCCTATGGTGGAGGGAGGCCCCGACACGAAGGAGTGAACGGTGACGCGATACCAGCTGCCCGACACGGCCGACCTGACCAGGCTCGGCGAACCACACGAACACGCCATCACGGTGTACGCGGAGACCTCGCCGGCTCCCGATCAGCGCGAGAACAGCCTGCTGACGGCCAAGAGCGCCGTCGACCGCGCGTTGCGCAGCATCCGCGAGCGCGGCGCCAGGCACGCCGTCGAGCAGAAGCTGCGCGACCGGTGGACCGAGATCGCCGAGTCCGAGCTCTGGCTGCGGTTGTCGCGGTCGCTGGCGATCTTCATCGCCGACGACGTCCACGAGGTCTATGTGCTGCCCAACGCGCTGCACAGCCAGTCCCAGGCCGGCGCGTACTTCGACATCGGCCAGTTGGTCCGCGCGGTGACCACGCCGCAGGAGGCGTACGCGTTGACGCTGTCGGCCAACGGGTGGAACCTGTGGCGGGCCACCGCGAGCAGCAGGGCCGAGGAGCTTCCCCTGGTCGGTGAGTACGCCGCCGATGCGGCCGAGGCGACCAACCGCGCGACGATCCGCGACCGCGACCACGTGGGCAGGCTGGTCGGCGACGAGGGCAAGAAGGTGTTGCTGGAGGCCTACGCCAAACGGGTCGCCGATGCGGTGGAATCCGAACTGGGACACGTTGATCCGTCAGCACGACGGCCGCTGTTCCTGTTCGCGACGGACCCTCTGCTGGAGATGTACCGCGGCCTGGACCACAAGCGCGAGATCGTGGTGGTGCCCGGCGGACCCGACACGCTGCGTCCCGATCAGATCGACGCCGCCATCCGCGAGTCGCTCTCTGCGCTGAATGCCAAGCGCACCAACAGGCTTCTCGAGAGCATCGGTGACGGCGTGGCCCGCGGGCTGGTGGCCACCGACGTCGCCGACATCGGGAAGGCCGCCGTCGCCGGAGCGGTGTCGACGCTGGTGTACGACTTCACCGTCGACATTCTCGGACGGCTCAACGACACCAACGGAACGGTCACGTTCGACGACGACGGCTACGACCTGTTGTCCCGAATCGCCGTCACCGTCCTCGACCGGGGCGGAGAGGTGATCGCGGTGCGGCCCGAGGAGATCACCGCCGACATCTGGAAGGGCACGGCGGTGGCGGGGCTGCGGTTCCCGTTGTCGTGACGCGGCGCTTGGGGGGTCACACCCATGCGACGAACTGCACGATGATGCCGTTCGGATCTTCGAACTGGCAGTAGCGCTCGCCCCAGGGCTCGGTCTCCGGAGTCGTGACCACGGTGGCGCCCGCGGCGCGGACCGTCTCGAACGCGGCATCGACATCGTCGACGACGAACGCCAGCAACAGTCCCTCGCCGGCGCTGCCCGCACGATGGGCAGGCTTGAACGACGGCAGACCCGTGCGCAGGTAGACCACGTTCGGTCCGCCGTCGGGATGGGCGAGCGACACGAACCCGTCGGCCTGCATCGCGGTGGTGTACCCGACGTGGCGTGACAGGAAATCGGCGGAGGCCTGCGGGTCGGGGACGTTGAGTGAGACCGCGGTGGCCGTGATGTTCATGCGAAAGCCTTCCTCGTATTCCGTACGACAATGACATTTCTCGTACTGCGTACGGCAACTATTATCCGTAATATGTACGAGAATGCAAACGTGAGGAGCCGACACTGGACACTGTCGACCTGCTGTGGCGCAACCACGCGCCCCGGCCCGTGCGCCGGGGCCGCCGGCCGAAGCTGACGACCGACCACGTCGTCGCCGCGGCCATCGCCGTCGCCGACCGGCGCGGGCTGGCCTTCACGCTGCGTGACGTCGCCGAGGAGTCGGGCACGCCGGTGATGTCTCTGTACTCCTATGTGGACGGACGCGAGCAACTGCTCGAGCTGATGGTCGACCAGTGCCGCCTCGACATGGCCCACACCGAGCTGTCCGGCGGCTGGGCCGAGCGGCTCACCACGGTCGCGTCCGACAACATGCAGCTGTTCGCCGATCACCCGTGGCTTGCCGAGGTCGAGTCCGAACGCGCCATCCTGGGACCGGGAACGCTGACCAAATACGAGCGTGAACTCGTTGCGGTGCAACCACTTCCGATTCCCGACGCGGAGCGCGATGCCGCGCTGACACTGGTGCTCGATTTCGTCCGGTCCAGCGCCCGCGCCATGGCGCACGCACGGCGGGAGCGAGAGCGGGAGACCCCCGAGCAGTGGTGGGGACGCGAGGGCGCCAAACTCGAACAGCTCGGGGTCGCTGACCGCTTCCCGTTGGCGGCCCGGATCGGCACCGCGGCCGGCCGGGCCCAGAACGCGGCCAACGACGCCGACGCTGCGTATGCGTTCGGGTTGACCGTCATCTTCGACGGGCTGGCATCACGCCGGTGAGGCGCCCGGCGCCATCGCAGCGGTGACGTCACCGGGGCGGGAACCGGTCGTCTACGTCGGCGGCGACGACGGGTTCGGCACGCCCTTGCGGCGAGACACGATCATGCGGATCGCGTCCATCTCCAAGCCGATCGTCACGGCGGCGGCGCTGAGCATGGTGGACACGGCGTTTCACGTTCCGCCCGACAAACTGCATCGGTTCGTGCCTCAGCTCGCTCCGGGAGAGGACGGTCTCGCGTTGTTCGACCCGGTGGACGGAATGTGGGCGTCCGCGCCGCAATTTCCCTTGAGCTCAGCGGGTTTGGTGTCGACGATCGATGACCTCATCGCCTTCACCGACAGGCTCCGCGACGGCAGGCTGATCTCGACGACGTCGCTGAGCGCCATGACCACCGACCATCTGACACCGCAGCAGCGTGACGATGCCGGGCTGTTCCTCGACGGCGCAGGCTGGGGCTACGGACTGTGCGTCGAACCCGACGGCCGCTACGGCTGGGACGGCGGACTGGGGACCGGGTGGCGGGTGGCGGGCCGATCCGCGCACCGGCGTCGGTGATCTGGCTGCTGACGCAGGTGTTGTGGGAGGGGCCCGATGGCTCCAACGTGCTCGATGGGTTCCGCTCAGCGGTTCTCGCTTCTGCCCCCTGAGCACCGCCTCACGGTGTTTCGAGCAGTGACTTGAGCTTCGCGAGGTCTGCGTTGTTGGCCCGTTTCATCGCCACCGCCAGCAGTGGCGACGCGATGCGGAAGAAGCCGGCGGGCTCGCCGCGGTTGCGCAGGGTCATCAGCGTCGCTCCGTCGGGACCGTCTTGCCACGTGTAGGTCGTCTCCATCGGAAACGGGCCCTGCGCGGTGCGCATCACGAACCGCTGGCCGGCGACCAACTCGGTCACCTCGTAGGTGTATGTCAGTTCCCTGCCGAGAAACTGCGCGGTGAACGTGAACCGGGAGCCGAGCGACACGGGTGCCGGGGTCTCCCACCGTACGGCCGATATGTTGGCGTACCAGGCTGTGGCGTTGTCCGGGTTGGCGGCGTACGCGGCGACCTCGTGGCGGGGTCGCCTGATCAGGGTCTGCACCTCGACATGCACCATCGCCCTCATGTCCTCCGATGTTCCGTGCCTCGATGGCACGGTAGGACGCGGTCGGCGATCTGTCACCGACACTGTCACGAGCCCGGGGACACGCCGTTGATGAGCACCGTGCCGTCGGTTAATTCCTCCAGTCCGGCCAGGATCCGCAGCACCGTCGACTTTCCGCAGCCAGAGGGGCCGAGCAGCGACAGGAAAGTGCCCTCGGTGGTGGCCAGGTCGACGGTGCCGAGTGCCTCGACGGTTTGTCGGCCCACTTTGAACGTCTTGGTCAGCCCCGAGATGTTGATGCCGGTCGCCGTCAGGTTGGTCACGGTAGGAGCCGTGGATTGCGTCGACGTTACAGCGGCGCTACCTAGCCGCGTTGGTACTCGGCGGTGAACGACACCGTCACCTCGTCGGCGACCTTCATGGCGCCCATCATCATCGAGTAGGGCTTCACACCGAACTCGGTCTGGCGCACCTCGGCGTCGCACGAGATGCGCCACGTGTCCCCGAGGTCGTCGACGCGCAGGTCGACCACCCGCTCGCGGGTGGTTCCGTGGATCTCCAGTGTGCCGGTGAGGCGATAGCCGTCGTCGGCCTTCGCGATGTCGTCGGTCCGAAACTGGATGTGCGGGAATCGGTCGGCGCCCAGGGTCTTCAGCGCGTTCGACTGTGCCAGCGTCTTCTCCGGACCCGACAGTCCCTTCACACCGCCCTCGCCGCCCAGCACCTCGAGGGAACCGACGTCGACCGTCAGGTCGGCCGAGACGGGTTCGTCGTGCACCCACCGCACCGTGACGGTCCATGTCGTCATCGCGATGGTCAGCCGATGCCCCATCTTCGCCGCCGGTCCCCCGACGCCGGTTTTCACCAGCAGCTGACCGTCCGAGGAACCCAACTCCCACACAGTGGCCATCAACCGAATGTATAGGCCACCGCAGGCCGCAGGGGCATCGATCTCAACTAGCGGCGGCCTGGTCCATCACCTTCTCCACTTCGACGAGGTTGTCGCCGTAGACGCCGGCGTTGCCGAGCGAGCAGTGCCGGTCGGCGGTGATGGCGTTCACGGTGGTGCCCGAGGTCTTTCCCTGCCAGTGACCGACGTTGGCCATCACCAGCCCGGGCATCAGACCGCTCTCGTAGGCCGCGGGGCCCTGGAAGGAGCCGCGGTCGTTGAACACCCGCACCAGGTCGCCTTCCTCGATGCGGCGGTCGGCCGCGTCGGCGGGATGGATGAACACCCGTTGCCCACCCTGCACCTGCTGCTTGTCGGCGGCGTTCCCGTACTGGCTGTTGAGGAACGCGTGCGGTTTGGGTGAGATGATGCTCAGCGGGAAGCGTTTGGCCAGTCCGGGATTGGACTGCGGGGATTCGAACGGCGGTATGTAGTCGGGCACCGGGTCGACGTACTGGCCGGGCTGCATTCCTTCGTACATCGACCGCCAGACCGGGACGACGAAGTTGCCGCCCTCGGCGAGGCTGGACTTGAACTCACACTTGCCCGAGGGTGTCGGGAAGTTGCCCTCGGCGTGGGGCGCCCGGGTGTCGGGGGCACCCACGTTCAGGCGCATCCAGCCGACCTCCTCGAGCTTCTCGTAGGTGATGCCCTGCAGCGCGGGGGCGTCCCAGTCGTGGAAGTCGATGAGCATCTCGCGGTCGGTGCGCTCCCAGTAGGCCAGGGACTCCTCGTCGAACTCCATCGTCGCGGCCAGCCTCCGGAACAGCTCGACGTTCGGAACGCACTCCCCGGGCGGTTCGATCGCGGGCCGGTTCAGTGAGATGTAGAGGTGGCCCCAGGTCACCATGATGTCGAGCTGTTCGGCCTGCATGGTGGCCGGCAGGATGATGTCGGCGAATTTCGCTGTGTCGGTGATGAAGTGCTCGCTCACGACGGTGAACAGGTCGTCGCGCATCAGTCCCCGCATCGTCTTCTCCTGCGCGGGCCCCTGCGACACCGGGTTGGAGTTGTAGACGAACAGCGATTTGATCGGCGGATCGAGTTCGAGCTCACCCGTCAGCGCCATCCCGAGGTCGAGTTCGTTGACCACCCGGGTGCCCTCGGGAATCCACTCCGGCATGCAGATCGCGTCGAACTTGGTGGGGAACTCCCAGATGGGCATCTCCATCGTGCCGCCGCCGACGTGGCGCCACGCGCCGACGAGCGCGGGCAGGCAGGTGATCGCGCGGATCGCCTGGCCGCCGCCGCGGCTGCGTTCCAGCGCGACGCCTTGGCGGATCGCCGCCGGCGGCGTGGTCGCGTACTCGCGGGCGAGTGTTCGGACGTCGTCGGCTGGGACCCCGGTGATCTCCTCGACGCGTTCGGGCGGGAAGTCCGCTGCGCGCGCGGCGAGTTCGTCGTAGCCCACGGTGTACTTCTCGACATAGTCGGTGTCGACGAAACCCTGGGCGATGATCTCGTGGATCATCCCGAGAGCGAGCGCCCCGTCGGTGCCGGGCCGGATCGGGATGTGCCAGTCCGCCTGGCGCGCCGTGCGGTTGAGCACCGGGTCGATGACGACGATCTTGGCGCCGTTGTTCTTCCGCGCTTCGAGCAGGAACGGCCAGCCGTGCAGGTTCGTGCTGGTCATGTTCATGCCCCACACGATGATGTACTTCGAGTGCGCCATCGACTCGACGTCCAGACCGCCCGTGCCGCCCACCGTCATGTGCCACGCGGTCGACGAACCGGACTCGCAATAGGTCTTCTCCGCGACGGTGGAGCCGAGCCGGTTGAAGAACGCGTCGCCGGACGTCAGCCCGTTGAGCACACCCTGATGTCCCAGATAGGCGTGCGGCATGATCGCCTGGCTGCCGTATTCGTCGATGATCGACGTCCACCGCGCCTTGATCTCGGCGAGCGCCTCGTCCCAGGTGATGCGCTCGAACTCGCCGGCACCCTTGGCGCCCACCCGGCGCATCGGGTACAGCAGCCGGTCGGCCTGGTAGTGGTGCTCGTGGAAGTTCTTCACCTTCACACACAGCCCACCGCGGGTCATCGGATGGTCCGGATCGCCTTTGACGTCAACGAGTTTGCCGTCATCGACGTGATAGAGCATCGCGCAGGTGTCGGGGCAGTCGTGTGGGCAGGCGCCGCGCACGATCGTCAGTTGCTTCGCAGGGTTCGGGGCAGCGTCCAGCGTCATGGCTGATTCCTTCTGACGGAGCTGTGGGCTACACCCAGTGAAGGACATCGTTGTGGCAGCCGAATGTCGCCGATATTAAGGTGATGTGACCTGCGCGAGCTCGGCGTTGCGCAACGTTCAGACTGCGCTGGCGGCGAACGCCACTCGCACTTCTTCGCCCTGGGCGCTGTCTCAACGCCCCGGGCTCCGCGGTCAGACGGGACGGAAGTACGGCAGCGCCTCGGCGGCGTCTCCGTCGCCGAGCTCCTGGAACGCCACCTTCACCCGCCCCCCGAACAGGTCGGCGTCGGGGTCGGCGTCCGGGAACGACGTCCACCACCACGGTCCCTCGTCGAGCTCGACGATGCCGACGGGCAGCCGGTAGGTGGATCCGTCGCCGAGCCGGTGGTGGATCACCGCCCAGCTGACGACGCTCCCGGTGCCCGCCGCTGGCACCCACTGGTAGCGCTGCGGGTCGGCGGTGACGTCGAACTGCGGCGGCAGCAGCTCACCGGAGACGTTGTCCCGGACCAGCAGGAACTCGCCGCGCTTGGTGCCGTCGAGAAACACCGCGGTCGCGGCGTCGCGCTGAATCGCGAACGCGGGCATCAGGATTCACTCTCTCTTGTCAGTTGTCGGTGCCGAGGACCAGCGTGGAGTGGTAGTCGAGGATGCCGCCGTTGCCGGAGACCAGCACCCGGTCGTGCTTGTCGGCCTGGCGTGCGCCGCCGTGGCAGCGTGTCTGCACCACCGCCTCGTGCAAGGGTGTCATGCCCCACATGTAGAACGCGCTGAGCTGGCCCCCGCCGGTGTTGACCTTGAGCCGGCCGCTGGGGCCGAGCGTGCCGGGTTCGGCGACACCGGGCCCGCCCTCGCCCTTGGGGAAGAAGCCGTAGTCCTCGAGGGTCAGCAGGGCGGTGAAGGTGTAGCAGTCGTAGATCTGCGCGACGTCGATCTCGGCGAGCGTCGTGTCCGCCATCGCCAGGGCGCGTGGGCCCGACGTGGCCGCCCCGCTGACGAGGCCGAAGTCGTCGTTGCGCACCCCCGACTTTCCCGGATGCGCCTGCGCCCAGCCGAGCACCCGTACCGGCGGCTGCCGCAGGGCACGGGCCCGGTCGAGGGTGGTGACGATGACCGCGACGCCGCCGTTGCTGACCAGGCAGCAGTCGTAGAGGTGGAACGGTTCGGCGATGTAGCGGCTGGCGTGGTAGTCCTCCAGCGTCAGCGGAGTGTCGTGGAACTGCGCGAGTGGATTGAGTTGCGCCCATTGCCGTTGCGCCACCGCGATGTGGCCCAGCTGCTCGCTGGTGGTCCCGTACTTCTTCATGTGCCTGCGTGCCGCCAGCGCGTACATCACGTTGGGTGAGGCGATGCCGTTGGAGGCGTGCAGGCCGCCGAAACCCTTGGGGAGTCGGCGGGCGCCGCCGTAGGCCGATGCCGCGCCGGACTTCTCCTTCAGCGGCGCGTCCGCCCACACCAGCGCGATGGTCGTCGCCATGCCGGACTGCACGGCCATCGACGCGTACTGCACCATCTGCCCCGCGGTCGAGCCGTAGCCCTGCATCTCGGTCAGCAGCGTCAGGTCGGTCAGCCCCAGCGTGCTCTGCAGTTCCACCCCGACGCCGGAGCGCAGACCGCCCGACACGATCAGCCCGTCGATGTCCCCCAGCTCCAGCCCGGCGTCGGCGGCGGCCGACCGGACGGCCTGCGCGGCGAACTGCCTGGGGGTGCGGCCGTACACCTTTCCCTGCTCGGTGATCCCGAGCCCGGCGATGGCCGGCGTGTCGTGGCTCATGGCAGACAACCTGCCGTCGCGGGTCCCGGTTTGTAAACGACCGACCGGCACACCGGCACATGCCCGTTTGGCACATGTGCCCGCGTGCGACGTGTCGCGATCGGAAACGCGACGATGTCGACATCCGTGATTTACAGCGCGGCGGCGGTGACGAAGCATGAGGGCCATGATGATCAGCAGTGCGGAACGCACCCAGCTCAGGACGGCGGTGCGCGAACTGCTCGACGACGCGTGCACCGAGGAACACGTGCGCCGGGTGATGACGACCGACGACGGCTTCGACCGGCGCCTGTGGCAGCAGCTGGCCGAGCAGGGCGTGGCGGGCATGCTGGTCGACGGCGAGTACGGCGGGGTCGGCCTGGGCGCCCAGGAGCTCGAGGCGGTGGCCGAGGAGACCGGCGCCGCGCTGCTCCCGTCGCCGTTCCTGTCCAGCGCGGTGCTGACCGTGGGGCTGCTGCAGGCTGCGGGCACCGACGACGACAAGCAGCGGCTGCTGCCGGGGCTGGCCGACGGCAGCGCGCTGGGTACCGTCGCGGTGACCGGCAGCGCCGGCACGTGGACCGAGGACGGGGTCGACGTCCGCGCCGACGCCGACGGCCGCTTGACCGGAAGCGCGCACTACGTGACGTTCGGGCAGGTCGCCGACATAGTGCTGGTGGTGGCCCGGACCGCCGACGGAGTGGGCGTCTTCGAGGTCGCCGCCGATGCCCCCGGGTTCACCCGCACGGCGGCAACGGTTTTCGACCCGACGGTGCGGCTGTCGACGTTCGCGTTCGACGGCGCCCCGGCGCGACGGATCGGCACGCGCGGCTGGGACGCGGTGGCCGAGGCGCTCGATCTCGCGGTGATCGCGCTGGCCGGTGAGCAGGTGGGCGGATCGCGGCGGATGTTCGAAACCACCGTCGAGTACCTCAAGACCCGCGTGCAGTTCGGCCGCGCCATCGGCAGCTTCCAGGCGCTCAAGCACATGGCGGCCGATCTGCTCATCGAGCTCGAGTCGGCCACCTCGGCCGCCCAGCACGCCGCCGCCGAGCACGCAGAGGATGGCGAGAACGCCTCCGGCGCAATCGCTCTCGCCGGGTTCGCGTGCGCGGAGGCGTACCAGACCATCACCATGGCGGCCATCCAGATGCACGGCGGCATCGGCTTCACCTGGGAGCACCCCGCGCACCTGTACGCGCGGCGGGCCCGCACCGGCGTCCAGTTGTTCGGCGCCCCGCGCCTGTTCCGCGAGCGCTACCTTACCTCGAAGGGGGCCTGACATGGCGACCACGAACCTGCCCAGCGCCGACGACCTGCGCACCGAGGTCCGCGACTGGCTCGCCGCCAACTGGTCGGGCCTCGAGCCCTCCAGCGACCCGTGGCGAAGCTCCCCGGAGCGCATCGCGTGGCTGGAGAAGGTGCTCGACGCCGGCTACGCGGTGCCGACGTATCCCACCGAGTGGTTCGGCCGCGGCTACCCCGCCGAGCTCGCCGCCGTCATCGGTCGCGAGTTCCGCGCCGTCAAAGCCCCTGGCGCGCTTCAGGACCGGTACAGCATCCCGGCCAACACCGTGCTGCGGTTCGGCACCGAGACCATCAAGCACGACCTGCTGCGCGGTTTCCTCACCGAGCAGTCGCGCACCTGCCTGCTCTACAGCGAGCCCGGCGCGGGCTCGGACCTGGCCGCCGTGCGCACCTCCGCGGTCAAGGACGGCGACCGCTGGATCGTCAACGGCCAGAAGGTGTGGACCTCGGGTGCCCAGCACGCCGAGTACGCGCTGCTGATCGCGCGCACCGACTGGGATGTGCCCAAGCACAAGGGGTTGAGCTTCTTCATCATCCCGATGCGCCAGCCCGGCATTGAGATCCGGCCGCTGGTGCAGATCACCGGCGAGTCGCACTTCAACGAGGTGTTCATCAGCGACGCGTCGGTGCCCGACGAGTACCTGGTGGGCGGACTGGGCAACGGCTGGAAGGTGCTGCAGACCGCGCTGGCCTACGAACGCTCGATCATGGGCGACAGCGGCCGCGCATCCCGCAACCGCAGCAAGGCCGACAGCCTGGTCGAGCTGGCCCGCGAGCACGGCCGCCTCGACGACGCGGCGGTGCGCCACGAGCTGGCGACGGCTCTGTCGCTGCGAGAACTCAACCGGCTCAACAATTCCCGGGCCAAGGCGTCCGCCGAGCCGGGCACGTCGAGCTCGATCATGTCGATCGGCAAGCTGGCGATGTCGCGCATCCTGCACTCCGAGGCGCGGCTGAAGACCGAGCTGATCGGCGCCGAGTCGCTGCTGGCGGGCAGCGACAACCCGGTGGCCGACGACGTGAACTTCCTGACGTTCAACGCGTTCTTCACCTCGATCGGCGGCGGCACCGACCAGATCCAGCGCAACATCATCGGCGAGCGGGTCCTCGGCCTGCCCCGGGAGGCCGACGTCGACCGCGAGATCCCGTTCCGGCAAGCCCGCAAGAGCTGATGGCCGACTACGACCCGCCCCTGTCGGGGGTGCGGATCCTCGACCTGTCCTCGGGCCCCATGACGGCGGTCGGGCGGCTGCTCGCCGACCTGGGAGCCGACATCACCGCGGTCACCCTCGTCGGCGTCACCGGGGACGAAACCGTCGGCCCGATCGTCGATTCGGTGGCACTCGGCACGGCGATCAACCGGCACGGCATCGCCTCCGAGACCGTGGACCCCGCCACCGCGGATGGCGCCCGGCGGTGGGCGCAGCTGCTCGCCGGCGCCGACATCCTCATCGAGACCACCCGGCCCGACTCGGACGCCGAGACGACGCTCGACATCCACGCGGTGCGCGCCGCGCATCCCGGCCTGGTGATCCTGTCGATCAGCGATTTCGGGCGGGACACCGACTTTCTGGACTGGCAGGCCACCACACCGGTGCTGCACGCGCTGACCAGTGAACTGTCCCGCTCCGGCATCCCCGGCCGGGTACCGCTGGTGCCGCCGGGCGAGCTGCCCTACCACGTCGCCGCCGCGCAGGCCGCGTTCGTCGCGCTCAGTGTCTTCGTCGACCGATTGCGCACGGGCGAAGGCGATCTCATCGACTTCTCGATCCTCGAAGGCGCCATGCAGGCGCTGGATCCACCGTTCGGCACGGCGGGCTCCGCGTCCGCCGGGGTGCCGATCAGCGAGCAGCAGCGCGACTGGAACGCCGAACGCCAGCGCTACCCCATCGTGGCGTGCAAGGACGGGTATGTACGGATCTGCATCCTGGCACAACGCCAGTGGCGCGGCATGTTCGAGTGGATGGGCAGCCCCGAGCAGTTCGCCGACCCGCGCTACGACCGGCTGGGGGAACGCTTCCGCTGCCCCGACCTGCTGCCCGCGATCGAACGCTTCACCGCCGACAAGACGCGCGCCGATCTCGAGCGTGACGGTCAGCGCCACGGCGTGCCCACCGCCGCGGTGCTGTCGCTCGAGGAGGCGATCATCGCCGACCAGGTCATCGCGCGGGGGTTCCTACGGGACGTGGATCTGGCGCCCGGGCTCACGGCACCGGTCCCGGTCGGTGTCGCCGAGGTCGACGGCCACCGGGCCAGCGTGCTCACCGCGTCGGCGACGGCCGGGCCACGGCTGACGGGCGCCCCGGTCCTGGCCGGGCGCGCCCGCCGAGACGATGGCCTGCCGCTGGAGGGCATCAGGGTGCTCGATCTCGGCGTCATCGTCGTCGGCGCCGACACCGCAAGGCTTTTCGGCGATCTCGGTGCCGACGTCGTCAAGATCGAGAACTCGGCGTATCCCGACGGGTTGCGGATCAGCCTGAGGAAGATGACGCAGGCGTATGCGGCCGGGCACCGCAACAAGCGCTCGATCGGCGTCGACCTGCGGTCCGAGGAGGGCCGCGCGCTGGCGCACCGGCTGGTCGAGCAGGCCGACGTGGTGCTGTCGAACTTCAAACCCGGTGTGGCGCAGGCGCTCGGCATGGACTTCGCGTCGCTGCGGGCCGTCAACCCCGGCATCGTCGTGGTGGAGAGCTCCGCCTTCGGGCCGACCGGGCCGTGGGCCAAGAGCCTGGGCTACGGGCCGCTGGTGCGGGCGAAGGCGGGATTCACCGACCAGTGGGTGTACCCCGACGAGCCGGGCAGCTTCTGCGACACCATCACCGTCTACCCCGACCATGTCAGTGCCCGCATCGGCGCGGTGGCCGCGCTGGCGCTGCTGCTGCGCCGGGAGCGGACGAACGCGGGCGGCTCGGCGAGCGTGGCCCAGTCGGAGGTGATGCTCAGCCATCTGGCGGCCGAGATCGCCGCCGACGCGCTGGCGCGGCGCATCCACCCGGACGCGCTGGCGCGGCGCATCCAACCAGACGCGCTGGCGCGGCGCGGCCATGCCGGGCCCGCCCATGACGCCCCGTGGGCGGTCCTGCCCGCGGCGGGCGCCGACGAGTGGATTGCGGTGACGGTGCGCGACGACGCGGACTGGCATGCGCTGTGTGACGTGATGCAGCGCCCGGACCTGGCCGCCGAGCTGGTCACCCGCAGCGACCGCGACCGCGCCAGGGACCGCGTCGACAAGGCCGTGAGCGAATGGCTGTCGTCGCGGCCGCGGGCCGAGGCGATGGCGACGCTGCAGGCCGCGGGAGTGCCCGCCGGCGCGGTGCTGCACGCCGCGGAGGTGCCGCAGTGGGAGTACTACGCGCAGCGCCGCGACTTCCGCGACGAGCTGCACCCGTACGGGGCCGCGCCGTTCACGCTCGAGAACGTCCTGTTCCACTCCGAGCATGTGCCCGACCCGCCGCTGGGGCAGGCGCCGCTGCTGGGCGAGCAGACCGCCGAGATCGCCGCTGAGCTGCTCGGACTGGATGCGTCGGAGGTCGCCGAACTGATGGCGCGCGGCGTGCTGGAGACGGTGACGCCGCCGTCCTGACCGGTTCGTGCCCGCGGCTCTCGTACGATGCGGGAATCGGTTCAGCTCTCTACCCGTCGGACGTGGCCCCATGGAGATCGACTTCACCAGGTTGAAGTACTTCGTCGCCGTCGCCGACGAACTGCACTTCAAGCGGGCTGCCGACAAGCTGATGATCACCCCGCCGCCGCTGAGCAAGCAGATCAAGCTGCTGGAGAAGGAGCTGGGCGGGGCGCTGTTCGAGCGGGGTTACCACGAGGTGCGGCTGACCGAGCTGGGCAGCGAGCTGCTCGGGCCCGCGCGCGACATCATGCGTCAGGTCGAGGAGTTCAAGGCCACCGCCGCGCGAATCACCAAGGAGGTCACGCCCATTCGGCTGGGCGCCACCGCCTACGCGCCGTCGGATTTGCTGGCCCGGCTCGAGGACGCGGTGTCGCGGCTGCCCACGCCGGTCGACTTCAGCGTGCCCGGCTCGGCGGCCGAGGTCACCGCGAAGCTGGTGGCGGGAAAGATCGACCTCGGTCTGATCCACCTGCCCGCCTCCGACAAGCGGCTGCGCCACCGGGTGATCGCCAGATATCAGGGGGCGATCGCCGTGCGGTCCGACGATCCGCTGGCGCGCAAGGACCTGGTGTCGATCGAGGAGTTGCGGGGCCGCGAGGTGGTCATCGACTTCGCCCGGCCCAACCCGATGGTGCTCGCGGGGCTGACCCGTCAGCTCAACGTGCGGGGCGTCACGCAGATCGTGCGCACCACCAACCAGCGCGGCGGCGAGCTCGAGATGGTCACGCAGGTGTTCAACCGGCACCTGGTGGCCGTGGTGACCTATGCGCCCGCGTCGTTCATCGGGCGGATGTTCTCCCCGCCGGAGTTCAAGCTGGTTCCCATCGACGAGAGCACCTGGCCGCTGATCGAGATCGCACTGGCGTGGGTGCCGGAGCGGGTGAAGCGCCTCGCCGAGGTGGAGCGCCTGGTCGAGGAGATCGCCGTCGAGCTGGGCCCGCCACTTTCCCGCGTTGATACTGCGCCCACGGCGGAAAAGATCGAGTAGCCGTCGCCGCCACTGCAGTCTCAACGCAACGGCCGGAGCGCGGGCCCCAACCCCGCGCCGGGGATGTCGTCGCCGTGCCCTATCTTGGGGCGTCCGACCAACCGCGACCAGAGCGAGGAGCCAGGTGGACGACGACCCGCAGCTGTCGGCCGCCGACCTGCTCGAACTCAACCGCGACGTGCAGAGTTCGCGCGCGCTGCGGCTGCTCGCCACCACCAACCTGAGCCTGTACGCGACGTTGATGGAGCGCCACCTGTCCGGCGGCGTCACCCCCGAGACCGAGCTCGTGGTGCGGCTGGAACGTGACCTCGACGACCTCGGCCATCCCGACGGGCAGTCCGGCCTGGCGTTGATCAAGTCGTGGGCCAGCCAGGGCTGGCTGCACCGTGCCGTAGACAGCCGAGCCGAACGCCGCGATCAAAATATCTGCTATCTCACTCAGGACGCCCGCCGCGCGCTGGACTTCGTCCGCGGGATGCGCCGCAACGACACCATCGCCACCGGCGGCTCCATCACCGGCATCGCGTCGCGGCTCAAGCACGTCGCCCTCAAGGTCGGCGGCGACCCGGCGCGCATCCGCAAGAACCTCGAGGCCGAGATCGCGCTGCTGCACGCCGAACTCGACGAACTCGACGCCGGCGAGCGACGGGCCTTGTCGGAATCGGACACTACGGACTGCTACGACGAGGCCCGCGCCATCGCCCTGCAGATGGAACGCCTCATCACCGACATCGGCCAGTACGGCACGCTGATCGAGCAGGCCACCGCCGCGCTCGACGAGCCGATCGACAGCAACGTCGAATACCGCGACCGGCAGCGCCAGATGTACGCCGACTACCAGACTGCTTGGGACTCCCAGGGTCGCGACAGCCACCGCGCGTTCCTGCGGATGATCAACGACCCCGACCAGCGCGCCGAGTTCGAGGCCGACGTGGCCGCCGTCGCCGACGCGCTACCCGCGCTGGACCCGGCGCTGCGCAAGGTGATGGCCGGGTTCTTCGAACTGGTCGGCCACCAGATCGACGAGGTCGAGCGGATCCAGCAGCGCTGCGCCCAACGGGTCAAGCGGTTCACCGCGTTCGGCACGCTGGAGCAGAGCCGCGGCGTCGCCCGTCAGCTCAACGAGGCGATCGGCGCCGCCCGCGCCCTGCTGAAGACCTCACTCATCGACTCCCGCCTCGACATCGACATCCCGCTCGCCCGGCACGCCATCAGCTCGGTGGGCGCACTGAGCTTCAAGATCGGCGATCTGTCCAATCCCAGGCCCGCCCAGCCCGGCGGCAGCGACATCGACCTGACCAGCTTCGCCGCGCTGACCACCCAGGTCGACGCACCCGCGATGTCGGAGATGATCAATACCACGCTGCCCCTGTCGCTTCCGCAGGCCGTCGCCAAGCTCGACAACGCCTACCTCGGCCACGTCATCGTGCTGTGGTCCTGGGCGCTCAAACAGCCTGACGCAGAGGGGGTCACCGCGTCGAGCACCGTGCGGTTCCGTTCGCTCGACGGCCACGACCGCGAGATCGAGGTACCCCACCTGATGTTCACCGAGCCGATCACCACCCTCGTGAGAGCCACCGCATGACAGAGTCCTCGACCGAACCCGACATCGACTTCTCGCAGCTGCCGCAGGTCGACCAGACCGCCCGTCCCCCGCACCAGCGCCGGCCGCGCTTCGACGGCGACGTCTCCGAGCTTCCCGACCGCGCCTGCTGGGCGCTGCAGCACCTGCTGACCCGGCGCTACATCAGCGCCGAGGCCGACTCCGACGTCTACGCGTGGGTGCTGGAGTACCGCAACGAGCTGTCGGTCCGGCTGTCCGAACTGGACCTGCTGCTGCGCATCGTCGAGGCTACGGACGTGGCGTTCGTCGAGCAGGCGCGCTACGAATCCGCAAGGGGCATCAAGCTTCTGCGCCGCGAACCGCTGGGCACCTACGACTCCATCCTGGCGCTGCACCTGGCGCAGATGATGCGCGCCTCGGGCGGGCAGAGCGTGCTGATCAGCCGCGAGGAGATGCACGGGCTGTTCTCCGGGGTGCTCAACGACACCGACCGGGACGCGGTCACCTTCACCGCGCGTGTCGACGGCGCCATCGCCCGGCTGGCCGGGCTGGAGATCCTGCGCCGCAGCCGCGACGACGAGGACAGCTACACGATCAGCCCGGTGATCACCGCGATAATGACCGCCTCGGTGATCACCGAACTCCAGCAGCAGTTCGAGCTGCTGCTCAACGGAGGCGTGCCGCAGGAGGACCCCCGAGATGGCTGAGCAATTCCACCTGTCCCGCCTGCAGGTCATCAACTGGGGCGTGTTCGACGGGTATCACTCGATCCCGTTCAGCTCCGGCGGAGCACTGATCGCGGGCGCCTCCGGCAGCGGCAAATCCTCTCTGCTGGACGCGATCTCGCTGGGCTTCCTGCCGTTCAACCGCCGCAACTTTAACGCCTCCGGCGACCACACCGCAGCGGGATCGAGCGCGGGCCGGCGCACCGTCGACAAGTACGTGCGCGGCGCGTGGGGACAGCGCAGCGACGGCGGCACCAGCCGGGTGATGTACCTGCGCGGCGACGGCACCGCATGGTCGGCCGTGGCGGTCACCTACGCCGGCGACTCCGGCCGCACTGTCACCGGCCTGGTGCTCAAGTGGCTGACGGGCGAGTCCCGGTCGGATTCGTCGAGCCGGTTCGTCCTCGGCGACGGCGACCTCGACATCGAGGACGTGTGCAACCGGTGGGCGGCGGGCCGATTCGACACCGGCGTCTTCAAGGACATCCGGGGCGTGGGGGCACCTCCCGCGCGAAGCGCAGGGGGACGGAGCGACGGGAAATGTCACGGCTGGCGGTTCACCACGAAGGTGGAGTCGCAGTACCTGGCCCAGCTGTACGCGACCATCGGTATCCGCGCCTCCGACGCCGCCCAGCAGCTGCTCGGCAAGGCGAAGTCGCTGAAAAGCGTTGGCGGGCTGGAGCAGTTCGTCCGCGAGTTCATGCTCGACGAGCCGGAAAGCCTGGCCAGGCTGCCGGAGGCGCTCAGGCAGATCGATCCGCTGGTCGAGGCCCGCGAGCTGCTGGCCGTCGCGCAGCGCAAACGCAAGATCCTCGGCGACATCGAGAAGATCCAGCTGCGCTACGCCTCGGAGTCCTCGGATCTGGGCATCATCGACCTGGTGGACGCGCCGATGGTGCGGACGTTCACCGATCATGTCCGGCTGGCGCACTGCCCCACGCAGATCGCGACGCTTGACTCGACGATCGACCAGCTCGACAACGAGCACGAGGACGTCACCCGGTCGCTGAATCTGGCCAAGGCCGAGGCGGATTCGCTCAACGCCCAGATCAGCGGCACCAGTTCGAGCATCGGTCCGCTGCAGTCGCAGGTGACCGCCGCCGAGACCGAATCCGAGCAGGTGTCGCGTCGCCGCAACGCCTACGAGGACCTGGTGACCGCCCAGGGTCTGGACGTGCCGGAGACGGCCGACGAGTTCTGGAACCTGCGGGAGGAACTGCTCGGCCAGGCCACGGAGTTGCTGGCCAACGTCGAACGCAACCGGGAGGCCTCCACCGACGCCGAGTACGCGCAGAAGGCGGCCCGCATCGCCCGCGACGACGCGGCCAAAGAACTCAAGCGGGTCGAGCACGTCGGGTCCGCGCTGCCGGAGTTCGCGCTGACGATGCGTGAACAGATCTGCGCCGCAGTCGGTGTCGACGCAACCGAGCTGCCCTACATCGCCGAGCTGATGGATCTGAAGGCCGACCAGACCCGCTGGCGGGTCGCGGTGGAGAAGGTGCTGCGCGGCGTGGGGTTGCGGTTGATGGTGCCCGACCAGCACTGGACGAAGGTGCTGCGGTTCGTCAACGAGACCAACATGCGGGGCCGGCTGCAGCTGCACCACGTGCGGACGAAGTTCCTGGGCGCCGAACCCGTCGATCCGGAGCCGAACACGTTGGCGGGCACGCTGTTCGCCGTCGATCCCACGCATCCGTGCGCGGCCGAGGCCGTCGACGTCGTCAGCAGCGCCGGCGACCACATCTGCGTCGACACTCCCGACGTGTTCGCGCGGTTCCGCCGCGCGGTCACCGACACCGGGCTGTACAAGGACTCCGATCGGCTGGCGGTCAAGGACGACCGGCGCCCGCTCAAGCAGTCGGAGTACCTGTACCAGGGTGACGTGTCGGCCAAGATCAACGCGCTCACCGTCGACCTCGCCGCGGCCGAGGAGACGTTCCAGAAGGCCCGGCGGGTCGCCGACGACATCGCCGCGCAGCGTCAGCAGTGGCGTGACCGGGCGGCGGCGTGCAAGGCGATCTGCGAGCAGTTCCCGCAGTGGAGCCAGATCGACATCGAGACCGCCGACGGGCACGCCGAACGGCTGCGCGAGCAGTACGAGCTGCTGCTCGCCGACCATCCCGACATCGAGGCACTGAACGCCCGCGCCGACGAATGCTGGTCGCAGATCCAGAAATTGATGACCCGCCGCGGCGCGATCCAGACCCGCCGTGACGAGCTCGACGACCGACGGACCCGGCTCCTCGAACTACAGGAGCGGCTGCAGCCGGCGGCCGATGAGCGCTCGCGCGAAGAGCGTAGATTCGTTTCCGAACCGCTGACGGAGCTGCTGCACCGCTACGCCGGGCAACTCCCGGTGAGCCTCGAGCTGCTGGACCCCGAACCGCACCGCGATGCGCTGTTCAGCGCGATCAAGAAGGAGCGCGAACAGCTGCGGGAGAGCCGCCGTCGCTCCTACGACGAGCTGGCCCGCATCCTCAACACCTTCGACACCGCGTTCCCGGACGCGATCCCAAATGACTCGGACAATTTTGATGAGCGCGTGCACGACTACGTCGCACTGTGCCGCCACATCGACGAGCGGGAGCTGCCCGAGGCCTACGAGCGGATGATGCGGCTGGTCACCGAGCAGGCGCCGGACGCGATCCTGACGCTGCACCGGGTGGCCGAGCAGGAGGCGCGGCGGATCAGCGACCAGATCGACCGCGTCAACACCGGTTTGGGATCGGTGGAGTTCAACCGCGGCACCCGGTTGACACTGCGGGCCACGCCGCGCAGCCTGACGGCGGTCGCGGAGCTGACCGAGATCGTGCGATCGATCTCGCGGCGCATCGCGGAGGTCGGGCTGGGCGACAAGCAGGCGATCCTGGATCAGTACGCCGACATCCTACGGCTGCGCAACCGGTTGGCCTCGACGGCGCCGGAGGACAAGGCGTGGACGCGCGACGCCCTCGATGTGCGCAACCGGTTCACGTTCGACTGCGCGGAATGGGATGTCAGCAGCGAGGAGTTGATCCGCACGCACAGCAACGCCGGCGACAACTCCGGCGGTGAGCAGGAGAAGCTGATGGCGTTCTGCCTGGCGGGTGCGCTGAGCTTCAACCTGGCCAGCCCCGACAGTTCGGACAACAAGCCGGTTTTCGCGCAGTTGATGCTCGACGAGGCGTTCTCCAAGTCCGACCCGCAGTTCGCCCAGCAGGCGCTGCAGGCGTTCCGCAAGTTCGGGTTCCAGTTGGTGATCGTCGCGACGGTGCAGAACGTGACGACGATCCAGCCCTACATCGACAGCGTGGTGATGGTGAGCAAGACCGAGGCGACCGGCCGCAACGCCCGCCCGGTGGCCTCGGTCGCGACGCGGACGATCTCGGAGTTCACCACGCTGCGCCAGGAGATGAGCGCGAGCGCCAAGGTCCCCGCCCCCGTCTGACGCCGAAAGCCAATCAGGCGAGCGCCTCCCCGGCAGGACCGAGGTCGAGGAACTGCGTCTCACCGTTGGCGTCGTCGAGGCCGTCGTTGTCGGTGACGACGTAGAGGTTGCCGTTGCCGGCGATCGCGAAGCCTTCGACCTTCTCCTGCACGAAGCCGTTGGTCGCAGCCAGATCGGGCAACAGGTCGCGCGCCAGCGTCTTCGGCAGCACCTCGGGCTTCTCGGCGGCGGAGGTGACGCCCCCGTTGGCGGGCATCGCCACGCGATAGATCGCCTTCACGCGGGCGTCGGGCCCGTTGAGCTTGTCGCGTTCGAGCACCAGCAGTGTCCCGTCGTGCATCTGGATCTCAGACAACCCGATCCAGTCACCGTCGACGTCGGTGGACTCCAGCTGGTAGCCGAACCATTCCCAGCGATCGCCGTCGGGGGTATAGCGGCCGATACGCACCACACCTTCCGGATCGCCTTTCACCTCCCGCTGCACGGCCACCCAGACGCTGTCGCCGTCGACGGCGACACCCTCGAGTCCCTGTCCGCCGAGTCCCGCGGCGACGTCGGCGGGCAACGGCACCCGCTTCTCGATCGCGCCGTCGGCGCCGACGTACACCAACTGGTTGCCGGGCCCCTCCTCGCCTTCGACGGCGAGCACGAATCCGCCTCCGGGCCTCGCCGATACGCCTTCGGTGTCGAGCGTGACGGGCTGTCCGTCCTCGGTGATGGTGAGCTCGGCGTCGATCAACGCGGGCTTCTGCGAGGCATCGACGCCGAGGATGCGCGCCGGGCCGTAGGCGTTGTCGGTGGCGGTGTAGAGGCGTTTCCCGTCGGCGGGGTCGGCGCTGAGCGCCCCGAGGGCGCCCCAGCCGATCGGCACACCGTCGATGTCGCCGGAGACGATGGACGGGAACGCGGGCTTGCCACCGCTCTGGGCGAACGACTCGCCGTAGCCGTAGACGCCGACCGACGCGCGGACCCGTTCTTCTGCGTCGTCGGCCTCCGAGGAGATCACCAGCAGGTCCCGCGACGGGATCGGCAGCAGACCCTCGGGTCCCGAGGTGGTCGGAAGGATCTGGCGGAATGCCGGTGCGGTCACGTCGCTGACGTCGTAGACCGCGACGAAGTTGCTGCGCTCGGAGGCGACCAATGCGACTGGGCGGCCGTCGATCTCGGTGATGGCCAGACCTTCGGGCTCGGGTCCCTTGGATTCGGCGCGGCCTTCGATGTGCAGGCCGGTACGCACCGCGAGTTGCTCGAAGGCATTGCCGGCGTCCCAGACGACCTCACCGGAGCCGGCGGCGAAGATGGTCCAGCCGCGGGTGCCGCCCTTCCAGTCGCCCTCGTTGGCGGTGGCGACGTGGTCGTCGCCGATCCAGCCGATGGCGTCGGGTTCGCGTGGCGTGTCGGGGATCGAACCGGTCTGGTCGAGCGTGCCGTCCTCGGCGGTGTCGATACCGGTGACGGATCGACCGCCGGCGCTGAACATCGTGGACACCGCACCGGTGCGGCCGTCGATGACGGCGACGCCGTTGTTCTCCTGCAGTGTCACGGCGACCTGGCCGCGGGAGTTGATGCTGACGTATTCGGGTTCGAGGTCCTCGGGGGTGTCCAGGCCGGCGGCGCGCGCCTGTGCGACGTCGAAGTCGACCCGGCGGGGCCGCCACGAGGTGGGCGCACCCTCGAGGTCGATGAACTGCATGAATCCCGTGGGCGTCTGCGGCAGGTCGCCTTCCTCGCCGCCTTGCGGGGTGAATTCCTCGTCGCGCTGGTTCTCCATCGCGATCGCGGCGAAGGACCCGTCGGGACTGATGGCGATGGAGTCGGGTTGGCCGCCGAGGTCGATGCTGTGCACGCGGGTGCGGTCGCTGACGCGGACGACGTCGACGCGACCCGACGGGTTGGGGAAGTCGCCGCCGGTGGTGTCGACGACGACGAGGACGAACTCGCCGACGGCGGCCACCGAGGTGGGCTGGTCGTCGGCGTCGCCGAGCTCGGTGAGCGAAAGCGTGCCGAGGCCAACGATGTTCGCCGGGTCGCGAACGTCGAGGAAGCCGATGCGTTTGCCTGCGGCGTCGGTGTAGATGACGGTGTTGCCGTCGGGGGTGACGGTGGAGATCTCGGCGACGGTCTCGGCGGCTGAATCTTCTGGGCGAGCTTCGGCACTTGGCTTGTTGAGATACACCGGGTAGGTGGCGGTGCGGTGGTAGCGCTGCGCGTCGGACAGGTTCCAGTCGATGGCCGAGGTGGCTCTCGGGGTGTCCGGGCGGGGCTGCTCGGGTGCGTCGTCGCTCTGGTTGGTGGAGCACGCCGCCAGCGTCAGTGCGGCGACCGTCGCGGCTGCCGTCGCTCGGCTCAGGTTCGAGGTCATCACGCGTCACTCTCTTCAGTTGTCCGACTGGGCCGAGTGAGCCTGGCCCGATCAGGTGAGCCGATGGGGCTTCTGGGGTGAACCCCGGGAAACGGGAGCGTGACGGGCGTCTGACATCACCCTCCTGCGTTCAGGCTGCGCTCGCGGCGACGACGACCGAGAAACGTCCGCCGCCAGCGCAGTCTGAACGGGAGGTTGGCCCGTCAGCGGCGGCGTCGTCGTCGACGGTCTCGGGGGTGAACCAGGCGCGACCGCCCGCGCTGAGCACGGCGTCGCCGGAGATCAGCGACATCGCGCTCCCCTTCGACGTTCGGTGTCGGCCGGACACCGTTCATCGTAGGGGCGACGGGTCTAGGCGCCGGCGTTCATCGGGGAACCGTGTTCGTGACGGGCCGGTCGCCCCAGCCCACCAGGTCGAGGAACGCGACCCCGGGGACGCCGTTGACGATCTCGTGAATGTGCGCGGGGAACGATAGCGGCGGCGCCTTCAGCGGGTTGGCCTTCGTTCCTTCGCCGATGAGGTCGGCGATGGCGTAACCCAGGTCGTGCCGCGGCCACGCGGCGTTGATCCGTTCGACGAGACTGCCTGGTAGCCGGTCCTTCTCGAGACCGTTGATGTCGAGGCTGATCCCGGAGAACGCGACGGAGTGTTCGGCGCCGAACCGGTCCGCCAGGCCGACGCTGGTGTGCAGCGCGATCGCCTGCCACACCGTGGTGGTCCGATCCTCGGCCACGCCGTTGTCGCGGAGAAACCGCACCGCGGCGTCGGCCCCGTCGACCTCGAAGCGCTGGTCGCCGCTGCCGTAGTCGGTGACGCCGAGGTCGTGCAGCAGGCAGGTGAGGAAGACGAGTTCGTCGTCGTAGTCGGTGCCGCTGCGAAGTCCGTTGGCGGCCGCGAGTTCACGCGCGAAGACGTAACTGCGGGCACAGTGGTTGGCGATGAATTCCGGGGATCACATCGAAGGCCAACTGCCATGCCGCCGAACAGATGTCGGTGTCCGGGAGGTCCCATGCGGCCAGCTCAGGGAGTTCGTTGTTCATGCGCCAAGCCTGCCGAAGCCGAGGCGCGCCCGACAGTGGCCAGATGGCCAACATGCGTCGGGATCTGGACACGTCACGACGCAGACGAGTACACCTCGTCGAGCGAGCGCTCTCGGAATGTGTTGCGGTAGCCCTGCGGCGAAACCCCGCTGAACCGGCGGAACTGTTCGCGGAAGTTCGCCGCGGACGTAAACCCGACCTCACGGCCGATGCGTTCGACACCGTCTGACGTGCGTTCGAGGAGTTCCTGCGCGTGGCGGACACGCACTCCGGCCACCCACTGCATCGGCGTCTGACCGGTTTCGGCCTGAAAGCGACGGTTGAGCGTGCGGATGCTCATCGCCGCCTGTTCGGCGATGTCGGCCAACGTCACGTCGCGATGGGCGTTCTGCTCGATCCAGGCCAGCACCGAATCCAGTTCGTTCTTCGCACCAATGCTGTTGGCGGGCCGCTGGTTACGGACGATGAACTGTGCCTGGCCGCCGCTGCGGTGCAGCGGCGCGACGGCGAGTTTGGCCGCGGTGGCGGCCGCTGCGGAGCCATGGTCCCGCTGCACCATGTACAGGCACAGGTCGAGACCGGCGGAGGCGCCGGCCGAGGTGAGTATCTGGCCTTCGTCGACGTAGAGCACATCGGGATCCAGTTGCACGGCAGGGAATTTCGCGCGGAAGAGGTCGGCGACGGCCCAGTGCGTGGTGGCCCGCCGGCCGTTGAGCAGGCCCGCGTCGGCCAGCAGGAAGGCGCCCGTGCAGATCGAGGCGATCCGCGTTCCGGCGGCATGAGCCGAGCGCAGCGCGGCGATCACGTCGGCGGGAGCGTCGGTGGCGAGGTCGTTGCGCCCGGGGACGATGATCGTGTCCGCGTCGGCGAGCGCCTCCAGACCGTGGTCGGTGCCGATACGGAACAGTCCCGCGTCGACCACCGGTTCGGTGCCGCACACCTGCACGCGATACCCGTGGCCGGCATGGGCAAGCGATGCTCTTCCGAACACCTCGACGGCGATGCTGAGGTCGAACGGGATCACATCGGGGAGGGCGAGAACGGCCACGCGGTGCACGCGACGAACCTACCAAAGCGTTTGGCCAGATCGTGACATGTCGCCGGGATATTGCCAAAAGGGGAACTTCTACCCCGTCCCGTACTCCAACGCGGGCTCCGCCGAATCCACACTCCCGTTGCTCGAGATCGTCAGCTGATCGGGCCGGACGTCGTAGCGTGCACCGTCGTCCGGGTTGACGGCCACGAATCCATCGCCGGAGCGAGTCGCGCCCTGCAGCTCGATGTTCGCGCCGTCGCGCAGACGCTCCCCGCGGTAGTAGTACTCCCCGCCCGATGTCTCGCACACCACCGCCAGCGACAGCGAGGTCCGGATCACCGCCGCCGGCGTGGAGCCCGAGTCGCAGCGCGCCGTGTGCCCGACGAAGCCTTGTGAATCCGTTCCCGACACCCCCGAGATCGGCTGCCCGCTCGGCGTCGTTGTGGTCGTGGTGCCCGGCTGCGTCGTCGACGACTCGGGCGGGGCGGCGAGCCTCGACTGCGGCGTCGACCCGGTGTCCCCACCGCTGAACACCAGCACCGCCGCCAGCACCAGCGCGGCGGTGAACATCACGATCGTCGCGACCACCAATGCCACCTGCCCCGGTCCGAGCTTCCTGGCCCCACGCTTGGGCGGTGGCGGCGCTGACGGCGGCGCGTAGGGCGCATAACCCGTCCCTGCCGGGTTCTGATACGCCGCCGAGAACTGCCGCGTCGACGGGGGCGCCACCGGAGCGACCGACGCGACTGGGGCCGGTGGCGCGTCGGGCGCCTGCTCGACCGCCGAGTCCGCCGCCCTCGCCAGGTCCCCGGCCGAGCGGTACCTGTCGCCCGGTGTCTTCGCCATCCCGCGCGCGATCACGTCGTCGAACGCCCGGGGAATCCCGCGCCGCATGATGCTCGGCCGCGGCGGCGGGGAGAACATGTGCGCACTCATCACCTGCCGCAGATCCGCCGCCTCGAACGGGGCCTTCCCCGTCAGCGACTCGTACAGCAGGCAGGCCAGCGAGTACACATCCGACGGCGGGCCGCCCCGCTCACCGCTGAACCGCTCGGGGGCCATGTAGGCACTCGACCCCACGACCAGGCCCGTCGACGTGACCGATGCCTCACCGCCGCCGTGCGCGATCCCGAAGTCGACCAGATACGCGAAGTCATCCGAGGTCAGCAGCACGTTCTCCGGCTTGATGTCCCGGTGCACCAGCCCGTTGGCGTGCGCGGCGTCCAGCGCCGACGCCACCTGCCGGATGATCGACACCGCCCGCGCCGGCCGCAGCGGGCCGTCCGCGCGCAGCACCTCCTTCAGGCTGGCGCCCTTCACCAGCCGCATGTCGATGTAGAGCACGCCGTCGATCTCGCCGAAGTTGTGGACCGGGATGACGTGGGGCTCCTGCAACCGGGCCGCCACCCGCGACTCCCGCCGGAAGCGCTCCTGGAAGCTGGGGTCGACCGCCACGTGCGGGCGCAGCAGCTTGATCGCCACCATTCGCTCCCGCTGGGTGTCGTAGGCGCTGTACACCTCGCCCATTCCCCCGACCCCGATCAGAGACCGCAGCTCGTAGGGCCCGAACCGGGTGCCCAGCCGAGCGTCGCTCTTCGGGGAACTCACATGCAATCCTTTCGTCCTCGAGCGCGTCGTAGCGCCGGCGCCGGGTAGGTTTCCCGCATCGCGCGGCGACCTAACCAACACTTGTTCACGTCAAGGATCTCAGCAACGGCGCAGCAGTTCACCCAGCTCGGCCTCGAACCGGTCGGCCAGGTCCCAGAGGTCGTCGACCAGCTGCGGACACGAGATGAGGCCGACGTTCAGCGTGTCACCCAGCGACATCACGGTGATGTTCAGGCCCGAGCCGTGAAAGATCGGGCCGAGCGGATACAGGGCCTTGATCTCCGCGCCGCAGGCGTACAGCGTGGTCGCCGGGCCCGCGACGTTGGAGATGACCACGTTGTGGATCGCCGTGTGGCTCAGCGGAGTGTGCGACGCCAGGCTCAGCATCCACCCGAACATGCCACGGGAGATCGCCTGGGCCAGGTCCACCACCAGGTTCGGGCCGAGGTCGGAACTGTGTTCCTTGGCGCGTGAGTCCGATTCGGCGATGGCGCGAAGCCGTTCCAGCGGATCGTCGATATCGGTGTGCAGATTGCAGAACATCCCGGAGAGCTGGTTGCGGCCTGGGCGGTCGGACTTGCCGTGCACCGAGGACGGCACCACGGCGATCAGCGGGTGTTCCGGCAGCTGGGCGCGGTCATGCAGGAAGTCGCGCAGTGCGCCCGCGCACAGTGCCATCACCACGTCGTTGACCTTGACGCCGCACTCGTCCTTGACCCGCTTGACGTCGTCCAAGGCCAGCTGCGCCAGCGCGATGCTGCGCTCCGAGGTCAGCTCCGCGTTGAAGGGCGTTGTCGGCGCGGTGAACGGAGCGGCCATGGCGGTGCCGGCGACCGCGCGGCTCACAGTCTTGATTACCGTCGACGCCGTCTCGGGAATCACCTTGGTCAGCTGCCACGGAAGGGTCAGGAACCGCAGGAGGCCGTCCGCCGCGATCCCCCACGGCGTCGCGTCTCCGGCGCCCTCGACGGGATCGCGGGGCGGGGCGTCGGGCTCCGGGTCGCACAGCTGGTCGAGCAGGTTGGCGGCCGACACCCCGTCGACCGCGGCGTGGTGCACCTTGATCATCAACGCGAGTCGATCACTGTCGGGTGCGTCGGCATCGGGCTCGAGGCCCTCGATCACCCACATCTCCCACAGCGGTTTGCTGCGGTCCAGCGGGGTCGACACGATGTGCGCACAGATGTCGGCGAGTTCGACACGCCCTCCCGGTGACGGGAGACCGATCCGATGCAGGTGCCGGGTCAGGTCGAAATTCTTGTCCTCCACCCACACCGGGTGGGCGAGGTTCAGCCGGCTGTCGGCGAGCTTCGCGCGCAACTCCGGCAGCGCACTCATGCGCGACCCCAGATCGCTGCTGAACTGCTCGAACGTGTAGCCACCCGGAACAGTCGAGGTGTCCAACTCGGCGATCGAGCACACATTCAGCGGCACCGCGGACGATTCGCTGTACAAGAGGCCGGCGTCGAGCCCGCTCAACCGCTCCATCCGTCCTCAATACCCCTGCCGACGGAATCGCGAAACCCCGCAGCGTCCCGTAGGTAACACTGAAGGGGTGCCACCTGCTGAGCCCGAGGGTCTGCGAGAACGCAAGAAGCTGAGGACGCGGATGGACATTCGCCGGGCAGCCTTCCGGCTGTTCAACGAGCAGGGATACAGCAACACCACGGTGGATCAGATCGCGAAGGCCGCCGACGTCTCCCCCCGCACGTTCTACCGCTACTTCGGGGTGAAGGAGGCGGTGCTGCTGTCGGACGATCAGATCGGGCCGATCGTGGAGGCGTTCATCGACGCTCCGCGGGATCTCCCGCCGGTGGCCGCCTACCGGCATGCCGTCGCGGCGGTGTTCGGCGCGTTCACCGAAGAGGAACGCGAGGACGCCATCGTGGGTCAGCGGATGATGTACGCGATCCCGGAGGCGCGGGGCCTGATCTACGCCGAGTACGTCCGGTTGATCGATCTCATCGCCGACGCGCTGCAGCGCCGGTCCGAGGAACCTGTCGACGCCGTCGAGCGACGTGTGATCGCCGGCGCGATCGTCGGGGTTCTGATCGCCGAGTCGCACAACACGCCGCTGCCCGAGGATGTGCTGCTGCGAGGACTCGACGTCCTGGCCGCCAAGCTCAAGTGAGCCTTTGCGTTGAGGCTCCCCCTTGCGTTGAGGCTGGGTTGACGGCGACGAAGTGCGAGACACGCTTGCCGCCAGCGCAGTATGAATGGCCGTCGAGCGGCGCTCGGCGAGCGCCGGCGCTCCGAGTGACCGAGAATGAGCCATGGGAAGCCCCGAGTTGAACGACGTGGCTTGGGATTTGGTCGACCACTGCCGCGCAGTTCTCACCATCGCCGAGCTCAACACCGCGTTCGTGCGGCTGGGTGTCGGCGATCACACAGAAGCCATGGTGATCGCTCTCAAATCCATGCTCCGCACCGGCGGGCCGCCCCTGCCCGCCCCCCTGGTCGACGCGCTGACACAGCTGAGCGAGGTTCACTTCTTCGACCAGGCGTTCCAGAACCTCGTCGCGGCGGTGACGCGGGCAGACGCCCATCGGCCGAGACAGTAGGCTTCCAACCCAATGCCGTCAGCCCGGCGACATACGCACGATGCGGAACACCGGGTAGTCGGCGGCGATCGCAGCGAAATCGGTGAGCGCAGCATGTCGGTCGACGGGAAAGTGCGGCCGTGCGCCGGGCGCGACGGCGCACCGTTCAGAATGCGCTCCCGGCGACGAATTGCGAGGAGCAATCGCCGCCTATGCAGTCTGAACGTCATGACTTGTCAGTGGCCCTTCGTATCGTCATCACATGGGCGGGGGACGATCGACATCAGACGGCGGTGCATTCGCCGTCATTTTCGTCATGCTGTTGGTGGTCGGCGTGGTCATCACGTACTTCTGGTGGATCGTCGGTGCGGGTGCATTGGTGGGTCTGTACTTCGTCGGCCGCGCCGTCGCGCGAGAGGTGCAGAAGCGCCGCGAGCTGGCCGAGCAGAAGGAATACGAACTCAAACGGCGCGCCGATCGCCAGCACCGGTGGCTGCTGACCGGCGACAGCCGCGGCATCTACGGCCAGCAGGGTGCGGCGGCGATGCGCGACGTGGCTCCGCAACCGTCGCTGCCCGACGGGGAAGACGCGCCGACGCAGAACCCCGCGCCGATCGCGAGACTGGCGGCGACCTCTGATGAGGTGGCGGCGCTGGTGAATGACAAGCCGGACGCGTGGGGGTGGGCGCTGTTCACGTCGATCCTGGTTCAGCGGACAACACCGCTGCTGCCTCGCCTGCGCGACAGCGAACTCGGCTTCAGCCCCGCGGCCACCACCCGGTTGTACACCGCTGCCGAGTTGGCAACCGCGGTCGTCGGACTCATCGACGACATGCTCTCGACCGCTCACCAACTGGACAGCTTCATGACCGCGCCGGCCTTCATGGCGTCCTTCTACGGCCCGGCCGATGGTGCACCCCCCGACGCCGAGGCGATCAAGCACATCGCACACCGGACGATGGACTACCACGACCGGTTTCTGGAGTTGTCGGAACGCTGCCGCAGCCTGTCGGCGCCGTCGGAGTACACCGACATCCTCGCCGATTGTGCACGGCTCCTTGACTTTCCGCTGCAGAGCTATCGCGAGTTCATCGGCGAATTGGTCGACGTGATCGAGTCGCTTCCGCAGGTGCTCCAGCATGCCACGGATGACGTGGACATGGGTGCCATCGTCCTCGACATCGACCTCGACGGCGACGGGCTGAGGTCGCGCATCTTCAAGCGACTGGATGCGATCAACCCGTCGCGTTGAGACGGCATCCACGGCGTCCTTTTCGCCAGAATCCCCGCCGCCACAGCAGCGCCAACGCGTGGCAGCGTCAGACCGGGATGTTCAGGCGCCGTGCAAGATCCGGTCCACCGACGGTGCGGATGAACTCGGGGTCGCCGCAGACGACGAGTTGATCGCGGGCGCGCGACAGCCCGACGTAGAGCCGTTCGCGGGAGCGTTCGAAGGCCGCGTCCTCGTTGACGACGAGCACCACGGCCCGACGCTCGAGCCCCTTGAACCCGAGCACGTGGCCGTAGAACACCTGCTCGGCGTCCCAGAAGCTGTCCCAGTACGCCGCACTGCCGGCGGCCTGACGTTCCTTCTGCTCGGGATGCCTTGTGCCGGTGGTGAGCAGCGCGACGTCTTCGGGGCGCCACCCCTGCTCGAGAAGCAGCTCGACCTCGTCGTCGCCGACCCCCATCGCCTCCTCGCGCGAGCAGGCCACGTACTTGACGGCAGGGCCCTCGCCGCCGAGGAACCGCATCGGGTGATCGACCAGCGGCTGAAACGCGTTGGCGATCTGGCGCGTGTTGCGCAGGTTGTGGTCGAGGATCAGCGGGACCAACGGCACCGGCGGCGACCCGTACCGACTGAACACCCGCTGACCTTCGTCGGTGAACAGATAGATGCCGCTGGTTTCCTCGTCCTTGAGCGCGGCCAGCAGCGGATCCCACCACGCGTCGGCGAAATCCTGGGCCTCGTCGACGACGATCGCGTCGAACCGGTGCCCGGGCTCGAGTTCGGCTGCCAGCTCGGCCATCTGGAGCGGCAGGTCGTGCTCCCAGAACTTGACCGTCTCCTCGTTGCGCAGGGATTCGTCGGGGCCTTCGGGCGCACCCCAGGTCTTGCCGAGGTCGTGGAACTCACCGACGTAGGCGGGTTGGTGGCGCCGGTTCCAGGTCGCGGTGATGCGCTCGAGGTAGGACGCCAGTCCGTGGGAGTAGCAGACCAGCGCGACGCGCTGACCGTCTCGGGCCAGCCGGCGGGCCTGCTCCATGGCCAGGAAGGTCTTGCCGCTGCCGGCACCGCCGCGGATCTCGACGCGGTGAATCAGCTTGATCGCGTCCAGGATGACGGACTGGTGTTCGGTGAGAACATCTGCGGCGTCTTCGTTTTCGAGTGCGCGGGCGACGACGCTGCGCTGCGGCAGGCCGCGTCCGCTCAGCGCCTCGTTCAGCTGGGCGATGCCGTCTCGGGTGAGCATCGGCCGCTCGAGCTTCTGAGCCAGCAGGACGTCGCGCAGTTTGGCGACCATGGTGGGCAGGTCGGTGCGGTCGATGACCTTCCAGCGCGGACACTCGGGCAGGGCGAAGCCCTCGGGAAGGTCGGTGTTCGGCAGGACGACGACGTGGTCCCAGCGCAGCCGGCCCTGACTCCACCGGGGATCCTTCTCGATGAAGTCTCGCAGCGCGTAGCACGCTTCGCGGGCCTGCCGGACGGGGTCGGCCCTGTGCTCGTGGCCTCGGCGCTTGACCCACCAGGTCTCGCCGTCGTGCCAGACCTCGCCGCCCTTGACCTCGAGGCAGACGATCCCGGCGCCCTCGATCGCGACGAAAAAGTCGACCTCGTGGTCCTTGAGGTGGTCGGTGACCCGCTTGCCCGGAATGACGAGGTCGCCGGGCTCGAGCTGGTCGATCAACAGCTGATAGACCCGGCGCTCGGCGCCGTTGGCCAGCCGCGGTGTCTCGGCGACGGTGATGGTCATGCGCCACTCCCCCTGTGTCGCGGTTGATGGTAGCGAGCAGGACCGACGTTCCGGGGCGCACTCGGACGTCGAGACTGCAGCCACGGCGGGGAAATCGTCGAAAACTCCACCGTCAGCGCAGCCTCGACGGGGCACCGGCTCGCCGGTCACCGCCAGATTGGTGTCATGACCGCCTTCCGCGGTCGCTTATGTTGGTAGCTGGTCTGGACACGCGAGGGAGGCAGTGGTGCTGGTCGATCCTGAGATGTTGAGGGCTTTCGCCGGTCAGGTGGCCACGGCCGGCAGTTTCGGCCGCATCGTCTGACCGTGTTGCCGTCCCGTTCCCGGCTCACGAGCTGGAACCCCGACGCGCTGGCCGTCACCGGTCCCGCAGTCACGTCTGCCGGCGAGAGCGTCGAACAGGCAGTGGACGTGATCAACACCAATCTCGAGATCATGCCCGAAACCCGGTCGTGGGAGGGCCCGGCCCACGACGCGGCGTCAAAGATGTTCGACCGCGCGCACACCCACGCGTCCGAGTTCGGCGACTACACCGCCGCGATCGGGAATGCGTTACGTGACAGCGCGACGTCTCTGGGCGCGGCGCGAACCGCGCTGTTGAACAAGGCCGACGAGATCGACTCCGCTGAGCTGCAGGTGACGGAGCAGTGGGTGGTGCTGATCAAACCGGCGCCGATGTCTGCCGAGAAGGTTGCGTCGCTGATGGAAAAGGTGGCGTCCGAGCAGGCCATCGTCAACGAGTTGTTGCTGGCCGTCGGAGACGCCGACGACGCCACCGCCGACAGGTTGATCGCCGCCGCAAAACCGTTCGGGTTTGTCGCACCCAATCCGGACGGACTGTGCGGCATGATGCTTCCCGGAGTGCAGAGACCCGAGGACGAGGTGCCCAATCCGCGCGACCCGCTGGGCCTGTTCCAGCAGTCGGTGATGCGCGGTGAAGACATGGCCGTCACCGTGCGCGACACCAAGGAGGAGATCGTCAACGGCGACGAGTTCCGCAAGACACTCATCATGCAGGACGGCAGCAGGCACGTCATCTGGGAGTACGGTCCGCCGGAGTACCCCACCGTCAGCCACATGCACTACGACACCAAAGGAGACGTCATATCCAGCACGATGTCCTGGACCACGATCGAGGGGATCCACAACACCGAGATCGAATGGGCCGACGGCACGATCTTCAAGGCCACGGAAACCCCGGACGGTGTCCGCACGGCCGGCTTCACGTTGCCCGACGGTCGCCACGGGTGCTTCCGGCGGACAATCCGTTCTTCACCGGCCCGGTACCGGCGACGGTCAGTAGCGCGCTGACGGGGTTGGACGCCCACGTCGGCCGCGGCGGCAGGTTGCCGATGGTGTCGATGGACGCGACGGAGACCATCGGCAAGGGCGCCAAGTTCGGCGGCCCCGCGGTCAGCATCATGAGTTCGATCTACTCGGTGGCCGCGGCCGAGACGCCGTATGACCGCTGCGTGACGGGGTTCGCGGGCAGCTTCGGAGTGGTGGGCGAGGTCGCCGGGGCAGCCGGTGGCGGCTTCGTCGCAGGATCAGTAGTGGCTCCTATCCCGGGTGCGCAGGTGGTCATGGTTCCTGCCGGCGCTGTCGGCGGCTCCATGCTCGTCGGCGGATGGATGGAGTCACTCGGCGCGAAGGTCGGGGAGCGATTTTGTCAGTAGAGAAACTGCCTGCTCCTTCGAACTGGAAGCGACGAGTTTGGCTCACAACCTTTGGCCTTCTGATATTCATCGGCGGCGCCATTCAAGGCCTCGTTCTGATAGCAATTGCCATCAGCCGCAACGACTTCCTCGCCGCCGTCGTTGCCGGCGGTTGGGCAATGTTCTTTCTTGGCATGCTCGCCGGCATCGCCGTCGGCTGGCTCCGATCGGAGCAACGCGTTGGCGCCATCGAGCAGTCCGGTGTCACGTTCCGCCCGGATCCGCTCGCGCCCTGGCTCATCGGGTGCAGCTTCCTTGCATCCGGTTTCACCCTATTGTTCCGTAACCGCGAGGGTGACGAGCTTCCCTTTTCTTCGGTGGATCGTGCTCGCGAACCGATTCTCCTATTAGCACTGTTCATCTTTGCCGTAATGGGCCTGGCTGTGATTATCGCCCGCGGACGTGGCTACTTTCGATTGACTCCTACCGGGATCGAGAACACCGAGCTTTTCCGCATCGACACAGCGACCTGGGACGACGTCACAGCGATCACCGACACTGCTCCGCAAAAGCCTAGATGAGTGATTCCAAGGGTGTGGCTGGTGTGGCGCGTGTGATTTGAGGCAGAGGGTGCCCAGACTCGATGTTGCTAACCCAACTCGAGCCGGGA